>JAFXAA010000019.1 GCA_017522105.1 Bacteroidales bacterium | reverse complement strand
GGAGCCCCTACGGAGCCCCTACGGCATTTCTTCAGTAGTTCTTCAGTAGTTCTTCAGTAGTATTTCAGTGTTTGACTGAAGAACTACTGAAGAACTACTGAAGAAATGCCGTAGGGGCTCCGTAGGGACTCCGGGGAGGAACCGGCTGGATAGGGGGGCGAATCCGTCCCGCGTGGAGGTCCTGGATGGCAGACGGTTGGGGCATGCCAAGTGATATTTTTACAAGGAGGCGGCATATATTGGATTTTTTTGCGTACCTTTGCACGCCGAAAAGCGACAGAAAAGATGATAACGAAGCTTTACAACGACAACCCCAACGTGCGGGAAGTGAGGCGCATAGCCGACATGCTGCGCGACGGCGGCGTGGCCATACTGCCTACCGACACCCTCTATGCCTTTGCCTGTGCCCTCGACAACAAGCGCGGCGTGGAGGCGATAGCACAGCTCAAAGGGTTCAAGCTCAAACAGGCAAAATACTCGATGCTGTGCTCCTCGCTGAGCCAGGCGAGCGAATATGTGCGGGCCATGGACAAGGACGTGTTCGCGCTGCTCAAGCGCTGCCTGCCGGGGCCTTTCACGTTCATCATGGAGGCATCGGGCGCGGTGCCGCGCAACTACCAGAACAGCAACAAGACCATAGGCATACGCGTGCCGGACAACGGCATACTGCGTGCGGTGGTAGAGGAACTCGGCATGCCGCTGATAGCCACCTCCGTGCGTCCCATCGGCGAGGACGACGAGGTAGAGAACTACACCGACCCGGAACTGATACACGAGCGCTTCGGCGGACGCGTGGACGTGGTGGTGGACGGCGGCATAGCAGACCCCGACCCCTCGACGGTGATAGACTGCAGCGACGGCATAGAGCTGGTGCGCCAGGGCAAAGGAATCATGGATTAGCAGCAGAAACATTTGCCTTATCTACTTAACTACTGAAAAACATGAAAATAACAATCAACAATGGAGACACGTTCTACAGCGGCAACGGAGGTTGCCTGACACGCATCGTCGTGCTCGGCATCGCCGTGATGGTGGGGGCCTGGCTGCTGCCGGGCGTCGAGGTGACGTCGTTCTGGGCCGTGCTCCTGACAGCGGTGGTCATCTCGCTGCTCGACAACCTGGTGCGGCCGATACTGATAGTGGTGACGCTGCCCGTGACGGTGGTGACCCTCGGCCTGTTCCTGTTCGTCATCAACGCCATCATCATCCTCATGGCTTCGGGCATCGTGGGCGGCTTCGAGGTGAGCAACTTCGGCTCGGCCCTGCTCTTCAGCCTGGTGCTCACGACGGTGAACTACCTGCTGGAGCTGCCCAACCGCTACCTGCAACGCAAAGAACTCCGCAAACGCCAGGACGACGACACCGACGACGAGGGGTTTACACCATACGAAGAAATAAAAGACTGACACGATATGAAACAAGTAACAAAGGCCGCAGAGCTTACAGCGGCAGTAGAAGAAGCAAAAAAACAGGGACTTGAGATAGGTCTCGTGCCCACCATGGGAGCCCTGCACGAGGGGCATCTCTCGCTCATCGAGCGTGCCCTGAAGGAAAACGACATGGTGGTGGTGAGCCTTTTTGTCAACCCCATCCAGTTCAACAACAAAGAGGACTTGGAGAAGTACCCGCGCACGATAGACGCCGACATGAAGCTCATCGAGGGTCTCATTGCCCGCACGGAGGGCCGCGCCAAGGAACTGCTGGCCTTCACGCCGACTGTCGACGAGATGTACCCCGACGGCGAGCCCAAGGAGGTGTACCACTTCGGGCCTGTGGAGGAGGTGATGGAAGGGCCGCGGCGTCCGGGCCACTTCAGCGGTGTGGCCGTGGTGGTGCGCCGGCTGTTCGACTTGGCGCAGCCCAAGCGCGCCTACTTCGGCGAGAAGGACTACCAGCAGATTGCCGTCATCCGCGCGCTGCTGGCGCAGATCAAATACCCCATAGAGCTGGTGCCATGCCCCATAGTGAGGGCCGACGACGGCCTGGCGCTCTCAAGCCGAAATATGCGCCTCTCGCCAGCTGCACGCCAGATGGCCCCAGCCATCAACGCCACTCTGGAACAGGCCGCCGAGATGGCCGAATACGAGGAGGTGGACGACGTGAAGGAATGGGTGCTCGACACGCTGGCTTCGTGGCACGAGGTGAACGACTGCCCTGACGGACTGCGCTTCGAGCCTGAATACTTCGAGATTGTCGACGCCATCACACTCCAGCCCATAGCGGACTGGAGCGAGGCCGGCGACCTCGGCGCCGTGGGCTGCATAGCCGTGTGGCTCGACGGCGTGCGCCTCATCGACATCGTGAAATTCTGACAGCAGAGGCAGCACCTACATCAGGCGAGCAGGGCTTGCAGGGCGAAAGAATAGCCCTGCAGGCCCAAGCCGCAAATCATGCCGCGGCAGGCGCTGGTGACAAGCGAGTGGTGGCGGTACTCCTCGCGGGCGAAGATATTGCTCAGGTGCACCTCCACCTTGGGGGCAGGGACAGCAAGCAAGGCGTCGCGCAAGGCCACGCTGGTATGGCTGTAGCCACCGAGATTAACGATGATACCGTCGCACGAGAACCCGACCTGCTGTATGCGCGAGACAAGCTCCCCCTCCACATTGCTCTGGAAGTAGCCTATCTCCACCTCGGGGAACTGCTTGCGGAGCGCGCCGACGCACTCGTCCATGGTCACCTTGCCGTAGACTTCCGGCTCGCGAAGCCCCGTGAGGTTAAGGTTGGGGCCGTTTATTATCTCTATGTGTTTCATCGTTGGTCAATCGTTTTTTGCGGTGCAAAGATACAAAGTTTTTTCCGATTGGCACAAATTTTCCTTCCACGACTCATTGCTACCGGTGCGGCGACATAAAAAAACACAAGCGAAGACACACAATAAAAGCAACACGCCGCCGTTATGAAACAGAGATGAAGATATTGTACATACTCGTTGCCGGCATCGTCCTGAGCTTTGCTGCATGGGTGCTATGGCTCACGCGGCCACCGCGCGAGAAAGGTCTTAGAGCACTGCAGCACAACGATATGATAGACACACCGACCGAGGGCAACAGCATAACCACCTACACGGCTTTCGGCCCGATGTTCGACGACATGCTGGCCGACATCAAGTCGGCAAAACACCACACTTACGTGCAGTTTTTCAAGGTAGAGCCCGACGCCACGGGACAGCGCCTCGGAAGCCTGCTGGCAAAGCGCGCCGGCGACGGTATGGAGGCGAGGCTGCTATACGACGACCTGGTGTGCCATCCGTGGCGCTGGTATTACCGCATACTGGAGCGCCAAGGGGTTGCCACGGCAGGGTTCGGCAGAGTGCACATTCCGTTCATCACACGGCGCGGATACTATCGCAACCACCGCAAGACTGTCATCATCGACGGACGCGTGGCATACGTCGGCGGCATGAATATCGCCGACCGCTACCTCCAAGGGCTAGGCTGGGGACGCTGGCGCGACACGATGGTGCGCATCGAGGGCCCCGCGGCGGCGGCGGTGCAGGCATCATTCGCCATGGACTGGCAGTATGCCACGGGGGTAAAACTCGACACACCGACGCACATTCCTGTGACAGCGGCGACAGGCCTGCTGCCCGTGCGCATAATCACCAGCGGCCCGCTGGGCAACGGGCCTCAACTCATGCACTTCACAGTGAGCCTGCTCGACAGGACCACATCCTACGTCTACCTTGAGACGCCCTACTTCATACCCACCAAAGAAGTGAAGGACGCTCTTCGCCGCGCCGCAAGGCGAGGGGTCGACGTGCGCGTGCTCGTGCCGCCACGCGGCGACCGCGGAGAGACAACGCAGTATGCGTCGCGCCGCCACTTCGCTTCGATGATGGCCGACGGCGTGAAGATAGGCTTCTACGGCGAAGGATTCATCCACTCAAAAATAATCGTGGCCGACGACAGCGTGGCAGTGGTAGGCTCGTGCAACATAGACCCGCGCAGCCACCTGCTGTGCGAGGAGATAGCCGCTGTGGTGGACAGCAGCGCCTATGCTGCAGAACTGAAAGAGGTCTTCCTCGCCGACGAGGCCGTATCAACCTACATCGACCCAGCCGCATGGCGCCACCGCAGCCTCAAGGAACGCTGCGGCGAGGTCATAACACTTCCAATAGCATCACAACTTTAGCACAATGGCAGAACACAACGAAATAAGACAAGCGGAACGGATACAGACATCCGTTATCAACAAACTGGAGCGCAAAGCCCTCATCTGGCTGGCCCAAAGGCAGCCGCGGTGGGTTACGTCGGACATGCTGACACTGGTCGGCACCGCTGGAGCCTTCATTGTAGGGCTGGGCTTCGTACTCACACGATACAGCATCGACTGGCTATGGCTCAGCTCGGCAGGCCTCGTCATCAACTGGTACGGCGACTCGCTCGACGGTACCCTGGCACGCGTGCGCAACACCCAGCGCCCAATATACGGCTACTACCTCGACCACACCATCGACTGCGTCAACGAGGCGCTGATGTTCGTAGGCGCCGGCCTGTCGCCGCTGATGCACATGGATTTGGCCCTGGCGGCATTCATCCTCTACTTGTTCATGACCATTAACGTGAGCATCAACGCCCACCTCAAGAGCGAATTCCGCCTCACGTATGCCAAGCTTGGCCCCACGGAGTTCCGCATGCTCATCATTATCGCCAACACGGTGCTGATTGCAGTGCCATCGGTCACCACCTTCAGCATATCCCTTGGCGGCGACAGTTTCACACTGCTTGACCTTGTGGCCGCTGCTATCGTGGCCTTGCTGACGGTCATCTACATCGCAACCATCACCAACGACGCGCGCAAGTACGCAAAAATAGACCCGCCGAAACGGCGATAAAGCGACAATAGAAAAAGGCCGCCAACACTGACGGCCTTTTCTTTTACGGGTATATCCGATTAGATGATGCCCTGGGCAACCATGGCCTTGGCGACGCGCATGAAGCCGGCGATGTTGGCACCCTTCACGTAGTTGATGGTACCGTCCTTCTCCTTGCCGTGCTCGACGCACATGTCATAGATGTTGTTCATGATGGTGTGGAGGTTCTTGTCAACCTCTTCGGCAGTCCAGTTGCGGTGCTCGGCGTTCTGGCAGATTTCGAGGCCAGAGGTGGCAACACCACCAGCGTTGACAGCCTTGCCGGGACCGAAGGGCACTTTGGCCTTCTGGATGGCGGCGATGGCGGCGGGCTGGCAACCCATGTTGGAGACCTCGGCGACATACTGCACGCCGTTCTTCAGGAGCTGCTTGGCATCCTTCTCGTCGAGCTCGTTCTGGAAGGCGCAGGGCATGGCGATGTCGCACTTCACAACCCAGCTCTTCTTGCCGGCAGTGAACTTGCACTGTTTCGGGAACTTCTTGGCCATATCCTCGACTTTGTTGCGGTTGGAAGCGCGCATTTCGAGCATGTAGTCAATCATCTTCTTGTTGATACCGTCGGGAATCTCGCAGACACCGTCGGGGCCGCTGATGGCGACGACCTTGGCACCGAGTTCGACAGCCTTGGTGGCGGCACCCCAAGCAACGTTACCGAAGCCGGAGAGGGCAATCTTCTTGCCTTTCAGCTTGTCACCCTGCTGCTTGACCATACGCTCCACATAGTAGATGGCGCCGAAGCCGGTGGCCTCGGGACGGATGAGGGAACCACCCCAGCCGTAGCTCTTGCCGGTCAGAGCACCAGTCGAGTGCTCGCGGGCGAGTTTCTTGTAGGCACCATAGAGGTAGCCAATCTCACGGCCGCCTACACCCACGTCACCAGCGGGGCTGTCCTGATCGGGGCCGATGTTGCGCCAAAGCTCATACATGAAGGCCTGGCAGAATCGCATGATTTCGGCGTCGCTCTTTCCGACGGGGTCGAAGTCCGAACCGCCCTTACCACCGCCGAGAGGCAGCATGGTGAGGCTGTTCTTGAAGATCTGCTCGAAGCCGAGGAACTTCAGCATGGAGACGTTCACAGCCTTGTGGAAGCGGAGACCGCCTTTGTAGGCACCGAGGGCGGCGTTGAACTGCACGCGGTAGCCGAGGTTGGTCTGCACCTGGCCCTTATCGTCAACCCAGGTCACACGGAAGGTGAAGATACGGTCGGGCTCGACAATGCGCTCGACGATCTTGGCAGCCTCGAACTCGGGGTGCTTGTTGTATTCTTCTTCGATGGTTTCCAGAACCTCGCGGACGGCCTGCAAGTACTCGTTTTCACCGGGATGTTTGGCCTCCAGGTTGGCCATAATTTCTTTTACTTTCATGGTATTTAATTAATTAGGTTAAACTTTAACTTTTTTTCAGTTCAGCAAATGTACACCTTTTTTCCAATTGCACAAAATTTTTTTTCTTTTTTTGCCATAAGGCGGTCCGAATGAGTGGGCGTGGTAGGATGTAAGCAGCTGGTTTTTGCGGCGCAGACCCTGCTGACGGAATCCGATTGCAGCATGTGGCGGGGAGAGAAAAGGGACGCCTCTGGTACGGAGCCACCACGGAGTCCCTACGGCTGATTTTCGGCTTTCCACTGAAGAACGGCCGTAGGGGGTCCGTAGGGACTCCGTACCGGCTGCGACGGGAAATCAAGGAGCGGCGGTGCCGTGATGGAAGGTTCGCCATATATCGGCACAAAAGAGGTGCGGGCAACGTCAGGAGTAGCAGCGCTCCACAAAGTCGAGGAGGCGCGGCTTGAGGTACTCCCGCTCCTCAATGAAAGCCATGTGGGCCACATTTTCAAGCAGCAGAATCTCCGGACGCTTGGCCACGAGGGCGGCGCCGAGGGCGATTTCGATGGGTATGCGCGGGTCGTTCTTGCCGTAGACGAAGAGGGTGGGCACGTCGAGCTTGGCGAGGGTCTGCACTCGCGACGGGCGTTCAGCCATGCCGTGCTGCGCAGCCATGATGGATGCCGCCGTGGTGAGCAGGCACTGGTCCTGGAGGTCCTTGATGTCTTTGGACAGGGCGGCGCGCCTGGAGGAGTCGAAGAGCGAGGACACGAAGCCGAGGATGAAGGCGGCACGGTTGGCCGACACCTGCCTGCAGACGTCCTCCCTCTGGCGCCGGTGTTCCTCGTTGTCCGCCAAGGGGTGTGAATTGATAAGGCCCAAGCCACGCAGCGCGAAGGGATATTTGTCGGCGAAAGAGAGCGCCACATAGCCTCCCATGGAGTGACCGACCATGACACACTGGTCAACACCGGCCTCGTTGAGCACGGCTTTCACGGTTTTGGCCATAAAGTCCATGGTGTGCACGTCACAGAAGGTCTCAGTCAGACCATGACCCGGCAGGTCAATTGTGATTACGCGGACAGAGTTCATGTATGACAGCACATAGAGGCTCCACACGTCGAGGCTCTGCAGGAAACCATGCAGCAGAACAAGGGTGCGTGTATGTTCGCGGCCTTCGTCGCGGTAATGGACTGAACGACCTTCCACTGTGATTGTGCGATGCTGTTCCATAGGCTTGGCAGGTATAGTTTTCGGCGGCAAAATTACTGCAATTTGTCAAAACGAAGGCTGCGGACTTCAAAAAGAAATCCGCAGCCTGTTGTTAATAAATCCGCGCCTGCCCGTCTGACGGACAAACTAAACAGCACCCGTACAGCGGCCTACTTCTCGCGGAATTGCGCCGCCACACCGGGGGCCGAGCGCTTCTTGGTGTTCACGTTTCCATAGGCCGAGACCGATATCGCATCCTCTTCGACGCCTGACACTATGAGGAAGTCGCGTATGGCGCGCCCCCTGTCGAGCGAAAGGTTGTAGCAGGGAGCATCGTCGGAGCCCTCAACGTTTATCACCATCTCCACCTTGCACGAGGGGTTCTGCACGATAAAGTGTGCCAACTGCTCAAGCTGCCACTCGGCCACGGTGGTCAATGTGGAGGTGCCTTTCTCAAAGTCCACAGCGGGCAGCGGCAGCGGCTTGTCCATGCCCACGAGCACAGGGAATGTGTAACCCTTCAGACGCTGGCGTGTCTTGGCTTTAGGTTCCACAATTACGGCGGGGACGAAATACATGCCCGCGTCGCCAAGCACGGCATAGCGTTTGTCCTTGTGAACGTTGAGGTCTACCGCATATCCGTCCCCGGAATACTCTACCACCTGCGTCAGCGTCTGCTGTGTCAAGTCTGCCACCCTGACCCTGAACAGGAAGTCCTCCATGCCGAGGATGTCGAGGGAATAGGACTGGTAGGAGTTGGACACGTCATGCGTCGTGGGGATAGAGTAGGCCGAGAAGCGCCCAAGCTTGTAATTGGAGGTCACTATCAGGGTCTTCTCGTCGTTGCCGAAAGCCACCGAAGCCTCCTTGAAGCCCGTGTTCAGCTCCTTGCCCATGTTTTTGGGCTTGCTCCAGCTCGTCCAGTCTTCCACATTGGAGCGTGTGCACATGTACACATCGCCGTAGCCAAGGCCTCCGCGTCCGTCAGTGACATAATACAGGGTCTTGAGATTGCGGCTGAGGATGGGCGAGCGCTCGCAATACGGTGTATTTACCACCGAGCCGAGGTTGACGGCCGTACCCCATCCGTTCTGGGTATAGGGAATGAAATACAGGTCTGTGGCGAGGGCTGTGTCGCCATGGAAAAAGGCACCAGAAGGCTGGAGGTTCTGACCGTTGGGGCGGTCGGAGGCCAAAAGCATGCCGCTGCCGTCAGGCAACATGTAGGCATCGGTCTCTATATAGTCTGTATTGACCGGGTAAGGAGGAATGTCGGCCACACGCCAGTGGTCGCCCTCCTTCTCCGCAATCCATATATCGCCCTCGCTGCCAAGGAGCATGCGGGTACCGTTGGCATAGAAACCATACACGGTGAGGCCGTCGTTTTCCGTAGGCTCAAAACGGGCGTCGCCGGCAGGTTGCCACACGCCACCCTTCTTTTCGGCATAGCAGATGCGCCGCGAACTGCCCACACGCGTATAGTACAATCTGTCCTCGGCCTTGTTGTAGCTGGGGTTTTGTATGTTATACGTTGCCGCAAGCATCGGCGACATCTTGGCCCCGCTGGAGGGTGCGGCGAGGATGGACTGCAGTTCCTTGTACTCCGCCGTAGCAACATTGTCGAAGCAGATCTCGAACTGGCGCACGCGGTCAAGGGCAGCCTTGTAATTGTGCATGGTCAGCTGCGACTGCAGCATGCGCTGTAGAGCCACAATGGCAATGCGTTTCCCCGTCATCTGCCTTACTCGGCTTGCATACTTGGGGTAGTCCATCTCAAGATAGTCTTCCATCAGGTTTTCCGCGTCAATCTTGCGTGCACGCTCCAGATCGGCCTCCAGGGCGCGCTGGTGCGGGAAGTCGGGGTTCTCCTTTTTGAACTTCAGTATGGGAGCGGCATTGCCCTCCTCGGCATGCCATGAATAGTACTTGTTGTACACATCGGCATAATACTGGTCAAGCTTGAACTTGGCAAGATAGAGGCGCGCCGCCTCTATGTCACGCTCCTCGTTGATGAGCCTGCGCAGCTGCCGGAGCGCGCTGTCGGCAAGAGGGTTGTCGGCATTGGCATCAACAAAGTCTGCATACTCGCGAGCGGTGTGCAAGCCTGAGTACTTCACCTCCAGCAGCGAGGCCAACTTCTCGCGGGCCTGCAGGTGTTCATCGCCTGACGGGTACTTCGACAGGAACTCGTTGTATGCTTCAATGGTGTTGCGACGGCTGGCGGCAGCGTAAGCTATGCGGCTCTTCTGCTTTGACGCCGCGCGCTGCACCGACGGGCTGAGCTGGTATTCAGCCGCAATGGCGTCGGCCTGAGCCTCAGTGCTCACTCCCTCAAACAAGCCCGGGGCAAGGCGCGCCAGGCGTTCCTCCATCTGCTCTGCCTCGCGGGTGCCGGGATAGATGTCGATGAAATGGTAGTACGCCTCGGCGGTACCCTTGCGCAGGTCTTCGTCATACACCTGATTGATGCGGCGCTGGCGCAGCAGGCGCACAAGCTCTATGTCTATGCCAAAGGCGTCAAGGTATGTGTCAAGCTCCACGCGGGTCATGTCCGTGCGCACCTCAAGGGTGTTGTAAGCCGCATCGCTTATGGCCTGTTTGGCCTGACGGATGGACGTCAGGGTGATGTTCTTGCGGGCCAACCGCGTGAGTTCGCCCAGTTTGTTTTCCTCCAGCAGTTCGATGTGCTTCTTCTCGGCGCGCTGAATGTACTTCATGGCCATAGGCAGGTTGCGCATAGGGTGCGAGTTGTCGAAGTAGAACATCGACATGTTGTAGAGGTTCTCCACATTGTCCGGCTCTTTGGCATAGGCCTTGTTGAGCCGCGTGAAGCGCTCCTGGTAGTCGCCCTTCAGTTCTTCGGGCAGAGCCTGGGCCACCGCACAGGCCGTCAGCACGCAGGCCGACAAAATCATCATTAGTCTTTTCATGGTTCTACTATTTTAGCGTTCCAAGAATATCTCTGAATTCAAACTCCATCTCCTCGAAGGTGTCTTTGGTGGTCTCCAGCCTGAACTCCACGGCGGTGTTGCGGTCCTTGAAGTATGTCATCAGGAACTGGTAGTCCTTCTGGTTCACAGGACTGGTATAGGCACCCATATAGCCTATGCCACCGCTCTTCGGCAGGCCGGGACCGTGCGTGTACTCTTCGACCGACTGGAAGGGCTGAAGCAGATAGCGGTCGTATGCCAGCTCGTAGACATCGCCCCCATAGTTCTCGTTGACGTAGATACGCAGGCACGGCAAGACGGTGTCGCCCTCCATGTCGACGAGCACATGGCCTACATAGTAGTACAGGTACACATCGCCACCGTCGTCAAGCCCGAATGTCCGTAGGTAGCGCCAATCCTCGTTGTTGAGGCGGAAGGTGACATGAGTGCCCGGTATGGTCACTTGTGCCGCCGCCGTTGCCGCCATCGCCAACATGGCGCCAAGCATCAATAATTTGGCTATCTTTTTCATCGCTCGCATATTTCGTTGTAGAATTGTAGCAACTTCTGCGTGAGGCTACCGACGTCGTACTGCTCTGCCACCAGGTGCGCCGCCGCCTCACCAACGCTGCGGCAATAGTCCTGATCCTCCACCAAGCGCTTGATGCAGGCGGCAAACTGCTGCGGCGTGTCGGCGATAAGCAGGTTCTCCCCGTCGGTGAACTCTATGCCGCTGGCGCCCACAGAGGTGGTCACCACGGCCTTGCCCGCCGCCATGGCCTCGATTATCTTCACCCTGATGCCGCTGCCGCTGAGCAGGGGCACCACGTTAATCTGCTTTCCGGCAATGAAGTGGCCCGCATCGGGCACTTCGCCCACCACGGTGACCCCTTCCATCGAGGCGTCCATCCACTTGCGCGGCATGCGGCGACCGGCCAGATACAGGTGAGCCTGCGGCACCTCACGGTGCACCACCGGCCACACCTCTTCCAGCAACCACGCCACGCTCTCGCGGTTAGGCATCCAGTCCATGGCGCCTATGTGGAAAAGCGAGGCAGGCTCTACATCCACGCTCGGCACCTCTTCCGGCTCCACGCCGAAGGGGATGGCCGTCACCGGACGGCGGCAGCCCTGGCTGCGGAAATATTCGGCATCGTTGCGCGTGATGCACACCACCCCGTCATAGTCGTTCACATGCTCCAGCTCATACACCCTGAGGGTCAAGGCCAAGTGCTTCAGATACCACCGTTTCATGCCACGGCGTGTGCTCTCGGCCACGCGGCGCCAGATGACATGCTCCACATTGTGGGCGCGCAGCACCACCCTGGCCTTCGAGAAGCGTCGTATGAGGGGCACGTAGGGCGTCATGAAAACGCTCTCCAGGTGCACCACGTCAAAGTCCTCCTGTTCCAACACGGCGCGCAGGCGCCCGGCGAAAGCCTCGCTGCGGAAGCGCCTGACATGGTATGATTCGCCGCACAGCATGGCCACGGCGGCCTCCAGCGGCTTGACCCCAAGGTCGACATACACGGCCTCGAAATGCGTCGCCTCACGGTAGTCCGCGGGCAGCTTCGCCATGTCGGCCGGGTGCTTGTCGCTCTCCATCGTCAGCACCCTCACCTCGCAGCCCGCACGCAGCAGGCCCTGGGTGATGCTGTTCATGGCCATGGTGCCCCCGTCCACTGAGGGATAGGGCGGCTTGATGCAGAGCTGAAGAACCTTCATAACACTATTAACGTACAGACAACCTTTTTATTGCCCTGTCGGCTATTCTTTAGGCAACGCCTTGAAGCCCATGCCCAAAATCTCCGAGCTGTCCATGATGTTGACAAAAGCCTTGGGGTCTATGGCATGCAGCTGGCTGCGGAGCTTCACCATGTCGGCACGGTCAAGGGTGACATATATCATCTTGCGCTCGTTGCCCTGGTAGAGGCCCGTGCCCGTGAGGCACGTGCCGCCACGCTTGAGGTCGTTGAGGATGTAGTTGCGCACAGCCTCCATCTCGTCGGTGACGATGAACATGGTCTTGTAACTCTTCATACCGTCCACCACCAGGTCGATGACCTTGCCCTCGATGAAGATGATGATGATGGAGTAGATGGGCAGGCGAATGTCGCCGAAAGCGATGAGGGTGCTCAGGGTGATGCAGCCGTCCACAATGGTCACCAGCGTGCCGAGGCTGATCTTGGTGTACTTGTGCAGGATCATCGAGATGATGTCGCTGCCGCCGCTCGTGGCGCCGCTGCGGAAAATCATGCCTATGGCCACACCGTAGATGAGGCCCGCCACAACGGTGTTGAGGAAGTAGTCGGGCACAAACCAGAGTCCGTCGTGGGTCTGCACCATGGAGATGCCCTCTATGGCCTGGGCCACGATGGGGCCGTCGTGGATGACGGGGTTATAGCCCCACCACCAGCTCTCGATAGCGAAGGTGAAGCCGAAGATGAGGAACGTGGAGATGATGGTCTTCACGCCGAACTTGGGGCCGAGGATCCACGTGCCGATGAGGAGCAGGGGCACATCCATGCAGATAGCCCACACGGAGATTTTACCGCCCCATAGTGTGCTGAAGACGTTGCTCAAGCCGTAGGTGCCGCCGGGAGCCATCATGTAGGGGTTGACGAACATCACATCGCCGGCGGCGAAGAGTGCGCTGCCGACTATGAGGAGCACATAGGACCACAGCTCCTTTTTCCAGTCTTTCTTTAACACAGTATTTGTCATAAATGCTTATAAATTAGTTCTTATACCACAGCGCCACACGCTGCGGCGGAACTGCAAAGATACAAAGATTTTACAATATACACACAACAAAAAGAAAAAAGAGGGCGCCGGAGCGTCCTCTCATGCTGTGAGCGATAGACGGGGGTCGAACCCGCGACCTGCGGCTTGGGAAGCCGCCGCTCTGCCAACTGAGCTACTATCGCATCGCCACCCTGACCAAATTCCCAATAAAACAAGGGTGGCTGTTATGAAACTCACATAACAAATTGATATTCCAAAAACGGCACTCGCTGCAGTTTATTGTGCCGCGATGCATTTTTTTTTGCTTTTTTACGCAAAATACTCGTACACACCGTTCTCGCTCTTCACCGTCACCTGCGCCTTCGGGGCCTCCTCCACGCGGCCCACCACGCGGGCGTCGACGCCGAAGCTGCGGCTGATGTCGATGATGCCGCGGGCCGTCTCCTCGTCGGTGTAGAGCTCCATGCGGTGGCCCATGTTGAACACCTTGTACATCTCCTGCCAGTCGGTCTGGCTCTCGTCGTGAATCATGCGGAACAGCGGCGGCACGGGGAAGAGGTTGTCCTTGACCACGTGCAGGTTCTCGACGAAGTGCAGCACCTTGGTCTGCGCGCCGCCGGAGCAGTGTATCATGCCGTCAATCTTCGGGCGGTACTCGTCGAGCACACGGCGTATTATGGGGGCATAGGTGCGTGTGGGCGAGAGCACCATGTGGCCGGCGTCCACGCCCGGCACCTCGGTGGGGTCGGTCAGCAGCTTGGTGCCGCAGAAGACCACACTGTCGGGCAGGTTGTGGTCGTAGCACATCGGGTACTTCTCGGCGTAGACGTGCGAGAACACGTCGTGGCGCGCCGAGGTGAGGCCGTTGCTGCCCATGCCGCCGTTGTAGGCCGTCTCGTACTTGGCCTGGCCGAAGCTGGCGAGGCCCACGATGACGTTGCCGGCCTTGATGCGGGCATTGTCCACCACGTCGGCGCGGCGCATGCGGGCCGTCACCGTGCTGTCCACGATGATGGTGCGCACCAGGTCGCCCACGTCGGCCGTCTCGCCGCCCGTGAGCACCATGTCGATACCCATGTCGCGCATCGACTGGCAGAATTCCTCGGTGCCGTTGATGACGGCGGAGATGACCTCGCCCGGCACCAGCTGCTTGTTGCGCCCTATGGTGGAGGAGAGCAGAATGTGGTCCAGCGCCCCCACGCAGAGCAGGTCGTCGGTGTTCATCACGATGGCATCCACGGCGATACCCTTCCACACGCTGAGGTCGCCCGTCTCGCGCCAGTACATGTAGGCCAGGCTCGACTTAGTGCCAGCGCCGTCGGCATGCATGATGTTGCAATACTGCGCGTCACAGCCCAGCAGGTCGGGTATAATCTTGCAGAAAGCCTTGGGGAAGAGACCCTTGTCGATATTCTTGATGGCATTGTGCACATCTTCCTTCGTAGCGGAAACTCCGCGCTGGTTGTACTTGTCCATATTACACGTTGATACGTTGATACACTGATGCGTCTGTACGCTTTGAGTGTGCAAAGATACAAACTTTTTCCATTCTGGCAAAATTTTCTTTCCGCCGCCGCGCACACCGCCCCTTCTCCACCCCGCCGCGCCAGCCATTCCTCAACGCCTCCCCTACGGCATTTCTTCAGTAGTTCTTCAGTAGTTCTTCAGTAGTTCTTCAGTCAAACACTGAAGAACTACTGAAGAACTACTGAAGAAATGCCGTAGGGACTCCGTAGGGAAGGCGGGGGTGAGGAGGCCCGGAGGCAGGGGTGAGGAGGCGGCAAGCTGGCGGAATGAAAAATAAATTTCGCCATGTCGGAAAAAAAACGTAATTTTGCATTTGGAACCAATATATACAAAAAGTTATGGCTAAAGGTAGAATATTGTTTGTAAGTCAGGAGATTATGCCTTTTTCCGAGGAGAGTGCCATGGCCACTTTGGGCCGTTATCTGCCGGCGAAAATACAGGAGATGGGGCGCGACATAAGGGTGTTCATGCCCAAATTCGCCAACATCAGCGAACGCCGCCACCAGCTGCACGAAGTGATACGCCTGAGCGGGATGAACCTGATCGTGAACAACTGCGACCACCAGCTGCTGATAAAGGTCGGCTCAATACCGACGGCACGCATGCAGGTCTATTTCATCGACAACGACGAGTACTTCGTGGGGCACAACGCCCCCACCGAGGCTGACGGCACGCTGGACGACCGCAGCGACGAGCGCCTGCTCTTCTTCGGGCGCGGCACGCTGGAGGCTGTGCGCAAGCTGGCATGGCAGCCGCACCTGATCAACTTCATGGGGTGGTCGTCGGCCATGATACCGTTCTACCTGCGCCGCATCAACAAGGAGAACTCCTTCTTCAGCGGCACCAAGCTGGTCATCACGCTGATGGACGACGGCTTCAAGGGCCACATCGGCGGCGACCTGGAGCGCAAGATGAAGACCGACAACGCCACGGCCAAGGACCTGCGCCTCTACGGCGACACTACGTACCTGGGCCTGATGAAAGCCGCCATCACCTACTCGCAGGGCGTCGTCATCGGCTCGCCGAACGCCAACCCGGAGCTGGTGGCCTTCGCCAAGGAGAACAAGCGCAACGTGCTTGACTTCATCGACGACCGCGAGGAGTTCTTTGCACGCATCAACAAATTCTACGACACCATCACCGGCCGCATAGAGAACTGAACGAAACAACAGACACACACTGCATGAGACACACACTGCACACAACGGCGCTGCTGCTGGCACTCTTGACGATGGCGGCATGCTCCGACGACGCCACGGACATGGGCGCCACGCTCATTGACGGCAGCACGGTGTACGACGGCAAGGAATACACCATGACCGTGGACACCGCCTATTCGCTGCGCGACGACTCGCTGCTCACCACGGGCAACAGCCAGATTATCATAGGCAACTACGCAGACCCGCTTTTCGGCAAGGTCAGCGCAAGCTTTTTCACCCAGATCACGCTGCCCAACGCCACGACGTCGGTGTCGATGTCGGCCGTGGAAATTGACTCGGTGGTGCTGACGCTGGTGCCCGAAGGGCTCTTCCCGGACACGGCGCAGAGCTACACCCTGCGCTTCGAGGTGGTGCAGCTGGCCGAGGCCATCGACGGCAGCAAGCAGTACTACGCCACCGACAGCATCGCTGTCGACGCCGGGGCCGTGCTCTACGACGGCACGCTGACGGTGTCGGCGGCCACCGACAGCATCAACCTGCGCCTCGGAGGCCCCATCAACAACATACTGCGCACCACTGGCGAGCGCGACGAGTTTGCCGCTGCCACCAAGGGGTTGCGCATCAGCATCGCCGCCGCAGGCAGCGACAACGGCATGGTCACCTTCGCCCTGTCCGACACCCGCACCCGCATGCGCACCTACTACCACTACGGGACGGACACCACGCACTACGACTTCTCCATCAGCAACGGCAAGCATTTCACCCACTTCGTGCACGACTACGCCGGGACGGCCCTCGACGGGCAGAACAGCGTCGACGGTGCCAGCCACCTGTACCTCGACCCCCTGGGGGGCTTCAACGCTGTGGTGGGCTTCGGGCGCAAACTGCAGGCATTCCACAAGCAGCACCCCCTGGCGGTGATCCACCGCGCCGAGCTGCTGCTGCCAGTGGCCGCCGAGGCTCCGGCACGCCATCCGCAGCGCCTCATAGCCACCAACGGCACACGCTACATCAACGACTACGCCCTGGCGGGGGTGGACGGCTACTATGACAGCGACAGCAACCGCTACCGCCTGCGCATGCCGCTGCACGTGCAGAACCTGCTGCGCACAGGCCACGACGGCGGCACGCACCTGCTCATAGACACCCGCGGCAGCACGGCGGAGCGCACCCTGCTCAACGGGTACAACGAAAGCGAGACGATTAAAATCAAACTGATATACACCGAATAGAAGCACAGCCATGAGAAAGACATCAGTCATCATACTGGCCGCCTGCATGGCGGCAGCCTCGCTGGCCGAGGGGCAGACCATGTACCGCAAGAACTACAGCGGCACCAACCAGCTCTCGGTGGAGGGCCCCATAGCCGACAACGGCAAACGCAACGGCAACTGGACGTGGTGGTACCCGTCGGGCAAGGTGTCGCAGCAAGGCACCTACACCAACGGCAAGAAGAGCGGCGTGTGGACGGTCTACTACGACGACGGGAGCCGCATGAGCGAGGAATGCTTCGGCAACGGCGTGAACCGCAGCTGGCACCGCAACGGCGACCTGAAGAGCGAGGTGAACGTGACCGACGGCAAGAAGAACGGCGTCTACCGCTCGTGGTATGCCAACGGGCAGCAGGAAGAGGAAATCACCTACGTCAACGGCAGCCGCGAAGGGCAGACGACCCAGTGGCACGAGAACGGAAAGATCAGGTTCAAGGGCCTGTACAAGAGCGACGAGCTTCAGGGTATGGCGACATGGTGGTTCGAGGACGGACGCAAGGACATGGAAGGCTCCATGGTGAACGGCCAGCAGGACGGCGAATGGAGTTTCTACTGGCGCACCACCGGCAAGCTAGGCATCAAAGGCCACTATGCCGGCGGCAAGGAGGTGGGCCTGTGGACCTACTACTACGAGACCGGCGAGCGCTGGCGCGCCGGCAACTACCGCTCCGGCGAGCGCGAGGGCGTGTGGACCACATGGTATGAGAGCGGCAAGAAGCTGCACGAGGGCGAGTACGCCCACGACATGGAGGAGGGGCGCTGGACGGCCTGGTATGAGAGCGGCCGCGTGGACTACTACGGCAACTTCACCGAAGGCATGAAAGACGGCGAGTGGCGCGGGCTGTACGACGACGGCACCGTGCGCTACGTGATACACTACCGCGAGGACGTCAAGGACGGCGAGGAGCTGCGCTATTTCCCCAACGGCACCGTGGAGCTGCGTCAGAACTTCCGCAACGGGGTGCTCGAAGGCAAATACGAGCGCTACAACGAGGCCGGGGCTCCCGTGGAGAAGGGCCAGTTCGCCGGCGGCGAGAAGGACGGCAAGTGGACTTGGTATGACCAGGGCCGCGAGGTGTACAAGGCCCGCTTCAAAGGCGGCCACGAGGTGAAATGAGACTGCTGCTGGCTTCCAAATCGCCACGGCGCCGCCAACTGCTGGCACAGACAGGCCTGGAGGTGGAGTGCGTGAGCGTGGACGTGGACGAACACCTGTCCTCTCCCCTGCCCCCGTCCGAGGTGGCCGAGCATCTGGCGCGGCGCAAGGCGGCGGCATGGCCCAAGGAAAAGATTGACAGTGACTGCGTGCTGGTGGCGGCCGACACCACGGTGGTGCTCGACGGGCGCGTGCTGGGCAAGCCCGCCGGCCGCGACGAGGCCGTGGCGATGCTGCGCAGCCTCTCGGGGCGCGACCACACGGTGTACACCGGCGTGTGCCTGCGTTCGCAGGACGACGAGGTGTCGTTCACCGAAAGCACAGCGGTGCACTTCAGGCAACTTACAGACGAGGAGATATTCCACTATGTGGACACCTACCGCCCATACGACAAGGCGGGGTCTTACGGAATACAGGAATGGATAGGCATGGTGGGGGTGGAGCGCATCGAGGGCTGCTACTACAACGTCATGGGGCTGCCTGTGGTGCGCCTCTATGAGACGCTGAGCAGCAGGTTTCTGTCGAGGCTGACGGCCCCGGTGTCGAGCATGCCGCGCACGACATCCATGACATCGGCATAGCCTTTGGCTTCCAACAACGAACATACATCGTGCGGCGAGAGTCTGCGCGAGGACAGCAGCTGCAGCACGGCCTGACGGCAGGCGGCGGCAGAGGGGGCTGTGCGGCGGCGGCAGACGTCGCAGACGCCGCAGGGCTCCATGCCGTCGGCACGCCCGAAGTAGGCGGCGAGCTGCAGCGAACGGCACTGGCTGTCGTTCTCTATATACTGCACCACGGCTTCAAGACGGTCGAGGGCGGCCTGCTTGAGCAGGTCATACTGCTGCGGCAGCAGCACGATGTCGGTCTCGGGGATGCGCGGCGATGGGAAGACAATCTGCGGCTTGGTGGGACACGGGCTATATTCGGCCACATGCATGGCGTTGAGTTCGCCGAGCATGTTGCACACATCGGCCAGGTCGAGGTTGCAGCGCACCGCAATGCGCCGCTCGTCGATTGGCACACGCGTGGAGAAGATGCCGGGATACATGCGTATGATGGTCTGCAGGAAATCGCCATGGCGCAGATGGTTCACCTGGAAGCGGTAGAGTTCGTCACGCCCCACTGGGATAGAGAGCGTGGAGACAGCATCTTCGGCATCGGGCAGCGCGATGAGTCCTTCTCGCTCCAGAAAGCGGCAGGCACCGTAGAATTCGCGGACGGAGAATGCATAGGTGCCGCAGAGCTTCTGCAGGTCGAAGTCATGGCGTGTGTCGGCACCGCCGCCGACAGGCAGACGATAGTAGTTGCAGATGGCCCTGTAGACGTTGCGGACATATTTGATGGTCGGGAAATCGGCGTCATGGTTCTTCTGCAGGCGCAGCCTGTCCACAGGGCTGTGGAGCAGGTAGGCTGCGGCGGGCTGGCCGTCGCGTCCGGCGCGACCCGCTTCCTGGAAGTAGGCTTCAAGGGAGTCCGGCACATCGAGATGCACCACGAAGCGCACATCGGGCTTGTCGATGCCCATGCCGAAGGCATTGGTGGCCACCATCACTTGACATTGACCTGCGAGCCAAAGGCCCTGCCGACGGTCACGCTCGGCGGCGGTGAGGCCGGCATGGTAGTATTCGGATGTGACACCATTGGCCGCCAGCAGCGCTGCCACACGCTCGCAGCCGCGACGGCTGCGAGTGTAGACGATGCCGCTGCCGCCGCCGAGTGCCACAATCTGAAGGAGGCGCTGCTCTTTGTTGTCGTCACGAACGACGCGATAGGCCAGGTTTGGGCGAGCAAAGCTGCCGCAGAAAGTGCGGGGCTCCCTCATGCCAAGGTGAAGACAGATGTCGTCCATCACCACGGGCGTTGCCGTGGCCGTGAGGGCCATCAGCGGCACTTGGGGGTGGTAGGCCCTGATGTCGGCAATCTGAAGGTAAGGCGGGCGGAAGTCGTAGCCCCACTGCGACACGCAGTGAGCCTCGTCGACGGCTATCAGGCACACCTTCATGCGGCGGAAATACTCTATGAAATGGTGCTGCCGAAGGCGTTCCGGCGACACATAGAGGAACTTCAGGTCACCGTAGAGGCTGTTGTTGAGCACCGCGGCGACATCGTCGTGGCGCATGCCGGAGGTGATGCAGGCCGCCTTGATGTGGCGTGCCTGCAACTGCGACACCTGGTCTTTCATCAGCGCTATCAGCGGCGACACCACAAGGCAAAGCCCCTCCATCATCAGCGTTGGCAGCTGGTAACAGAGGGACTTGCCTCCGCCGGTGGGCAGCAAGACCATTACATCATGACCTGCTACGGCAGAGTCTACTATCTCCTCCTGCATGGGGCGGAATGTGTCGAAGCCCCAGTAGCGCTTCAGGAGGCTGTATTTGTCGGGCATGGCCTATCTCAGGAGAGTGATGGTGCCCTTGCGGTTGCTGAGGGTGCCGGTATGGGGCTTGCGGTAGTTGCAGACGTAGACGTAGGCCCCTTGCGGACAGGGGGTGCCGTTGTGGGTGCCGTCCCACTCAAAGGCGGGGTCATCGGACTCGAAGACGAGCATACCCTCGCGGTTGTAGATATAGATGTGGAAGTATTCGTACTCGTTGATGGTGAAGAGCTTGAACTTGGCGTTGACATCCTCGCTGCCGGGCGTGAAGACCGTGGGCAGCCACGCGGTGAAGAGGTGCACGGGGATGGTGAAGGGATGGACGACAGTGCAACCAAGTCTGTTGGAGGTGGTGAGCACCACGTTGACCACCGAGTCCTGACCGGCATAAGCCTCCTCGAAGACGTGCTTCACGGAGACTTCCTCGCTCGTCTCGCCACCATCGAAGAGCCAGCTTGTGGAGGTGGCATTGGGCGATGCATTGGTGAGCACCACCGTTGGGTCGTCACTGTCCACATACTTGGGCGAGAGTTGTACTTTCGGTGTCGGGTACGGCACCACGGTAACCTTCTCGGTCAGCGGGGTGGCGTCGCAGTCGTTGGAGCCGTGGCCCACCATGGTGTAGACCGTAGTGCTCCTCGGAGTGACGAAGAGCGTGTCGCCAGTGCCGATATTCGAGGAGCCGGCCTTCCACGAATAGTGGTCTGCCATGCTGCCCACAAGCATCACTGTGTCGCCAGGACATATCAAGCCATCAGGCGGGAACATCTCCAGCTTGGGCTGCACATAATAGGCGTTCACACTGCCCCATGCCTCGCACCCTTGCGGGCTGGTGACCTTGACATAATAGACCGATGTGTCGGCGTAGGGCACCACGCGGAGATGATCGCCGGCGGGGATATTGCCAGTGACCACTCCAGGAGTGAGCGACCATTCGTAAGAGCAACCGTCCACGCCGATGGTACGCACGGTGGCGTCGGTGTAGCTGCCTTCGCAGACAATGGTGTCGCCAGTGACCTCAAGGTTGGGGTGCACAAAGACGGCCACGGTGTCGCGCGCGGTGGCGCTGCACCAGATGGTGTCTGTCTGGTCAGTACGGTTCAGGTAGTACTTGCCGTTCCACACAGTGAGCTCTATGGGCTCAATGGAATGGGTGAAACTTCTGCTGATTGAAGCATTGTCGTTGAGGTAGCCCGAAACGGTTTCTACAGAGCCCTGCATGGTGCTATAGTCCAACCCGTCGAGCGGGCCGTTGTAGTCGGCCTTTAGGTAGCGCCAAGTGCGGTGGTGAATCTCGCCCGGGGTCACGTCAGTCAGCACCGTGGACGCCGAGTCGCACAGCACCTTGGGGGCTATGGTCATGGCGGTTTTGGGCGACTCCAACGGATGTATAGCATAGATGGCTTCAGAGTAGCAGCCCGTGTCTGGCGTGCTGGTACGAACCAGCACATAGCGTTCGTCCGAGTTGGCGGCGAGGTAGTCAATGCTGTCGCCCGTGAAGACGGTGTCAGGGTCGCCGAAAGGCAGCCCGTCGGTGCCCAGATGGCTATAGAATGACCATTTGGTGGTGGAGTCCACAACGAGGTTGGGGGCGCCGGGCACATAGCTCTGGTTCCACAGGCGCACCGTGCCGTCGCACATGGACAGCGTGTCAATCTTCATGGACGGCTTGGTGTTCTGGATGTTGATATACAGGTCTGAGGTAAAGGGCTTGGAGGGGTCTATGGCCGAAGTCATACGGCAGCGGAAGGTCTGCCGGTTGCCGACGGAGTCCTCACCTGTTGCCGCATTGCGGGCCGAGATGTTACGCACTTTGTTGGGATTGGGGCGGTAAAGTATGCGGAAGTCGTCGGCTTTGACATGGTAGTCGCAGAAGCGGACGGTGTCGCGACGACTGCCGGACACAAACACCGTGTCCTCGGGGCCTTCAGCGGTGCGCCCTGCGGCAAGGTTGCCTTCCGGCATGGTCAGCGTACGGAAGGAGAAGTAGTCGTCTTCGGCGCCTTCTTCAAGGCGGTCCACAGGGTCACTGACGCCATATTCGGAGGCCGCCCACTGATACCTCTGCATGCCACGCGGAGCCATGATGGTGGCCACGTCGGTACGGAGACCTGCAGGGCACCCATCATCCTTCAACGACATCTCGCGGCACTCGCCTGCAATATATGCCCATGCAGGGTGGGCATGAAATTCACAGTCGCTGATAGATATGTGGATGCGAAGATTCTCATAGAGATGGTTGCCCAAGTTAATGACCACCTTGGTCCAGTCCTTGAACTTTGCGCCATAATAACTGTACTGGGAAACCACATTATTGTCGTGCCATCCGTTTTCATTGTAGTTCGGATTAACTGGCATATTGTTTGCCACAGTAATGGCATATACCAGCGTGTCAGAAAGAGCCACCCATTGATTTGCGGCATTTTGGTGTTCTATACCTATGACGAAAGCAGGGTTTTCCGATACGGAGTGGGTGGGAGCCGATACAACGACAGCGTAGTAAATGAACAGCAAGGCATTCGTGGAATTGGGCCGGAGATAGTAGTAGAGAGCCGTGGCACTGCCGGTTCCATTGCCCGGACAGTCATCGCCGACACGGATGGAAGAGGAAAGCATAGTGTTGATAATGCGACCCGTAGTGTCATAAGTATTATATTCACGATTAGGCACAAATGGCAAATGATATACCCCGTCGGTACCCTTCGTATATGGATCCCGGTTCTTAGGGCATCCCGTAGCGACGTCGTTAGTGTCCATAATGCGGAACAGCCTGTTCGGCTCGGGCAGACGAGCCGAATAGTAACTTGAGCCGAATGCAGAGCATGACGACTGCTGGGAGGCTATCTGCCCAGCACTATACACATTTGAGCCACTCGAAGGCCACGTAATGCCAGACCAGTTGGGATTGGTGGTGCAGGTACTGACTTGTGGAAGGCCCTTGCTACCTGCATCAGCAGCAGCCCCAGTGTACCTGTAAACATTGCTGCCCGTGGCGAAAGACTCGGGGTTGTTCCAGCCCGGACAGGCCGTGCGCTGGCTCCACTGAGCCGATGCATTGCCGCATGCCATGATGGTGACAGCGATAGTCAACAAAGCCGAAAATGCAGTTTTACGTATCATAACACTCTGCTTATTTAATTCTTTATCATATTCTTACACTCACACAGCACATTATTCCACATTACAAAGGTAGTATTTTTTTTCATACCGTGCAAGTTTTCTTTTCACTGCGTAGACGCAAAAGGCGCCTTTTTGTTGCCGTCAGGAGTGATTTTTTTTACAAAAAAAGGGAATGCCATCATTGTGGCACTCCCTTTTCAAGCGGAAAAAACGCTGTCGGTTCTTACTTCTCTTCTTTCAGTTTCTGGAAGATGTCGAGGTCGCCGAGGGTGGTCTTCTCCAAGTTGTCGTTGATCTGCTTCACCGTCTTCTTGGTGTTGCGCTCGCGGCTGTCGCCTTCGCTGCGGCTGCCGTCGTTGCACTCCTGGAAGGTGCGGGTGTGGCTGACGATTATCTTCTTGCTGTCCTTGTTGAACTCTATGACCTTGAAGTCGAGGGTCTCGCCGTTCTTGGCCTTGCTCTTGTCCTCCTTGTCGAGGTGACGCATCGGGGCGAAAGCCTCGACGTCGTAGGGCAGGATGACGGTGGCGCCCTTGTCGTTCATGTTCACTATCTTGCCCTGGTGCACGCTGCCCACGGTGAAGAGGGTCTCGTAGACATCCCAGGGGTTCTCCTCCAGCTGCTTGTGGCCGAGGCTGAGGCGACGGTTTTCTGCATCGACTTCGAGGACGACGACATCAATCTTCTCGCCGATCTTGGTGAACTCGGCGGGGTGCTTGATCTTCTTGCTCCAGCTGAGGTCGCTGATGTGGATAAGGCCGTCGACGCCTTCCTCAAGCTCGACGAAGATGCCGAAGTTCGTGAAGTTGCGCACGGTGGCGGTGTGCTTGCTGCCGACGGGGTAGCGCTCGGCGATGCTGAGCCAGGGGTCGGGCATGAGCTGGCGGATGCCGAGGCTCATCTTGCGGTTTTCGCGGTCGAGGTTCAGGATGACTGCCTCCACCTCGTCGCCCACCTTCAGGAAGTCCTGTGCGGAACGCAGGTGCTGGCTCCAGCTCATCTCGCTGACGTGGATGAGGCCTTCAACACCGGGCATGACCTCCACAAAAGCACCGTAGTCGGCGATGACCACGACTTTGCCCTTGATGTGGTCACCCTCTTTGAGGTTCGGGTCGAGGGCATCCCAGGGGTGAGGCGTGAGCTGCTTGAGACCGAGGGCGATGCGGCGCTTGGCCTCGTCGAAGTCGAGAATGACGACGTTGATCTTCTGGTCGAGCTGCACAATCTCTTCGGGGTGGTTGATGCGGCCCCAGCTGAGGTCGGTGATGTGGATCAGACCGTCCACGCCGCCGAGGTCGACGAAGACACCGTAGGAGGTGATGTTCTTCACCACGCCCTCCAGCACCTGGCCCTTCTCGAGGTGGCTGATAATCTCGGCCTTCTGGGCCTCGATCTCGTCCTCGATGAGAGCCTTGTGGCTGACGACGACATTCTTGTATTCATGGTTGATTTTGACGACCTTGAACTCCATCTGCTTGCCGACATACACGTCGTAGTCGCGGATGGGCTTGACATCGATCTGGCTGCCGGGAAGGAAAGCCTCGATGTTCTCAAAGACGGTGACGATGAGACCGCCCTTGGTGCGGCTCTTGACGTAACCGGTGATGACCTCCTGGTTGTCGTAGGCCTGGTTGACGCGCTCCCAGCTCTTCAGGATGCGGGCCTTGCGGTGGCTGAGCATCAGCTGGCCGTTGGCATCCTCCTGGCTCTCGACGAAGACCTCGATCTTGTCGCCGGGCTTCAGGTCGGGATTGTAGCGCACCTCGCCTGCGGGGATGACGCCGTCGCTCTTGGCTCCGACGTTGACAACCACCTCGCGGTCGTTGATGGCCACGATGGTGCCCTCGATGACTTCCTGCTCGGTGAACGAGTTGAAGCTCTTCTCGTAGGCGTCGTTCTTCTCGCCAGACTCTTGCTGTTTGATTTTACCGGCCTTCTCGTCTACTGCATTCCAATCGAAATCGGCCAGCGGTTGCACATTCTTGTAATCCATGTGTAGGGTTTCTTTTTTCTTGTGTGCCTCCTGCCCCGGGCACGGGTTAAACCTTTTATTCACATAAACACTTGTGCTGCACATCGTTGGCAGGTTACATGGCGCAACAAGCGAAATGCAAAGATACATCTTTTTTCCGACATGGCAAAGTCATGACCACTCTTTTAACAATATTTTTCCTCCACACCACATCCGCAGCCGCGCCGACCTCGTTTCCGGACGGAGTCCCTACGGAGCCCCTACGGAGCCCCTACGGCCGTTCTTCAGTGGACGCCGTCGCGGAGCGGCAGGACACCCGCAGGGATGCCGTCGCGGCACCGACGCGAAACAGCAGGGCCGGCACCAGCAGGGCAAGACAAAAGCCCGGCGGCCACAGGTCGTCGGGCTTATACTGCTGTCCTCCACCCTATTCGATGGCGGCGCTAATCTCGGCGGCAAGGGCCGCGAGTTCCTCCTGGCTCATCTCCACATGGTGCGAGAAGCTGAGGTCGCCGGGCTTGTTGAGGGGCACAAGGTGGATGTGAGTGTGCGGCACATCGATGCCCACCACAGCCTCGCCCACCTTGATGCAGGGGCACACCTTCTTGAGACCCTTGGCAACACGCTTGGCAAAAAGGTGCAGCTCGCAGAAGAGTTCGTCGTCAAGGTCGAAGATGTAGTCCACCTCCTTCTTGGGGATGCAGAGCACATGGCCGCGTACGATGGGGTTGACGTCAAGGAATGCCAGACAATGCTCGGTCTCGGCGACGCGGTGGCACGGTATTTCGCCTGCCACTATTTTGCTGAAAATACTTGCCATAGGTTATCTTTCTATCTTGGTTAGCTCAAACGTCATCTTGCCGGCGGGTACGTTGACCTCGACAATGTCGCCCACCTTGTGGCCGAGGAAGGCCGAGGCGAAAGGCGAGGTGATACTGATCTTGCCCTGCTTGAGGTTCGCCTCGCTTTCGGGGACGATGGTGTAGCGCTGCGTGGCGTTGTTCTTGGTGTTACGGATGGTGATGATGGAGAGCAGGAGCACCTTGGAAGTGTCTATCTTGCTCTCGTCGAGCAGGCGCGCGTTGGCCACAAGCTCCTGGAGTTTGGAGATGCGGGCTTCGAGGTGGCCCTGAGCCTCCTTGGCAGCGTCGTACTCGGCGTTCTCGCTGAGGTCGCCCTTGTCGCGTGCTTCGGCTATGGCCGCCGAGGCCGCCGGACGCTCTACGACAATAAGGTGGTGCAGCTCGTCCTTCAACTTCTGAAGGCCCTCTTCACTGTAATACTTTATCTCTGACATGATGATATGTTGTTTTTTTCGGACGTTTAAAAAGTGGGAAAGGCTTATAGGAAAGCCTTTCCCAGCATTTTGCTATGTTACTTTCGTGTTAGAAGCGGAAGCTGGCGCCGATGGCGTGGGTGCCCTTGAGCGGAGCTGCCGTGCGGTAGGAATAATCTAAGGTTAGACCGAGGTTGGAATCTTCTTTCTTGCTCAGCGGAATGTCCACCGAGGCACCGGCACAGATGCCGGTGTTGGCGGTGGCGGCGTTGCCGGTCCACAAACCCTCCTGGAAGACATAGCCGGCACGGAGCTGCACGATGTTGAGCAGACCGTACTCAAGGCCGAGCGTGAAGTTGTCGCGCAGGAAGGCGTTGGAGGTGAAACTGCCGGCGATGGTGAGACGCTGGTTCCACTTTTCGAAGAGGAAATCATAGGAGAGGCCGATGTTGAGGCAGGTGGGGAGCTCCATCTCTGCGGCACGGGTCTCGACGGTGAAGTCGTTGCCGGAGTTGTTGACCATGGTCAGCGAATGGCCGGTACCACCGAACTTCATCGAGGGGCCCCAGTTCTTGAGGCTGATACCGAACTTGAGTTCATCGTTCTCACCGGTAACATACTGGATGCCGGCATCAATGGCGAAGCCGGAGCCGGAGATGTTGTCGGTAGTCTCGGTGGCCAGCTTGAAGACGACACCACCATGGATGGTGTTGGTGAAGCTATGGGCATAGGCAACGTTGATGTTCATGTAGCTCGGGGCGAAAGTGCCGTTGGAGCCGGGCTCGGGACTGTCGTAGGTGGTGACGGGGATGTCGCCGAAGTTGAGAGTCATAACATAAACACCCAACACACCAGACTCGAAGACACGCACGCCAAGACCGAAGGTGTTGATGGCGGCACCGCTGTTGAAGCCCGATTTGCCACCATAAAGGATGGTGTTGGTGTAGGCAACCTCGATGTTCTTGACGAATGCCAGACCTGCGGCATTGTTGAACATAGCGTCGATGCCACGCACGCTGGAGATGTTGACACCGCCCCAGCCGGTGCTGCGTGCCCACGGATTGATGAGCAGCTCGGAGGCACCTGCAGTTCCGCGACGCTCGTCGTTGCCTGCCATGGCCGACTGGGCCGACATGGCCGACAGAATCACAACTACTGCAAATATTTTTAATATTCTTTTCATGTCTGTGATGTTTTTTGAGGTTTCTTACACGGTTAGAATTGGTACGAGTTCAGGTCGACAGGACGCATGGTGCCGAACCACTTGATGACCTTCTCGCCGATGCCGGGTACAGATACATGGATGAGATACATGCCGCCGGCGATAGGAATGCCAGTGTGGTTGTGGAGATCCCAGTCGACGGTGGTTGCCTCGGCACCGAGGTCGTTGTCGCGTATAACTGCGGTGGGGCCTATGGTGCGTACAAGGGTTCCGTCGACGGTGTAGATGTTGATGGTGCAACCAACCTTGACGCCATTCTCCTCGCCGGTGGGCAGATTGATGATGCGCACCTTGGTCTCCAGCTGGCTGGAGGTCTCATAGTTGGAATAGCTGTAGTAGGGGTTGGGGACCACACTGATGAGGTTGAGCAAAGAGTCGGCATAGGCCTTCTTGTCATCGCTGTTGATGGCAAGGTTCTCAAGCACGGCGTCGGACGACGAGAGCGTGAACTGATAGGCAGGCATGTTGCCGTTGAGATTGGGGCGACCGCAGTTACTATAGGTTGTACCATTGGGCCCCATGAAGCGCCCATAGGGGGTGCGGATGTCGATGTTGATGGTCACGTCGGTGGGGATACCGTTAGAGGCGTAGCCATCGTTCATCGCGCTGCGACCGGGGTGCTTGAATGCATAGCGCGAATTGACCAACGGCATGTTGACCCACGCAACGGAGGAGTACAGCATGGCTATCGAATCGCGCAACGGGTTACCCAAATCCTCTCCACTGATAATACCCTTCCAAAGAAGAGGCATACCACTACCAGCAGCAGTATCAACGAAACTCATCAGATTATCTACAGAAGCAAGCATCTTTCTAGCCCAACGACCAGCATCATAAGAAGGAGTATGGTAGCGCTTGATTTTGAAAAGCTGGGCTTTGGCCTCCTTCATGTTATGAAATGGAATGTTGCCTGCATTAAGCACATAAATAAAGTGACGACCTCCCAAAACATAGTCTTGCGTACCATCAACTATGTTGCTCACAGGATTCCATATCATGTCACGCCCATTGAACTGTACGTAGCGAGAATCTTCACCGAACATGATATTCAAACGTTCGCCAGTGACAGTATTGATAGCGTAGCCCGGGAACCAGCCCATACCATACTCTGATATATAGGCAGGGCTATTGGGGTCAGCCAACTGAGCTGCTGAGGCAGGGGTATTGCCGACCAAGGTGTCACCATTCTTGTCGACTGACTTATGGGCACGAGCGCTGAACTTGCGAGCATTTCCTTCAGCCTGCGTGTAGTCATCGCACATTTCGATAACAGGACAACGTGTCCACTTGGAAGTGTCGGCAGTAAGTACAATGTGAACGCTGGGCAACTGCGACATATCACTATAATTCAGTGCCTGATTCTTGTCATTGCGCATAAGGTCTCGTTTATACCTGATAATTCTATTAGGTCTAAACTCAGCATAACCCGGATTGCCAGAAGTCAAAGCCTGCATACTATCTATCAACTCTTGTGATGGCATATAATGAGAGAAGTTGAAACCTGGATGATATGGCATAGTAGAGACAAGTGCATAGGGAGACCATAAGCCGCTCACAACATCCTCAAACACCTCGCCTTTATCCATTGAGACAGTATGCATACGCGCACTT
This sequence comes from Bacteroidales bacterium, assembly GCA_017522105.1. Classification (GTDB taxonomy): domain Bacteria; phylum Bacteroidota; class Bacteroidia; order Bacteroidales; family P3; genus Colimorpha. Next base: position 20,712 of record JAFXAA010000019.1, on the reverse strand, counting down.
GCCGAATCATAGTACTCTTTATAATAGTCATCGTCAAGATATGGCTCAGAAAGCGAGACTTCACCTGATGTGCCTCCAAATATAGACGGCGAGTTTGAATGTTGAGCACCAGAACGAATCCAGTTTGTTAGTGTTGAGTTGTCGTTATCAGCAATACCACTTAGCCACTGAAGTCTCTCGTCGCTAAAAAACATTTCTGAACTTAACATAGCGCCATCGTTTACAAATCCATTGTAAAACGTATTGTATGTACGAGGGCCAATTTTGGTTGAGTCGGAGAGGTCTGTTGCAGCGGGTACAGGATTTTTGAGTGATACTGCAAAGCCAAGTTCAAGGAAGAGCTGTTCGTTATAACGACCGATTGAAAAATCAGACCATACAGTGTCTACGAGAACCGTATTACCATTCGAATGTACTGGTATACCAGATCCGTCTGCACGGACAATACACCAACGAGTATTGTTGACCACTCCTTTAACCGTGTCAGCCAGAGTCGGAACAAATACATTAGGCGTAACTGTTGTGTCAAAACTACCATTCCAGAAGCATACGTTATACTGGCCAGCCTTAACTTTGAGAGGATCTATAACACGGACATTGATTGGGCCATAATTCTCCTGATACTGGGGATTAACAATAATGCAAGGATTTTTCATATACGAGAAGTCAGCCATTCCATTCGCAGCAACAGAGTCAACAAACTCGCCTGGAGCAACACCTGCAACACCGTAGGCTCCCATCAAACTGTTAATGGAAGCATCCGTCAAACGAAGTGTATATCCGCCGTTACCATATCCTTCAAGACGAGTAATGCTTGGACACATGCCAAACTCAGACTGCGGAATCTTGCCACCGGCTTCGGAAACGGGATTGTGAGGAATAACAGTTATAGGAGCTATGCTACCACCCCACTCATTCATACGTCCTGCAAGGTATGGGGTCATCTGACCATCAAGCTTGGTGGCCTCAGTCTGGGAATACTCCTTGTAACGGTTTTGAGCGTAAGCAACAGCTATATAATAGTACTCACGATTGTTGACAAGTGAGGTATTAGTACCCGTCGCGAACATGTCACGCGTGATGCGGAAGGCATGCTGGATACCAGAGTTAGTACCATTAACCATAACATTGCCGACAACGATACCGTCAATGATGTCATAGTTGACAAGCTTCGATATAGCTTGGTTCCTATCGCCAGTACTGTCGTAGTAGTTTTCAATGTCGCACTGCGCAACCTGACGGGCTTTACTGTAGTCGCGGATATCTGCAATGGACGCATTAGCGTCAACGAGCTGGAATATCTGATAACCCTCAAACTTATAACTACGCTGATCGTCGGTATAGTCTTTCGAGGTAGTAGTGGTAGTTGTATACGTGACACCATTGATGGTGGTATCCCTCGATGTCACCACAGAATAACTCTTCATGATAGAAGGATCTTCCTCATTGTACCTTTCTCCATAGTTGTTGGACTCGGGATTCTCGTAGGAGACATAGAGGATAATCTCGTTGTTGAGTTCCTGGGCTGTGAGCGTCGGAGCATCGGGACCGTCAAGAACCTTGAAGCAGTTCTCGAAAAGAGCCTGACAGACATCATCGACTTGACGAAGCAGCTCGACAGACGACCACTGGTCGCCAGAGGCTGCTTGCGCCCAAGGAATACCGACAGTAATATAGTTAAGAGCACCGGGCTTCAGCGTGAAGGGGCCTGCCGACTGCATGAAACGACGGTCGTCCGGCGGGTTGTTGGGCATCTCATATTCAGTCCAGTGGTCTTTAATGTCATTGCCAGGATTGACACCATTGGTACCCCATAACCAGGGGTCAGAGTCGCCAGGGAACATGAAGTCACATGTCACACTACCGTCAAGACCCATATTGCCAAAGGTCATACGGGTGTTGTCACGCCAATAGCCACGAAGGTAGTTGTAATAGTCTACAGCTTTCGAAGGCTCCGCATTACGTCCACTGCCGCTGTTCAGGTAGTAAACGAAGCGACGCATACCAAAACGTTCATCATCAACGATATTGTTACCGAAGTTGACACCATTGATAGCGCAGTTGCCCACCTCGTCACCCGGCACAAAGTACCAACTCTTGTAACCGTCATCAGCAGCATTGAAGAAGCCGTCTGCATCATCGGTGATAGCAATGGTGTCATAAGTGCCGTCTGCACGGAGATAACGACTCAGGCGCTGCTTGAGAGCATCGCTGCCACTGGCCAAAATCCAAGGAATGTTTATCTTGGGATTATCCTTGCCATCAGGATCCATATAGGGGCCCTGGAAGAAGTCAATACCAACCGCAGGAGGAATGCCGCTGTAGCTACCGGCACCGGCAAGGTCGGTCTTCGTACCATTGTAGCAGTATCCCAGTCCACGACGGACATCACATCCGACATAGTCATCGCGAGCGTTGCCAAGGTCTGGATCAACCCACTGGCTGAAATAGGTCTCACGCAGTTCATAAGTAGAACGGTTGATAATCTCGTACGAGTAGAAGGTCATGTTGTTGATTTCGTCGTTCGTGGCGAAAGCAAACGCCTGGGCACGGATTTCTATACCAATAGGCAGACCGCCCGATTCGGTATGGGTGTTACCCATATCATTGAAAACCCACCATATAGTCTGGTCACCTTTCAGCACCTGGTCAGAGAGAAGACCTCCAGAGACGATACCGGCATCATCCTCCATAGTAGGCGTCACATGGTCGATATACGCATCACCCCATTCTGCCTTCAAGGTTCGGGGGCAAAGTTTGTTGTCAAAATCATAGTAAGGATAGTCACCACTGGCAGGATTATACTCCAAGTCACCGTCTGCATCATAGAACGGCGCGAGGAAATCGGTCAAGTCATCACCGTCACCCTTTGCAGGCCAATTGGCAATCACATCGGTAATATCCTCCTGAAGATGTTCCGGGTTGATGAGGGTGACACGATTGCCCGTATCATAGGAAAAGTGAGACTTAAGAGCCATGACCTCTGCCTTTGTAATAATCCAATGCTTATCGTAAGCATTGCAGACAGGCAGGTCTGTTGAGGCTGTTCCATTAACCTTAATGGGACCGGGCCAGTAATCGTCACCATTTTGGCCAAAGCGCAGAGCGGCAAGACGGAGCTGGTCATTAACATCGGTACCACCAATCCAGAGGGCAGCGCAATACAGAGGGCTGGCGTTACCACTCTTTGGCACAAAGTACTTGGCAATACTTCCGTCGTACCACATGTTGCCATAGCCATTAATCTGGGTGCGTACATTGTTAATGTTGAGCTCTGCCGTGCTTTGTGCACGTTTACAAACCGCAGCCTTAGTCTGTACGCTGGCATTCCTCAAGTTGGTTTTCTTGCACTCGGTACACTCACGAGCCGTAACCGTACCCGTAAAGGTTACCATCAGCAAGGAGACCAACAGTAGTTTGTTATATATACTTTTCATCTTGTTGTTTTTTTTCACGTTGACTTTAGAAATTGTAAGACAGAGACAATCTTATTGTACGCGGCGAGGAATAGTTCCACGTGCCGTTGCGCAGTGTGATAGCATAGAGTTCACGATAAGCGGTGGGGTCAAGTTCATTGTTAATGTTGACCTGTGTCTCGGGGTCGGTCAAATAACCATTATCCTCGGGATTACCGGTAACGGCGAAGACACCGACGACGTTGCGAATATCAAAGAGGTTGTTGATAGTGACGGCGACATTGAGATACGTTTCTCTCTTACCAACCTTGATAGGCCATGTCTTGTCAGCAACAACATTGAAATAGAAACCCCATGGCAGTCGGGCACCACGATAGCCACCAACGATGGTTGTACGGGTGTTGGAATAGGCACGGGTGTAAGGACGGCCTGATTGTGCAACAGCCATAAAGTTGATACCAAAGTTCTCAAGGAGCTTGACTTCTTTCTTGCGTTTTTCGCCAGTCTCCTTGTCAGTGACAACGCGAGTGATGGTGGGTCCATTGTACTTGGCACCAGATGCATAACGGAAGTCAACATTTGCTTTAAACTCATGTCGACGGTCGTCGCTGATAGGATTGAGCATCTTCAAAGTGGTATAGCCTTCCTTGATAAGCTCGGTCATAGTAGTAGTGGACAGACCCGTACCTTCAGCATACTGCAAGGTGTAGTTGGCATTGATACGGATATTCTTCGTCTGACGGAGGTCGTAAGCCAGCGTTATACCTTTAATAGTACGGAAGTCCTTGTTGTCGTAGCTGTAGTAGTTGGTGTTGGGGTCAGCACCAGCATACTGGACAAGCTGAATAAGGTTGCGGGTCTCCTTGTAGTAAGCCGAGGCACTGACAGCCGACGATTGGTTTAGAGCCTGCTGGAAGCCCAACTCATAGTTGGTGATGCGTTCGGGCTTCAGGTTGGGGTTAGAGATTGAAGAAATCTGGCTCATATAGAGGTAGCTCAAATAGCTTGCCGACCAACCGGAAGAAGGACGGCGCGCAATAATATCGTAGCTGGCCTTGAACTGAGACTTGTCACCAATGGGGAAAGAGAAGGCGATACGTGGCATGGCCACAATCTGCGGCTTATAGCGCTCAAAGACGCCATCGACATGCACCTTACCGTCGGTCACAGACTTCTGGCCAGCGGCAGTACGATAAGGAGTGGGTTTACCCGAATTACCGCTCACGCTGTTGGGAGAAGCGACCTGCGTACCAGTGGCGTCATACCAGTTACCTTCGGGATCACGATAACCCTTGATGGTGGGCAGCGACGTGGTAGTCTCATCCTGCACAAAGTCCACATAAGGCACCCAGTTGTCGCCAGCACCCGCATAGATGGCATTTGTCGACATTGCCGTGCCGCTGGCGATACGTTCGCGCAACTGGCCGACAGTGTATGACTCATAGAGCAGATACGGGTCTTTCATCACGTACTGGTTACCGTCGAAATAGTCAACACGGACACCGACATTGAAGATAAGATCCTGGAAGTAGAACTTATCCTGGATATAACCAGCCATATAGATGGGAGAGAACGAGGGGAGGTTCATATACTTGCTGTCGCCAGGGTTAAAGTATTCCTCAAGCGACCAGTTGGCACCATTGTACTTCTTGCCGGTGTGGTCATAACCGACATAGGAGACATAGGGGTTGCCGCTATTGATAAGCTCATTGGCCGAGAACATGTTTATACCGCCGGCATTGACGAAGTCTTCGGGCATGAAACGGTCAATGTCTATCCATTCGCGCGAGGGGTCGCTGCCAAGGAGACCGTTGCTTGCCAGATACTGACGGAAGGCCGCATCAAAGGGAGTCTGCTGCGAAGCATCCAGCAGGCGGTTATAATCCACATAAAGCTGCGAACCCTGAGTTCTGTAGATGGGGTTGTTGAGATCCAACTGCAGGATATGACGGTTGGCGTTCTGGCGCATCAAGCCCCACAGGCCGTAGGCGCTCAAGCTGTAGGAAGACTCCCAAAGCTGGTCATACTGGAAGCCAATTTCTATTTCATGGCCGAGGACATCGGCGGATGCTTTGGCCTGCAGATACAGAGCGTCGCTCTGGGACAGGGCGTAGCTGCCGCCCTGCACGCCGACATTGGAGAGCATGCCGTAAATGCTTCCCGGGGAATCACCATTATACAAGCCGTAGAACTGCTGTATATATTCTTTCATCGTGAGATAGGGGCGGATGTCCCGGAACTCATCGCTGTGGAACAGCTGCTCATTGTAGTTGGAAAGGAGGGGGTTGTACTCAGACCCACTCACATAAGTGACATTGTCGTTCCAGTTGTTCTGCACCATTGCCGTACGCGTCACACCATTATAATCTATAGTCCTTTCCTCGTATGTACGCTGTTTCTCCGTAATAAACTTGCCAATGTAACCGTATTTGAAAATGTCGTTGATAGACTTGCCGTAGTTCTCGTTGTACGACTTGGCTGTGCTGCGCTGCACCATACCAGTGATGTTGTACATCACATTCTTGATGGGCGACGAAGCCTTGGCCTCATCCTCATTGGAGACCTCCGGGTCGCGGAAGCGCTGCGTGAAGTCCACAGTCAGACCCATGCTCATGCCCTCGCTGACCGTGGAGCCAGTGAGAGGCATGGTGAGAGGCGAGATGGAGGCGCTGGGCGAATGACTGGCGCTGAACTCTCCAGTGAGTGTCAGAGTGGCGTAATCCGAGAAACGGAAATCCAAGGCACCCTCCATGGCCACACCGTAATACTGAAGGTTCGGCACACGGCTGGCATCGCCGTCAAAGTCCTTCTTCGTGAGACGGGTAATCTCATGGAAGTCGGAACCACGCAATGAGGTCTCACCAGTATAGCGTACAGCACCCGACACGGGATCATACGACAGCGGCGACTGCTCAATCATGCGCACCTTCTCGTCGTTGACAATCTGGTAACGGTACCCTTTGACACGGTAGAAGGGCGAGTTCTCATACTGAGCCTGGCCAGTGAAGCGGAAGCCCACCAGCGTGCGCTCCAGCGAAGAGCCGTCGCTGTTTTTTATGTTCTTCTTGATCACCGGACCGGTCAGGTAAACCATGAATGTGTTGAGCAGGCGATAGTCCAGATAGCCCTCCCAACGCACCATGCCTTTGAACTGGCTCGTTGGCGGCTTGAGGGTGATAATCTGCGTGCCGCCGATAGCCTCACCAATGCTGGCAGGCGTACCGCCGAGGATAACCTGAATTTCGGCGATAGCGTCCTTCGGCACGTTCACGCTGGTACGTTTACGCACATTGCCCTGCATGGTCACCATGCCGCCCTCACCGCGGGCCGAGCCTGTACCGCCGTCAGAGTAGCCCACGCCACCCACAGCAGCGACGATGCTCTCGACAGAGTTACCCGGCATGCGGGCGATATCGTCGCTCGAAAGGCGCTGGCCGCTTTCTGCGGTACCAATCTCGATGACAGGCACCTTTTCCTCAACAATCTCCACAGCGTCAAGCACGGTGGCCGAAGGGTTGAGTTCAACGTCGACAATCGTGAAGCCCGATGCCGTCACGTTGATGCCGGTACGCACGTAGGTAGCATAGCCGACGAACTTGACTTCAAGGTCATACTTGCCGACGGGTAACGGCTTAATGGTATAGATACCATCAAAGTCGGTCACACCGACAAGCACCTGTTTGCCGTCTTGCTTGGCAATAACATTGACGAAAGGCATCGGCTCCTTCGACTTGGCGTCTACAACCGTACCCTTCATCGTGCCCTGTGCCAAAGCGGTCACTTCCGCCAGCAGCAAGAGTCCGAGTGTCAATAGTACTTTTCTAAACATTCTCATTGCGTTTACATGTATAGATATTATTGATTCTGTTAATTTTCCGCATTTATATACCTGTTGTTCAACAGTGTCTGATAGATGACAGCCTGACGAAGATCAAAAGCCGGTCTTGTCTGGAGCTCCTCCGGCTCAACCTGTACCGATGCAGGAGCAGGTTTCGGGGTGCGTTGCACCTCGGGCTGGGGAGCCTCATAGGCGACATACGACGGTTGCGCCACGACCTCCGGCTCTTCATCGTCAAAACTAAAGAAGCCGTCGTCCTCGCGCTCATCGCTGCTTTCCTCTTCGTCATCCAGCACGGGAGCCGAAGCCATCCGCGACTTCTTGGCAGTGGCCAGAAGCGACGGCAGGAAGCTAAGCACCACGATGAGTATAAACCAAATCGCCTTCATTAATCTTTTCCTTTACTGTATCTTACAACAGGCTTGTCATTTCTTTATGCCAACTCCTTGGTTTCAGCGGTTTTCTGCTTGCCGGAAATCTCATACACCACGGCGCAGGCGATGCACAGCGACGAGAAGACGCCGACGAGCACACCAACCAGCAGGGCAAAGATGAAGCCACGGATAACCTCGCCGCCGAAGATGAACATCATCAGCAGGGTGACGAAGGTGGTGCCGGATGTGTTCACCGTACGCGCCAACGTGGAGTTGATTGCATCGTTCATATGGGTGCGGAGGTCACGCTTCGGGTAAAGCTTGCGGTACTCACGCACGCGGTCGAAGATAACCACCGTGGCGTTGATTGAGTAGCCGATGACCGTCAGCACAGCCGAGATGAAGTACTGGTCCACCTCAAGGTTGAAGGGCAGCAGACCATAGAGCAGCGAGAAGATACCGATAACCAGAATAGTATCGTGAGCCAAAGCCGTCACGGAGCCCACGCCGAAGCGCCAGCTGCGGAAGCGGAGGCCAATGTAGACAAACATCACGAGCAAACCGCCGATGACAGCCCAGATGGAGTGCATCAGGTTGTCGTGAGCGATGGTGCCGCCGACCTGGTCGGCCTGGATGATACCCAGCGGGTTTGTTTCCGTGCTCTTGAAGCCATCGATGTTGATGGGGTTTTTGTAGTATTTGCTCGTGCCGTTATACAACTTCTGCACAATCTCGTTCTTCACATTGTCACCATCTTCGGCAATCTTATACTTAGTGGTGATCTTCAGCTGGTTGCTGGGGCCATAGGTCTTCACCTCGGGGGCCTCTTCAAACTCCTTGGCCAGGTCGGAACGCACATCGACGGCGTTGACAGGCTGGTCGAAGCGCACCACATAGGTGCGGCCACCAGTGAAATCAATGCCGAAACTCAGGCCGCGGGCAACGAAGCTGCCGACACAAATCAGGATGGCAACACAGGCAATGATATAGAAGGTCTTGCGTTTGCCGAGGAAATCAATGTGGGCGTTGCGCAGGAAGTTCTCCGAGAAGGGGAACGAGAAGGTCATCGTACGCTTCTTGTCCACGCGGCTGTCGATAATCAGACGGGTGATGAAGATGGATGTGAAGAGCGAAGTGACAATACCGATGCAGAGGGTCACTGCGAAGCCCTGCACGGCACCGCTGCCGAACATGATGAGCACCAAACCCAGCAGGAAGGTCGTCACCTGGCCGTCGATGATGGCCGAATAGGCATTCTTGAAACCGGCCTCCACAGCATTGGCTATACTCGAGCCGCTACGCAGCTCTTCCTTAATACGCTCGTAGATGATGACGTTGCCGTCCACAGCCATTGCCATGGTCAGCACTATACCGGCGATGCCGGGCAGCGTGAGCACCGTGCCGATGGATGCCAGCACACCAATAAGAAGGAATACATTAGTAATAAGGGCCGCCACCGACACCCAGCCTGCACGGTTATAGAAGAACACCATGTAAGCCATCACAATGACGAAGGCGAGGATGAACGACAGCAAACCGTTGCGGATGGATTCCTGACCGAGCGACGGTCCAACGACAGCCTCCTGCACGATGACGGCAGGGGCGGGGAGCTTACCGCTCTTCAGAATGTTGGCCAAGTCCTTGGCCTCCTCAAGGGTGAAGTCGCCGGTGATGGACGAGCGGCCGCCGGCAATCTCGCCGTTGACACGCGGTGCCGAATAGACCTGATCGTCGAGGACGATGGCAATGCAGTTGCCCACGTTCTCGCCAGTGATGCGTTTCCACTCGCGGGCGCCCTCGTTGTTCATGGTCATCGATATCTCATTGCCACCCACGTTGGAGAAGTCCTGACGGGCGTCGCTGATGCAGCCGCCGTCGAGCAGGGCCGAACCGTCGCGTGTGGTGATCTTGATAGCATAGAGCGTATAGACGTCGCCACCGAAGTTCTCGTCGGGCTTGGCCGACCAAAGGAACTTGACGGTGCGGGTGTCAAACACCTTCTTGGCGGCAGCCGTGGCCAGCATCTCGTTGATGGCCTCGCGGTCTTTGCCTGCTGCCAGTCCCACGATGGGACCCTGCAGGGGGAGGCCGTTGTTGTCGACATAGAGCTGCAGCTTAGCCACCAGCGGGTGCTCCTTGGCGAAAGCCTCGCGGTCGACGCTGCTGGCGCTGGCGGAGGTGGTGTTGTCGGCGGTCAGCTGGTCGAGCAGAGCCTCGGTGCTGTCTTTGGCTTCGGCCAAAGCCTCGGCCTCGGCGGCAGCGGCGGCGGTGTCGACGGTCTCACCCTTGTTGATGGAGCCGAGATACTCGTCGGCGGCTATCAGGTAGCGGGCGGCCTCAGTGTTGTCGTAGGTCAGCCAGAACTCCAACTGGGCAGTACCCTGCAGGAGTTTGCGCACGCGCTCGGGCTCCTTGACACCGGGGAGTTCCACGAGGATACGCTCCGAGGCGCTGAGTTTCTGTATGGTGGGCTGCGCCACGCCGAACTTGTCGATACGCTGGCTCAGCACTTGATAGGTGCGGTCATAAGCCGAGGCGGCTTCCTCGCGGACCACCTTGATGACGGCGTCGTTGTCGTCGCCGAGTTTAATCTGGTCGCGCAGCTGGCCGCTGAAATAGGACGCGAGCTGCACATTGGGGTCGAGGCTGCGGATGGCATCGTAGAACAGCGACACGAAGTCGCGGTTGGTGGTGCGTTTCTGGTTAGCCAAGGCGATGTCGATGGCGTGGTTGAAGAGGGTGTCTTCGGTGTGGTCGGCCAAAGCGCGCACCACATCCACTGTCGAAACCTCAAGCATCACGTTCATACCGCCCTTAAGGTCGAGGCCGAGGCTGATTTCGCGACTCTGGCACTGACGATAGGTGTAGCCGAGGTAGACTTTCTCGGTGGCCATGGAGTCAAGGTAGTGTGCCTCGCTGGCGTTGCGCAGCGAATCCAAAAGCACCTGGGCGTCGCCGCTGTTCTCGGTGCGGTTGGCCACAAAACTCTGCACCTGCTCGCTCTTGATGTAGTTTTCAGCTGTCTTTCTGGCTTTGCTCTGGACACTGCTCGTCACAACGGTAAACGACAATTGGAACAAACATACCAATGCGAATGCCCATGCCAAAAATCTGATAAGTCCTTTATTCTGCATAGTTTATGTATATATTATTGTTTTTTGTTTACTCTACTTTGAATGTGCAAAAATAGCAAATTTTATTGACATGGCAACGAAATTTGAAAAAAAAGGTGTAACTTTGCACAAAAATTATAGAATAACAGCGAGATATGAACGAAAAAAATTATCTGACCGTCAAGGACTGGGCCGACGAAGACAAACCCCGCGAGCGCCTGCTTTCACAAGGCAAAAAGCAACTCACAGACGCCGAACTCCTTGCCATCCTCATGCGCACCGGCGTGCCGGGCAAAAGCGTTGTGGAACTGGCCAAAGAAATCCTCGCCGCCGCAGGCAACAGCCTCGTCACCCTTTCGCGCTTCGACTACAGCCAGTTGCGCACTTTCAAGGGCATGGCCGCCGCCAAAGCCGCCACACTCATGGCCGCGCTCGAACTCGGGTGGCGCATGCACAGCGAGGCCAAAGACCGGCAGGAGAGCGTCGTGACCGACAGCAAATCGCTCTTCACCCTCCTGCTGCCGCAACTCGTCGACCTCGACCACGAGGAGTTCTGGGCTGTCTATCTCAACAATCGCAACAAAGTGCTTGGCCGCCAGCGCATATCAATGGGTGGCCAGACCGCCACCGATGTCGATCAGCGCATCATCTTCCGCGGCGCTCTTGAAGCCAAGGCCACACGTGTAGCCGTAGCCCACAACCACCCGTCGGGCACCCTGACACCGAGCAAGCAGGACCGCGCCCTCACACGGCGGCTGGCAGAAGCAGGCAACCTGCTGGACATCAAGCTCTCCGAACACATCATCATAGCCATCAACCCCGACGGTCGCCCTGACTACTACAGCTTCCACGACAACGGCGAAATCTGACAGCACAGAGCAGATCGTCACCGCTGCAGAAAATCAACTATTGCAAAACACTGAATGTCAGCACCCGAAACAGAGCCCCTACGGACCCCCTACGGAGCCCCTACGGCCCCTCTACGGCCGTCATACTGAAAAACAGCGAATTATGGCCATTGCAAAATCGGACAGAATCCGGAGAGACTCCGTGGTGCTATGCGTCAAGCTCAAGCTCGACGCTCACGGAATGCATCTGCCCCCCCAGCGGAGGGTTTAACTTGCTGACTTTCACCTTGACACTGGTCACTGCGGGGAACTCATGCAGCACCGCCTCCCCTACCCTGCGGGCCACATGCTCCAGCAAGTTGGAGGGCTGTTGCATCTCGCGTTTCACGACCTGATAGACATCGAGATAGCTCACCGTGTCGGCGATGTCGTCGCTCCGCTCGGCACGCGAGGTGTCGGTGCTGAAGACGAGGTCCACGGTGAAGTGCGTGCCAATGGCTCGTTCCTGCCGAAAGCAGCCATGATGCGCATAGAAGCGCATCCCGTTGATAGCAATGGTAGCCACGGTGTCAGGGTCAGATGATGTTGTCGAACTGGTGCAGGAAGCGCAGATCGTTCTCAAAGTAGAGTCGCAGATCGCGTATCTGGTACTTGAGCATGGCCATGCGCTCCACGCCCATGCCGAGGGCGAATCCAGAGTACTCATGGCTGTCTATTCCACATGCTTCCAAGACGTTGGGGTCAACCATGCCGCATCCGAGGATTTCCAGCCAGCCGGTGCCTTTGCAGATGTTGCAGCCCTTGCCGCCGCAGATGTTGCACGAGATGTCCATCTCGGCACTGGGTTCGGTGAAGGGGAAGTAGCTGGGGCGCAGACGTATCTGAGTGTCGGGGCCGAACATCTCCTTCGCGAAGTAGAGGAGCGTCTGCTTGAGGTCGGCAAAGGTGACGTGTTTGTCAACATACAGAGCCTCAACCTGGTGGAAGATGCAGTGGGCACGGGCGCTGATAGCCTCGTTGCGGAACACACGGCCGGGGGCGATGATGCGGATCGGGGGCTTATGGGTCTCCATGACGCGAACCTGCACTGAAGAGGTGTGTGTGCGTAGGGCTATGTCTTGCTTGCCTTCCTCTTTCTGCACGAAGAAGGTGTCTTGCATGTCGCGCGCGGGATGGTCGGGCGGGAAATTAAGGGCCGAGAAGAGGTGCCAGTCGTCCTCAATCTCCACACTCTCCTCTACGGTGAAGCCTATGCGGGCGAAAATCTCGGCTATCTCGTTCATGGTGACCGAGAGCACGTGGCGGCTGCCGCGCTGGCTGAAGTCGGCGGGCATGGTGAGGTCGTGGGTGTCGTTGAGTTCCACCGACTGATCCACAAAGCTCTTGAACTCTTCCACCTTGGCCAAAGCGGCGGTTTTCAACTGGTTGAGAGCTATGCCCATCTCCTTTTTCTGGTCGTTGGGCAGTGTTTTGAACTGCTCGAAAAGTTCGGTCATTACGCCTTTGCGGCCAAGGAAACGCACGCGGAACTTCTCCACTTCGGCGGCCTTGTCCTTAAAGTCCTCGATACGGGCGTTGCGTATCTCCTCAATGTACTGGGCTATAATATTGTTCATTGACATATCTGTGGGATTACTTTAGTACTTTGACACTGATGATTTTCACGTCCTGCAGAGGGCGGTCCATGCGGTCACACTGCACGGCGGCTATCTTGTTGACAACCTCCATGCCATCAACGACTTCGCCAAAGACGGTGTAGTCGCCGTCGAGGTGCGGAGTACCGCCCACGGTGGTGTACACCTTGCGCTGTTCGGCGGTGAACTTCTTGCCGAAACGCTGCTCCATCATGTCGAGGGTCTTGTCGTCCCACACCTGCCCCTGGACGATGTAGAACTGCGAAGCCGAGGAGGCTTTCTTCGGGTTTACCTGGTCGCCCTGGCGGGCGGCGCAGAGCGCACCGCGCTTGTGTATCAGGTCGGCACGAAACTCGGCGGGGACGGTGTAGCCGAGCGTCCCGTCGCCAAGGGGCTGTCCGGGCTTGGCATCACGCGACTTGGGGTCGCCGGCCTGCACCATGAAATCCTTGATGACACGGTGGAAAAGGAGACCGTCGTAGGTGTGGTTTTTGACCAATTTCAGAAAATTGTCGCGGTGAAGCGGGGTCTCGTCATACAGGAGGAAGGTGATTTTGCCCTGCGAGGTGACCATCTCCACCATGGTACCCTGAGCAGCTTTTGTCTTATGATTAGCAACACTTTGCGCTGACACAAGAATCACTGTCGCCAAAAAAAATACGAGAAAAGATATTTTTTTCATCTGTTATACGATAAAAATTACTATTTTTGCAACTGCAAAAGTAAGAAGAAAAAAAGACATAAAGCGACAAAAAAACACTCTTATATGAAGAAAAAAAATACCACACTGGCCGCCTTGCTGTTTTTCAGCCTGTTACCAATGACGCTTTTTTTGAGCTGCGACAAGGACACCAACTGCTATTTGGAGGTGCAGGTCTACAACGGTTCAACGGAAAATCCGATTTCGGGCGCTTCGGTGGAGCTCTACCAGACGGCGTGCGACACGTCTGACTACAACTACACCGCCGGCGTCACCGACGAGAACGGCGTTTTCAAGGCCACATACCCCGCCCCAGGCATCCTTACAGTGAGAGTCAGACGCATTCTCGACACCGTACGTCCGGACCTCTCTATTGGCTACCGCCGCAACGACCCCGAGACCCATACACGACTCAAAGAGGGAGAGACAGTGACAGCGACCGTGCACCTGAACACAGACACCCTGTGGATGGCCCCTGCAAAAACAGCGGAGTATTGAACCAAAACCCATAGACCATGATATTTAAGCCTAACGAAAGCGACCTCCAACAGCTCCGTGAGCAGGGGCTGGATGTTGAACAAGTACAGGCCCAGATAGACAATTTCAAGAACGGTTTTCCGAAGAGCCACATCGACGCACCGGCAACACCCGCCAACGGCGGCATACGCGTGCTTGACAAGGAGGATACCGAACGCTACCGCAAGCAGTACCTCTCCCTCGGGCGCGGCAAGCGCATAATGAAGTTTGTGCCTGCATCGGGCGCCGCAACGCGCATGTTCAAAGACCTCTACGCCTTTACGGCCTCCTATTTCGGCGTGGCCGCCAACATGGCGAAAGAATACCCGTCAGTCAAAGAATTTCTGGACAACCTGCACAACTTCGCTTTCTACAACGACCTGAAAGCATGCATGAAACGCGCCGACCTTGACATCGACGAGTACATGCGGCGCGGTGACTTCAGTACGGTCATCAACTTCCTCCTCAAGGAACAGTACCTCGGATACGGCTCGCTGCCCAAAGCGTTGCTGAAGTTCCACCGCTACGGCGAGGTGCAGCGCACCCCGTTGGAGGAGCACATCGTGGAGGGGGCCCTCTACGCCAAGAACGACGACGACTCCGTGGTGCTGCACTTCACCATCTCGCCGGAACACCGCGCAGCCTTCCGCCGCAAGCTGGCCGAGGTGAAACCCTACTATGAGAGCACCTTGGGCATAAAACTCAAGGTGTCAACGTCGGAGCAGAAACATTATACCGACATTATAGCCGTGGACGAGCAGAACCAGCCCGTGCGCGACGAGGAGGGGCGCCTCGTCTTCCGCCCCGGCGGACATGGCGCACTGATAGAGAACCTCAATGAGCAACGCGCCGACATCATCTTCATAAAGAACATTGACAATGTGGTGCCCGACTGGATGAAAGGCGCCACGGTGACATACAAGGAGGTGCTGGCGGGTATGCTGCTGGAACTCAAAGCCAAGGTAGACAACGCCCTGCGCACCCTCGATGGCAAACCCGGCGACAAAGAGGTGGCGCAGATTGCCGCCTTTGCTGCCAAAGAGCTGAACATCACGGTGCCCGCAGAATGCACCGCCGCGGAGCTGCACCGCCTGCTCAACCGCCCGATGCGCGTGTGCGGCATGGTGAAAAATCTCGGTGAACCCGGCGGCGGCCCCTTCTACACCATAGACACCCGCGGACACCGCAGCCTGCAGATAGTGGAATCGGCGCAGGTGAACCACAACGACCCGCAGCAGGAAGCCCTCTTCCAGGGCTCCACGCACTTCAATCCTGTAGACTTGGTGTGCTGCACCAAGAACTACCGCGGCCGCTATTTCGACCTGAGGCAATACGTTGATCCGCAGACGGGCTTCATCAGCAAAAAGACCAAAGGAGCTACAACGCTGAAATCGCAAGAGTTGCCAGGTCTCTGGAATGGTGCCATGGCCGACTGGATAACCCTCTTTGTAGAGGTGCCGGTGGAGACCTTCAACCCTGTAAAGACAGTCAACGACCTGCTCCGCAAGGAGCACCGCGAAGGATAAACCACACGGCAGCAGCTATCACGAGCAGGAATGTCAACCCACAGGCCCACCAGTTGATGGTGCGGCCTGTTTCTTCTATAATATAGTCGTCCAGCAGCAGGCGGTCCACGCTGACCTTATGCTCGTTGGTGCAACCACCAGGCAACTCGACGCTCCAGAGAATATGTTTCTCGAATCCAAGTTCTTCCATCCATTCCGACACGACACCTTGAATCTCGATCGACTTATAGTAGTCGCTCACAAAGGCGAGTTCTGGAAAGAGTTTAGCCTTGCTGGCCAACGACGACTGGGTATCGTCGTCGAGGTCGTCCAAAACCATGGCGAGAAGGGTGTCATGCCGCTGAGCCAAAAGCGAACGCTGCACACTGTCTAGAACACTCATATACTCTTTGTATTGTGCTTCGAAGAAGCAGTGGCAGAACCAACGTACATACTTGGTATTCAACTTATCCAACAAGGCGTACATATCGGCGCCGTTCCAATCGGCCGGCCACTCGTGCTGACCAAGCAGGAGCTCGGCCTCGTCGGGCGAGAGGTACTCGGTGATGGGTACAGGCAAACTGTCAAGTTTCGGGAAGCGCGCCGTGTAGCGATAGTGGGTGGTGAACCATCGGAAACTCTTGGAGACAGACACTTGCGGTCGAAGCATACGGGAGAGACTGTCATCTGCAAGGGTCCAACCGTCACGGGCCATCGGGGCAGCGTAGCAGTAGCGCATGGTATCCGTAAGCACACGAAAATCAAATGCTTGCGGGGAGTCCAGCGGCCGATGATCCCACGAGCCGTACACAGTGTTGGCCAGCGAGGTGGTGTCCTTGCTGAGGACGGTGCGTGTTCCGCCAAGGTTGCGGCTGACCGAGTCGGTGATCACGTACTCGCTTCCGCACGAAAAAAAGAGGACGGTCGCAAAGGCGATGAGGGAAATGTTGCGTTTCATATCAAGGTAATTATTTGACGGTTATGCAATGAATGTTGGTATCCGAGCAGCGGGGCCGGAATATCGTTGGGGCGCACGTCGAGCGAACAGCTGACACGTTCGGCAAGCGTCAACCCATTGGCCTCACGAGGTGTAGCCAGCGGAAGGGCCATGGCCACGCCCGCCACGAGGACGAAGACCGACGAGAGGATGGTGCGACGCCTGAGCGCCCTGCGACGCACAGTGCGGCGCATCGAGTCCAGGATGGCATCGGTGTCGGGCACGTCGACCGACGTTTGTTGTATTCTTGTTATCAGGTCGTTATATTCCATATTGCTTTAACTTTTCACGTACCGTATTGCGGGCTAGATAGAGGTTAGCCTTCACCTGGTCGACACTGAGGCGGGTGGCGGCGGCCACCTCGTCGGTGTCCATCTGTTCGATTTCACGCAACTGATAGACCACCCTTTGTTTTGTCGGCAGGTTAGCGACCACCCGCTGCAGAAGAGACATGAGTTCGTCGGCTTCGAGCGCATCGGGGCGTACAGCGTCAAGCACAAACGGTGCGACGGCCTCGAGGTGACGGCGACGACGACGCAATTCGTCGTAGCAGCGCCTGGCACAGACAGTACACAACCAAGAACTTACGCTGCTACCAGGCCGGAAACGTCGCGCCTGCTGCCAGAGTCGGATAAAGGTTTCCTGCACAGCATCGTCGGCAGAAGCGTGGTCATCCAACAAGTTGTAGGCCAGCCTGTAGAGGCGCACGCGGTAGCGTTCGACAAGTTCGCGCAGAGCAGCCTCGCTGCCCTGGCGCACCTGACGCATCAGTTCTATGTCGTCATTGGCGTTCATTTGCTTGTTATACGCTTGGCGGTGCCAAAAGTAAAATCAAGAATGCAAAATTACCAAAAAAAGCCTACTTCAAACACAAACTTTCATAGCTGATTCCTGCTGATCATTATTCAACGCCATCCCAAATATCTAAAAGGGAAGAGACTGGCAAAGCAATGGACAAAGCTGGCACACTGGGAGTACCGCCCCACAAAAAAAAGGGAGCCAGACATACTACAGAGGGCATTCTGCACGTTATCACACTATATTTAACGAAAAAATTATAACAAGATGAAGAAAACAGGAATCATCGTAGCCATTTTGGCTGTCGTAGCCATCATTTTCCTCTGGGGCGTGAATGTCAACAATCGCCTTGTCTCCTCCGACGAGAATGTGCAGAAAGCCTGGGCACAGGTGGAGAACGTCTACAAACGCCGCGCCGACCTGATACCGCAGCTTGTGGCCACCGTGCAGGGCGCCGCCAACTTTGAGAAAGGCACCCTCACCGAGGTGATACAGGCCCGTGCCGGCATCGACAACGCCAAAGTCGACCCCACACAGCTCAGCGAAGAGCAGGTCGCCGCCTACCAGAAGGCTCAGGACAACCTCGGCAAGGCCCTGGCCAACACCATCAAGGTCACCGTGGAGCGCTACCCCGAGCTTACCGCCACACAGGGCTTCCGCGACCTGCAAGTGCAGCTCGAAGGCACGGAGAACCGCATCGCCGTGGAGCGTGGCAAGTTTAACGAGGCCGTGCAGGGCTACAACACAAGCCTGCGCCGCTTCCCGACGAGCATCATCGCCGGCATGCTTGGCTTCGAAAAGAAAGGCTACTTCACCGCACCCGAGGGCAGCGACGAGCCCGTACAGGTGGAGTTTAACTTTTAAGGCAGGCATATAGTAAAAGAAGAATGCTTCGGTGGTGCAAATATGCGATTTGGCTGTTACTGCTGACGGCACCGTTCGCAGCGCAGGCTGAGTGGCTGCCAGAAAAACCCAACAGGCTGGTGAACGACTACTCCGGCATATTGAGCCAGCAGCAGAATGCAGCTCTGGAACAACGGCTTGTGGCCTTCAACGACAGCACATCGAACCAGATAGTAGTAGTCATCACCCCAACCATAGAGGGCGACGACGAGGACGCCGCTGCACAGCGCGTAGGAGAATCCTGGGGCGTGGGGCAGGCGGAGTTCGACAACGGCCTCGTCATACTAATCAAGAGCAAAACAGAGGAGGAGAATTGGGGCGCCGTGGCCATAGCCACCGGCTACGGTGTGGAAGGGGCATTGCCCGACCTGTTCTGCAAACGCATCATAGAAGACGAGATGATAGGCCCGCTGGGCGACGGTGACTACTACCGGGCACTAACCCAAGCTCTCGACATCATAGAGCCCGTGCTGGCAGGAGAATACAGCTACGCCCAGTACAAGAAAGACGAGAACCGCAAGGCCGCCATAGCAGGCCTGACGTCCATAGTGCTGCTCGTCGTCATAATTATCCTTGTGGCACGCTACGCCAAGAAACACCCCGACCAGTGGAACAGTCGCGGAGGCACAGGCGGCGGCATGTTGTTCGGCGGCCCCGTAGGTGGCACATGGCGAGGCGGCTACTCATCGGGAGGAGGCTTCGGCGGGTTCGGAGGCTTCGGCGGCGGCAGTTTCGGCGGCGGCGGTGCCTCGGGGCGTTTTTAAGGCTGGAGAAAAAAAATTTGGCCAGTTCAAAAAATGTTAGTATCTTTGCCGAGCGTTTCTGTTGCAGAGTATTGCAATTAGAGGCTGACATTCAAGATTATAAACAACAAAAAAGTATACACCATGGGTATCAATGCTAACAAAAAGGTGAAGAGAAGAAAGGTCCGCATCAACGGCAACAAGAACTCCACGAACAACTGGGGTATCACCGCCGCTGGCTGGAATGCTGTGCACAAAGCCATCATCAACGCCGAAGACTAACCTTTCCGCCAACCGTTAAGGCCGCAGCAGTGCGGCCTTTTTTATTATCCCATGAAACAGACGACACTCTGCTACATAGACAACGGCGACAGTTACCTGATGCTGCACCGCGTGAAGAAGGATAACGACGCCAGCCACGGCAAATGGATCGGCGTGGGCGGCAAGTGCGAGGCCGACGAGAGCCCGGACGAGTGCATGCTGCGCGAGGTGAAGGAGGAGACGGGGCTGGAGATCACGGAGTGGCGCTACAGGGGCATCGTCACCTTCATCTCCGACACATGGCCTAACGAGTACATGCACCTCTTCACCGCCACCAAGTGGAACGGGGAGCCCGACATGAGCATCGACGACGAAGGCGAGCTGGCGTGGATAAAGAAGACGGTAATCAGTGGACAGTGGACAGCGGACAGTGGACAGCGGGCGGTGCCTGGGTTGCCGCTCTGGGAGGGCGACAAGATATTCCTGCGCCTGCTGCTCGACGATGGCACGCCGTTCTTCTCCCTCAAGCTCGTCTACGAGAACGACGAGATGACCAGCGCCACGCTCAACGGGAGGAGAGTGAGAGTTATGAGTTAGGAGTTATGAGTTATGAGTTCGGGGGAGAGGGAGAATTGGAAGGGAACAGCGAATTGGGCGAATTAGGCGAACTATGGTCAGCGACCTTGTGGAGCTAAGCTACGCAGGTCAATTTTAAGGCGAATTACTCGAAAAGTGAATAGTGGTCAGTGGTCAGTGGACAGTGGTCAGTGGATAGTGGACAGTGGATAGTGGGGGTCTTGTAGCCGTCTTGTAGCCGTTTAGTAGCCGTTTAGAGGGTGTTTTGTCAGTAAAAATGGAATAAGGATGTGTAGGCATGTTTGGGAGCGGCTGTATGACAGATAGTTACGTGATAATGATGCTGTGATATGTCTTGTACTGAAATAGGTTGACACATTTAGGAACAATAAATGTGTTAAAAGTATGAGAACAATTAAAGAAATTACTCCAAAAGAGAAACGGGATGAAATCGTCTCGATGTATCTAAGTGGAGCGAACAGCTACGAGG
>JAFXAA010000018.1 GCA_017522105.1 Bacteroidales bacterium | reverse complement strand
TGAAGAACTACTTAAGAACTACTGAAGAACTACTGAAGAAGTGCCGTCGCGGAGGCGACGGCACTACGCCCAACGGCGGAAGAAATGCCGTAGGGGCTCCGTAGAGGAAGCGGAGGAAAGGGGTACAAAATAAATATTTTTGCGCGCGCAAGGGCGAAATATGTTTTTTTTGCGTATCTTTGCAGAATAGATTACAGCGACAAGAAATGCAGAACAACAACATAGACAAGCTGATAGTGATTGGCGACCGCGTGCTGGTGGAGCCTGCCGTGGCCACACACAAGACCAAAGGGGGGCTGCTGCTGCCCGCCGGCTACCAGGAGAAGGAGGAGATACAGACAGGCTACATCGTCAAGTGCGGCCCCGGCTATCCCCTGCCCTCCACCGACGGCGACGAGAGTTGGAAACCCTCCGACGGCGAACCCAAGTACCTGCCCCTGCAGGTGCATCCGGGCGACATGGCCATCTTCATGCTCAAGAACGCCGTGGAGCTCAAGTACGACGGCAAAAAATACTTCATCGTGCCGCAGAACGGCATCCTGATGGTGGAAAGAGAAGAATTCTAAAAAAGATATGACAAGCAACGAGATACGCAAAGCATTCCTCGACTTTTTCGAGAGCAAGCAGCACCATGTGGTGCCCAGTGCACCGATGGTCATCAAGAACGACCCGACGCTGATGTTCACCAACGCCGGCATGAACCAGTTCAAGGACATATTCCTCGGCAACCAGCAGCGCCAGTGGCCCCGCGCCACCGACAGCCAGAAGTGCCCCCGCGTCAGCGGCAAGCACAACGACCTGGAGGCGGTAGGACACGACACCTACCACCACACCATGTTCGAGATGCTGGGCAACTGGAGCTTCGGCGACTACTTCAAGAAAGAGGCCATAGCCTACGCCTGGGAGTTCCTCACCGAGGTGATGAAGATCAACAAAGACTGGCTCTACGTCACCGTCTTCGGCGGCGACGAGAAGGAGGGTCTGGGCATGGACACCGAGGCCTACGGCTTCTGGAAGGAGCACATCAGCGAAGACCGCATCCTGCGCGGCTCGAAGAAGGACAACTTCTGGGAGATGGGCGACCAGGGCCCCTGCGGTCCCTGCTCGGAGATACACGTGGACATTCGCACCCCGGAAGAGAAGGCCAAGGTGCCGGGCAAAGACCTGGTGAACAAGGACAACCCGCAGGTGATAGAGATATGGAACCTGGTGTTCATGCAGTTTAACCGCAAGGCCGACGGCTCACTGGAGCCCCTGGCGGCCAAGCACATCGACACGGGCATGGGCTTTGAGCGCCTCTGCATGGTGATGCAGGGCAAGCGCTCGAACTACGACACCGACGTCTTCCAGCCCCTCATCCAGGAGCTGGCAGCCAAGGCCGGCAAGGAGTATGGCAAGGACGAGGCCACCGACGTGGCACTGCGCGTCTGCGCCGACCACCTGCGCGCCGTGAGTTTCAGCATAGCCGACGGCCAGCTGCCCTCCAACGTCAAGGCGGGCTACGTCATACGCCGCATCCTGCGCCGCGCCGTGCGCTACGGCTACACCTTCCTCGGCTTCAACGAGCCGTTCCTCAACACCCTGGTGCCCACCCTCGTGGGCCAGATGGGCCACCAGTTCCCCGAGCTGCAGAAGCAGCAGGAGCTGATACAGCGCATACTCCTTGAGGAGGAGCAGGCCTTCCTGCGCACCCTCGCCGGCGGCATCAAGCGCTTCGAGGACTACGCCGCCAAGTGCGCCACCAAGGTGGTGGACGGCGACTTCGCCTTCGAGCTCTTCGACACCTACGGCTTCCCCGTGGACCTCACGCAGCTGCTGGCCTCGGAGAAAGGCATGACGGTGGACATGGATGGCTTCCAGCGCGGCCTCGCAGCCCAAAAGGAGCGCAGCCGCGGCGCCGCCAAGGTGGAGAGCGACGACTGGCAGGAGCTGCTGCCGGGCGTGGAGCAGGAGTTCGTGGGCTACGACATGCTGGAGGCCGACGTGCGCATAGCCCGCTACCGCCACGTGAAAGCCAAGGACAAGGAGTTCTACCAGCTGGTGCTGGACCGCACCCCCTTCTACGGCGAGAGCGGCGGCCAGGCTGGCGACACGGGAGAGTTGAGAACGGAAAGCGGAAAGTGGAAAGTTCTCAGCACCAAGAAGGAGAACGGCCTGACAGTGCACATCGTGGAGCAGCTTCCCGACGACCTGACGGCGACATTCCACGCCAGCGTGAACGCCGCCGACCGCCAGGCCACGGCATGCAACCACTCGGCCACACACCTGATGCACTACGCCCTGCGCCAGGTGCTGGGCAGCCACGTGGAACAGAAAGGCTCCAGTGTGGACCCGCAGCGCTTGCGCTTCGACTTCAGCCATTTCGAGAAGCTCAGCCATGAGCAGATACGCGACGTGGAGCGCCGCGTCAATGAGATGATACGCCAGTGCCTGCCCCTGGAGGAGCACCGCGCCATGCCCATAGCCGAGGCCCAGAAGCTCGGCGCCATGGCCCTCTTCGGCGAGAAGTACGGCGACAAGGTGCGCGTGGTGAAATACGGCCCCAGCATAGAGTTCTGCGGCGGCACCCACGTGCAGAACACCGGCATGATAGGCTCGTTCCGCATCGTCAGCGAGGGCGCCATAGCCGCCGGCATGCGCCGCATAGAGGCCGTCACGGCCCAGGGCGCCACCGCCTATGCCGACGCGCAGCAGGAGCAGCTGTCCGCCCTGACCGAGATGTTCAAAGGCACCAAAGACCTCACGGCCTCCATAGCCAAGCTGCAGGAGGAGAACGCAAAACTGAAAGCGGAAAGCGGAAAACTGAAAGAAGAGATAGCCGCCGGCGTGGCCCGCAGCATAGCCGCCCGCCTCGACGCCAGCCCGGTGCTCATAGAGCGCATGGATACCGACGTCAACACGCTGAAAGACGCCGTCATGGCGCTCCGCAACGAGTGCCCCGACATGGCTGTGGTGCTGGGCAGCGTGACCGCCGGCAAGCCCGCACTGCTCATAGTGCTCGGCCAGAACCGCGTGGACGCCGGCCTCAACGCAGGCCAGATGGTGCGCACCCTCGGCAAGGAGATACAGGGCGGCGGCGGCGGCCAGCCCCACTTCGCCACGGCAGGCGGCAAAAACCCCGACGGCCTCGACAAGGCCCTCAGCGTAGCCAAAGAATTAATCGGATAGTGTTATGGCTGCCCCAAAAAACTACATCAAAGAAAACAAGTGGATATACCCGATTGTGTTTGTTGGATGGACTGTTGTCGTTTTCCTTGAGGAAATATACCAACACAAAAACAGCCCACGAAACGCATTATTAAGCGGACTCATTATCGCCTCATTGTGTACAATAATCAGCATCGTCACAGATGCCATACGCACGGGAACAGGCAAGCAAGACAAGCAACCGTTAAATTAACACCATCATATTATGGATTTACAGACAATCACCACCCTGATGCTTTCCCAGGACTACAAGGAAAGAATGAAAGGCGAATACTACCACCTGCTGAACCGCAAGGAGAACCTTGAGGCCGTGCTGAAGCTGTGGGACAGCGGCAAGCTGACCTTCACGCCCGACTGCCCGCGCAGCATCTACGACCTGCAGATGCGCGCCATGAACGACTACAAGGCTGTGCTCGAAGCACGCGCGAAGATAGAAGGCGTAGCCCTCTAACAGCGCCTTACGATGATTCGCAGAGGCATCCTGACGCTGGCAATGATGCTGGCGTCGGTAATGGTTGTGTGGGCCAATGGCGACCCCGTGGCAGTGCATTCCGCCATCACCCTCTCGCCCACCCCAGTGGCTGTACACGTTCCCGAGGTGCAGCTTGTGGACGAGCATGTCACCTTCGTACCCGACGGTCTCTACACCACCGTGACGGTGCGCTACTTGTTGCACAACCGCAGTAGCCGCTCGTTCGACAGCCTGCCCTACGGATTCCCTATCGACTACTGGGGCAGCGGACCCGCAAAATGGACGAACCTCGACGATTACTCCGAATCAGAGATGGAGGTTGGCTGGCGCGACGGATATATCCGCAATGTCACCTTCATGCTGGGTGACAGCCAGTTGCCATGGCAATGTTCGCGTGACACAGTAATTACCCCTTCAAGAAAAATCATTGCAGATGATGTTCTAATAGATGTTGACACCGTAGGCCGGAATTTCAAGCACATCGAGGACAGCCTCTTCGCTCTCTACGGCGAGGAGATTTATTCTTACACCAAGGCAGTCTCCCGCCGCTGGTACTATACCTACCTCACCATTCCCGCGAACGGTTTTGTGACGCTGGAGGTGAGCTACAAGGTGGAGTCTGCATTTTCGGAGGGTGCCTACCTTCGCAAGTACAATGTCTTGGAATTCTGGGGCGATTACTACTGGAACCTGCGTTTCTACTACGACTTCACCCCTGCCGCCTATTGGGGCGACGGCCATGCCAACCACTTCCGCGCAATGGTTGATGCATCGAAGGTCAATCTTATAACCGATGGTTATTGGCTTCGCGGACATGGTGGCACGGCTAGCGGCATCAAAGGTCTGCCCATGAAGCAGCAGGGCAACCTCTGGCACTACGAGACCAGCCGTTTCGACCTCGCCGCCGCCGAACCCTTCACCATAGACTACAAGCTTAAACAACCGCCGCACCAGCAGCTCGACCGCCTGCTGAACAACCGGGTACCTTCGTCGGAATACACCATCGAGGTGGGCGGCGTGGACAAGAAATATCCCGTCGGCAACCTCACCGACCTCGACCCGTCAACGGCCACCGTACTGCGTACAGACAAAAACGACTCTCTCTACATCACCATCCGTTTCAAGCAGCCCACCCCTCTGGAGGGCATGATTCTGCTGAACGGCTACACCAAAAACGCCGACACTTGGCGCAACAACTCGCGCATCGACAGCATGATGGTCACCGGCAACGGCTACAGTGTACACGAATTCGGCGTTAACGAAAAGCCAGACACCACCTACATTGCTTCCGACGACGACCTCTTCGGCAAAAGAGTGCGTGTGAACGACTACCACCGTTATTGGGTGACTGTTCCCGACAAGTTCCCCACAAGGGAACCTGCGGCTTACGACTGGAAAACGCTTATCGACAACGCCACACTGGTCAGCCTGACAAACAATTATGGCCCCTGGTCGGTTCTCTACTACACCGAACTGCGCATCTACATTTCCGCTATCACACGCGGACTGAAATACAATGACCTTTGCCTCTCTGAGTTAATACTTATTAAACGATGATTGACCGCCTAACCTTTGACCTCGACGCCACCTGCGGCGGCGCCCGCGCCGGTGTGATACGCACCGACCACGGCGACATACAGACCCCTATCTTCATGCCCGTGGGCACACAGGGCACGGTGAAGGCTGTGCACCAGCAGGAGCTGAAAGACGAGGTGAAGGCACAGATCATACTGGGCAACACCTACCACCTCTACCTGCGGCCCGGCTGCGACATACTGCGCCAGGCGGGCGGCCTGCACCGCTTCAACGCATGGGACCGCCCTCTGCTGACCGACAGCGGGGGCTTCCAGGTCTTCTCGCTGGCCGCCAACCGCAAGCTCAAAGAGGAGGGTGTCACCTTCCGCAGCCACATTGACGGCAGCCGCCACCTCTTCACCCCAGAAGGTGTGATGGACATCGAGCGCGTCATCGGGGCCGACATCATGATGGTGCTGGACGAATGCTGCCCTGGCGATGCCGACTACCGCTATGCCAAGAAGAGCATGGAGCTGACGCACCGCTGGCTCGACCGCTGCATTACGCATTTCGCGGAGACGGAACCTCTCTACGGCCACCACCAGGCCCTCTTCCCCATAGTGCAGGGATGCCAGTATGCCGACCTGCGCCGCATATCGGCAGAATACATAGCCTCGAAGGAACCAGAGGGCTGCGCCATAGGCGGACTGGCCGTGGGCGAGCCCACGGAGGTGATGTACGAGATGATAGAGGTGGTCAATGCCATCCTGCCCAAGGACCGGCCCCGCTACCTGATGGGCGTTGGCACCCCGCAGAACCTCCTCGAGGCCATCGAGCGCGGCGTGGATATGTTTGACTGCGTCATGCCAACCCGCAACGGCCGCAACGGACTGCTCTTCACCGCCGAGGGTACAATCAACATCAAGAACAAAAAGTGGGAGACATGCTTCGAGCCTGTCTACAAAGACTATACCCTCGCATACCTGCACCACCTCATCCGTGCCGAAGAGATACTGGGGTTGCAGATATGCTCCATCATCAACCTGAGGTTCTACCTCTGGCTCGTCGGCGAGGCACGCCGCCACATCATCGACGGCGACTACAGCACCTGGAAGGCCGAAATGGTGGCCCGGTTGGGGCGTCGCCTATAGGCATTTGGCAGAGTGTTGATTACTTGTTGATATCTTGGACGCCAAGGCTGTCTGCCATACATGTTTATTATGTAATTTTGTACATTAAAACAAATGTGTACAGATGCCTATCTTTTATAGTTTTCTAACTGACCCTTACGCCATTGCGCTGGCAGCCGTGCTTTTCGCGACACTCATCTACCTGTGCCTTTACTACGGACTGTTCCACTTCCGCGTAGGTCGCTACGGCCTGAAGAAGCAGGCTTCGCGCGGCAACGGTTCCCTCAACGGCGACGACCTGCCGCATGTCTCCGTGGTGCTCACGGCCCACAACGACGCCGCATGGCTTCGCGAGAACCTCGTCTACCTCCTCGAACAAGACTACCCCAACTTTGAGGTCGTGGTGGTGGACTACCTCAGCCAGGACGACACCCAGTTTGTGCTCAAGCTCCTCAAGGATTACTACAAACACCTCAAGATTGTGCCTTTCAAGGAAGATGTAAACCTCTTCCAGGGCAAGAAATACCCCCTCTCGATAGGCATCAAGTCGTCGGCCAACGACATCCTCATGCTCGCCGACCCCGACTGCACACCCAAGAACCTCAACTGGCTGCGCGGCATGGTCAAGGGATATTCGGACAAAGAGACACAGATTGTGCTGGGCTATTGCGGCGTGAAGCGCACCAAGAGCCTCCTCGGCATCCTGCAGCAGTATGACGCTCTGTCCTACGGCGCCCACTACCTCGGCAGCGCCCTCCTCGGGCATCCCTACACCGCCTCGGGGCGCAACCTGAGCTACCGCCGTTCCTTCTTCTTCAAGCAGGGCGCCTTCATAAGCCACTACGACGTTGCCGACGGCAGCGATGACCTCTTCGTCTACCAGAATGCCGACCGCCACAACACCGCCGTGTGCATCGACGCCGACGCCTGCCTCACCGCCGAGCCCAAGAAGACCTACGCCATGTGGCGCGACGAGCGGCGCCACCGCGTGGCAACTCGCAACCGACACACCCTCGCCAGCCGCCTCCGCGAGCAACTACTCCCGGCGGCCAACATCCTCTTCTATGCCGCCGCAGCGCTGCTCATTGTCCGCCACCCGTCGGTCTGGCCCGTCGTGGCGGCACTCGTAGCGGCCAAATGGGCATGGCAGACAGTGTGCTTCTCGCGCCTCACCAAGCGCTTCGATGGCGGTATGGTACACTTCGCCGCCCCCCTGCTTGAAATTTATTTTATCATAGCAAATACTTTTTTGATACTTTTGCCGTTACATAACAACAGAAAGTTCAAAAAGTAGCGCTACAACACATGGAGAGCACAGCGACCACCAATGAGCGCATGCAGCACGACTATCAGCTCGTCTGCGCCGCACGCGACCGAGGCAGCAGCCAGGCCTATGCCGACCTTATGGCTGCCTATCGCGAGCCGCTCTACTCGCTGCTGCTGCGCATGACGCGCAACACCACCACCGCCGACGACCTCACCATGGAGACCTTCGTCAAAGCCTTCATGCAGCTCCACCGCTACAGTCCCACAGGCACTTTCAGCTCATGGCTATACACCATAGGCGTCAACACCTACATTGACCACCTGCGCCGCCAGCGCCTGCAGACCGTTCCGTTGAGCGACGCCGCGCGCAACCGCGACGGCGACGCGGTGGAGTACCAAATACCGTCAAACCAGCCCAACCCCGAAGAGGCCCTTATACGCATGGAGCGCGACGAGAACCTCAAAGCCATCGTGGGGCAGCTCAAAGAACCCTACCGCCAGATTGTGCAGCTGCGCTACTACGAAGACCTCTCCTACGAAGAGATTGCCGACCACCTCGGCATTCCCATGGGCACCGTCAAAATCAGGCTTCTCCGCGCCAAGGAACTTCTCGCCGCCACCATCAGCAAGAAAGGAGGTCTCCTGTGATACGCGCCGCCGTAATCATAGCCCTCGCCGTCATTGCCGGCCAGGCCGCCGCCGAAGACAACAGTCTCGGCGCAGCCTCCGCCGACAAGCCCCCCAGTAGCACGATACAAACAGGCCTCGGTGTCTTCGCCGGAGCCAACGCCTATTGGGCGTCGGACGCTACAGCCAACTTCTACTCAGGTGCCCCCACAGCGACCGACAACGTCGGAGGCATATACCGCATCATGAAAAGCAACACCTACGGGCGAGAGATATGGCAGGACCTGCGCACCAACCGCCTAATCACCGACGCCGTCAGCGACCAGACCATGCTCACCGTGGCCGAGTATCCGCAGATGCACTACCGTATCTCCTACCAGATTGGGCTCGGCATCCGCTACGACTACGAGAGCGGCTTCGGCTGGCTTCTGCGCTTCGACCTTGCGCGCCTGAACGCCCAGGGCCAGTGGCTCCTCAGCACCGACAACAACACCGGTCAGCTCGGCACCGACCGCTATCTGCGCTGCGGCATCACCGGCCAGGAAGACCGCATCAACATCGACCTCGCCGTGACACGCACCGTCTCGCTCACCGAGGCCATCGTTCTTGAACTAAACATCGGAGCAAGCCTCGTCAACACCAAGGTGCGAGACAACATCATAGAGGTAAACGGCCACACCTACTCCATCCTCGACCGCTGGGGCGGCCGCATTCCCGACGACGGCGTGGCGCCCTACGAATACATCAACCAGGGCGGCGTGGGCTACGGCTTCTTCGCCACGGCAGCCGTCGGCTACCGCCTACCCGCCGTAGGTGCCATCAAAGCAGCCTACACCTGCGCACAGCTGCGCACCGTCCTGCAAAACTACACCGCATGGGGGTGGCAGCACACCCTCGGCATACGTATAGAAATGAATAATTTTAGTTTTCTACAATAAGAGATGATTACATTCACCAACCTCGCAGACAGCGACCATTCGCACTTTGCGCAAAACCTTTTCGAAGAGGCGTTTCCCGAACAGGAACGCCCGCCCTTCAGTACAATCCGGCAGCGTGATGCCGGCAAATTCCATTTCCTCGTCGCCGAAAACGGCTCCCAGCCCGTGGGCATCCTCACCTACTGGACCTTCGACGACCTCGTCTACGTGGAGCATTTCGCCATCGACGAAGACCTCCGCAACCAGGGCCTCGGCAAGGCCGTCTTCCTCAACTTCCTCTCTCAGCAGACCGAGCAGGTGGTCCTGGAGATAGAACTGCCTAACACCGAGGAGGCCGACCACAGGCTGGAGTTCTACGCCTCCATGGGGTTCTTCCAGAACCCGCAGCCCTACGTACAGCCCTCCTATCACAATGACGGACGTACGGTGCCCATGCTGCTGATGTCGAAATACGAACTCGACGACGACGAATTTTCCGAAATAAAGGCTCTTCTTTACCGCGAAGTGTACGGTGTAAAGTGAGCATGGAGGGCTGCAAAATAAAAAAAATAGTCCTCACAACAGGCTGACAACTAATAAAAAGCGCGAAACCGAGGCTTTCGGGCACAAAAAAAATTTGGTGGGTATGCAAAAAGTTCGTACTTTTGCAACCGCTTTCGAGGGAGAGAGACCTTGAAAAACCAGATGGCTCCTTAGCTCAACTGAATAGAGCATCTGACTACGGATCAGAAGGTTGCAGGTTTGAATCCTGCAGGAGTCACCAAGAAGAGGACAGAAGTCCTCTTTTTTTGTGCCTGACACAATAAAACCACACAGCCTTCGTTATACAATAAGTTCGCGCGCGAACGGAGGTGCCACGATTCCCCGACGGACTCGCAACGACCATCCGACGGCATTCCTACCACATCCGTTCATGCGATGGCCGTAGGGGGGCCGTAGGGACTCCGTAGGGGCTCCGTAGGGGCTCAATGAAAGTGCTGACGGACAACGAAATACGACACACCACAACACATACAAAGCTGAAAGACAACCATATAAGACACATACGCATCAACCGGACTCACTCTATGAAAGGAAGAATCACGATATCCATGGCAACGATGGTGGCGATAGCCTGCATCGCGTTGACTGCGTGCAAGAAAGAGGAATTCAAGAACCCCGAGTGCGACATCATAAGCGCCTGGGTGCAGGGCGACGAGTATGCCGCCTGTTTCTTCCAGCCGTCGCAGATGCACATAGACGATATTCCCAGCACTACCACGGAGCTTGTATTCACCGTGCGCCCCGCCAGCTCGCACCGTTTACCGGTCTTCTTCACCGTCAGCGAAGGCGCGACGGTGAGCCCCGCAAGCGGTTCGGTGCAGGACTTCTCGGCAGGCCCGGTGACATACACCGTCACGTCGGAGGACGACGCCTACAGCCGGCGCTACACTGTGTACATGCGTCCGCCAGAAGCACCGGTCACGATTTCTTTCGAGCATGTGGGCACCGCCGTACAAGGGTCGAGCAGATACCACGTGTTCTGCGAGATAAACGCCAACGGCGACACCAACCGCATCTGGGCTTCCGGCAACCAGGGCTACGCCATCACGCAATCCAATGCCACCCCGGAAATGTTCCCGACGCGGTCGGTGAACGACGGCTACGTTGGCAAAGGCGTGTGCCTCACCACCAAAGACGCCGGACCGATGGGGCACTTGATGAACAAGCCTATTGCCGCAGGCAACCTCTTCATCGGCGAGTTCAACATCAACGCTGTGCTAACCAACGCCCTGAAGAGCACCGTCTTCGGCATGCCTGTCAACAAGGTGCCCACGCGCGTTGAGGGTTACTACAAGTACATGCCCGGTGCCGAATTCACCAACGCGCAGATGCAGGTTGACCCCAACCGCACCGACGAGGCCAACATATACGCCGTCTTCTTCCGCAACCAGGACGATGAGGGCAACCCTGTGAAACTCTACGGCGACAACGTGATGACGAGTCCCTGCGTGGTCATGAAGGCACAGGTGGCATCGCTGCCTGCCACCGCGGAGTGGACACGCTTTGAAATGAACTTCGAAGGCGGCGCCGTAGACCTGCAGTTACTGGCCAACTACGGCTACAGCATGACGCTGGTCTTCTCGTCAAGCAAGGGTGGCGATGCCTTCGAAGGCGCCATCGGCAGCATGCTCTACATAGACGAGGTGCATGTGACGTATGAAAACTAATTCAAAAGCCATTCCGACAATGAAAAAGAGCCTCTTCTATATAGCATCCATCCTCGTTGCCGCCGCCATGCCCTCGGTCGTCATGGGCGGTATCCTCGGCGATAACTTCGGCCTCTCGCTCCGCGCCGGCTACAGCATCGGCGGCACTTCCCCCATGGGCCTGCCGCCAACGATAAGCAGCATCGATGCCTTCCGCCTCACCCCCTCGTTCTGCGTGGGAGCCGATGCAAGTTACTCCACCGGCAGCTGCTGGGGCATCGCCGCAGGCCTGCACTTGGAGAACAAAGCCATGAACACCGATGTGACCGTCAGGAGCTACCACATGGAGATGAACCAGGGCGCAACGCATATCTCTGGCGTCTTCACGGGCCATGTGCATCAGGAAGTCACCGAGTGGATGCTCACCCTGCCGCTGCAAGCCACCTATTCCGTAGGCGACAAGCTGACGCTGCGCGCCGGCCCCTACGTGTCGCTGCTGGTGAAGAAGGAGTTCAAGGGTGTGGCCTCTGACGGCTACCTGCGCGAGGGCGACCCCACGGGCCCACGCATCACCATTGGCGACACACCCGAGACCGAGGCTCCCTACGAGTTCTCCGACGACATGAACCGCTGGCAGTTCGGCGTGGGTATAGGCCTCGACTGGCAGGTCTTCGGTCCCCTCGGCGTCACCGCCGACCTCAACTGGGGCCTCACACCCGTCTTCCCCAAGGACTTCAAGACCGTGGAGCAGCCGCTCTACCCCGTCTACGGAACTCTCGGCGCCCGATACACCTTCTGACCAACGACAACCATCCGATGAGAAAACCCATAGCCATAATACTCCTCATGACCCTGCTGGCGCTGCCGGTGGCTGCACGCAATGTGCGCGACACCCTCGGCGTTGGCACGCAGGCGCTCTTCGTACGCAACGACGGCCAATGGGATGCCCGCGTGCGCTACGAGGCACAGCTGCACGACGCGGCCCTCTTCCTTGAGGACGACGGCCTCACCGTGGCTCTGCGCGCTCCTCTACGCCACCCCGCTCCGGGCA
Source organism: Bacteroidales bacterium (assembly GCA_017522105.1). Taxonomy (GTDB): domain Bacteria; phylum Bacteroidota; class Bacteroidia; order Bacteroidales; family P3; genus Colimorpha. The sequence continues at coordinate 86,587 of JAFXAA010000018.1, read as the reverse complement.
CAGGGCACAGGCTGGCCATGCACGCCTACAAGATGCGCTTCGTGGGCACATCGGCATCACCCAACGGTGAACAGAAGCAGCCAGGATACAGCAACTACTTCATCGGCGACAACACTGCGCGGTGGCGTTCCGGCGTGCCAGCCTTCAGCGTGGCGCGCTACAAAGACCTCTACCCTGGCATCGACCTTGAACTATACACTGCATCCAACGCCCTCAAGTACAACTTCATCGTAGCCCCCGGTGCCAACCCCGCTCAGATAATCCTCGAATATGACGGCACCGACGGCATAAGCATTGGCAGCGACGGCAACATGCGCATACGCACCACCGTGCGCGACATCGTGGAGCTGCGCCCCTACACCTACCAGCGTTCCGCCGATGGCAAAGAGCACGAGGTGGCAAGTCGCTGGCAGCTGAGCCGCAAGGACAAAGCCTACATCGTCAGCGTGGACGTAACAGGACCCTACGATGCACAGCGCGAACTGGTCATCGACCCCGTCGTGCAGCTGCGCTCGTCCACCTACACAGGCTCCACAGCCGACAACTGGGGCACCACCGGCACATACGACTCGCACAAGAACACCTACACCGCAGGACTCGTATTCAACATCGGCTACCCCGTCTCCCTCGGTGCCTACGACACCACCTTCAACGGCAACAGCAACGTGGCCGACATCGGCATCTTCAAGTTCGACTCCACAGGCACGCAGCGGCTCTACGCCACCTACCTCGGCGGCAACCAGGCCGACATGCCGCACAGCCTCTACGTCAACTCCTTCGACGAGCTCCTCGTCCTCGGCACCACGGGCAGCTCAGACTTCCCCACCACCCCGGGCGCCTACCGCCGCGGCCATGCCGGCGGCTCCAACATAAACTACGAGAACGCCGCATCCATACCGTTCCCCAACGGCAGCGACATCTTCGTGGCACGCCTCTCGGTCGACGGCTCCGCACTCCTCGCCTCCACCCTCGTCGGCGGCAACGGCAACGACGGCCTCAACTACAAGCGCCACTACAACAGCTCCAACCGCATCATAATGCAAGGCAACGACTCCCTCTACTACAACTACGGCGACGGCGCCCGCGGCGAGATAATATCAGACCCTTTCGGCAACATCTATGTGGGCACCACGACCTTAAGCACCAACTTCCCCACCACTGCAGGCTCCGCACAGACCAACCCCGCCTATAAACAGGAAGCCGTGGTCTTCAAGTTCGACCTCTCTCTGCACACACTCCTTTGGAGCACCTACCTCGGCGGCACCGGCGACGACGCAGCCTACTCCATAGACCTCGATGCCGACCTCAACCCTGTGGTCTGCGGCGGTACCAACAGCGACGACTTCCCCGTCACAGCAGGCGTGCTGCAACCACTCTACGGCGGCGGCTCCGCCGACGGCTTCGTGGCCAAACTGTCCTCCGCCGACGGCAGCCTCCTCGCCTCGTCCTACATAGGCTCCACTGCCTACGACCAGGCCTACTTCGTCCGCATCGGCAACCACGGCGAAACCTTCATCTTCGGTCAGACCCGCGCCTCCGGCTCCACCATGATCCACAACGCAGGCTACTCTGTGCCCTCAGCAGGCATGCTCCTCCAACGCCTCTCACCCGACCTCTCGGCCCTGCGCTGGAGCACCGTCTTCGGCACTCCGGAACGCGTCAACCTCTCACCCACAGCCTTCGCCGCCGACATCTGCAACCGGGTCTACGCCGCCGGTTGGGGGCGCGACTTCGTGGGCCACAACCAGGTGCAATGGTACACCGGCGGCACCACAGGCATGCAGACCACCGCCGACGCCTACTCCGACACCACCGACGGACAGGACTTCTACATAATATCCCTCGACGCCGACGCCAACAGCCTCCAGTACGCCTCCTTCTTCGGCGAGCTGCACCAAAACACAGGCTACTCCCTCGGCGGCACCGACCACGTCGACGGTGGCACCTCGCGCTTCGACCGCCTCGCCACACTCTACCAGTCCGTCTGCGCCTCCTGCGGCGGCACACAGGGATTTCCCACCACAGCAGGCGCCTGGAGCGACACCAACCGTGCCAGCAACTGCAACAACGCCATCTTCCGCTTCAACGTCAGCAACGACTTCCCCGTGGCCGAATTCATACCCCCGCAGGCAGGCTGCGCCCCCTACACCGTCAGCTTCCGCCAGACAGGACGCGGCACCGACTTCCTTTGGGACTTCGGCGACGGCACCACCTCCTCCGCCCAAAACCCAACGCACACCTACTCCGCACCAGGCACCTACAACGTCACCCTCCACGCCTACCAAGCCGGAGGCTGCGCCGACGCCGACACACAGAGCCACACGCTCCTCGTCCTCGCACCATCGGCAGGCCTCAACCACCCAGTCATAACAGCCTGCAACGGCGAAAACGTGCAGATAGGCGTCACTCCTCTCCCTGGCGCCACCTACACTTGGCTCACACCAAACGTCGACAACCCAGGCATCGCCAACCCAACAGTCTCCGACTCCGGCACCTACATCCTCCGCACCTCGGCCGAAGGCTGCTCGCAGACCGACACCTTCAGCATACACAAAATACTCATCGTGCGCTGCAACAACATCACCGATATCTCATGCCGCGACTCCGCCGACGGCGCACTCACACTCATCCTCATGCCGGGCACCGACCCCGACTCCCTCGCCATCGTCAGCACACCGCAGGCCACAGTCGCCACCACCGACACCACCGTCGTCTTCAGCGGCCTCGCCCCGGATGTGGACTACCGCGTCACCCTCACCGGCTACGGCTGCTCCTACACAGGCACCTTCCGCCTCGCCAACCCCCCGCAGCCCGCCTACACCAAAACACTCTCCACTCCCCTGTGCTCCGACTCTTGCATCGGTTGGATCAACATCCGCTACAACCTCAACATCCCCGGAACCGCACCGACTGACACCCTCCTGCAAAACCTCTGCCCAGGGCCGCACACACTCCTCCTCACCGCCGCCAACGGATGCCCCATCGCCGACACCACCCTCATCCTCCGCAACCACTCCCTCGACAGCCTCCGCCTCTGGGCCGACGACACCACACTCTGGGACGGCGAAAGCACCGTCCTCCACGCCTCACTCCAATCCGACCAAACCGTCACATTCCTCTGGAGTCCCTCCTCCACGCTCGACAACCCCGCCTCCGCCAACCCCGTGGCCACACCCACCGACAGCCTCACACTCTACACCCTCACCGCCACCTCCGCCAACTGCTCGCGCACCGACACCATAGCCATCCGCTGCCGCCAAGTCGTCTGCGGCCCACCCCTGTTCGTCATCCCCAACGCCTTCACACCCAACGGCGACGGCATCAACGACGCCGTCTGCTTCAACAGCGACCAACTATCGGAATTCACCATAGCCATCTTCAACCGCTGGGGCGAAACAGTCTACCGCTCCGACGACCCAACCCTCTGCTGGGACGGCACCTACCGCGGCACACCCTGCCCGCCGGGCGTCTACACCTACACCTGCAGCATCACCTGCTTCGGCGGCCACACCAACGACTTCAAAGGCGACATAACACTGATACGATAAATCCCAACAGCACCATGCGCCACATCAACCGAGGAGACCAGTACGTCGTAGCCTGCGTGGAAAACACAGACACCGCACCCGCCGTCATAGCCGCCGCCAGCCACTTCGCCACACACCTGCGCCACAAAAAACTCATGCTCCTCAACGTCTCAAACGACAACTCCGACAGCAACTGGCTCAAACAATACAACATACCCTACGCCGCACTGCGCGGCGACTGGGCCACAGCCATAGAAGGCCTCCCGACAGCCTTCAACGCAATCCTCGCCGTCACCGCCGCAAACCCCTCCGCACCACGCTCCTCCATCTCCAACCCCCGCACACTCCTCCGCACCTTCGCCCGATGCAAGACAGCCTACCTCGTCATCAGAAATGAAGAATTAAGAATGAAGAATGAAGAATTATCCAGGTGCGGGTCGACCGCGTCAGCCCATTCTTCATTCCTCATTCTTAATTCTTCATTAAAAAAAGCCGTCATCACAGTAGACCACCACCGCGAAAGCAAAGAAAAACTCATCTGGGCGTCATACCTCGCGCGATTCCTCGGCACCAGCCTCACCATAGCACTCCCCTCCTACAACGACCAAGGACTACGCTCACTGCAAAACAACAACATACGCTACATAGACAAAATATTCCCGCCACTCGGCATCAAATACGAAAAAACGTCAATTTTCAGGAATGAAGAACTAATAATGAAGAATGAAGAATTATCCCGGTGCGGGTCTACCGCGTCAGCCCATTCTTCATTCTTCTCTCTTCATTCTTCACTCAAGAATCATTCATCATTAACCACCCCCGACCTGCAGGCAATCGACTCGCTGCACCCCGACATACTCGTAGCACTCACCACCGACCCGCGCAACACCGACCCCATCGACTGGATCTTCGGCACCCCCGACCGCCGCCTCCTCACACACCCCTCCGCCACACCCATCCTCTTCCTCAACCCCCGCGACGACCTCTACATCCTCTGCGACTGACACTTACAACCCAACCCACCCACTCCGGCACTTCCGTCCCTCCCCTACGGCTCCCCTACGGCCCCCCTACGGAGTCCCTACGGCCCCCCTACGGCCGTTCTTCAGTGTAAGACCGAAACTCAGCCGTAGGGACTCCGTAGGGGCGCCGTTGGGACTTGGGGCCGCAGGCACCAAACAAAAATAAAAATATATATACATTCAAAAAAAATCATTATATTTGCAGTTTGTCAGCAGAAGCCGACATGACGGGAAACACCCTGTCCGCCAGATTGTTCAAGGCCTGGCGCGACAGTAATACTGAAACAAAAACAACTTTCTGAAATGGAAGAGACAACCCTGAACAACGTGGAACGCGAAGAAAAACGCGAGTACACCGCCGCTGCCGAGACAGCCACTGAGGCCCAGGCAGCAGAACCCCAGACCGTCGCCGAACCGACGACCGAACCTTCAGCCGAAGCGGCTCCCGAGGCTGCCACCATCGCCGTGACGGAACCCGTGGCGGCACCTGACCAGGCCGAAGAGCCGAAGACCGACTACAGCGCCTACGGACGCGAGGAACTTGTCAACGCCCTGCGCGCCCTCCTCGAGGAGGACATCACCACCATCCGCAGCCGCGTCGCCGACATCCGCAGCCGCTGGAGCGAACTGGAGGCGGAGAGTCCAAAGCCGACAGCGGAAACCGAAGAGACACCCGCCGCCGAAAACGCCACGGAGCAGCAGCCCGACGCCAACGCAGCCGCCGAAGAGCAAGGCGAGCAGCGCCCCTCCGACCCGCTGGCCGACGAATTCCGCACCCTCTACGCCCGCTACCGCACCCTGCGCCAGCAGCACCACGAGGCTCAGGAAGCCCAGAAAAAGAAAAACCTCGAAGCCAAGAAGGCCCTCATCGAAGAGATGCGCACCCTCGCCGACAGCGGCGAAGAGCAGGTGAAGCAGGCCATGGAGCGCTTCAACGAAATACAGGAGCGATGGAAAGCCATCGGCGAAGTGCCACGCGAAGAGATGAACAACCTCTGGCAGAACTACCACTTCCAGATTGAGCAGTTCTTCAACAAACTCAAGATAAACCGGGAACTCCGCGCCCTCGACCAGAAAAAGAACCTTGAGCAGAAAATAGAACTCTGCGAGAAAGCCGAAGAGCTCATCGTCGAGCCCTCTGTCACCAAAGCCTTCAAAACCCTCCAGGAACTCCGCGCCCGCTGGAAAGAGACGGGGCCCGTGCCTCCCGAGCAGAACGAAGAGATATGGCAGCGCTTCTGCGCCGCCGCCAACCAGATTGACCAGCGCCGCCGCGAATACTACGACCAACGCAAAGAGGAAATGGACAACAACCTGCTGGCCAAGCAGGCACTGGTAGACAAAGCCCTCGAACTCACCGCCAAAGAGCCCGGCAGCACCAAAGACTGGAACGAGCTGACAGCCGCACTGGACGAACTGCTGAAAGTGTGGAAAACCATAGGCCCCGTACCGCGCGAAGTGAACGAGGAAATCTGGGGCAAGTTCAAAGGCATTATCGACAGCCACTACCAGGCCAAGAAAGAGCACTTCGGCACCATCCGCGACGAACAGGCCGCCAACTACCAGAAAAAAGTCGAACTCTGCCTCAAGGCCGAAGCCATAGCCAAGCGCGAAGACTGGAAGAAAGCCACCGAAGAGCTGCTCGCGCTGCAGAAAGAATGGAAAGAGACCGGCGCAACAAGCCGCAAAGTCAGCGAGAAAATATGGCAGCGCTTCCGCGCCGCCTGCGACGAGTTCTTCGCCAAGAAAGGCGAATTCTTCAAAGAACGCCGCACCTCGGAAAGCGAAAACCTGGCCAAGAAAGAAGCCATACTCGCCGAACTCAAGGCCCACACCTTCGGCGACAACCGCGAGGAAAACATAGAAGCCATCAAAGACTTCCAGCGCCGCTGGACAGAAGCCGGCCACGTCCCCATGGCCGACAAAGAACGCCTGCACAAAGAATTCCGCGGCGAGATAGACGCCATCTTCGAGCGCCTCAAAATCTCCGCCCGCGAAGCCGAAGAGACAGCCTACCGCGAACGCCTCCACAACATCGGAGGCGACGCGCACAAGTTCGTCACCAGCGAACGACAGGAACTGTCGGACAAGATAGACAAACTGCGCAGCGACCTGGCCCTCTGGGAGAACAACCTCGGCTTCCTCGCCTCAAGCAAGCAGGCCGACCTCCTCAAAGCCGAGTTCGAGAAAAAGATGCAGGGCGCTCGCCAACAGATAGCACTCCTTCAGGCCAAACTGAGAATACTCAAGGAAGCCGAAAAGGAAGCTGAGAAGGGCAGCGAGCAATGAGTGGCAACACCACACTGCAATACAAGCTGCACAGCGGCAAAAACTCCAAGGCGGCCTACTATATGCAGGCCGCCCTGCGTGACATGCTGCCCGACAGGCTATTCTGCCGTCAGCTTGAACACGAATTGAGCCGCTGTGCAGAACTCTATGACAAAGCCTACATCAACGACCGTGTCGACTACTACTGCAAACTCAGCAGCCCCTCACTGCTTGGCGACACCGCAGAACCAATAGGCAAACTGCGCCGCAAGGGCAACCCCAGCACCTACTACTACGACAGCCGCGAAGCCCTGCAATGGTTCAACCCCGAACTGAAATGGCACTACCTCTTCGGCGACGTGCGCGACATACCCGACGAACCAACCATCGTCAAAAGCCGTTCCCTCCTCGTCGACAACACCAACAGCGTGCTCCTCAAACTTGACCGCTGCCGCCACTTCGTCTACATCCACGACCACCTGCAGCCACAAGAGAAAGAAGACCGTGCCATATTCCGCGGCCACATAGGCACACGCGAAAACCGCGCACTCTTCTGCCGCATGTTCGAGGGCAACCCGCGAGTGGACGCCGCCGACACGCTGCCCGGCGCCACCGAAGGCCACAAGCACACCAGCCAGATGAAACCCATGATGTCATTCTACGAGCACCTCCGATTTCGCTACATCATGGCCCTCGAAGGCAACGACGTGGCCTCCAACCTCAAGTGGATAATGTCCTCCAGGTCAGCCGCCGTCATGCCCCGCCCCACATGCGAGACATGGTTCATGGAAGGCCGCCTCCAGCCAGGCGTGCACTACATAGAGACACGGCCAGACTTTGCAGACCTCGAAGAGAAAATGGACTACTACAGCAGCCACCTCGACGAACTGCGCACCATCGTAGACAACGCCAACCGCTACGTGGAACAGTTCCGCGACACGCGCCGCGAACGCTACATAGCCCTGCTGGTGATGAAGAAATACTTTGAAATGACAAGACAAAAATGAAACCCCTCCGCACATACACCATCCTGCTCTCAGTACTGCTGCTCATGACAGCATGCAGCGGCGGACAGCAACAGGATGTGCACTTCAGCAGGCTTGAACAGCTGCTCTTCGCCACCCCCACAGACCAACTGCCTGCTGCCATGATGGCCCACCAAGAGGAATACAGCACAGATCTGATAGTATTCCTCCCCGAACAGCCTGAGTTTGTACAGATGACGCAAGACTTTGTATCCGACCCTGTAGTACGCGACATCTATCGTACCACCGACAGTCTATACCACGACCTCGGCGACATAGAGAAAGAACTCGGCAAAGCTCTCGGCCGCGCCTACACCCTCTGCCCGGAGATGTACCACGTGGAACGCTTCTACACCATGGTGACCGGCGATTACGACAACGTCGACTACCGCGTGTACAGCAACGGCAAAGACATCTGCTTGGCCATAGACCAATACGCCCTCGGCGCCATGAAACGCTACGGCTACTTCGGCCTGCCAGAATACATCGTGCGCAACCTCACCCGCAAACACATTGTCCGCGACTGCATGCACACCCTCGCCGCACTACGCTCCTCACGACCCAACGGAGACATGACCCTGCTTGACTATATAATACAAGAAGGCAAATGCCTCTACTTCGTTGAGAGCGCCATTCCATCCATCCACGACACCATCCTGCTCCGCTACACCCGCGACCAGCTGGAATGGATGAAAGCCAACGTGGAAAACGTGTGGGGATGGTACCTGCAGAACAAAATGCTCTACTCCACAGACCCGGGCCAGCTGCGCAACCTCACAGGCGAGGCTCCGCACACCAACGCCTTCGGCCCCACTTCGGCCCCACGTACCACAGACTACATAGGGCTGCATATTGTACGCTCGTACATGAAGAAAACAGGATGCACCATGCAGCAACTCCTCGAAGAAACCGACAGCCAGAAGATATTGACACAATCGGGCTGGCGCCCATAACCACCACGACATGACCTCAAAAACCACAGACATATACACTCACCTGCTGCTCAAAGTGCTGCTTGCCTTAGGGGCTCTGTTGACAGCACAGATCGCCTTCCACCTGTGCAACCTCCGCATCTTCCACCTCAGCGACACCGCCGAATGGGCCGGCCTTCTACTCGGCAACATGCGTTTCGGTCTTGCCACCGTGACGACATTCCTCCTCCCCTACATAATTCTTACACTCCTGCCTTTGCCCGTACGCAACCGCCGCTGGTACCGTATCGTATGCGAAATACTGTACATTATAGCCGCGCTCGTCATTGTCATTCCACGCGGTGCCAACTCCGCCTACTACCAATACACATACCGACTCCTGTCGGACGAGATATTCTCCTACCTCGGCATCAGCGGCCAAATGGGTGCACTCGTGCCACACTTCGCCGTAGACTACTGGTACGCCTGGGCTTGCCCACTGGCTATCACCATTGCTTTTCTGTTCCTCAACAGCCGCATACGCAGCTACAAAGCCCCTGACAAGACAAAAGCCGACTGGCGCCTGCTGCTCTCGGTGCTGCTCACCGTCCTGCTGGTACGCGGTGGCGTGGGGCGCATGCTGCAACCCACAGATGCAGCCAACTACGTGCAGCCCAAAAACACCGCACTCGTCAGCAACGATGCCTACAACATTTTACGCACCCTCTTCATCCCCGACCTCGAAGCCAAAAATCCTCTCGACGACAACTCCTTCAGCGCACTGCACACCACTGCCGCGCCCATGCCAGACAACATGGTACCAACCGACAGTACAACACAACGCAACGTCGTCATCCTCATCCTTGAAAGTATCGGCCAAGAGTTTATGGGCTGCTACAACACACAGCCCGACGCCGACACCCGCACCCCCTTCCTTGATTCGCTGGCGCAACACAGCACACTCTATGACGGGCGCTCCAACGGCAAGAAAAGCATCGAAGGCATTATGGCCATCTCCGCCGGAATACCGACCCTCATGAGCCATCCATTTTCCAGCTCCTCCTTTGGCATTAACGACACTTACACAGGCATCGCCGGCACCCTGCGTCGACACGGCTACCACACAGCCTTCTACCACGGCTCCTACAATGGGGTCATGGGCTTCGACAGCACATGCCGCCGCCTCGGGTTTGACGACTACCACGGCAAAGACGAGTATGACGCTTGGGTTCCAGGCAACAACGACTACGACGGCGTTTGGGGCATATACGACGAACCGTTCCTGCAATACACTGTTGCACACTTTGCCGACCGTGGCGAGCCATTCTTCGCCGAGGTGTTCACCGTCACCTCCCACCATCCCTTCCCCATTCCCGAACACCTCAAAAACCGCTTCGTCGAAGGGCGTCACCCGATACTCAAGTGTGTGGAATACACCGACTACGCACTACGACACTTCTTTGACCAGGCACGTCGACAGCCTTGGTTCGACAATACCATCTTCATCATCTGCGGCGACCACAGCGGCCACGGCCTTACGCGCGAATACAACGACTACGACGGCTGGTACCGCATACCAATGATGATCTACGACCCCTCCAACCCAGTCGGCACACGCAGCAACCGCATAGTGCAGCAAACCGACATATACCCCACCCTGCTCGACTACCTCGGCCTCGACGACACTATAGTCTGCTTTGGACAGAGCGCCCTCCGCAACGACACTCGTGGCTGGCAGGTCTACTATGCCAACGGCTACCACGTCCTTGTCAGCAACAGCCTATCCAACCCCGCGCAGCACAACATCGCCGTCATCATGGGCGACTATGAGAGCGGCACCCCCGAAGACCTGCGCTTCCTCAAGGCTGTCATCAGTCAATATAATAACCGTATAATCAACAATAAACTAACCCCAGAGCCATGAAAAAGAAAACCCTCATAATAGTCAACCCCATCTCAGGCATAGGTAGGCAGCGCCGCATAGAGACCCTGCTAAAACAGAACCTCAACCACGACCTCTTCGACTATCAGGTGCAATACACCGAGCACATACACCACGGCACTGAAATAGCACGCGAAGCCGCCATGCAAGGCTACGACTGCGTGGTTGCCGTCGGCGGCGACGGCTCCGTCAACGACGTCGTACAAGGCATCAAGGACACCGACACCCGCCTTGCCATCATCCCCTGCGGCTCCGGCAACGGCCTCGCACGCTCACTCCGCCTGCCACTGCAGCCTGCCCTCGCCATCCGCGTCCTCAACCAGCAGTACGAGCAGACCATAGACTCCATCGTCGTCAACGACCGCTGGATTGTCGTCAACGCTGCTGGCTGCGGATTTGACGCCTACATTGCCCGCCTCATGCAATCGGCCAAAACCCGCGGCCTCCCTGCATATACCAACCTCGTGCTCCGGGAATACACACGCTACAAGAATTCCGACTACAAAATCACCGTTGACGGCCGCGAATACTTCCGCAACGCGTGGTTCATCGCCGTGGCCAACAGCCGCCAGTTCGGCTACAACCTTGCCGTAGCTCCCAAAGCCAAACTCGACGACGGCCTCATGGACATATCCATCATAGACAAAGTCCCCATAGACCACGTGCCCATAACAGCCCCGCTCGCTTTCACCAACCACCTCGACCTCTCGCAGCACGTAGAGATGTTCCGCGCCAAGGAAATCACCATCGACGGCAACGCCGACCGATGGGTCAACCTTGACGGCGAAGGCGAAAACATTGGCAAGACCGTACATTTCATCGTGCACCCCAAATCAGTAAAGATATACGCACGCGACCTCAAGCATCCCCTGCGCGAAATGACACCCACCATTGAAAAAATCAAGAAAAACATCGTCAGATGAGCAAGAAGCCCATAGGAGTGGTCTACTCCACCAACCCCGACTACCAATACCAATATGACGACGAGCCGCAAGCCGAGACCCTGCCGCCTGCCAGGCAGCGCCTGCGCGTAAGCCTCGACCGGCACCACCGCGGCGGCAAGACCGTCACCCTCATCACAGGCTTCGTGGGCACCGACGACGACCTCCAAGCCCTCGGCAAAACGCTGAAGAACCGCTGCGGCGTAGGAGGCTCGGCCAAAGACGGCGAGATCATAATCCAAGGCGACCACCTTGAACGCGTGCGCCAACTACTTGCCGCTGACGGCTACACGGTACGCTAACCAATCTGCTCAACCGTGTCAAAGAGCACACGCCCCATTTTCGCCATGCAGTAAAAAATATAAGGCCCTTCCTGGCGGAAGAGCCCTTTTTAACTAAACTTTAACACTTCCCCAATCACTCCACCGCCAGCTTCTGCGCGGCGGTGCCCAGCGGCGTGGCTATGCGCACCACGTAGACCCCCTTGGCCAAGCCCGCAAGATCCAGCACACAGGCCTGCGCCCCGCCGACGAAGCAGATTGCCGTTAGCTGGACTATATGCATATGTCGGATTGCCATTAAACATCATCGGCCGGTCATGCGGCGCAGGAAGAACAGCAAGACGGCAGAGAGCACAAGCAGCGCACCCAGGATGACCCAGAACGCAACAGTGTTGGCCGTGAACGGGAAGTCCACATTCATGCCGAAAAAGCCGGTAACCAATGTCAAGGGCAGCAAGATGGTGTTGATGTAGGTCAGCACCCGCATAATCTCGTTGGTGCGGTTGGTCAGCAACGAATCAAACGTATGTGACAGACCCTCAACCAACTCGCCGTAATCCTCCACCTGGTCGAACATCTTCTGGTACTGGTCCAGGATATTGCCCCAGTAGTCCTCCATGTCCAGCACCTCGGGATCAACAAAGCCTTTGATGCCGCCGCTTTCAAACATGTGCAGCACACGCAGCTGCGGACGGAACGTGGTGTTAAGCAGGATGGTGTTGCGTCGCGTCACCGAGATCTGCTCGATGATAGAGCGCGCCCTGCGGTTGAAGATGTCATAGTTTATCAAGTCCACCTCCGCACCAACGCGCTGCACCAGCGTGTTCGTCTCCAGCATCAGCCGGTTCAGTATGTGGTACAGCAGCTGGTCGCTCGTGGCCATCATCTCCTGCGTGTCCTCGTCGCCCTCGGCAAGGTCTTCGCGCACCTCGTCGAAAAACTTCTTCACCACCCAGTGGGCCTTGCCCACGGTGATGATGTAGTCGCGCCCCCAGAAAATCTTCACCTCGCGTATGCGGATGAACTGGTTGCCCTTGTCGAAATAGGGGAAATGAAGAATGAGGAAATAATAGTCGTCGTACTCGTCAATCTTCGGACGTTGCGTGGTGCCACGGCAGTCCTCAATGTCGAGGGGGTGGAAGCGATAGTCGTCCAACAACACGTTGTAGTCATCCTCGCTTGGATTGGTTATATCAAGCCACTTTAGCGACTTATACTGGATGGTTTCTATCATTCTGCACCTCCTTGGAATTTTGTGACTGCCTGTTGGTCAACGTTCTACATTCGGACTACTATTTTGGTTCGGCTGCAAAGATACCAACTTTTTCCGACAGCGCCAAATTTATTTTCACTCATTATCAATACACTAAACATAAACCACTGATTGACAACACTAAAGACCGAGCCCCTACGGCCCCCCTACGGAGTCCCTACGGCCCTCCTACGGCAATAGTCCGAAAATAGAGCGACTTATGGCAAAACAGCCTCCGTACAAAAACCGTAGCAGGGCCGTATCCGCTCCATAGTGATGCCGCACCTGCCAGCCCTCGGCAACGAATATCCTACTTCTTCAAAAGAAAAAAACTGTTCATTGTCGTCCTACTTTTCAACCGCCAAAAGTGAACAAAACAACAAAAAAACACGTAGACAAAGAGTTAAAAAGAAGTACCTGAAACGTGCCTTCTGAAAATCAAACCATTATTGCAACCATCTGTGACACAATAGCCTTATATAGTTATCAACCTGCAAAAAGCTAATTCACAAAATCCTGTCGGGTTTTCAACAAAAACGCCCCTCCCCTACAGAAAAAACAAAAAAAAATTCATCATATTGGCAAAAAAAGCGTATATTAAAAGCGGTCATGAAAACATGTTTTAACAAAATGATTTTTGAAAATTAACTAGTTGGGCGAAATGTGTCAGAAAAACGGGTTGTGTACCGCCGCTGTTCTTTAGCAAAAATAAATGAACTTCACAAATTTTTTTTTCACTTTCCGTGCACAAAAAAAGAATGAACTTTGCAAGCAGATAAAAAGGAATGCTATTCCCATAAATCATTGATAAACGTGACAAAGATTAATACAATGAGAGAGGACGACTACAAAAGAGTATGGGCATCGTGCCTGAAGATGATTGAGGACACCCTGGGGCCGGAGAACCACATGGCTTTCGAGACGTGGTTCAAACCCATAGTGCCGCTGCAGCTCGACGGCACCACCCTCATAGTGCAGGTGCCAAGCCAATTCTTCTATGAATATTTGGAAGAACATTATATAGATTTATTAAAGCGCGTCATCAAACTGCAGCTCGGAGTGAGCGGCATGCTGAAATACAGCGTGGTGATGGACCAAAGCATCCGCACCTCGCCCATAGTCACCACCCTGCCCTCCATGGGGCGTCAGGACGTGATGGGTCCGCTGACCGACATGCCCATAAACCTCGGCAGAGACAAACACCAGTCCATCCCAGACCCCTTTGTCATACCGGGCATCAACAAGCAGCGCGTCAACTCGCAGCTCAACCCCAACTACACCCTTGAAAACTTCGTCGAGGGCGACTGCAATCGCCTGGCACGCTCCGCCGGCTATGCGGTGGCCGAAAAACCCGGCACCACCTCATTCAACCCCCTCCTGCTTCACTCCGGCGTGGGCCTCGGCAAGACCCACCTTGCCAACGCCATCGGCCTCAAGACCAAAGAACTCAACCCCGACAAAAAGGTTCTCTACGTCACCAGCGAGCAATTCATGCAGCAGTATGCCGAAGCAGGCCGCACCGGCACCACCAACGACTTCATCCACTACTACGAAATCATCGATGTTCTCATCATCGACGACATACAGTTCTGGGCCGGAAAGGCTCCGAAGACACAGGAAGCCTTCTTCCATATATTTAACTATCTGCACCAGCACGGCTGCCAGATAATCATCACCAGCGACAAAGCCCCCGGCGAGCTGCAGGGCCTTGAGCCGCGCCTGCTGAGCCGTCTCAAGTGGGGCCTCAACGCCGACCTGCAGGCTCCTGATGTGGAGACTCGCAAGCGAATCCTCGTCAAGAAAGCGCAAAACGAAGGCATAGAACTGTCCGACGACGTGGTGGAATACATCGCCTACAACATCAACACCAACGTCCGCGAACTGGAAGGAGCACTCATCTCCCTCATCGCCCAAAGCACGCTGAACCGCAAGGAAATCAACCTTGAGCTCTGCAAGCAGATGATAGACAAATACGTGCAGAGTTCGGCCCGCGAGATTACCATCGACTACATCCAGAAGGTAGTGTGCGACTACCTCGACCTGCCTGTTGACGCCATCCAGAACACCTCGCGCAAGCGCGAGATAGTGCAGGCACGCCAGCTGAGCATGTACTTCGCCAAGAAAATAACCAAGTCGAGCCTCGCCGTCATCGGCATGCAGTGCGGCAACAAAGACCACGCCACTGTACTGCACGCCTGCAAGACCATCGACAACCTGCGCCAGACCGACCGCCACATGCGCGCCATGGTCGACGAGCTGGAGAAGAAGCTCAGCGAATGAAGACATCCTTCAAACCAGGGACTATGCTCTACCCGCTGCCTGCCGTCATGGTCAGTTGCGGCGACAGCCCCGAAAACTACAACATCATCACCATAGCATGGACGGGCACGCTCTGCAGCGACCCGCCCATGTGCTATATCAGCGTGCGCCCAGAACGCCACAGCCACGCCATCATCAGCCGCACGGGCGAGTTCGTCATCAACCTCACCACCGAGGCGCTGGCGCGCGCCACAGACTGGTGCGGCGTGCGCAGCGGACGCGACTACAACAAGTTCCGCGAAATGGGGCTGCACGCCGAAGAAGCGCAGCTCGTCAAAGCACCGCTCATCAAAGAAAGCCCCCTCAACATTGAATGCCGCGTGTTCGAGGTACGCCGCCTCGGCACGCACGACATGTTCATGGCCAACGTCGTGGCTGTGGACGCCGAGGAGAGCCTCATCGACAAAAGCACCGGACAGTTCCAGCTCAACCACGCCGGTCCGCTGGCCTACAGCCACGGCAAATACTACGGCCTCGGCGAGAAGCTGGGCGGTTTCGGCTTCAGCGTTAAAAAGAAAGGACACTAACCATGAACATCGTTTGCGTAGAAAGCCTCGGCATCAGCCGTGAGCGCTTCGAGAGCCTCAAGGCGCACTACACCGCCATGGGGCACGACTTCACCTATTATATGGACCGCCGCGAGGACGAGACAACCCTCGCCGACCGCATGCGCGAGGCCGACGTGGCCGTCATCAGCAACATAAAGCTCTCCGCCGCCGTGCTGGCGCAATGCCCAAAGCTGCGCTACCTCAGCGTGGCCTTCACCGGGCTGGACCACATAGACCTCGCCTACTGCCGCGAACACGGCATCAAGGTGCAGAACGCCGCCGGCTACAGCACCACGGCGGTGAGCGAGCTGGCCGTGGGCATGATGCTCGACCTGCTGCGCAACATCGTCACCCTCAATGAGAAGATACGCCAGGGCGGCAGCCGCGGCACCTTCCTCGGGCGCGAGCTGCGCGGCAAGACCGTCGGCATTGTGGGCACCGGCGCCATAGGCACCGCCACGGCGCGCCTGCTGGTGGCCTTCGGCGCCAAGGTCGTCGCCTGGAGCCGCACCGAGCGCCCCGAGGTGAAAGCCCTCGACGTGGAATACATGCCGCTCGACGACCTGCTGCGCCAGAGCGACATCGTGAGCCTGCACGTGCCTCTCTGCGACGAGACCCGTGGCCTCATCGGAGAGAGAGAGCTGGCCCTCATGAAGCCCACCGCCCTGCTGGTCAACACCGCCCGCGGCCCCGTGTGCGACATAGCCGCCGTGGGCCGCGCCCTGATCGAGAGCCGCATCGCCGGCGCCGCCTTCGACGTCTTCGAGCACGAGCCACCCCTGCCCATCGACCACCTGCTGCTCTCCACCAACCGCTGCCTGGTGACGCCCCACGTGGCCTTCGCCACCGAGGAGAGCTTCGCCGCCCGCGCCGACATAGTCTTCGGCCACGTCGACGAGTGGCTGAAACAATAAAGGAGCCGTGAGCCTCGCAATCATAGCCGTCTGCCTCTTCACGCCGCTGCTGATACTGTGGCTCACCTGGCGTTTCCCGGTGCTCAACAAGGTGGGCTCCATCATCATAGCCTACGTCATTGGCTGTCTGCTGGGCCTCACAGGCCTGATCCCCGACACCCCGGAGGTGCACAAAGTACAGACCGACATAGCCACCTACACCATCCCCTTCGCCATACCGCTGCTGCTCTTCTCCTCCGACCTCAAGTCGTGGACGCGGCTGGCCCCTTCTTTTATCAAGTCCACCCTGTTCGGCATTCTGGGCTGCTGCATAGCCATAGTCATCGGCTTCCTCATCTGCGCCGGCGACGACCGCGAAGCCTTCGCCTCCATCGGCGGCATGCTGACGGGCCTCTACACCGGCGGCAACGCCAACCTCGCCTCCATCAAGATGGCCCTGGGCGTCGACGACACCACCTACATCATCACTTCGGCCTACAGCACCCTGCTCAGCGCCGTATACCTCTTCTTCGTCATCATCTTCGGCAAACGCGTGCTGCGCCTCCTGCTGCCCGACTTCCCCAAGGAGAAGGTGGCGCCCTCCGGCGACGTGGAGATGAAAAACCACGACAACGAACTCTTCTACGGCCTCTTCCGCCGCAGCAACCTGCGCACCCTGGCGCAAGCCCTGCTGCTGACAGTCATCATCATCGCCGTGGGAGCCGGCATAGCCCTGCTGTGTCCGAAGCGCATGTTCCAGACGGTCTTCATCCTCGCCATCAGCACCCTGGCCATCATAGCCTCCACCTTCAAGCGTGTGCGCACCATGGAGCGCACCTTCGAGGCCGGCACCTACCTCATACTGGTGTTCTCCATCGCCGTGGCCTCGCAGGTGACCACCGGCACCCTCGGCAACATCGACCCCGACATCTTCCTCTTCATCACCATAGCCACCCTGGGCTCCCTGCTGATGCACGTGCTGCTGAGCGCCCTCTTCCGCGTCGACACCGACACCACGCTGGCCACCAGCATCTCGCTCATCTGCTCGCCGCCCTTCGTCCCCGTCGTTGCCGGGGCGGTGAAGAACAAGACCATCATAGGCCCCGGCATCGCCGTAGGCCTCTTCGGCTACGCCGTCGGCACCTACGTGGGCTTCCTCCTGGCGCAGCTGCTGATGCTGATATAAAAAAGGCTGGCACCGTTCGTCCACAAGTGCCAGCCTTTACTGTTTCCTAAAGCCTGTTATTTCACCGGGTGGTCTTTGTGGAACTGTTCGAGGCGCACCTTGAGGTCGGGGAACTGGTCGCGCTGCACCAGGGCCACGCAGGCGCGGATGCCCTGCTTGTGCGAGCCCGTGATGTCGAGGGCTATGGCGCTGACGCCGTAGCGGATGAGCTCGTTGAGGAGGTCGACGCCCTCGAAGCCGGGATAGCAGAAGGTGAAGTAGAAGCCGTCGCCGATGTCCTCACCCATATCCTTGTCATAGACGATGTAGAAGCCGTTGTCGGTGAAGAGTTTCTTCATGATGCCGGCCTTCTCGCCGTATTCCCTGATGTCTTTGACGAAGTTGAAGGTGCCATCGTTGGCGCCCTTGAGCATGGCGGCCATGGCGTACTGCACGCTGTGGGCGGTGCCGCTGCTGAGGCAGTAGAGGGTGCCGAAGATAAGGGCGCGGCCGAGCTGCGTCTGGCTGTAGTAGCGGGCCAGGTCGGGGCACTCCATGTTGAACAGCTTGGGGCTGCAGATCATCATGGCGATGCGCTCGCCGGCGTAGCTGAAGCTCTTCGAGCCGCTGATCATCAGCACATAGCGGTCGGTATACTTGGCCACGGTGGGCTGGAACGGTGCCTTGCCGGGGACGGAGTAGTCCTTGCGGAAGTCCATCAGGAAGTAGGCGTCGTCCTCGAGGACCACCACGCCGTACTTGTTGGCCATCTCGCCGATGATCTGGAGTTCATGCTCGGTGAAGCAGAACCATGCGGGGTTGTTGGGGCTGCTGTAGATGAGGCATGCCACGTCGCCGTCGCGCAGCTCCTCTTCCAACTTGTCGCGCAGCTTGTCGCCACGGTACTCGTAGACGTCGAAGGTCTTCATGGGGATGCCGAGCACGCGGCACTGCTGCTTCTGCACGGGGAAGCCCGGGTCGATGAAGAGCACCTTGGTCTTCTTGGCGTCGTAGCGCGTGAGGGTGAGGAAGCTGGCGAAACCGGCCTGCATGCTTCCGACGGTGGGCACGCAGCACTCGGGCGTGACGTCGATGTCGAGGAAGTTCTTCACAAAGCGGGCCGCCTCCTGCTTGAAGTCCGCCGTGCCGTAGATTTCGGGGTAGATGCTGGCCACACCGCTCTTAAGAGCCTCAATCTGAGCCTGTACGCCCACCTGCGGGGCGGGCAGGCCGGGGATGCCCATCTCCATCTTCACGAAGCGGACGCCGGTCTCTTTCTCCACATCCTGTATCATCTTGCGCATCTCGCGGATGCTGGCCTTGCCGGGGTTCTTGATCTTGTTGGCCGCGGCAATGCGGTCTATCGTTTCTTTCTGTATGGGTATTTGTGTCATATTGTTTATTATTTGGTGTTAAAATCCTTCATTTTGACTACATTGATGGGGCTCACCTCCTTCACGATGTCATAGACGGCCTTCTGCTCCTGCGGCGGCGCGGGGGTGAAGATGGACACCAGCTCCTGAATCTTCACGTCCATGAACTGCTGCACGCTGAGCAGGTTGGTGCGCTTCTTGTTGACTTTCTGTATGTCGCGCAGGGCTTCGATGATGGAGGCGCGTGCCGCGGGCTGGTTCTTGGTCATCATGTCAAGCCCCTGGCGGTGGTAGATGTAGTAGGCCGTGTGCAGCTCCTCGTAGGCGCCGTTGGTGTGGTTCTCCATGAACCAGTAGCGGCTCTTCTGCCCTTCGCTGCCGCGCCAGCCCACATAGCCGCTGTTCTCCGCCGTCTGCTGCACCTCCTGGGCCAGGGCGTAGAAAGGCTCGCCGCCGTTGGGCGCATAGCTGTCGAAATAGATGCCCAGCATGATGTAGCAGTAGTAGGCCAAGGTCGAAGAGAGGTTGCTGTAGAAGTTGTTGAGGTCGAAATCGAGCGGCTGCGTCTCGTTGAAGGAGAAGGTGAAGTTGCCCGACTCCAAGTAGTTGAACAAGCCTGTGGTGTAGGTGGAGTTGTATACCGGTCTGCGCAGCTGTATCTGCAGCTGTC
Organism: Bacteroidales bacterium; assembly: GCA_017522105.1. Lineage (GTDB taxonomy): Bacteria > Bacteroidota > Bacteroidia > Bacteroidales > P3 > Colimorpha. The sequence continues at coordinate 66,450 of JAFXAA010000018.1, read as the reverse complement.
CGCCGAAGTCGGTGGCCGTGGTGCGCTGGTTCAGTATCAGGGCTATAGAGCAGTCTATCTGCTCCACTGCTTCAAATGTCATGTTCGTCCACCGACGTCCGTTCACGAGGTCCTCGATGGCCTGCTTCATGTTGTCGAACACCTTCTTGTCGTTCGACTCATAGCCCTGCGTGGTGGTCTGCAGTTTCTGGCTGTTGATGGTCACAGAGCAACGGAACTCCTGAGCGTGCAGTGCACACACAACACTCAGCGTCAACGCTATGAACATCAGCTTTCTCATCCCCGCCCCCTACTTCACCTTGCGCTGTTTATACATGCCGGCGGGCCTTGCGGCGCGGCTGGTAGAGTACTGCAACTTGCCGTTCACGGTCTGCTTGTGCACATACATTGTGTTCTCCTTGTTCGTCTTGGAGCGGTGGCGCGTGGTGCGCAGCCCGTAGTAGTAGGTGTCGCACCCGGCAAAGGTCACGGCGCACAACAACAGCAACACAGGCAAGCTGTATTTCTTCCTAATCTTCATATACATAAATATTTATCCTCGTTCACCCTCACTCTTTCCCCCTGCAAAGATACGATTATTTTTCAATATATTGTATATAAAGCCCATAATATTTTTTCACCTTGCCGCAACGATGCCTTTTACGAGAAGCCACCGGGGTCGGCGGCAGGCGCTGCGGCGGCTGTCGGCGACGGGCTTGATGGTGCTGAAGTATCACTTTCATTGTCATCCACAACATTATCTGCAACAATATCTTCTGCATCAGATTCTGCAACACCGTCGGCACCGGCATAGAGCGTCTGCGAGGCACGGCCGGCATAGTCGGTCACGAACCCGTAGACATACACCTCCTGCCCCACCCACTCGTCGGGCAGCATCATGGACACGCACCCCGTGCGACGGTAGACGGGTGCCGAGAGCAGGGCGCCGCCCACCGAGGGGCAGCAGACGTAGAGGTAGACCGTGTCGTCGGCCGAGGCACGCTGATGCAGAGGGTTCTTCTCGAAGGAGACCGTAAGCACCTGATGCTCATCGACGACGGGCGCGCCGAAGGCCACCGGCGCCACCGGGCCGCTGCTGAACACCAACTCGCTGTAGTCCACCTCGGCCACGCCATCCACCATGCTGAACGACTGGCTGTTGAGCTTGACGAAAAGGTTCTGCTCCGTCATGCCCTCGGCCAGGGCCGCCTGCCGCATGCCCACGCGGAGCACATGGCCGTGGAGCGACGCAAACTGCACCATGGCCTTGAACAGCTGCCTGTGGCTCTGCTGCCTGTCGGTGCGTGGGTTGTGCACCCTGGCGGGCTTGCTGCGCACGCACCACCGTCCGCGCCAGTTGTAGCCAATGACTGGCCCCAGGCTGCCGGCGTAGCCTCCGATAAATCCATTCTCCTGTCTTGCCATATCTGTCTGGTTTTGAATTGTTTCAACACATCCGACGCTCCATCGTGCCATCGGAGCATCTACTTGTCATAACGTAACAAACACATTATTATTGCCTACTGAAGAAAGTTTTTGTAATGTGATGGTAAAGCGATGATAAAGACATAGGAAAGAGATGATACGCCAAACGGTTGGGCTACAGGAGTTCCGCATGGCCTTTCCGGCCTCCGTGCCGAGGGTGCGGCGCTTTTTTTGCGCAAAAAACAATGCGCCAGCACCCCCTGAGGGATGCGGCCGGATGGCGGTTGAATAAATGTTGAAAACATTGTATAATATATTGCGTCCATGTCGGGGATTATTCGTATCTTTGCACTCTAAACGGAAAATAAGATATTCGATATATGACTGAAGAACAGAACGCTAACTACAGTGCGAGTAACATTACCGTACTTGAAGGACTGGAGGCTGTGCGCGTGCGCCCGGCCATGTACATCGGCGACGTGAACGAGCGCGGCCTGCACCACCTTGTCTACGAGGTTGTTGACAACTCGATAGACGAGGCCCTGGCGGGCTACTGCACCAAGATCGACGTGCACATCAACCCCGACAACAGCATCACCGTGGAGGACAACGGCCGCGGCATCCCCGTGGACATGCACGAGAAGGAGCACCGCTCGGCCCTGGAGGTGGTGATGACGGTGCTGCACGCCGGCGGCAAGTTCAACAAGAACAGCTACAAGGTGAGCGGCGGCCTGCACGGCGTGGGCGTGAGCTGCGTCAACGCCCTGAGCGACCACATGACCGTCAACGTCTACCGCGACGGCAAGGTGTACCAGCAGGAATACTCAAAGGGCAAGCCCCTCTATGCCGTGAAGGAAATCGGCACCACCGACAAGCGCGGCACCAAGGTGACCTTCCACCCCGACGGCTCCATCTTCACCGTCACGGAGTACAAGTACGACATACTGCTCGACCGCATGCGCGAGCTGGCCTACCTCAACAAGGGCATCGAAATCAACATCACCGACCTGCGCGAGATGAAGGAGGACGGGGTGACGCCCGTGCGCGCCGACCACTTCTTCAGCGAGAAGGGCCTGCGCGACTTCATAAGCTACCTCGACGAGAACCGCGAGAAGCTCATGCCCGAGGCCATATACATCGAGGGCGAGCGCAAAGGCATCCCGATAGAGATAGCCATGCAGTACAACACCGGCTACAGCGAGAACCTGCACTCCTACGTCAACAACATCAACACCCACGAGGGCGGCACCCACCTGGCCGGTTTCCGCAGCGGTCTCACCCGCACGCTGAAGGCCTATGCCGACCGTAGCGGCCTGCTGCAGAAGGCCAAGGTGGAGATTACGGGCGACGACTTCCGCGAGGGCCTGACGGCCATCATCAGCGTCAAGGTGGCCGAGCCGCAGTTCGAGGGCCAGACGAAGACCAAGCTCGGCAACGCCGAGGTGCGCGGCGCCGTGGACGAGGCCGTCAGCGAGATGCTGGAGAACTACCTGGAGGAGCACCCCAACGAGGCACGCACCATCGTGGACAAGGTCATCCTCGCCGCCCGCGCGCGCCAGGCAGCCCGCAAGGCCCGCGAGATGGTGCAGCGCAGCAACGTCTTCAGCAGCGCCGGCATGCCGGGCAAGCTGGCCGACTGCCAGAGCAACGACCCCGCGGAGTGCGAGATATTCTTCGTCGAGGGCGACTCGGCAGGCGGCTCCGCCAAGCAGGGCCGCGACCGCCGCTTCCAGGCCATCCTGCCCCTCAGAGGCAAGATTCTCAACGTCGAAAAGGTCATGCGCCACCGCGCCTTCGAGAGCGAGGCCATACGCGACATATACACCGCACTGGGCGTCACCGTGGGCACCCCCGAGGACCCGCAGGCCCTCAACCTCAGCAAGCTGCGTTACCACAAGGTCATCGTCATGACCGATGCCGATGTGGACGGCGCACATATCGACACACTCATGCTGACCTTCTTCTTCCGCTACATGCCCGAGCTCATAGAGAACGGCTACGTCTACCTGGCCACTCCCCCGCTCTACCTCGTCAAGAAAGGCAACAAGCAGGTCTACTGCTGGACGGAGGACGACCGCGAGCGCGCCCTCATGGAGTTCGGCGACAAAGGCATCCACGTGCAGCGTTACAAAGGTCTGGGCGAGATGAACAGCGACCAGCTGCGCGACACCACCATGGACCCCGAGGGACGCCAGCTGCGCCAGGTGACCATCGAGAACGCCGCCTCGGCGGACCGCATCTTCTCGCTCCTGATGGGCGACGATGTGCCGCCCCGCCGCGCCTTCATCGAGGCCAACGCCACCTACGCCAACATTGACGCGTAATTAATGATGCGCAGCCTGCATACATACTTTGCGCTATGCCTAATGGCAGCACTTTGCCTGCTGGCAACTTCATGTTCGACGGTGCGGAAGGATGTTGCCAAGACACCCACAGCCGTGGTGCCTGACAAGGCATTCCGCACATTTCTGACAGAGAAAGGCTACGCCAAAAAGGTGCACGGCAAACGGCTGCAAGCCACTGAGGAAGGACTCTCAATGGAAGAATTGTCGTGCTACGAACAGGGCATCCACTCGCTGCGCGGCATTCAACTGTTTCCCCAACTGAGAACCCTTGTCTGTAGCAGCAACCCCATCACGGAACTCAATCTAAACTGCCTGCCACAACTGGAGAACCTATATGGCATACACATGCCTTTGCAAAAATTGAGCATTGACAGCTGCCACCAACTGAAGAAAATAGAACTTTCCTACACCCAACTGGACTCATTCGACCTGCAACCATTCCCTAACCTGACCTACTTTTTTTGCATCTTCTCTCCGCTACATGAACTCGACTTGTCGCCCTGCCCCAAGATGCAGACAGTCTATATCCGCGGCACTCAGATTGAGCAACTGGACATCTCGCCATGTTCTCTCTTCTGGCGACTCTACGCCGAAGACACCCCGTTGAAGCGTCTCCGCGTAACTACTGAGCAATATATGAGCGACAGGGTTATGGTAAGTTGCCCTGACAATACAGAGCTCGACATTCTGCCATGGGAAGGGTTGAGCCCACTAACCGCGCGTGCTGTCCTGCTGCCAGAGGCTGCCGCGATGGGTATCACTCTTGACACCTTGGAACTCTACTATCCCAGTGGCATGTTCCTGTTGGGCGACAGCGTACCACAAAAGTACCTCATGGCATGGCAACAATTCGTGCTGGGTGTGCGCAACGCATTGATTGAGGCCGGTATGAATTGGAACGAACCATACCGCTTGTGGGGGCGTGCGTTCTTCGCACCCGATGGCACTGTGGACCACTACATTTACAACTGGAACGGCTCCCCGCAACCCTCTGACGAATGGAAGAACCGGTTCAGGGACGTGCTGGAGAATTACCTGGACACATTCCGCTTCGTTTACCCCATGCACCGCCGATTCGCACAGTGCGGAGGTATCCGCTTTACACCAAATCAATAATCCCAAAAACAAGAATATGGACAAACGCAACCTTCTCCTAATCAGCAACAGCACCATGCGCGGCGAGGCTTACCTCGGCTGGTGCAAGGATATGATCGCCGACTTCTGCCGTCGGCACAACATCAAGCGCGTCCTCTTCGTGCCCTACGCAGGCGTGAGCCTTGCCGAAGGCGGGCTGAAGAAGAGCTACGACGCCTACGAGGCCAAGGTGGCCAAGGTGTACGCCGAATTTGGCGTCAAGCTGACCTCCGTGCACCACAAGGCGCTGCCCGTCAACGCCGTGTACGACACCGACTGCGTGGCCGTGGGCGGTGGCAACACCTTCCATCTGGTGCGCGAGCTGCAGCGCACGGGCCTGATGCAGGCCATCCGCCAGCGCGCCTTCGACGGCATGCCCTACATGGGCTGGAGCGCCGGCAGTAACGTGGCCGGTCCCACGCTCTGCACCACCAACGACATGCCCATCGTGATGCCCGACTCGTTCGACTGCATGGGCCTCGTGCCGTTCCAGATTAACCCGCACTACACAGACTTCTTCGACCCCAAACACGGCGGCGAGACCCGCGATGACCGCCTGAAGGAGTACATCATGGTGAACCCCAAGGCCACCGTAGCCGCCATCCGCGAGGCCACGGCCCTGCTGCTCGAGGACGGCAAACTCTCGCTCATAGGCAAGCCCAACAAGATGAAGGTCTTCAAGACCAACATCGCCAACACCAAGGAGCTGCCGCTCGACGCCGACCTGTCGTTCCTGCTGAAGGCGTAAGCCCCCCATGAAGGAGCATTACAACATAGCCGTGGGCGCAAACCCACGGCTATCTCATATAAAACAATGACTATGACGAAATATATCGGCGCACATGTGAGCGCATCCGGTGGCGTTGGCAACGCCATCCTCAACGCCGAGGCCATCGGGGCCAACGCCTTTGCCTTGTTTACCAGAAACCAGCGCAGCTGGGTCAGCAAGCCGCTGCCGCAACTTGAGATCGACGGCTTCAAGGCGTTGCTCGTGGACCGCGGCTTCCGGCCCGAGATGGTGCTGCCGCACGACAGCTACCTCATCAATCTCGGCTCACCAGACGAAGAGACACTCAGCAAGAGCCGTGCGGCTTTCTTCGACGAGATGTACAGAGCCCAGCAGCTTGGGCTGACCATGCTCAACTTCCACCCCGGCAGCCATCTCAACAAGATAAGTGAAGAGGAATGCCTGGACCAGATAGCCCGCGAGATCAATCTGGCCCTGAGTAAGACCGAGGGTGTGACGGCGGTGATAGAGAACACCGCCGGACAGGGCACCAACCTAGGCTGGAAGTTCGAGCATATAGCCCGCATCATCGAGGGCGTGGACGACAAAACCAGAGTGGGCGTATGTATCGACACATGCCACACGCTGGCTGCCGGCTACGACCTGAGCACCGAGATGGGCTACCAGTTCTGCTTCGACGAGTTCGAGCGCGTTGTGGGCTTCAAGTACCTGCGCGCCGTTCACCTCAACGACAGCAAGAAGGGCGCCGGCAGTCACGTGGACCGCCACGAGGTGCTGGGCGAGGGCATGATGGGCAAGGAGTTCTTCTCGCGCTTCATGCACGACTCCCGCTTCGACAACATGCCCATCATCCTTGAGACCCCCGACCCCATGCGCTGGGCCGAAGAAATCAAATGGCTACGCAGCCTATGAAGACCCGCCACTTCCTCCTGACAGCCATGCTGCTGTGCGTCGCCTGCAGAAGCCCGCAAAGGATGTACTACCCCGAATACTTTATAGACGAACACAAACCCTTCGAGGAGATTGGCTATGAGCAGCTGCCCGACGCCGCACGCGCCTTCCACGACCGTTGCCACACCCCCGACGACATCGAAGAAATCTACTGCGGACACCTCATGGACAGCGGTAAGAAAGTCTATGGAATCATCTTCCGCGACGGCTGCAACATGCTCTTCGACAAGAACGGCCGCTGCCTACAGATGTCCAACCTCCGCGACGGACTCCCCCTTTGCTGGACCAACCAGATACCCATCTACAACGTCCTCTACAACGCCATCGAAAAAGAGATGACCCAAACGACAGACAAGCCCTGGGAGGTCCGCATCCTGGAAGTGCGCCGCGACGGCTACCTCGTCAAAACCGGCCAGGGCGTTGACATCACCCTTTTCTTCTTCGACAAACGCGGAAGGCTGAAAGACATCGCATACGAAATATAACAATCAAACACTATGTCCACACAACTGCATCCCGACACCCTGCCCTTCCTACAGGAACTGACCGTCAACAACAACCGCGACTGGTTCAACGCCCATAAACCCCACTGGCTGGCCATCAAGGCCGACTTCGAGGCCTTCACGCAGGCCCTCATTGACGAGATGGTGAAATACGACGACACTCTCGTCGGCCTCACAGCCAAGAACAGCGTCTACCGCATCTACCGCGACACGCGCTTCTCGGCCGACAAGACGCCCTACAAGACCCACGTCTCGTGCTTCCTATCCTCGTGGGGGCCGAAGAACAGCGGTGTGCCGGGCTACTACTTCCAGATCGGCGCCGAGGAAGCCTACGGTCTCACCGGCACCTGCAACCTCGGCGGCGGCATCTTCATGCCAACGCCCGAGGCACTCAACGCCATCCGTCAGGAGATATTCTACTGTCCCGACGAATTCATCAGCATCATGAGCGAGCCCTCGTACAAGAAATACTTCGGCACGGAGTTCTTCACCATCAAGAAACTTCAGCGTGTCCCCAAGGGCTACCCGGCGGACTGGGAGCATGCCGACCTGCTGAAATACAAGGACTACTGCACCTCCCACACCATGCCCGACAAGATGCTCAACAGCCCGAAACTCTTCGACGAAGTGCTGAAGGTGTGGCGTGCCAGCGTGCCACTCAACCGTTTCATACAACGTGCCATGGAAGATGTGCGGTAGCGCCTACCTGACGCGACCGCCCTTGTAGAAATGCTTGCTCCAGTAGGTGTCGTCCGTGCGGCTGACGCACACGCCCGCCGACGTTGAAGCATGGGCGAACAGACCGTCCTTGAGGTAGATGCCCACATGCGACACCTTGCCCTTGGAGTTGGTGAAGAACAGTATGTCGCCCTCGCGGAGCTGCCCTTTGCCGATGAGCTGCACGTCGCGCAGCATCTCGTTGGCCGTGCGGTGGAGAGTCTTGCCGTAGACCTGCTTGTAGATGGTGCCCACGAACGCCGAGCAGTCGATGCCCTTGCGGTCGGTGCCGCCATACTTGTAGGGCACGCCGAGCCAGGAGTTCACCGCCTCGTAGAGGCCTTGGTTGTCGTCGTCGTTGCACCGCAGGCCGAGGGCATTGTTGCACTCGCGCCCGTCGGCGGTGCGCTGCGGCTTGGCCTGCACGCGGGTGGCTATGACAGGTGTCTCGTTGACGAGCTCGTCAACATAGAGCTGCCCGATGATGAAATCCTCCTCCTCAAGGTCGCGGGCCATGAACGACTTGACGCTCTCGCACCCCGTGAGGGCGAGCGCGCAGAGCAGCATTATGGGGGTCAGGCGTTTCATTTGATGACAAAGATATCCTCGTCGGGGCGTTTCATGTAGTAGTTCTCGCGGCCGTAGTGCTCCTTGGCGTCGAGGCTCGACTTCAGCTCGGCATTGGCAGCGCTGTCGGCCACTATGGCGTCCTTCAGGGCCTGCTCCTCGGCGTGCAGGGCGTCCACCTGGCGGTGCAGGCGTGCGCTCACACGCAGGCTGTATTCGTCCACGAAGGCAATCACCACCAGGAAGACCACCGTGGCGATGAAGTACTTGTTGAGCACCACCTTCTTTATCCTGTTCCAGTCCATTACACCTGCATCATTACAATAACCTGTATCCAATACAACCTCATCTGACCTTGAGTTTCTGGCCCACGCGAATGTTGTCGCCTTTTATACCGTTGAGTTTCTTGAGTTTCTGCACCGTGATGCCGTGCTTGGAGGCTATGCGGAAGAGCGTGTCGCCCCTGCGCACGGTGTAGTACTTGCCCCCGCCGCCGCTGGTGCCCCCCTTGGCCTTGCCGTGGGGTTCAATCTTGACGGGACGCCGCTGCAGGCTGTCAGCCGTGCGGGCGTAGACGCTGTCCTGCGCCAGCAGGAAGGACTCTATCTTGGCCGAAGGCAGACACAGCGGGTAGGGCGTGGTGGAGGCGGGTATATAGCCCACGCGGTACTGCGGGTTGAGGGTGCGCAGCTCGTCAAGCTCCAGCCCCGTGGCCTCGGCCACATAGTTCATCAGCACGTCGCGGTGCACCATGACGGTGTCGCTGCGCACCGGCAGGTTGAGGCGCGTGGGCCGCAGGCCATGCTCCTCGTAGTAGTTCATCACATAGACCACAGCGATGAACGCCGGCACATAGCCGCGCGTCTCGCGGGGCAGGTTGTAGTATATCTCCCAGAAGTTGCGCTTGCCGCCGCTGCGGGCAATGGCTTTGTTCACATTGCCGCTGCCGCAGTTGTAGGCCGCTATGGCCAGCTGCCAGTCGCCGAAGACGCTGTAGAGGTCGCGCAGGTGGCGTGCCGCCGCCACGGTGCTCTTGCCCGGGTCGCGCCGTTCGTCGACCACCGAGTTCACCTCCAGGTCATAGAGTTTGCCGGTGCTGTACATGAACTGCCACAAGCCAGCGGCGCCCACGCGCGAGGTTGCCTGCGGGTTCATGGCACTCTCCACGATGGTGAGGTACTTCAGCTCCTCGGGCACGCCGTAGCGGTCCAGGGCATTCTCGAACAGGGGGTGATAGTACTCGCAGAGCGTCAGCATCACGTCGAGGCGCGTCGACATGTGCTTGAGGTAGAAGCGTATGAAGGAACGCACCTCGGCATTGTAGGTCATGGGGATGACGGTGTGCAGAGCCTGCAGGCGATGCATCAGCACGCTGTCAGGCATGGCGTCGAAGGCCTCGGCGGAAAACTCCGTGTGCGAACGCAGCGAGCGGTGTGCGTGGCGCCGCAGGTAGTAGCTGTTGAGCAGGCTGTCGTAGGAGTCGGCATAGCGCTTGGTCATCAACTCGGCATCGGCCTGCACAGCGCGCTCGTCGCCAACATGTTGCGCCTGCACTCCCGATGCCGCCATCAGCACCGCCGCCACAACGGCCAGTCCTCGGTTCAATAGTTTCATGCTCTCATTAACGCAAAAAGGACGGCATTATTATAAGATAGCAGAAAAAAGTTTTCCATGTAGACTCAACAATCAAGTGCAACACCGTTGTGCAAAGATAGGAAGAATTTTTGTTTCGGGGAGGAGAAGTTCAAAAGTTTTCTTGGGCGGAGATTCAATTCGGTTTGCACATAGAGGATATAATCGTCAGATACAGAGGTGAAATCAGTACCGTTGGGTATGTATTGTCGGATGAGTTTGTTTGTGTTTTCGATGAGTCCTTTCTCCCAGGAGGAGTAAGGGTGGGCGAAGAAGACTTTTGTATGCAGCATTTTTGCGATGTATTTGTGTTCGGCGAACTCGGTGCCGTTGTCTGTTGTGATGGTGCGGACATGCCGTTCAAAGGGCTTGAGGAGCTGTACGACGAGCTTTGCCACGGCCTTCGCGTTCTTGCCCTTGGGGGATTTTGCCATGAGGAGTTTCTTTGTGGTGCGCTCCACCAGGGTGACGATGGCCCCCTTGCCGTCCTTCCCGACGATGGTGTCCATCTCCCTGTCGCCGAAGCGGGTCTTTGCGTCCACCACGGCAGGCCTTTCGTCGATACTGACGCGGTCTTTGATGGGGATGTGCGCACTCACCGGCCGTCGTCGGTGCTTTAGGTGATGAGGCAGGTAGGTGTACAGTGTGCCGCCGCGTTCCTTGTCCAGCCTGACAAAGTGGTATATCCACTCGGCCGACACGCAGTCCCTGCCGTTGCGGCGCATTACGCCGACAATAGTCTCCGGGGACCAATGTCTCTTGAGGAGCGGGACGATCTTCCCCCACAGGTCCTTTGTCATCCGCCGTGTTCTCCTGGGGATGTGCTTCCTCATGTCGGAGAACTGCTGCGCATCTGTCCAGACGTAGTGCCGATACATATTCAGATTCCTTTTTATCTCCCTGCTGACCGTTGATTTGCTGACATCTATGATTTTTGCGATGTCCGACACCGACATTTTTTTTCTCAGACACACAGAAATTGTGTATCTTTGCTCTTTGGTAAGGTGTTTATATTTTTTCATATGCAACACAAAAGTAGTCACTTTACCTGAGAGTACCAAATTTTTGGTGCTCTTTTTTTCTACTCAGTGTTGCACTTGTAACTGGAGTTTAGGCCACAGTCCCGCGCACCGCCTTTCCTATAGCTCCGCAACGGCACTTCTTCCGCCGAGGGGCGTAGTTCCGCCGCCTCCGCGACGGCCGTTCTTCAGTAGTTCTTCAGTAGTTCTTCAGTGTTTGACTGAAGAACTACTGAAGAACTACTGAAGAACGGCCGTAGGGGCTCCGTAGGGACTCCGTAGGGGCTCCGAGGAGGGTTCGATGCAGACAAATGGCACCAATATACTGATTTAGTGTATGGTAAATGACACATAGACTGTTGGGCAATATTTTTTTCGCGGCAGCATACAATAATCGGAGAAAAATACGTTATAGAAAGAGTTTTTAACAGAAGAGAGCAATGAAACTATCGCAATTCAGGTTCAACCTGCCCAAAGAACTCATAGCCGAGAAACCCGTGCGCAACCGCGACGAAGCCCGCATGATGGTGGTGCACCGCGACAGCGGGGAGATAGAGCACCGCGTGTTCAAGGACTTCATAAACTATGTGGACGAAGGCGACGTGGTGGTGGCCAACAACACCAAGGTCTTCCCCGCCCTGCTCGACGGCGAGAAGGAGAAGACCGGCGCGAGAATCGAGGTGCTGATGATCCGCGAGCTCAACCCCGAGACGCGGCTGTGGGACGTGCTGGTGGACCCGGCACGCAAGATACGCATAGGCAACAAGCTCTACTTCGGCACCAACGATGCGCTGGTGGCCGAGGTGGTGGACAACACCACCTCGCGCGGGCGCACCATCCGCTTCCTCTTCGACGGCACGCACGAGGAGTTCATCAAGATTGTGCGCGGCATGGGGCGCACGCCGCTGCCCGACGAGCTGCGGCGCCTGCGCGACATCGAGAAGAAGGACGCCGACGACTATCAGACCATCTACGCCAAGAAGGAGGGCTCCATAGCGGCCCCGATAGCGGGTCTGCACTTCAGCCGCGAGCTGCTCAAGCGCATGGAAATCAAGGACGTGAAATGGATGGAGCTGACGGTGCACTGCGGCATGGGCGAGTTCAAGCCCATCGAGGTGGAGGACCTCTCGAAGCACCGCGCCGACGCCGAGGAGATGCACCTCGGGGCCGACGTGTGCGACGCCATAGCCGCCGCCAAGGCCGCCGGCAAGCACGTCTGCGCCGTGGGCACCACGACGATGCGCGCCCTGGAGAGCGCCGTCACCATACCGGGCAAGATATTCCCCTACGACGGGTGGACCAACAAGTTCATCTTCCCGCCCTACGACTTCACCATAGCCGACATGATGGTCACCAACTTCCACCACTCCATGAGCACGCAGTTCATCATGGTCAGCGCCTTCGCCGGCCCGGAGCTGATGATGCATGCCTACCAGACGGCCATCAAGGAGAAGTACCGCTTCTCCACCTACGGCGACGCGATGCTGATAATATAAGCAGTCCAAGGAGTTCAGGGAGTCCAAGGAGTTCAAGACAATTGTTCAGTTCTTGCAGTATTGTCTTGAACTCCTTGGACTCCCTGAACTCCTTGAACTCCCTGAATTCACCAAGATTCACTATAAAGAAACTGGCAATGACTCCATTGGCTGAGATATTGAGGCCCAAGAGCCTCGACGACTACATAGGACAGCAGCACCTGATTGGACCGGGTGCCGTCCTTCGCACGCTGATAGAGAGCGGCAACATTCCGAGCATGATCTTCTGGGGGCCTCCGGGCATCGGCAAGACGACGCTGGCCATGATCATCAGCAACACCCTGCAACGGCCCTTCCACACGCTCAGCGCCATCAGCAGCGGCGTCAAGGAGGTGCGCGACGTGATCAACAAGGCGCAGGAGGAAGAGGGCGCCATACTCTTCATCGACGAGATACACCGCTTCAACAAGGCGCAGCAGGACTCGCTGCTGGGCGCCGTGGAGCGCGGCACCATCACGCTGATTGGCGCCACCACCGAGAACCCGAGCTTCGAGGTCATCAGCGCCCTGCTGAGCCGCTGCCAGGTGTACGTGCTCAAGGAGTTCGACAAGGAGGACATGCGGCAGCTGATAGCGTCGGCGGTGAAACACTACGCCACGCAGGGCATCACCGTGGAGGTGCGCGAGGCCGAAGCCCTGATGCGCATCAGCGGCGGCGACGCACGCAAGCTGCTCAACGCCGTGGAGCTGGTGGTGAACAAAAGCCTCAAAAGAGTGCATGAAGTTCAGGGAGTTCAAGACAACACCTCTGCCGAAGCTAACGTCCTGAACTCCTTGAACTCCCTGAACTCCCTGAACTCCAAATTAATCATCGACAATGCCACGGTGACGGAGGTCATCCAGCAGAACCTGGCTTTCTACGACAAGGGGGGCGAGATGCACTACGATGTCATCTCGGCATTCATCAAGAGCATGCGCGGCAGCGACCCCAACGGGGCCGTCTACTGGCTGGCGCGCATGATCGAGGGCGGCGAGGACCCGCTGTTCATAGCGCGCCGCATGCTCATCTTCGCCAGCGAAGACATAGGCAACGCCAACCCCAACGCGCTGCTGCTGGCCAACGCGACGTTCGATGCGGTGAGCAAGATAGGCTATCCGGAGTGCCGCATCAACCTGTCGCAGTGTGCGTGCTACCTGGCCTGCTCGGCCAAGAGCAACGCCACCTATATGGCCCTGGCCAACGCGCAGGCGGCGGTGAAGCGGTGGGGCGACCTGCCGGTGCCGCTGCACATACGCAACGCCCCCACCAAGCTGATGAAGAACCTCGGCTACGGCGACGGCTACAAGTACGCCCACGACTTCAACGGCAATGCAGCCCTCGGCGGCTTCGCGGAGCAGGAGTACCTGCCGCAGGGGCTGGAGGGCACGCGCTTCTACGAGCCCGGCACCACGCCGCGCGAGCAGGAGACACGCAACAGCCTGCGCCAACGCTGGGGACAGAAGTACGGGTATTAGTGAGTGCGTTAATGTGTGAGTGCGTTAATGTGTCAATGTGTTAATAGTGGACGCATCAGCCACTAACGCATTAACACATTAGCGCACTAACGCATTAAGGAATTAAAGGTATCAGTTGCCGCTGCACCAGCGGACAACAGACATTTTCATCACGCGCTCGAAGGCCTGAAGGAAGGCTTCCTCGTTGAGGTAGCCGCAGCGGTGTGCGATACGCGTCATGGCCTCTGGGTCGTCGAAGACGGTGCGGCGGACGGCGGTGAGCAGCGAGGCGGCGTACTCTATGCGGAGGCTGTCGATGTAGACGCTGAAAGTGGTGCCGTGGAGGTGGTGCACAGCGTCAACGACGTCGTCCTGCGACATACGCAGGCGGTCGGCCAGCAGGAACACCGATATGTCGGGGTCGAGGAAGTGGCGGTCGCGCTCCACGTAGGCTGCCACCTCGCGAGCGAGGGCCGGCACAGGCCGGTTGCCGAAGCCCGTGCGGACGTTGGCATGGCGCATGCTCTCGGCGCTGTGACTGATGTGATAGACGAGCCACCCCATGGCGAACATGGCAGCGGCCTCCACGACACAGAAGACCACCACGACCCACAGCGGACGGGGGCGGTTGAAGGGGTAGACGATGTAGCTCAGCACGATGGCGAGGCAGTTGACGGCGATGGCCACATAGGTGAGGCTCAGCGTGCGGCGGTCGGCAAACTCTTCGGTGAAATACTCGTCGAGGACATGGCGGAAGCGGTGAATGGCCACGACGCTGTAGACGGTGAGGAAGAGGAGCTCACCGACAATCACGAACCAGTAGAGGTAGTAGTGCACGACCACTATGAGGTTGTAGCGCCAGCTGCCGTCGAAGAAGCGGCCCGCGATGCCGTCGGCGCCGCGCTCTATCCACAGGCGGTACATCTCCGGCGTGCCTATGAAGATGGAGAGGAACATGGCGACGATGACGACAAACGAGGGAATGGCCAAGAGGCGCGACACGCGCGACACGCCCTGCGGACGGGTCAGCGAGGTGACGGCCACCTGGGTCATGGGCACGGCGATGAGGGAGAGGAACATGTAGAGGAGGACGAGCATGTACTCGCCGCGCAGGAAGCTGTTGAAGAAGGTGCTGTAGATGATGATGCTGATGCCCACCATGGCGAGGGCGGCCACCATGAGCCACTGCGCGTCGAGCACACGGCGCTTGAAAAAGAGGGTGGCCAGCGGCCAGAAGAGGGCCACAAGACCCAGGACGAAATAGGCTATGGATATCGGGGTCATATCGAGAATGTGTTAATGCGTTAGTGTGTTATTGCTTTGCTGTTGGTCTGGGCGCGGATATAGTCGGCCAGCGAGCGGGCGTCGTGGTCGCAGCGGTAGACGAAGCGGCCGAAGACGAACTGCAGCACGGTGAGCAGCACGCAGCACACAATGATCCAGTACTTGTAGTAGGGCGGGTACATGTCGATGGCATAGACAATAACGCTGGCAATCACGGGGAAGCACCATGTGAGGACGATGAGGGGTTTGATGTCGATGGGCGGCGCCTGCATGTTGGCTGCATAGTAGCTGTTGAAGCGCTTGCGGAAGCGGTTCATCTTGACCGTGCTGATGATCAAGAGGATGAAACTCATGACGATGGTGAGAATGGGGAACAGGTAGTGATACCAGAAGTACATGTAGTTCCACCTGGCGTCGCCGGGGATGAAGTGCGACTCGTTGGCGATGAGCAGGCGGCACATCTCCTCGTAGCGCCGCGGACCGACGAGGAAGGCGCCGACGGTGAGGCCGAGGATGAAGAGCAGCGGGATGACGAAGACGCGCCGCTGGGCGAGGGTGACGCCGCGCGGCTCGGTGAGCGAACAGACGGCCATATAGAACATCGGGCCGCAGATGACGGCGGTGGACTCGAAGAGGAAGTCGTAGATGAACAGCGAGCCCACGCGGTCGCGGAAGAAGATGCCGAGCACCATCATGGCGAAGCCTTCGGCGAAGAGGGTGAGGCTCATCAGCAGCTGGGCACGCGTCATGTGGCGCTTGAGGATGACTGTGGCCAAAGCCCAGAACCACGACACCACGGCGGGCAGAAACATAATATAAGACCACTTCATATTCTATTGCGTTAAAGTGTTAATGCGTTAATGTGTCAGTGTTGGCGGTCGGCTTCGATGAAGCGGACCAGCTCGTCGACGGCGTCCTTCTGGTCGATGTCGCGCTTGACGACCTCTTTGCCTTTATACAGGGTTATCTTGCCTGCGCCGGAGCCCACATAGCCGTAGTCGGCGTCGGCCATCTCGCCGGGGCCGTTGACGATGCAGCCCATGACGCCTATCTTCACGCCCACGAGGTGCTTGGTCTTGGCCTTGATTTCTTTCAGCGCGCGCTGTATGTCGTACTGCGTGCGGCCGCAGCTGGGGCAGGCGATGTATTCGGTCTGCGTGATGCGGGCGCCCACGGCCTGCAGGATGTCGTAGGCGATGGGCATCTCGGCCTCGGGGTCTTCGGTGAGGGAGACGCGTATGGTGTCGCCGATGCCGTCGAGCAGCAGGGCACCAATGCCGGCGGCGGACTTGAGGCGGCCCTGCATGCCGTCGCCAGCCTCGGTGACGCCGAGGTGTATCGGGTAGTCCATGCCGAGGGCGTGCATCTTCTGCACGAAGAGGCGCGTGCTGTCCACCATCACCTTCACGTTGCTGGCCTTCATCGAGAAGACGAGGTCGTGGTAGTCCTGCGCCTCGCACACCTGCGCGAACTCCAACGCGCTCTGCGCCATGCCCTCGGGGGTGTTGCCGTAGCGGGACATGATGCGCTCGGAGAGCGAGCCGTGGTTGGTGCCGATGCGCATGGCGGTGTGGTGCGCCTTGCAGATGTCGATGAGCGAGGACATCCTCTCCCCTATCCGCTTCAGCTCGTCGTTGTACTCCTGGTCGGTGAACTCCAGCTTGCCGGTATTCCTATCCGTGTAGTTGCCGGGGTTGACGCGCACCTTCTCCACCAGCGTGGCGGCCACCTCGGCGGCCTTGGGGTTGAAGTGTATGTCCGCCACCAGCGGCACCTCGCAGCCGCGACGGAGGAGTTCCTCTTTGATGCGGCCGAGGTTCTCGGCGGCCTTCACGTCGGGCGCCGTGATGCGCACCAGCTCGCAGCCCGTCTCCACCATGCGGAGCGCCTGCTCCACGGTGGCGCGGGTGTCCATCGTGTCGGTATTCGTCATGCTCTGCACGCGCACGGGCGCTCCCCCGCCCAGCGTCAGCTTGCCTATATGTATCTGTCTGCTCATAGTTTATTTATTTCTGTAAAGTCATCCACACACATTTTCCCTCGGGTAGCTCATACTTCCACAGCACGAAGCCGTACTGCGGGTGGAACCAGTAAGTGACTCGGTAATGTCCAATGTCGTCATAATGGTTGGTGTTCTCTCCGGTGACAACAAAACATTCCATCTCTTCGTCCCAAAGATTGAGAGTGTCGACGTCACCCTGTTTGTATGCATATTCTATGGTCTTTCCATTGGCGGCTGTGAAGGTGGATTTGGCGACTTTTATACTGCCATTGGACGAGACATAACACCCAACAGGAAGCCCATAGGTTGGGAAGGGGACCACCTCTGTGAAGGCCATCATCCCCATGCGTGGTGGGTGCAACTCCACGCGGTCTTTGTCTTCAGTGTACCCCGTCTTCTCCACATAAACCGGCGTGCCGTCATGGGTGAAGTACTCATATTTTAGACCGAACTGCCCGAAGAATTTGTTTTTCGACGTCGTCATCTTAATCTCGAAAGAGGTGTCGGGTACCGCACAGCCATCGGCAAAACTCACCTCGTAAGTGTAAGTCTTACCGAATGGAAAAACGACAGGTTCATAACTTGAACAACCTACCAGGAGCAGCAGTGCCGTCGCCGCATATAGCATCATTGTCTTTTTCATCGTCTGTATCTGTTTGTTGTCGTTGTACAATTCATTGTTTCATCTGTGCAATTTCACCGCGCATATATGCGGGGCGCACTTCCGGACTGAAAATTGACCGCGCATATATGCGGAGCGCATTACTCGGCTGAAAATCGACCGCGCATATATGCGGGGCGCACTTCCGGACTGAAAAACGACCTCGCATATATGCGGGGAGCATTTACCGGATCGTTTCATGACCCCGCATATATGCGCGGCACACTTACCGGCCCCGACGGCCATCTGGAAGGTCAGCTCGGGGTCTATCATCTGGTCCACGCGCTGCGCCCCCACCTCGGCCAGCCACCGCTTCACAGGCTCGGCCTTCTTCGACGGGATGGACTGGATGATGCGGAAGATGCCCTCAAGGTCGGCCGCCTGGGTCTTGCGACGCTTGCCGTCTGGTGCAACCATTTCAACAGGGGGACAAATTGTCCCCCACTTGGATTTCAGTTCTGGGTCACGACGTAGCATCTTCTTGATATAGTCGCGGGGATTCACCGTATCTGTCAGTATCTGCACGATGTCAGCTACCGAGAAGTAATACTTCTCCTGCTCGTCATCCCAAACGATACGGACTTTCGTGTCCTCAAAGAGTGTTATGCCGGTCTGTTTTGTCATACATTATTATATTTCAACAGGGGTACAATTTGTACCCCACCTGAAGGTTTACGATATGCGGGCGATGGTGCGCTGCAGGCTGAGCACCTGGCTTTTGAGCTGCTTTATCTGGTCCTGCAGGTTGGCGTTCTGGCTGCGCAGGCGGCGGTTCTCCTCTATCAGCTCCAGCTGCGTGGGCTCGCGGTGCTCCTCCTTGGCCTTCTTCTCCACGCTCTGGCCTATCGTCTCGTCGTTGAACACCTTGCCCACGCCTGCCTGGTCGGCCATGCGGATGAGCTGGCTGGGCGCGAAGGGCATGTCGAAGCCCGTCTCGTCCTCGACGTAGACCATGCCGTCCTGTATCTTTTTCACGATTCCCCCGCCCACGGCGTTGAGGAACTTTACTTTGTCTCCTATCTCAAATTGTGCCATAGTTTATGGTTTTACTGTCATATCTTTCTTTATCGTGTCGAGCGTCCACACGGGCGACTGCTCGCCGCAGAGGCGCTCGGAGTCCCGTTTGTCCGACGTGCTGCAGCCGACGACCGACACGTCGTTGTAATAGAACGCTTTGTCTTTAGGGTCAATTCCGCCGCTGAACTGCACCGTGAAGCTCATCGTGTTGCCCGCGCTGTCGGCGAAGTTGTAGGTGTCTACGTTGACAATATCGTTGGGAATCCATGCGGAATAGGTGTTGTCGCCCTCCATGTGAGGGACCGCGTGGCGACGCTCGTTGCGGGTGTCGTGGCTCCTGCCGACAAACATGTAGCCTTTGCTCTCGATGCCGGCAACAACCTCATCAACGGTGCTGTTGTACATTGGCACCGACGTCACGTGCATCGGTCCCACGCAGGCCGTCAACGCCAGCGCGGCGGCCACAGTCATCAATATACGTTTCATACCAAAACCTCGTCTGCAAGTTGGTTGAAGTCAATGCCGTCGAAGTTGCCGCTGCTCATCATCAGCAGATTGGCACGCTGCCACTCCATCGCCTTAACCTTGGCCACCATGGCGGCGCTGTCGGTGAAGACCTCGACGTTTCCACCAAAGGCCTTGCGCACCTCGTCGGAATCCAGCGGCGGCAGCTTCTTGAGCTGCAGGGCGTGCTGGCTGAAGTAGACGTAGCGCACGTCGGCCTCGTCCATCGAGTGGGCGTACTGCTGCAGGAACTCCTGCGTCAGCGAGCTGAAGGTGTGCAGCTCCATGCAGGCCACCAGGCGCCGGTCGGGGTACTGCTCGCGCATGGCGTGGATGGTGGCGCGAAGCTTCGAGGGGGCATGGGCGAAGTCCTTGTACACCGCGCAGCTGTCGTTCTTCTTCACCAGCTCCAGCCGCTTCGAGGCTCCTTCGAAGGTGGCGATGGCCTCGTCAAACTGCTCGTCCGTCACCCCCACCTGGCGGCAGGCCAGACGGGCGGCGGTGAGGTTGAGCAGGTTGTGGTGGCCGAAGATGCGCAGCTTGGTGCGACCGATTTCGGTCACACCATCAACCACCTTGTGCTCCGGGCATACATACGGCAGCTTCTGTATGTCGGTGCGCCGGTTCTCCATGGCCACGCGGTGCACCTCCTTGTCCTCGTCGCAATAGATGAGCACACCCTTTGGCTCGATGAGGTCGATGAACTTGGCGAACTGCTCGCGGTAGATGTCGAAGGTCGGGAAGACGTTGATGTGGTCCCACTCGATGCCGGTGATGATGCCCACATTGGGGTGGTAGAGGTGGAACTTGGGCCGACGGTCGATAGGCGAGGTCAGGTATTCGTCGCCCTCGATGACCATCACCTTGGCGGTATGCGAGAGTCGCACCATGACGTCGAAGCCCTTGAGCTGGGCGCCCACCATGTAGTCGGCCTCGATGCCGCAATGCGCCAGCACATGCAGTATCATCGCCGTCGTCGTCGTCTTGCCGTGCGAGCCACCGATGACGATGCGCAGCTTATCTTTCGACTGCTCATACAGATATTCGGGATAAGAGTAAATCTTCAGCCCCAGCTCCTGCGCCCGCAGCAGCTCGGGGTTGTCTATGCGTGCATGCATGCCCAGCACCACAGCGTCGAGGTCTTTGGTAATCCTCTCCGGGTGCCAGCCGAAACTCTCCGGCAGCAATCCGTACTTCTCCAGCCGACTCTTTGCAGGGTCGAATATCTCGTCGTCACTTCCCGTGACAGTGATTCCTTTCTGGCACAGCGCAATGGCCAGGTTGTGCATGGCGCTTCCGCCTATAGCTATAAAGTGAACTTTCATATTTACTTTATTATTCATGTGTTATTCAAAATAGGTTATTGTGCGGCGTATCAGCGTGGTACCGTCGCTGCGGGTCAGCCAGTTCCCGTGGCTGTCGTAGGTGTAGTCGTAGTGTACGCTTTGTTGGTTGCCGTCGGAGTCAGAATAATATATGTCGCTCTCAAAACCATTGGAGTTGTACGAATAGACGTAGGTGGCAGTCTGGGTGCCCTGCGTGAGAGTTGCCTTTGTCAGGTGCGACAATTTGTCATATTCACTATGGGAGGCATATCCATAACTCTCACTTACAGAAGTGACTACACTTCCAAATTTGTCGTACTCGTGGTGACATTTCATAGCACCAATCTCTTCGACTATTCGGCATTCCTTGTTACAAACAAAGCGGGTAGTGTCCGAAATAGTATCTCCGTCGCCGGAGTTAAAGCTCAGCACCTTCATCGCCGGACAACCGTCAGCGGTATAAAAATAGGTGGAGAGTCTTCGACTCTGCTGAGCGTATTTGGCGGACAACAATGTCGGAGACGTATACTGGGTATAAAGATTCTCCATCGCGATAAGCCGTCCGTTGGCGTATTTGTAGTCGTAGGCGTCCAGCACCTGAGGGCCGACCAGTTCTCGGTGCAGCCGCAGGCCGTCCATGGTATAGCGGTGGTGTGCGGTATAGAGGGCGACGGTATCCTTCCCGTCCAGTTTGAAATATTCTTCCGTAATCTCATTCACAGCACCAAACAATTGGTCCTCCGCGGCGGTGACATGGTCGTAAAGGGTGTGTTTGTACTGTGCCCAAACACATTGAGGGAGTAATGCTATCAATACCAGCACATATCTGAAACGGTTTCCACTCATAATTGGTAGTTATTTCGGGTGATAATAATAGTACTTAGTCACCTGTTTCTCAAGGAAGTGGCGGTCGAGCTGGTCGCTGGCCTCGCTGATGTCCACACAGCGACCGTCTTTGTACAGTACCTTTATCTCCTGGTCGGCAAAATCGTAGGAGCGGTTGTGCAGCTCGCCGGTGCCGTGGAAGTAGTCGCACTCGACATTCTCGAAGGGCGCATTGCTGATGCGAATGGCGGGCAGGTGGCGGTTGACGAGATTGTTGCAGAGTGTCCGCAGCACCTCGTCGTCGCTGTGTCGCCATTGCTTGACGGCCACCATGATGTCGTCGTCGTCGATTTCGGCGAAGCGGTCGAGGAAATCGGCGGCATGAGGGTCGAGATGAAAGACCGACGGGTCAAGTTCGCGGGCGCGGCGCAAGATGCTGAGCAGCAGCTGGTCGGCGGCGATGACGGTCTTGTGCATGTACACCTGCCAGTACATCAGGCGGCGGCTGATGATGAACTTCTCGACGCTGTAGATACCCTTCTCGTCGACAACGAGTTCGTCATTGTGGACATTGAGCATCGAGATGATGCGGTCGGTGCCCACGATGCCCTCGCTGACGCCGGTGAAGAAGGAGTCGCGCCCCAGGTAGTCGAGGCGATCCATGTCGAGCTGGCTGCTCACCAGCTGGTGCAGGAAGTGCTTGTGGTAAGTATTTGAGAATATGGCGATGGCGGTATCCAGAGGCCTGGAGGCCTCGTTCGCTCCACTTCGGTCGCGTTCGCCCATCTCCTCGTTGATGCGTCGCATCATCAGCAGCGTTATCTCCTCGTGCGGCACGTCTACCAGCACGCGCTCCGAGGTGTGCGAGAAAGGCCCGTGCCCTATGTCGTGCAGCAGGATGGCCAGCTTGGCGCCGCGGCACTCCTCGTCGCTGATATCCACGCCTTTCTGCTTCAGCGTCTCCAGCGCACGTTTCATCAGATTAAGAGCGCCGAGCATGTGGCTGAAGCGCGTGTGCATGGCGCCGGGGTAAACCAGATAGGTCAGCCCCAGCTGCTTGATGCGCCGCTGGCGCTGGAAGTAGGGATGCTCGATGACCTGCAGTATCACAGGGTCTTCGACAGAGAGGAACCCGTCATACACGGGGTCGTTGATTATCTTGCGTTTAGTCATCATCACAATGTTTTTATCACCTTGGCCGGCACGCCGCCCACCAGCGTCTGCGGCGGTACGTCGCGCGTCACCACAGCACCGGCGGCAACCACAGCGCCCTGCCCTATGGTCACGCCCGGCAGCACGGTGACGTTGCCGCCGATCCACACGTCGTCTTCTATGACAACGGGCTGGGCTTCGGCCATATACTGGCGCCGCTGGCGGTAGTCGAGCGGATGGGTGACGGTGGTGATGAGCGTGCCGGGGCCTATCATCACGTGGTCGCCGATGCGCACCTCGCGGATGTCGAGGACGGTGAGGTTGTGGTTGCCCGTGAAGTCGTTGCCTATGTGTATGTTCTTGCCGCAGTCGCAGTTGAACGTCTTGGCTATCCACACCCTCTCGCCCACCGAGCCCAGCATCCTCTTCAGCTGCTCATACTGAGCCTCGTAGTCGGTGCCGTCGATGGCGTTGAAGCGTTCGCATTCCACGATGGCCCGCGTCTTGCGCGCTATCAGCTCGTCGTCGGCAAACGAGTACGCCTCCCCTGCGTTGCATTTCTCCAGGTTGGTCATAGTTCTTGTCTGTGTTAAACGTCGATCACACCCGCCAGCAGGCCGGCGGCGTCGCCTATCATGGTGTTGCATGGGCGCTTGCCCGCGGCCAGCAGACGGCCACAGACGATGTCGCCCTCCTCTTCGCGGAAGCGCTCTATCAGCGCGCGGGTATCGGCGGTGTGACCCGTGAGGCCGCATGCCATGGCCATACCGCTCACGCAGCCGCAGACCTCCCTCGTGCCCGCCAGACCACGACCGAAGGGAGCGGCCACATTCATAGCGTCCTCACCTTTTATCGGCAGCACGTCAGCATAAGCCATCAGCACCGCCTGGCAGCAGTTGCAGCCCTGCTTGTGCAGAGCTTTTGCATGCTCTATTCTTTCGTCTTTTGTCATAACTCGTAACTTAACTCCTAACTCTTAACTCCTAACTCTTAACTGTTTATACATCTCCCATATCACGATGGCGGCGGCGCAGCTCACATTCAGCGAGTGCTTCGTCCCCTCCTGCGGTATCTCCAGTGCCCCGTCGCACAGCTCCATCACCTCCTCCTGCACCCCCTCAACCTCGTTGCCGAAGACTATTGCCACCTTGTCGAGTGCGACGGCCTTTAGGTCGTCGACCCGAAGGCTCTCGTGCGCGATCTCCACCGCATACACCTTATAGCCGCGTTCTTTCAGGGCTCTGACACACTCCACCGTGTCCTCGTGGTAGCTCCATTCCACGCTCTCCTCCGCCCCGAGGGCCGTCTTGTGTATCTCGCGGTGCGGCGGCGTGGAGCAGATGCCGCAGAGCGCTATGTGCTCCACCCGGAAGGCGTCCGCCGTGCGGAACACAGAGCCTATGTTGTTCTGCGAACGCACATTGTCCAGCACTACCGTCAGCGGCAGCTTCTCGCTCTCGCGAAACTCCTCCACCGTCAGCCGGTGCATCTCATCTGTTGTCAGTTTCTTCATCCCACACTACCTTCCAAAGAGATGCTGAGCAGTTTCTGCGCCTCGACGGCGAACTCCATGGGGAGCTTTTTCAGCACGTCCTTGGCGTAGCCGTTGACTATCAGGCCCACGGCGCTCTCGGGGCTTATGCCGCGCTGCTGGCAGTAGAAGAGTTGGTCCTCGCTGATTTTGCTCGTCGTGGCCTCGTGTTCCAGGATGGCAGTGTGGTTGTCGGCCTTGATGTAGGGCCATGTGTGGGCACCGCATTGGTCGCCCAGCAGCAGGCTGTCGCACTGCGAGTAGTTGCGGGCGTTGTCAGCACCTTTGCCTATCTGCACCAGGCCGCGGTAGCTGTTGTGGCTCCGTCCGGCGCTGATGCCCTTGCTCATGATGGTGCTGCGTGTGTTTTTGCCCACGTGTATCATCTTGGTGCCCGTGTCGGCTTGCTGGTAGTTGTTGGTGACGGCTACGGAGTAGAACTCTGCCGTGCTGTCGTCGCCCTGCAGGATGCAGCTCGGGTACTTCCACGTCACGGCGCTGCCGGTCTCCACCTGCGTCCAGCTCAACTTGCTGTGCGAGCCCTTGCAGATGCCGCGCTTCGTGACGAAGTTATAGATGCCGCCCTTGCCGTTCTTGTCGCCTGGGTACCAGTTCTGCACGGTGCTGTACTTCACCTCGGCGTCTTTCATGACGACGATTTCTACGATGGCGGCATGCAGCTGGTTCTCGTCGCGTTGCGGAGCCGTGCAGCCTTCCATATAGGAGACGTAGGCACCCTCGTCGGCCACAATCAGTGTGCGCTCGAACTGGCCTGTCCCCTTGGCATTTATACGGAAGTAGGACGAGAGCTCCATCGGGCAGCGAACCCCTTTGGGAATGTAGCAGAAGGAGCCGTCGCTGAACACGGCGCTGTTCAATGCGGCGAAGAAGTTGTCGGTAGAAGGCACAACGCTGCCCAGGTACTTCCTCACCAGGTCGGGGTGCTTCTGCACAGCCTCGCTAATGGGCATGAAGATGATGCCCTTCTCCTCCAGCGCCTTCTGGCTCGTGGTTTTCACGCTTACCGAGTCCATGATGGCGTCGTAGGCCACGCCTGCCGCGCTCTCCACACCCGCCAGTACCTCGCGCTCGCGCAGCGGAATGCCCAGCTTGTCGAAGGTGGCCAGCAGCTCCGGATCCACCTCGTCCATGCTTTTCTTCTTCTCCTGCTTCGGGGCGGCGAAGTAGATGATGTCCTGGTAGTTGGGAGTCTCATACTCCAGGTGTGCCCAGTCGGGCTCCTTCATCTTCTGCCAACGGCGGAACGCCTCCAGACGGAATTCCAGCAGCCACTCAGGCTCGTTCTTCTTCTTCGAGATGAGGCGCACGATGTCCTCGTCCAAACCCTTGCGGATGGTGTCAGTGGCTATGTCGGTGGTGAAGCCCCACTTGTACTCCTCGTTGGTAACTTCTTGAATTATATCTTTTTCAGTCTCTTCCATTGTAATATATATACTATAAATCGCAATGCAAAGATACAAAAAAAGTCCGACATGCGGAACTTCTTTCTGCCAAAAACGAAACAAAACAACACCTGACGGTGCAAAACAGCGTTTTTGCATCGCCGTCGGCACGGCTCCCCTACGGAGCCCCTACGGCATTTCTTCAGTAGTTCTTCAGTAGTTCTTCAGTCAAACACTGAAGAACTACTGAAGAACTACTGAAGAAGTGCCGTCGCGGAGGCGACGGAACTACGCCCAACGGCGGAAGAAATGCCGTAGGGGCTCCGTAGGGGAGGCGGAGGGAATGCCGCGAGGAAACGTTGCATTTTACAACGCACGCGGAATAATTTGCGTGGGTACACAATAATAAAGGCGGCGTTGCGTTAGAGATGGCAAAAAGAGTACAGAAATGAAAGTCATCATACTGGGCACGGCATGGCCCTACCGCGGCGGCCTGGCGGCCTTCAACGAGCGCCTGGCGCGCGAATACCAACGGCAGGGGCACGAGGTGGAAATCGTCACCTTCACGCTGCAGTACCCCTCGTTCCTCTTTCCCGGCAAGACGCAGTACAGCGACGAGCCCGCCCCCGAGGGGCTGAAAATCACGCGCATGCTCAACGCCGTCAATCCCTTCAGCTGGTTCAGCACCGGCCGCTACATCAAGCGCCAGCGGCCCGACCTGCTGCTGACCAAGTTCTGGCTGCCTTTCATGGCGCCGGCCCTGGGCACGGCGAACCGTGCGGCACGCCGCAAGGGGCTGCGCCGCATCAGCATACTGGACAACCTGGTGCCGCACGAGAAGCGCCCCGGCGACCGCCTGTTCGCTAAGTATTTCGTGCGCTCGGTGGACGGCATGGTGGCCATGAGCCGCTCGGTGCTTGCCGACGCCGACCTCTTCGACCCCAAAGGAGTCAAGCCGCGCGCCTTCTGCCCGCACCCCCTCTACGACCACTACGGCGACGCGATGCCAGCCACAGAGGCCCGCAAGGCCATAGGGCTGCCCGCCGAGGGACGCTACGTGCTCTTCTTCGGCTTCATACGCGACTACAAGGGGCTCGACCTGCTGCTGGAGGCCATGGCCGACGAGCGGATGGAGAAGCTTGGCGTGAAACTGATTGTGGCGGGCGAGTTCTACGGCGACGCCAAGCCGTACCACGACCTCATAGCGCGGCTCGACATCGGGAGCCGCGTGGCGCTGCACACCGACTTCATCCCCGACCACGAGGTGAACCGCTACTTCTGCGCCGCAGACATTGTGGCGCAGCCCTACAAGAGCGCCACGCAGAGCGGCGTGACGCAGATAGCCTTCCACTTCGAGAAGCCCATGCTGGTGACCAACGTCGGCGGACTGCCGGAGATTGTGCCCGACGGGAAGGTGGGCTTCGTGGTGGAGCCCGACGCGCAGCAGATTGCCGACGCGCTGGTGCGCTACTACACCGAAGACTGGGCGGCACGCCTCACCGAAGGCTGCCGCGAGGAGAAGAAGAAATACGCCTGGGACAAGATGACCGAGGCTATAGACAACATAAGCAGACAATGACTATCAGAAGCAAAGCGCCGCTGAGGCTGGGCCTGGCCGGCGGCGGCACCGACGTGAGCCCCTACAGCGACCTCTACGGTGGGGCCATCCTCAACGCCACCATCAGCATGGCGGCCTACACGACCATAGAGCCCACCGACGACGAGCGCGTGGAATTCCTCGCCCCGGACAAGGGGTTGCGCGAGGTGTATGAGAACGCCTCGGAAGTGGACACCGACGGATACTTCGTGCTGCACAAGGGGGTGTACAACCGCATCGTGCGCCAGTTCACGCACCGTCCGCTGTCGCTGCGCATAGCCTCCTTCGTCGACGCCCCCGCGGGGAGCGGCCTGGGCACCTCGTCGACGCTGGTGGTGAGCATCCTCGGCGCCTACGTGGAGTGGCTCAAGCTGCCGCTGGGCGAATACGACATAGCACGCCTGGCCTACGAGATAGAGCGCGTGGACCTCGGCCTCGCCGGTGGCAAGCAGGACCAGTATGCGGCCACCTTCGGCGGCTTCAACTACATGGAGTTCAAGGGCGACAACGTGATTGTCAACCCGCTGCGCGTAAGGCAGCAGTACATCGACGAGCTCAACCACAACCTGCTGCTCTACTGGACGGACACCTCGCACGTCAGCGCCGACATCATCAAGGAGCAGCAGCAGAACGTCAAGGCCAAGAACACGGCAAGCATAGAGAGCATGCACCGCCTCAAGGAGCAGGCGCAGCAGATGAAAGAAGCCCTGCTCAAGGGGCATGTGGGCGAGATCGGCGAGATACTGAACTTCGGGTGGCAGCACAAGAAACAGATGGCCAAAAGCGTCAGCAACGCCCGCATCGACGCCATCTACGACGCCGCCATGGCCGCCGGGGCCTCGGGCGGCAAGATCAGCGGCGCCGGCGGCGGCGGATTCATGTTCTTCTACTGCCCGGGGCTGACACGCTTCGCCGTGCGCGAGGCCCTCGCCCGGTTCGGCGGCGAGACAAAACGCTATGACTTCACAAGCGAAGGCCTGAAGACCTGGACAATACAATAGTGACACATGGACAGAATACAGCAATCAATAGAACAGAGCATCGCCGTAAAGCAAGCAATACTGGCCGATGAAGGGCTGATGCAACGTGTGGCTGAAGCGGCGGCACTCATAGAACGCAGCCTCCGCAACGGGGGCAAGATCCACTTCTGCGGCAACGGGGGTTCGGCTGCCGACGCACAGCATCTGGCGGCGGAACTCAGCGGACGCTTCTACTTCGACCGTCCGCCCCTCAACGCCGAGGCGCTGCATTGCAACACAAGCTACCTCACCGCTGTGGGCAACGACTACGGCTATGAGTACATCTTCGCCCGACTGCTGCGCGGCACCGGCCACCGCGGCGACGTGCTCGTGGGCATCTCCACCAGCGGCAACAGCCGCAACATTCTGGAAGCCTACAAGGCGGCACAGGAGATGGGCATAGACATCGTGTCGCTCACCGGCGCCACAGGCGGCAAGATGAAAGACTGCGGAGGCCTGCTGCTCAACGTGCCCAGCACCGACACCCCGCGCATACAGGAGAGCCACATCATGCTCGGACACATCATCTGCGAGCTGGTGGAAACAGCGATGTTCAAATGAGCGAAGCCATCATACTGGCGGGCGGTTTCGGCACACGCCTGCGCCATGTGGTGAGCGATGTGCCCAAGCCCATGGCGCCGGTGGCCGGCAAGCCATTCCTGCACTATGTGCTCGACGCGCTGGCGCGCCAGGGCTACACGCATGTGGTGCTCGCCACAGGCTATATGCACGAGGTCATCGAGAGCCACTTCGGCACCGCCTACAACGGCATGGCGCTGAGCTATGCCCGCGAGACCTCGCCGCTGGGCACCGGCGGCGCCATAGTCAACGCCATGCAGCATTGTCACGACACGAGCGTCACCGTGCTCAACGGCGACACCCTCTTCCTTGCCGACCTCGGACGCCTGCGCCTTTTCGCCGCTGCCAAGGCCACCCGGCTGGCCATAGTGCTGCGCGACGTGGACGATGCCGGACGCTACGGCGCTGTGGAGACCGACGACACAGGGCGCGTCATACGCTTCCGCGAGAAAGACCCATCCACAGGGCCGGGGCTCATCAACGGCGGCATTTACCAGATAGACACCACTCTGCTTGCAGGCCATAACGTGGGTACACCGTTTTCTTTCGAGAAAGACATCATGCAGCGTCAGCATACGGCAGAAGCCTTCTTCGCCTATGCCGACAACGCCTACTTCATAGACATCGGCGTGCCAGAGGATTACCGGCGCGCACAAAAAGAGTTGCCGCAACTATGAAAGCTCTGTTCCTTGACCGCGACGGGGTGCTCAACGTGCTGCGTCGCAACGACTACGTGAAAAGCCCCGACGAACTGGTGCTGCTGCCGGGCACGGCGGAGGCATTGGCCTTGCTGCGACTGCACTACAGCCCCATACTGGTTGTAACCAACCAACAGGGCATAGGCAAAGGTTTGATGACAGAAAAGGACCTCTCCGACGTGCACTCCAAGCTGCAGCATGCGGCTAAAGGTATTGATGCCATCTACTACTGTCCAGAATTGGAGAGCGCCCACAGCTTCCGCCGCAAGCCAAACATAGGCATGGCCCTGCAGGCACGCCGCGAATGGCCGGGTCTGCGCCTCAAGGACAGTGTGATGGTCGGCGACAGCCGCACAGACATGCTCTTCGGCAAACGGGCCGGCATGAAGACTGTGCTGGTGGGCGACAACAGCGACGTGTGGCACGACGAACCCCAGCTCGTGGATCTTCGCTACCCCACCCTGCTCGACTTCGCACGCTCTCTTTAATACACAAACAAATAAGAGAAAGCCCGAAGCATCACACTCCGGGCTTTCTTCTTTTACAAGGTTACTACCTTAGAAGGCGAAACCCACACCCACATAGACGTGGTTGCTGTTGGTGGTGTATTCCTTGCTGTTGTCGATGTCGAGCAGGCCGAGGTTGTAGCCAACCTCCACACGGAAGGCGTTGAAGTGCACTCCGGCGCCGAAGTTCAGCCCAAGGTCGAAGCGCGACCGATGAAAAAGATTTTCTCTTTTGTTGCAGTGGCAGCAGCCCTTCTCGTCGCTGGCAATGCCAATGCACAGCTCAGCGTCGTGTGTTGATTTAGTTGCTGTAAATGTTTCTTTAACGTTTTCTACGTTTTGGGAATGGGTCGAAACTATAGCCAAGGCCCACGAAGAACTGGCCCATGATTATTGACTCGTACTTGCCGTCCTTGATGCCTTCGCCCGAACGTTCCAGTATGCCGAAGGTGTAGCCAATGTCGAAGCGCGCACCATAGGCCTGGAACCCAGTGCCAATCATGATGCCAAGGTCATACTTGGTGTGCTTCGTCCAGCCGTTGCTGTCGGCGGCATAGTAGTCCAACGGTGTGGCCTCCACTTCGTCGAGCACGGTGCGCACCCGCTCGCCCTTCGAGGAGAGCCCCATCTGGAACACCGGTCCCACGTAGACCGACCCGACAAGCAGGTCATACCAGAACTCGTACTTGTAGGTGATCAGCAGCGGGATGTTGAGGTCCATGGTCTTGAGCCAGGCAGTGTAGTTGTAGTCCACACCGCCGAAAGTCTCGCTGTAGGCCTCCGAATGCTTGCCGTAGTTGAAGTACACTGCGGGGGCCACACCTATACCTTTCCAGATATCGAAGTTATAGCCAAAGCCCACATAGAAGCCCTTGCCGATGTTCTGCCAGCCGCTGTAGGTGGAGTCGTTGGAGACCTTCGTGGTTATCACGCTGGCGTTCTTGTTGATGAAACCAGCATTGACGAGCACCTGTGCACGCCCCGCACCGGCCAGAGCCAGTGCGGCGGCGAGCACCGTGAGAGCTATAGTCTTTTTCATAATGTTTATTTTTCCAGACGAATACGGGCGTCCACGGCCGTGACATAGCGCGGGTTGCCAAGCAGCGGGTTGAGGTCCATCTCCGCAATCTCGGGAGCGGTCTGCACCAGGGCGCTGACGCGGGCAATCTGGTCGGCATAGAGGTCGAGGTTGACACCCTCCTGGCCACGCACGCCTTCCAGTATCTTGTAGCCCTTGAGCTGCTTGAGCATCTCCTTGGCTTCGGCGGCGGTGATGGGTGCCAGGGCGCTCTGCACGTCCTTCAGCACCTCAATGAAGATGCCGCCAAGGCCGAAGAATATCTGGTGGCCGAACTTGGCATCGCGGATGGCGCCGATGTAGACGTCGGTGCCGTCGAGCATCGGGTACATCTCCACAGCGTAGGTCTCGGGGATGACTATCAGGCGGTCAAACTCCTTGGCCACGGTGTCGAGGTCTTTCACGCCGAGGGTCACGCCGCCCACGTCGCTCTTGTGCAGCGGGCCGACGACCTTCATCACCAGCGGCACGTCCTTGGAGCAGCCCACCTCCTTGGCGAAGGCCAGGGCATCCTCCTTCTTGCTCACCTCCACGCTCTTCTTGCGGCTGATGCCGGCGGCGTCGAGCAGCTCGTTGTAGTCGGCGATCTCCATGTAGCCGTCCTTGCAGCGCTCCACGGTCTTGCGGATGCGCGCCACGTCTATCTTGGGTGTCTCCACATGCTCCGGCTGGGGCTTGGGGGTGTGATACACCTTGCAGATGGCGTTGCCGAGGACGCACTCCTCCGGGAAGTTGATGCGGCCCTTGGCAATGAAGTCCTCGATCTCCTCCTTGACGTTGATGATGCTCGGCAGCACGGGGAAGATGGGCTTCTTGCAGGTCTTCATCTTCTCGTCGAGCAGGTCGTAGACCTCCTTGTTGCTGAACAGTCCGGGGCTGCCGAAGATGACCACGGAGAAGTCGATGTCCGTGTAGTCGTTCTCGACGGCGTCGATGATGTAGCCCAGCTGCTCGGCGGTGCCGGTGGCCAGGAAGTCGATGGGGTTGCCCACCGAGGAGCCCGCGAAGAGCTTCTCCAGCAGGGCGGGGCTGGCGGGGTGCTCCTTGAGCGAGGGCACCTCCATGCCGCCGTTGCTCAGCACGTCGGTCAGCATCACGGCGGGGCCGCCGGCGTGGGTGATGACGGCGCAGCGCTTGCCCTTGATCTCGGGGTGCATGAAGACGGCGCAGACGGTGGTCAGCTCCTGACGGTTCTGGCAGCGGACGATGCCGGCCTTGCGGAACAGGGCGTCCACGGCGGCGTCGTTGGTGGCCAGAGCGCCGGTGTGGCTGCTGGCAGCGCGGCTGCCGGCGGCGCTGCCGCCGCTCTTGATGGCCGCTATGTGGCAGCCCTTGTTGATGAGGCTGCGGCTATGCTTGAGCAACCGCTGCGGGTCGCCGATCTTCTCCATGTAGAGCATGATTACACGCGAGGACTTCTCGGGGTCGAAGGTCTCGTCGAGGTGCTCCAGCACATCCTCGATGCCCAGCTGGGCGCTGTTGCCAACGGCCCACACACTGTTGAACTTCAGGCCGTTGCTCATGCCGTACTCCTTGATGAACACGGCCGTGGCGCCGCTGCCGGTGATGAAGTCCACACCCTTGGGGTCAAGGTGGGGTATCGGGGCGTCGAAGCAGCCTGCATAGTTGGTGTTGAGGAAGCCCGTGCAGTTGGGGCCTATGAGCGAGCCGCCGACGCTGTTGATGGTGTCGACGATGTGCTTCTCGATGGCGGCGCCCTCGGCGTTCTCCTCGCTGAAGCCGGCGCTGATGATGATGAAGCCCTTGGTGCCTTTCTCCTTGGCCAGCACGTCGACCGTCTGGGCACAGAACTTGGCGGCGATGCAGAGGATGGCGCAGTCCACCTGCGGCAGGTCGTCGACCTTGGCGTAGCACTTCACGCCCTGCACCTCCGTCTCCTTGGGGTTGACGGCGTACACCTGGCCCTTGAAGGGGCTCTCCAGCAGGTTCTTGAGGGCTTTGCCGCCCGGCTTATGCACATCTGACGAAGCACCGCAGATGACGATGCTGCGCGGATTGAGTAGTTCTTTTGCTATCATGTTTTTGCTTTTTATTGTTTTTCTAAATATATTCTCATAACGACGCAGCAAATATATTATTGTACAAAAATAAAAAAAAACATGTCGGCATTGTTTTTTTGCCACTTATCTCCCATGACTAAACCTTGTCAACGAAATGTTAAAATATTACCATCTCTTATCAAAAAAAGTGATGGTATAGTGTTGGTAAGGAGATGGTAAGGAGTTGGTAAAGACTTGGTCAGGACAGACTACTGACAACCAGCGTGTTATATACAGGCTATAGCTAAACAGCCAACATGCTAATATACAGCATGTTTTATTTTGGGGCAAAAACAAAGGAAAAAGGGGGCGAAATGTTAAAATTGCATGCGGCGGGTGCCGTCGCTCATGACCTCCTGGACGACCTGGACGGTCATCTGTTTGAGCTCGTCGATGAACTGGGCGGCGCTGTATTTGTGGGCCTCTATGTCGCGCAGCTTCTTCTCCCACTGGCCGGTGAGTTCCACGCTCTTGAGGAGTTCTTCATGTATGACGCCGATGAGGGCTATGCCTGTGGGCGTGGGTTCGAGGCTTTTGCGCACCTTGCTGATGTACTGTCGCTTGAAGAGGGTCTCGATGATGGCGGCGCGCGTGGAGGGGCGGCCGATGCCGTTGGCCTTGAGGGCGTCGCGCAGCTCTTCGTTGTCTACGGCCTTGCCGGCGGTCTCCATGGCGCGGAGGAGCGTGGCTTCGGTATAGGGCTTTGGGGGCGTGGTCTGCTTCTCGGCCAGCGAGGGCTCGTGGGGGCCGCTCTCCCCTTTCTTGAAGTCGGGCAGGGTCTGCTCGTCGTCCTTCTTGCCGTCGTCGTCGGTGGCGGCCGCCTGCCCGCCGAAGACGGTGCGCCAGCCCTCTTCGAGTATCTGCTTGCCGCTGGCCTTGAACTCCACTTTTTCCACCTCGCCCAAGACGGTGGTGGTCGAGAACTTGCAGTCGGGGTAGAAGACGGCTATGAAGCGGCGCGCCACGAGGTCGAAGACGCGCTTCTCGTCGGTGGTGAGGCTGGCGTTCTGGGGGTTCTGTCCGGTGGGTATGATGGCGTGGTGGTCGGTGACTTTGGAGGTGTCGAAGACCTTTTTGCTCTTCTTGAGCTTCTTGCCCATAAGGGGCTGGATGAGCGGCGCGTAGGGGGTGATCCCCTGCAGTATCTGCGGGCATTTGGCGTAGACGTCGTCGGAGAGGTAGGTGGTGTCGACGCGCGGGTAGGTGGTGAGTTTCTTCTCGTAGAGGCTCTGTATGTGCTTGAGCGTGTCGTCGGCCGAGAAGGAGTACTTCTTGTTGCACTCCACCTGCAGGGAGGTGAGGTCGAAGAGGCGCGGCGGGGCCTCGGTGCCGGCTTTCTGCTGCACGTCGGTGACGGTGAAGTCGCGGCCTTTGATGGCCTCCAGCGCCGCCTGCCCTTCTTCGGGCTTCTTCATCTTGCCCTTGGTGGAGGTGAAGACGACGCCGCGGTATAGGGTGGAGAGCACCCAGTATTTCTCCGGCTTGAAGTTCTTGATCTCGAAGTGGCGGTTGACGATCATGGCCAGCGTGGGGGTCTGCACGCGGCCTATGCTGAGCACCTGACCCTTGGCGGTGGCGAAGCGGAGGGTGTAGAGGCGTGTGGCGTTCATGCCGAGGAGCCAGTCGCCGATGGCGCGGCAGAGGCCCGCCTCGTAGAGGCTCTGGTATTCGCTCTGCGGCTTGAGGTTGGCGAAGGCCTCGCGGATGGCCTCTTCGGTGAGGCTGCTGACCCAGAGGCGCTGCACGGGGCAGGTGGCTTTGGCCTTCTGCATCACCCAGCGCTGGATGAGCTCGCCCTCCTGGCCGGCATCGCCGCAGTTGATGATGCCGTCGGCGGCCTGCATGAGGCGCTCGATGACGTGGAACTGCTTCTCGTAGCCCTGGTTGGGGATGAGCTTGATGCCGAAACGGGGCGGTATCATGGGCAGCGCCGAGAGCGACCACCGCTTCCAGTAGTCGCAGTAGTCCTGCGGCTCCTTGAGGGTGCAGAGGTGGCCGAAGGTCCAGGTCACCTGGTAGCCGTTGCCCTCCATGTAGCCGTCGTGCGAGGTGTTGGCCCCCAGCACCTTGGCAATCTCGCGCGCCACACTGGGCTTCTCAGCGATACAAACTATCATTTCACTAGTCGGAGCGACGACCAGCCGTCGCGGTTTTTCTTGTCTTTGAGCACCATACCCAACTCGTTGGCTTTGGCAATGAGAGCCCCTTCGTCGGCCTCGTAGAAGCCGCTGAGCAGCAGGCTGCCGCCGGGGTTGAGGGCGGCGGCGTAGCGGGGCATGTCGGCAAGGAGTATGTTGCGGTTGATGTTGGCCAGGATGATGTCGAAGGTGCCATCTATGGCCTCGGCGCCACCGAGCTTGAAGGTGAGCTCCACGCCGTTGGAGGCGGCGTTCTCGCGGGCGTTGGCGAAGGCCCACTCGTCGATGTCGATGCCCTCGACATAGGAGGCGCCGCGCATCTTGGCGAGGATGCCCAGCACGGCGGTGCCGCAGCCCATGTCGAGCACACGCAAGCCGTTGACGGGCAGCTCGGCGACATAGCTGAGCATCATGTAGGTGGTGGGGTGATGGGCGGTGCCGAAGCTCATCTTGGGCTCTATGATGAGCTCGTAGCTTACGTCGTCGCGGTGGGGATGGAAGGGTGCGCGCACCCAGATGCTGCCGCTCCGCACAGCTTCATCCTGTGCGGCGGCGTTCACGACCTTGCGGTCGTGGTCGCCGTACTGCACGAGGACGGCCTCATGGCCTTTCTCCCACTCGGCATTCCAGTCGCGGTCTTCCATCTCTTCGGCCTTGTAGCGCAGCGGCACGGGGAATGCCTGCACGGCCGAGGCGAGCCAGGCGGCGTCATACTGCGAGGCTTGCACATAGGCCTTGAGGCCGTCAGGGGTCTCCACGAAGCTCTCGTAGGGGCCTTCGTTGCCGAGGGTGTCTACCAGCATGTCGCGCCAGAGGCCGGTGTCGTCCATGGTGAAAGATACTTCAATATACTTCATAATTCTTAACTCTTAACTCATAACTCATAACCGCCCCGGGTACTCCACTTTGGTGAGGAAGAGTCCGCAGGCGGGCATGCTGACGCCTGCCGCACAGCGGTCTTTGCGCTCTATGATCTGGCGCAGGCCGTCGATGGTGAGCTTGCCGCGCCCCACGTCGAGGAGCGTGCCGGTGACGGAGCGCACCATGTTGCGCAGGAAGCGATTGCTGCGGATTGTGAAGACCCAGCCGCCGTCCTCTTCGGCCCAGTCGGCACGCGTGAGGTGGCAGATATTGGTCTTCACCTGCGTGTGGAGCTTGGCGAAGGAGGTGAAGTCGTCGTACTCCATCAGCACACGGGCGGCCTCGTTCATGAGGGCTATGTCGGGACGGTAGTAGATGCGGCAGTACTGCCCCTGGCGGAAAGGCAGGCGGCGGTCGCTGACGTGGTATTGGTAGGTGCGGGCGGTGGCGTCGAAGCGCGCATGGGCGTTGTCGGCCACGGGGAAGATGCCGTAGATGACGATGTCTGGCGGCAGCAGGTTGTTGAGCTTGAAGACCAGCTGGTCGCAGTCGACGGCCCCCTCGGCATCGAAGTGGGCGTAGAAGTCGCTGGCGTGCACGCCGGTGTCCGTGCGTCCGCAGCCAACGACGGCTATGGAGGTGCGCAGCAGCGTGGAGAGAGCATTCTCGAGGGTCAGCTGCACAGTGGGCAGCCCCGGCTGCGTCTGCCAGCCGTTGTAACACGCTCCGTTATAGGCCAGATGGATAAAATAGCGTCCCATAATACAAGATGCAAAGATACGCAAAAAAGGCTGGCTGACAAAATTATTATGATTTTGTATACTGAAGGTAATAGTTAAAACATTTCGTCAAGGATAGATAAAAAAAAAGTTATATGGTAGATAAAAGAAAAAATGCAGTACAGGAAACCATCACTATACACCTGTATTTCAAATCACTATACACGAAAATCAAATTCTTCAAAACATTATTCATCCCCTATTCAAAAAAAATTGCTATCTTTGCACCGTCTTTCAACAGATAGAAAGACCGTAAGAAAGCGCATTTTCTCTGTTCCGCAGACGTGAACTTGGACACTTCACGAAGGTACAAAGACGGAATGAGGTTAATGACATCATACTTGTATTGTATCCGTTCAAACGGCATACATCAAGTGGAGTTGTATCAGGACCTTTTCTTCTTTGTACCAAAATTAAAGGGAGTCCAAGCCCAACGTCTGAGAATAGGGAATGGATGGCTCCACTTTCTTTATGTTAATTGGTTATCTGCCCACGAGCCAAGGCATCCAAAAGTTGCGCCCGACACAAACCAGGGATTATGCCATGAAAAAGACTACATTATGTCTAATGTTTGCTCTGCTTGCATTGCTGACAAGTTGCCGCACAAGCGAGAAAGTCCGCTCCACCACATCGTATAAAAAGGCCGTTGCAGAAGCGCAACGTGAACTGGCTACAGATGGATACCTGTTATACGATACAAAACAATCAAGTGATATCGACGGAACCCGCCACGACATCTACAAATTGAAAGACACCCTTGGAAACACTATGGAATACAACGTAACGTATAATGTGAAAAACGATGACGATATATACTATGTAGAAAATGTGCAAGTGGGGGGCTGTGTTACAACAGACGGCAAAAATTACGAGAAACTATGCGGTATAGAATCACCCGTCAACAAGATTGAAAAGCTGGAGTATGACAAAAAAATATCTCACGTGAGCGCTGGTAAAACTATATTTTTCCTTGTTGGGGTACCAGCAATAATAGTTGCGGGTCTTGTTGGCATTGTCGTAGTAGGCCTCGCTGCAGCGGCATAACTTTTACATTAATGATGTTTACTCGTCATATTACCATTCTATACAAATAGTTGGTGTCTATGCATTATCGCGGCAGCAAAAAAACATTATACATTCTGGCCATAATAGTTATATTGCTGCCGCGATACTGCTTTGCGACAGCGTTAACAGGTACGTCCAAATCAACCAAGGAAGATTCGGTTGCCATTACCGGCGTATCTTTTAGCGGAGGTGGTGCCCTCGGATTCTGCTATATCGGTGTGCTGGATGTTCTCGACTCTTTCGGAATTAAAATTGATTGTATAACAGGTTCTTCTATAGGGTCACTGATTGCTGTTCTTTATGCCAATGGTTATACCGCAAGAGAGATTCTCGGTATACTAAA
This sequence comes from Bacteroidales bacterium, assembly GCA_017522105.1. GTDB lineage: Bacteria > Bacteroidota > Bacteroidia > Bacteroidales > P3 > Colimorpha. The sequence continues at coordinate 28,035 of JAFXAA010000018.1, read as the reverse complement.
AGAAGAACATATAGACAATCTATGCCATATTTATCGGCCTAACTTGTATTTTTCCGGTGGACTCGTAGACACACGACGCTTACAACGTATTCTTGCAAAGTACCTTAAGCACAACTCATTTGACTCTCTACAAATTAAATTTTATTGCTGTGTAACAGACATGAATACGAACAAGCCGCACTATATATCCACAGGTGGAAACTTAGTGCAATATGTGATTGCTTCCCTTGCCGTACCTGGGATATTTGCCCCTGTAATGATTGACAGCATTTACTACTTTGATGGAGGAACTAATGACATGTTACCTGTCGCACCGCTTTTTAAAGAAAATTGCACGAGACGTATTGGGGTATTTCCTATAATGGAAAAAGAAAAAAACATCGAACAACCCAATTTTTTATGGATACGTGCATACACACACATTTACTATATGCAGATATTGCGCAACAAAGACGCCTTCACCGATATTATTGCCATAGACCCAATTAACTATGGCGTACTATCGTTCAAAAAGATGTCAGAATTGACAGATATTGGACGAAAAGTCACGTGGCAATATCTACATCAAGAAAAACGTATAAACTAACTCTAATAACATTTAGAGAGAATAACAAAAAAGCCTCCCGTGTTGGGAGGCTTTGTACCGCATATCAGAGTCGAACTGATGATCTTCTGCGTGAGAGGCAGATGTCCTGGACCACTAGACGAATGCGGCTCCTTGCTGAAAGCGAGTGCAAAAGTACACACTTTTTTCATACTGACAAAATATTTTTTGCAAATATCTTATACCACAATGATTGTCAGCATGATATTTTTTCACCTCACCAACGCTCAAGGCTCTACAACAAGGGTTTGGGCAGGTGCCGTGGCCCTAAATTCGGGGGCATACATGCATTGCATGGTGGCGACACCCGTCATAAAGCTGCCGGGATTAGTGACATACACCTCATACTCGAAGTAATACTTGCCCTTGTCTATATGCTCCACATAGCAACGCGTGTCGGTGCTGTTCACAGTGACGTAGTAGCCGAGACCGATGCTCCAGCGCCATCCGGCGCGGGTGCTCACAGGCTCCACGCACGACGGGCGACCGTCGATGAGCTCAAGGTAATCCATGGCGCGGTCGCAGGTGATGTCTATACGCACTTTCACGCGGTCGCCGACTTTCAGCGGCCCTTCGTGCTGGTAGGTGCGCCTGAGCGTGATGCCGCTCTCGGAGGCGGGTATCTTGTCGAGGTCGTCGGTGAACTGGTAGTAGACGGCGCCCCAGGCGATAGCGTTGTCATGCTTGCTGATGACGATGTCGCTGCTACCGTTGGCGCGAAGCGCATCGAGGTCTTCGCCCGTCCACCGCTGCGAACGGTAGCCCTCGGCACCCTTGCTCTCCGCCGTCATATCGGTGCCGAAGACTGTCAGCATCACCGCGGCAGCCCCGCTCTTAACCCTCAGCTCATCATTCTTGACCATCAGCGCGCCAATGGCCTCGGCGGTGGCGCGACTGTTGCCCCAGTGGGTCGTCTGCTTCTGCTTGAGGAGCCACTGCTGCATGAGGCCTATGGCGACGGTGTCTTCGGGCGTTATCTCGGCGAAGGCGTTTATCAGCAGCGCCTGCGTCTCTATGGGACGGCAGTACCAGTACCAGCCGCTGCGGTTTTCGCGCCAGTACATGCCCATTTCGTCGCTCTCCAGGGCCTTCTCTTTCAGCCGCCGCAGCAGGTCGAGGGCCGCCTTGCGGTCGCCATGGCGGTGGAAGATGAGCGCCAGCTGAGCCTGCGTGTAGAGGTTCTCGTATTCCTTGTAATGCTTCAGCGCATTGGCGTAGTAGAACTTATAGGCCTCGGTACCTGCCTTGCCGTAGAGGGAGCGCATGTAGAGGTAGTCGATGTCCGTGGGCTGCCACTTGTATTTCTTTATATAAGGCTTGATCCAACGCTCATAGTAGCGCTGCTGCTCGCTGTCTACAAACCGCAGTGCATTCCTGGTGTCGAGGTTCTCCCCCTTGACCTTCTGCAGTACGGCCTGCGTCACCCACAGGCTGCTCTTGCCCTCTGGCATCCAGGCCCACCCGCCGTCGGCGTTCTGCCGCTCGGCGAGGTCGGCCACCAGCTTGCCGTGCCGCACACGCATGGCGGCGGTGTCCAGATAGTTGGCCACAGCGCGCATCTGCTCCTCCTCGCTCTCGGCGTCGCGCAGCCACGGCGTGGCCTGCAGGGCCGTCTGCTTCACGTCGTTCATTTTCAGACGGCTGACGGCGCTGTCCTTGACCGCCGCCGCAAGGTCCACTCTGCCGGCGATGCGCTGACCGAGGCCATCCACATACAGCTGTTCTGCCAGGTATAGCGTCGAGGGGTTCTCAAAGCTCTTCAGGTACGGCATGCTCTTGACGGCGAGCCATACGGGGTCGCTCACCGCCTCGGCCGCCACCAGCTGCGGCTGGCGTGTGTCGCCGCCGGCGAGCCATTCGGGCATCGTGTAGCGCTTCTCCCCTGCCCCGTTGATGTACATGGCCTGGCTGACGGTCACGGCCTGGCGGTTGCTCACCACGGGCACCTGCCCCTGCTCGCCGTCGCTCATGCCGTCGGCAACGGCGGTGATGCGGTAGGTGGCCACATAGACGTCATGCGGCACCTCGACGTCGAACATCACCTGCGCGGCGTCTTTCACCAACACGTGCTCTGTGTGGCGGCACAGCGTGTCGCCCGTGGCGGCGTCGGTCAGCAGCAGGCTTACATCCACCTCTCTGGCCACTGACCTCTGTTCACTGACCACTATTTTTGCCATCAGGCTCAGCGAGTCGCCGCTGCGCAGGAAGCGCGGCATGTTGGGCTGCACCATCAGCGGCTTGGCGGTGACGAGCGCCTTGCTGAGCGTGCCGCTCTTGAGGTCTTTGGTGACGGCCAGGCCGCGCACGTTCCAGCGCGTGAGCAACTCGGGCACCGTGAAGCGGTAGGTCGCCGTGCCGGTGCTGTCGGTGCGCACGTCGGGGGCGAAGAAGGCCAACGTGCTGAGGTTGCTCCGCAGCTGCACCTCCGGCTCTTTCTCCACGACGCTGAAGAGGGCTTCTTCTGCTTCCTCTACCTCCATTCCCTCGTCGGCGGCCATCTCTGCGCCGGCGGCCGAGGTCTGCACGGCATCCAGCGTAGCCTCCTCCTCGACCACAGCCAACTCGGTGGTGACAACGGCGGCGTTGCGGGCCATAGCGGTCTTGTGCATGATGTAGCCACGCCCGCCCCAGTAGTGCGGCAAGGCATCGACAAGGCTCCACACCGTGGGGTAGCTCCCGTTGTAGATGCGCCATTGCGCGCCGTTGTAGCTGTTGTAGCTAAGGTAAGGGGCGTATAGCGACAACCCCACTGTGCTGTGTCCGCGCCACGGCCAGAGGCCCCACGACGGGGTGCCGTAGGTGTTCAGCGCGTCGTCGTACATGGTCATCACCAACGAACTCTTAACCCCTAACTCACAACTCCTGACCGAAATGGTCCACTCCTCCTGCTCGCCGGGCAGCAGCTTGTCGCGGAAGCTGGCTATCTCGACCTTGAGTTCCTTGTGGCTGTAGGGTACATCGACGGCGCGGCTCTCGGTGAAGCTCTGTCCGTGGAGCATGGTGCTCACACTCAGAGTCAGGCCGCCAAGCTGGGCGCTGTCCACGTCGACGGTCACCTCCTGCAGGCGCTCGCCCAGCGTGAGCCACCCCGACCGTAGGGTCTGCCTCTCGCCGTATTCAATCCGGTAGTAGGCCTTGACACCCTTGTAGGCCGACCCCAGGCGGAAGGTGACGCGCTCGCCCGGGTGGGCGGTCGTCTTGTCCCGGTCTACCCACAGCGCGGCATCGGTGCGTGCCATGCGGTCAGTCGGCAGAGTGAGCACGGTGTAGGCGGTGTCGGCCACGGTGTCCTGGCCGTCCGGCGCCCACGCCACAATGCGGTAGATGCCCCCTTGCAGATGTGGCAGACTCACATTGCCATCGGTTGCCGTTCCCGTCCAGAACCACTCAGCCGCCCATTGTTTCCTGTCGTTCTCGCTCATATCATATATATACTGCGGGAAGCGGCGGCGGTAGTCGGCGCTGTCGATGGTTATATGCATTCCTTTGGTGAGCACCGCAGGGGCCAGCCGCATGGGGTCGGGCCTGTGCAGTCGCGCCACACTCACCCCCACCATGCCCTGCTGCGGCGTGCCGTTGACGTCGGTCAGCTCCACCTGCACCGACGGCAGTTCCCGCACGTCGGCCTGTATATCTTTCATCCTCACAAACAGACGCTGATAGCCCACACGCACGGTGGTCTCGGCGTCGTGGCTCTCGCCGTTGAGGTCGGTGACGGTGACCTGCACCGTGTAGTTGAAGACGGGCTTGGCGGAGAGCTCCACGCTGCTGTCGGGCTCGGGGGTGAAGACCACCCGGAAGGTGCCGTCGGCGGCCGCCTCGGTCTCGCCCTGCGCCACCACGGTGCTCATGCTCGGCCCCCAGCGCCACACGCGCTGGCTCCGCGTCACGGTGTACTGCACCCGCGCGCCGCCGATGCTGACGCCGCTGTAGGCCGCCGCCATGCCCTGCACGGCATAGGGCTGGCCGAACTGCGGCGCAGCGCCCTCGGTCGAGAGGCTCACCATGAAGCGCGGCTGCTTGTACTCCTCGACCCGCAGGCCGAGCATGTCGCTGCCGGTGCTGTCGCTCACCTGCACCGTCCAGTGCCCCGCCAGACGGTCGGTGGGCAGCGGCAGGGCGCAGTGGGCCGAGCCGAAGTCGTCGGTGGTGAGCTTGAGCTGCTGCACCTGCTGCCCGTTGGGGTCGGTGAGCGTCAAGGTGAATGTATGGCCCGCAGCCAGCAACTCGCCCTCGCGCCCGTCGGTGCGGTAGAGCAGCACGGCCACCTGCACCGTGTCGCCCGGGCGGTAGACAGGGCGGTCGCTGACCATGTGGAACTGCGTTTTGTGCCCGTCGGTTGCCGTGTGGTTGTGGCTGTAGGCCGATTGCACAAAGTTATAGCCGTCGCGAACGATGCGGATAATACTATATCGCGGCGGAATGCTGTCGAAGCGGTAGGTGCCGTCGGCAGCGGTGACGACGGACTGCAGCACCCGCTCATCCTGTTTGGGATAGTACTGCTTGGGTTGCACAAGCTGTACCTTTTGCCCCACCACGGGGGCGCCCGTGGTGCGGTCCACCACCAGGCCGCGCCCGTCGGTGGTGTAGCGCAGGGCGATGTCGGTGACGTGCAGCTCTACATAGGCCATCCCCTTGGCAAAGTGGGCCGTAGGAGCCAGGAGCAGGCGGTACTCGCCCGGCGGCAAAGCCGGCAGGGCGAAGGCCGCCGACGCCTCGCCGTAGGCGTCGGGCCGCGGCACATCGACGGTCCACTCGCGCAGCGCCTTCAGCTTAGCCAGCTGCTCGTCGCTCATGTATTTCTCCGGCTCCTCGACGATGCGCAGGTGAAGGCGGTCGAGGTTGGCGTATTCCACGCCCATCAGCTCCTCGTGCTGCGGGGCCATGAAACGCACCGCACGCGAAGGGATGATGCGCGGCGCGGTGATCTGGCTGCGCAGGTTGGCGCACTCCACGCCTCCTTCGCTCTTGGGGAAGAGGGCAAGGGCGATGTCGCAGTAGCGCACAGCCTGCACCAGGTCTTTCCGCTGCCAACGGCAGTGGTTAGCCGCTTTCAGGTAAAGCGCCGCCACCTGACCACTCTTCGTGCCACGGTACTTGTCGATATACTGTTGATAGGTTGATATGTTGACGGGTTGGTTGGGCACCGCCTCCATGAAGTCGAGCATCCGCCGGTCGTGCCAGATGCGCACATCGTCCCTATCCCCTGCATGCAGGGCGCAGAGACGCTGCTGCCACTCCACACGCTGCCGCGGGGTCAGCTCGCCGCGGTCCTGCATCATGACCACCAGCATGTCGTACACCGTGGGCGTCATGTTCTGCGCCTTGTCGCCCTCGTAGCAAAACTCGCGCACGGCCTCCACAGGCGTGCGCTGCAGCAGGGCGCTGTCGGCCAGCGCTGTGTCGTAGACGCCGAGGAAGGCATAGCAGAGGGCGCGGTCGACTCCGTCGAGCACAGGCAGCAGCGCGCGGTAGTGCGCCACAGCACTGTCGTAGGCATCCTCCTGGTAGCGGGCCGCGGCCATGGCCATATAGTAGGCCGCCGTAAGCCGCTGGCGGCTGGCGTCCTTCTTGTTGTTGTACACGGCCTCGGCCTTGCCGTAGGCCGTCTTGTACGACCCGTCGTCGATGAGCCGCTGCACACCCTTCCAATCGGTCTGGGCGCATAAGGAAAACGCTGCCGCGCAGAGCGCCAGCAGCGTTACTATAGTCTTTTTCATATTATATCACATTAGTGACCTGTGATTAGCAACCACCTTCCACTCTCCACTCTCACTCCGTCTTGCCCGTGATGATGAGCTCCACCTTGACGCCGCTGAAGCCCGCCCCCTGGTCGAGGGCCGCGGCGGCGGCGCGCTTAATCTCGTTCTTGGTCATGCCAGCCGTGGTCATGCGGTCAGCGGCAATGCCGTGCTGCACGAAGTACTCCTTCACGGTCTTGGCCCTGTCGAGCGAGAGCAGCATGTCGGCCTCGGCGTTGACGCCGTAGCTCTGCACAAAACCCTTCACCAGGAAGGTGATGTCGGGGTGGTTGCGGAACATGGCCACATACTCCATCAGCGCCGTGTCGGTGCCCGGGATGAGGGTGGCGGCGCCGTCCTCGAAATACACGTTCTTGATGGGGAACGACGAGCCGCGCTCCGTGCGCTCCATGTTGCAGAGCATCACCGTGTCGCGCAGCATGAGGTCACTGGCGTTGAACTCGCGGTAGATGGAGAAATAGCCGTCGCGCTTGGCATACAGGGTGTAGCTGAAGCCTGGCACGAACTTCACACGGCCGCCACGGTAGTGCTGATCCTGCACTATGGGGCGCTCGCCGCCCTGGCCGCCTTTCTCCAGTATCATCAGGTCCACGTCGACATAGCGCTTGCCCTTGCGGTCGTAGAAGAGCACCAGTGGCTCGTAGGCATCGGCATGCACGCTGCACGTGATGGTGTGCCCCTGCCCGCCCTCGGAGCGGTTGTCAAGCACGATGTAGTATTCCTCGCCCATGTGGACGGGTATGGACTTGATGAAACCGCCGTACTGCTTCTTGGTGAGCATCTTGTCCTTGGCGTCGACGTTCATGCCAATGGTGGCCTTGGGCTCGGCGGGCAGCTGGTATTCGGGTTCCACCTCTTCCTTCTTCTTCTTGGTCTGGCTGCCGGCCTTGGCCTTCGGCTGGCGCTCGGCGGCCTTCAGGGCTGCGGCGGCCAGCGCGTTGCTGTCCACGGCACCCAGGTTCACGGCCACGGGGGCCACCTTGTTCTGCAGCACCTGGTTCGAGAAGTACACACCAGTGTTCCTGTACACCAGGAAGTCATAGTCGTCCCACGTGTTCTTCTGGGCTATCTCTATCTCAAGCTGTCCGTTGTAGGGGATGGTAACCTTGTACCACACCGAATTGTGCTCGCGCTCGAAGAGGTTGGGATGCGCCTTGTCGGCCACCACCTCCTGCACGCGGCCGCCGCCGTCGGGGGCCGTCGTCGGCCCGTAGGGCTTGTCCATCTGGAGCGGTATGGCGAAGAGGCAGTCGTTGCTGTTGTAGGGCAGCTCAATGTCCGTGACAACGGGCACCACAGGGGCCACCTCCTTCTTTTTCTTCACCGTCTTGGTGGTCTTGGCCTTGCCGGACTTCTTTTTCTTGTTCTGTGCCTGCAGGTCGGCAGCTCCGCCAAACACCAGTGCCACAGCCATTAATGCAATAAATACACGTTTCATCATGTACGTTTTTACATAATTTTTCAATGTGCAAATATACAAAAAAAATCATACTCGGCAAAATTTTATGTTTTTTTTTGCATTTCCACCCCGCCACCGCCACGGAGTCCCTACGGCCGTTCTTCAGTAGTTCTTCAGTAGTTCTTCAGTGTTTGACTGAAGAACTACTGAAGAACTACTGAAGAAGTGCCGTCGCGGAGGCGGCGGAACTACGCCACTCGGCGGAAGAACGGCCGTAAGGGCTCCGGTGAAGGTGCGGGGCGGATCGGGGTGGCGGCGCCCTTGTTGACACATAATTTTTCGCGCGAAAAGAAAAAGTTTTCGTATCTTTGCAGCACTAAAAAGATGAACAGATAAAACACAACACCCTATGAAACGCATTGCAACAATAGCAGTTATGCTCGCGATGAGCCTCGCGGCGAGCGCCACGTCGGTGCTCTACTTCACGCGCAGCCAGGCCGACCGCGCGGTGAGTTACCTAAACCGGCAGAACGAGCTGATGATCTACTGCGGCTACGACTACGAGATCGAGACCTACGTGCTCCTCAACGAGGTGTGGGCCGAGCGCATCAACTCAGCCTACTACGAGCTATGGATCTACGGCTACGACGCCTATACCGGCGAGGAGATATACATGCCCATAGACCTGCAGTGCATCTGGCTCTACGGTGCCGGACGCATGTACAACGCGGCGCAGTATCTGCGCTTCCGCACCAGCGGCACCCTGCGGCGCCCGGCACGGGTGTGGACGGTGCCGGCCTACAACACCTACACCCGCGTGGTGCACCGCCCGGGCTATGTGCGCACCTACCACTACGAGGTGCACCGCTACGGCTGGATGCCGCCGGCACCCCCGGCACCGGGCTACCACGGCCCCGCCGTACACCCCCTGCCGCCCTACTACATGCGTGCCCCGCAGACGCCGCCTCCCACGCCCGTACACCGCTGGACCCCAGGCACCGATCGCCCTGTAGTGGAGCACCCCTCGGGCTATGTGGCACCCTCGCCGGCACGTCCTACACCGGGCGGCGGCGGCAGCGGCCAGCAGCCAGCAGCGCAGCCGCAGGCACCGGCACCGGCACAGCCGCAGAGCGGCACAGCCACCTCGGCACCGACGCGCAGCGGCGCCCCCACACGCAGCGGCAGCACCTCGACCACGCCGACACGCAACAGCGCACCGACGCGCAGCACCTCGTCGGACAACAAGAGCAACGGCACCTCGACGAGCGCACCCACGCGTAGCAGCGCACCCACGCGCAGCAGCACCCAGACGAGCACCCCCACGCGCAGCAGCGCACCGACGCGCAGCACTTCATCGTCCACCAAGAGCAGTAGCAGCACCCAGACGAGCACCCCCACGCGCAGCAGCGCACCGACGCGCAGCACTTCGGCCACACAAAGCGGCAGCAAGAGCAGCACCCAGACGAGCGCCCCAACGCGCAACAGCGCACCGACGCGCAGCACTTCGGCCACACAAAGCGGCAGCAAGAGCAGCACCCAGACGAGCGCTCCAACGCGCAGCTCCTCGCCGGCTCCCACACGCGGCAGCAACACCACACAAAGCAAAGCCCCCTCACGCAGATGATCAGACCAAGTGAATTACCGTTGGCCGCCGACGGCAGCCTCTACCACATACACCTCACAAGCAGCACCCTGGCCGACAAGGTGCTGCTCGTTGGCGACCCCGGACGCGTGGAGATGTTCAAGGGCATCTTCGACAGCGTGGAACACGAGAGCCGCAACCGTGAACTGCACGCCCTCACGGGCACCTACCACGGCACCCGCATGACGGCCCTCAGCACGGGTATGGGCTGCGACAATATCGACATAGTGATGACCGAGCTGGACGCCGCCCTACATGTGGAAGGCGGCGAGTGGAAAGCGGAGAGCGACAGGCATCTGCAGCTGGTGCGCATAGGCACCAGCGGGTCGCTGCAGGAAGAGATTGACTGCGGCAGCCGTGTGGCGGCGGCCTGTGCCGTGGGCCTCGACGGCCTGATGAACTACTACAAGGAGTGGAACACGCCGCTGCCGGAGATGGAGCATGCCTTCGCAGCCCACATGGCGCTGCCGGAAGGCACGGCGCACCCCTACTGCGTGCAGGGCAGCAGCCTGCTGCTCGGCCAGGTAGGCGCCGACATGCACCAGGGCATCACGGCCACGGCGCCGGGCTTCTACGGCCCGCAGGGACGCGCGGTGAGGCTGCACCCCTCCATGGAAGACCTCAACGGGAAGCTGGCGAGTTTCGAGTGGCACACCTACTCGCGCATGTTCAGGACATCGCGCAACGCACGCCAGACGCGCAACATAAGGGAGGCCAGGACGCTGCGGGTGACGAACCTGGAGATGGAGACGTCGGCCATCTACGGCTTCAGCCACCTGCTGGGGCACGACGCGCTGACGGTGTGCCTCATCATCGCCAACCGGCCCAAGGGCACCTTCCTCAACGACTACCACGAGCCCATGCGCCAGCTGGTGGGCACGGTGGTGGAAAGGATGGCATAAGGGTTATTGGTTATCGGTTATCGGTTATTGGTTGGTTAGTGACTACTGGCTATAAAATATAGAGGCTGACACGGTCTATGCCAGCCTCTGTTTCATTGCAGCATAACCAATAACCATTATTTCATGCTGGCGCGGCGCTGCTTGATGACCTCGTAGGCTTCGTTTATCTCCTTCATCTGCTCGGCGGCGTTGCGCTGGAGCTCCTCGCTCATGCCAGCCACCCGGTCGGGATGGTACTTCATGGCCATCTTGCGGTAGGCGCGCTTCACCTCGTCGTCGGTGGCGGAGCTGTCGATGCCAAGCACCCGGTAAGGGTCTTTGCTGTAGGAGGAGCTGCGGCTGCGGCCGCCGCTGTAGGAGGAGCCATAGGAATCCGACGAGCCGACGTGGCGCTCGTGGATGGAGGCGTAGTCGGACTGCGAGATGCCGAGGTACTGGGCTATGAGGCGCAGCATGTTGATCTCGCTCTGGTGGAACTCGCCGTCGGCGGCGCCGAGTCCAAAGAGGAAGTCCACCATGTGGTAGCGCGTGTTGTAGTCGGTGTTGACCTTTATCTGCTGGCACACCTGGTCAATGGGTATGTCGCGCTGCACCATCTGCTGGAGCACATGGAGCATCTCCTTGCCGCGCTCCTCGCCGTAGTTGGCGAGGAGGAAGCGCTTGACATAGTCCAGCTCGCTGCGCTTGACGTTGCCGTCCACCTTCATGACGGCGGCGATGAGCACCATGAGGGCTGCGTTGACGTCGGCCTGGGTGCCGGTGTTGCGGTAGGGGCCGCGGTGAGGGGTGTCGTCGGTGCCGAAGGAACTGCTGCCGATCTGCCGGTCGGGCGAGAGGGCCTTGCCCAAGTAGTAGCCTAAGATTGCGCCGATTGGGCCTCCGATGGCCCAGCCGAGACCGGCGAATATCCATTTTGCGAAACCTGCCATATTGCTGTTTTAGGTTGTTGGTTATTGGTTATTGGTTATTGGTTATTGGTTAGAGGTTATTGGTTATAGGTTGGGAGTTCAGAAAGTTTAATGAAGAATGAAGAATAGGCTGACGCGTCCGTCCCACACTATTCACTATTCTCTATTCACTAATCACTATTCTCTATTCACTAATCACTATTCACTAATCACTATTCACTACTTCCTTATGTCGCTATAAAGCAGTGCCTGGATGTCGGTACGGACATTCATCTGTGCCAGACGGTTGGGTGTGGCAGAGGGGTAGACGCGGTTGGAGAGGAAGACATATACGAGGTCGCACTCGGGGTCTGCCCACACCATGGTGCCCGTGAAGCCGGTGTGGCCGAAGGAGGCCTGTGAGGCCTCAGGGCATACTTGCGCGTTGGCGGAAGGGACGAGGAGCGGCTTGTCGAAGCCGAGGGCGCGACGGTTGCCCTGCTTCTCATAGTGGCGGCTCGTGAAGGTCTCCACGGTCTTCTCCCTGAGGTAGCGGTGTCCATCGAGCACTCCACCGTTGAGCACCATCTGCATCAGACGTGCCACGTCAGCGGCTGTGGAGAAGAGGCCCGCATGGCCGCTGACGCCGTCCATGGCGTAAGCGTTAGGGTCGTGGACGGTGCCACGGATGAGGCCGCGGAGGCTGTCCACTTCGGTGGGGGCGATACGCGAGGTGTCGAAACCGGCATCAATGGGATTGAAGTCGGTGGAGGCAAGCCCCATGGGGTCGAAGAACTGCTCCTCGACATAATCGTCGAGAGGCTGGCCGGTTATACGCTCCACCATATCTGCCAGGAGTATGAAGCCGAAGTCGCTATAGCAGTAGGACTTGTCGGCGTTGAGCTGCGAGGCGGCGACGAGCAGGGGGATGCTGTCGCGCTCGGAGGTGAGCTTCCACAGGGCATCGTAGGCTTTGAGGCCGGAGCAGTGGCTGAGGGCCTGCTTGACGGTGATGGAGGCCTTGTCGGTGCCATTGAGATAAGAAAGATGGCGGCTGAGCTTGTCGTCGATACGAATGAGCCCCTTATCCACAAGTTTCATGACGGCCAGGGTGGTGGCGCAGACCTTGGTGAGCGAGGCGAGGTCGTAGACAGTGTTAGGCGTCACGGGAGCAGCGTTGCTGTCGTAGGTGAGGTGACCAAAGCAGCGGTCGAGCACCAAGCGGCCTCGGTGCATGACGGCTATCTGGCATCCAGGCATGGCATGCTCGGCGATGGCGCGGTTCACTATGCTGTCTATACGACGGTCGATGTTGATGTTAAGGTCGGTGACGATGTCGTTGCACACAGCTAGATGTTCGGCGCCTGGCACACGTACCGGGTCGCTGACATATGGCCTCACGTAGTGGTATTTGGCTTTCAGCACACGGCGGCAGTGGTAGTCGACAAGTAGACGCACAGTGTCGTTGGTGACGGCGGCGGTCTTGATGGCTTCGATAGACTGCTCCACGTCCGGCGGCAGAAGCAGCACATCGTTGCCGGCGAGCAAGGCCAGGAGTTCGGCGTTGCCGCCACGGTAGGTGTTGGTGATGCCCTTCATGTCCATGCCGTCGGTGATGACGAGGCCGTCGAAGCCCAAGGTGCCGCGAAGAAGGCCGCTGACAATGGAAGGGCTGAGGGTTGAGGGGTGGAGGCTGTCATAGGCGTTGACCTGAAGATGTGCCACCATGACGCCGCCCACACCGGCCTCCACAAGGCGGCGGAAAGGATGAAGGTCGACGGTGTCCATATAGGCACGCGTGTGGTTGATGACGGGTAGTTCGAGGTGGCTGTCCTTGTCGGTGTCGCCATGGCCTGGGAAGTGCTTGGCTACAGCCATGACTCCCTGGCTCTGCTGGCCGAGGGCGTACATGATGGCAAGGCGTGCCACACGCTCCGGGTCGGTGCCGAAGGAACGGGTGCCTATGACAGGGTTGTTGGGGTTGGCGTTGATGTCGGCCACAGGGGCGAAGTTGACATGCACGCCAAGCTCACGGCATTGACGGCCAATCTCCTCGCCCATGCGGAAGACTATGCTGTCAGCATCGGCAGAGAGTGCACCGAAACGAGCGTTGCGGGGGAAAGAGTACATGTCCTTGAGGCGCATGCCGAGGCCCCACTCGCCGTCAATGCAGACCATCAGCGGCACACGGGCATCGCGCTGGAAGCGGCGCGTCATAGCGGCCTGCCTTTCAGCAGTGCCAACAAAGAAGCACACTCCGCCAACGCCGTAGCCATTCATCACCTCGGAGAAAGCCTTGGCCTGCTTGTCGTCCATGTCCAGCGGCACACGCACAACCATGAGTTGGGCGATGCGTTGCTCAAGGGTGAGGGTCTGCATCACAGAGTCTATCCAGTTGGTCTCGGGGTTAGAATATGTCCAGCCACGGGCATCGAAAGTCTGGGCTACGGACAGGCTGCCTGTGGCTGCCAAAGCCAGCAGAGCCACAAGGGCAAAGAGTCTCTTCGTCATTGTCTTAACATTTTATCTATGAGCGACACCTGCCGCCTGCGCGGATTGCCCTCATAGTTGAGTATCACATAGTCGGCACGCATCATAGCCTCTTCGGCGGGCATCTGGTTGGCCACACGGGCCAGTATCTGATCCTCGCCCACCCTGTCACGCTCTCGCAGACGCGCCACGCGCTCCGCAAGGTCGAGGTATACACACACCACCTTATCCATCATGCGGTCGAAGCCGTAATCATAGAGGATGGCACTCTCGAAAAGCACATACGGCTCGTCCCGATGCTGCCGGCAGAAGGTGTCGAAGTCCGCCATCACGCGAGGGTGTACGAGGGCATTGAGCGACCGCAGCAGTGCGGCGTCGGAGAAGACGCGGCTGGCTATGATACGCTTGTCGGCACTGCCGTCAGGCCGGAAGACACTGTCGCCGAAGAGGTCGCGAATCTGTGCAAGGAAGGACGTATCGTCATAATAGGTGGCAGCGACGGAGTCAGCCACAAAAGCATGCACGCCGAGCCGGGAGAACTCGGTGACAACGGTGCTTTTGCCGCACCCAATGCCTCCTGTTATGCCCACACGCTTCATATCATTCCGTCATACTCCAGCCTTCAATCATTTGATTATGACACACTGCACCTCGGGAGGCTCTATGCTGCGCGGACGCATATACACAGGGAACTCTTTGAGTTGCGGCGTTATGCGCTGCCCGCCACTAAGTATGTCGGCGTAGTTGACCGTCACAGTGAACTCCGGCTCACGGTGCAGGTCGCGCTTGGCCACCCACATGTGCAGCGTAACCTCGCGAGGGTAGACATGCACAGTCACCGTGCTGTCGGCACCCACCACCTGTATCGGCACACTGTATTCGCGCTCCACAAAGGACTCCACAGGTACATACACACTCACCTCTGTGCACGAGGGACGGACGTCGCCATACTGCTTCCATACCGGCTCCAGCCTCATGGAATAGCTCCGCGAGCTGCTGATGCCGGAGAGTGTAGTGTCCGCAACAGCCAGGTCGCCAATCTTCGCCAACGCTTCCTCTGGCCCGTAAAGGGTCACCTCGGCAGGCGAGACAACAGGCTGGCCATAGAGACCGCACTGCTCCTTGAACTCAAAGACGGCGGCATCCAACGATGGCCTGAATGTCTTGCTGCAACGCTCTGAGAGTGTGATACGGAGCGAGTCCACGCCACTGCTGACGCTTTTGACACCAGACATCTTCTGCTTCACGGAGACATACAGACTATCCACACTAACAGCACGCTGCATGCCCACACCACGTGCGTTGACCTCCACCTCCATATCAGCATCATTCATCCCTGTAAGGAATGCCACATAGCCGGTGGAAGTGACACGAATGGGGACGACCGAGTCGGAAGAGGCGAGAGCGTAGCGAACAGTGTCATAGCCGGTGTAGCGTACGCTCACCGGCACCGTGTACTCAATCGGCTCCGCCATGGACACGGCAAACCACACTATGGCCGTGAGCCCAAGTATGACGAGAAAGCGCTTCACTTACTTCTTTGTCTCCTCGGTCTTGGCTTCGGGGGCTGGTTGTATCATGCTCTTTTCCACGGTCAGGACGGTGCCGTTGGACACTTCCACCTCTACAGTGTGTTCGCCGACCTCATGCACTTTGCCATAGATACCGCCGGAGAAGACAACACGGTCACCTTTCTTGAGCCCCGCACGGAACTTCTGCTCCTCCTTTTCTTTCTTGCGCTGCGGACGGAGCATCAAGATCCACATCACCACAAGGATGACTATCATCCAAATCCACATCGAGCCGCCACCCTGGGCGCCCTGTGCCTGTAACAAAACCATGTCTGTCATAAATAATACTGAATAATCTTTGTTTAACAATCTTTCTTATCTGCCAACCTGGGCCATAATCTTCAGCCTGCTGACGGCGGGCTGCGCATTGCTGACTACGGTCACCTCCTGGAACTGCTGCCCGGCCTTTCCTGCACTCTTGAAGGTCACTGTGACATACCCTTCGCCACCAGGGGCGATACGACCCTTTGGATAGTCTGCCACAGTACACCCGCATGTGGCAGAAGTGGAACTGATGACGAGGTCGGCACTGCCGGTATTGCGGAAGTGGAAGCTGTAGCTGATGCTCTCGCCTGCCGAGAGACGCCCGAAGTCATGCATGTCACTGTCGAAGGTGAGCACGGGCATCTTCTCTTCACTGTTGTAGCCCTGTGCACTGCGCGGATTGCGTATCAAGTCCACGCCGGCATCCTGATTTGTTTTACCCTTGCAGCCTGACAGCGCAAGCATCAGCGTCGCTGCATAAACGATATACTTGCTGCCCATCATCACACCTCCCCACCTTCCTCGCTCAACAGTCCACGGCCAGACTTCTTAATCTTCCCCTGCGAACGCAGCTCAAGGACGAGCTTGTCGAGGATACCGTTGATGAAGAGCTTGCTGCGCTCCGAGCTGAACTCTTTGCTGAGCTCAATGTATTCGTCCACGGTGACCTTCTCCGGTATCGACGGACAGGAGATGAGTTCGGCGATGGCCATGTCGATGAGCAGGATGTCCATGAGTGCCACACGCTCGAACTCCCATCCCTGCAGCCTTGCCTTGATCATCTCGTCAGACTCCTCGCGATGCACAAGCGTCTCGCGCAGCAGCTGCCGCGCGAAATCCATGTCCATCTCATCCTTGTCAACACGCTTGTCATACATTACAGGCCACGGCATGGCCTCGTTGAACGAATCCTCGTCGAGGGTCTTCAGCATCATGAAGTTGTATTGGGCAATCTGCTCAAAGTCATCCTCCCACAGCAGGCTGCGCTCGGCCATGACCGCAACCACAGCCTCATAGTTCATGAGGAAACGGAACAGCATCACCGCCAGGTCTTTGTCCTGCTTGAAGTCCGTGTCGGGGTGCGACAGATACTGGCAGTACACGTCGGTCTTGCGGAACTCTATGAACGCCTCGCGCACCAGGTCGCTGTGCGTCTCCCAGCATCCGCCCCACTTCTCCGTGTGCTGCTTCAGCTCAAAGTTGTCAGCCATGCGGCGCAGGAACTCGTTGCCGAGGAACTTGCGGTTGGGCG
Source organism: Bacteroidales bacterium (assembly GCA_017522105.1). Classification (GTDB taxonomy): domain Bacteria; phylum Bacteroidota; class Bacteroidia; order Bacteroidales; family P3; genus Colimorpha. Next base: position 11,262 of record JAFXAA010000018.1, on the reverse strand, counting down.
ACTTCTCGGCGTCTGTGGGACGGAACTTGCGCCGACCCTCTTCTATGACGACGGCAGCCGTCTCGAAGACTTTGGTCATCAGCGACACCTGCAGCACTCCAAGCTCGTTGAGCTTGCCCACATGGTATTCAAAATCCCTGCCTGCCTGCACGGCGTCCTTGCCTTCCATCTGGCTGGCATAGACCTCTTGCAGCACCTTGCTTCTTAAGAAATGTCTGCTAAGCATTTATAGTACAATATTGATAATCTTTTTGGGTACGAATATCACCTTCCGCGGCTCCTTGCCGTCCATCCACTTCTGCCCCTCGGGCAATGCCTTGATAGCTTCTATGGCTTCCTCCTGCGTGCATGCAGCCGGCAGGTCTACGGTGAAGCGCATCTTGCCGTTGAACTGCACGGGATACTTCACCGTGTCCTCCACCAGATAGTGCTCGTCGCACACTGGCCACTGCGCGTCGCACACCGACCCCTCATGACCCATCTGGTGCCACAGTTCTTCGGCTATATGAGGCGCAAAGGGGGCTATCAGCACCGCCAGAGGCTCCAGCACCTCACGTTTGTCACACCGCATGTCGGTCAGCGTGTTGGCGCATATCATGAACGTAGACACGCAAGTGTTGAACGAGAAACGCTCCACATCGTCGGTAATCTTCTTTATTGTCTGGTGCAGCACCTTCAGCTCTTCCTTGCCGGCAGGTTCGTCGGCCATACCGTCATACAGGCGCCAGAACTTCTTGAGGAAACGGTGCACACCCTCTATGCCGTTGGTGTCCCACGGCTTGGCCTGTTCCACAGGGCCGAGGAACATCTCGTACAGCCTCAGCGTGTCGGCACCGTAGCGCGCCACCAGGTCGTCGGGGTTCTGCACGTTGTACATGCTCTTGCTCATCTTCTCCACCTCCCAGCCGCACACATACCTGCCGTCCTCAAGCTCGAACCTTGCGTCGGCAAACTCCGGCCGCCACTGGCGGAACTTCTCGACGTCAAGCACGTCGTTGTCCACAATGTTGATGTCCACATGTATCGGCGTGACATCGTCCATGTTCTTCACCAAGCCCTTAGACACGAAGAGGTTGTTGTCGGCCTTGCTCCTGTAAACGAAGTTGGAGCGGCCTTGTATCATGCCCTGGTTGATGAGTTTCTGGAACGGCTCTTCTTTCACAGCGAGGCCGATGTCATAGAGGAACTTGTTCCAGAAGCGGGCATAGATGAGGTGGCCTGTGCCGTGCTCCGCACCACCCACATAGAGGTCGACGTTCTGCCAATATCCCACAGCGTCTTTGCCGAAATACTCTTTGTCGTTGCCCGGGTCCATGTAGCGCAGGTAGTAGCCGCTGCTGCCGGCGAAGCCGGGCATGGTGCTCAGCTCCAGCGGGAAGACCGTCACGTCGTCAATCCTTTCTTTCTCCACCACACAGCGGTTCTTCTCGTCCCACGCCCACTTTCTGGCGTGGCCCAGCGGGGGCTCGCCAGTAGCGGTGGGCTTGAAGTCGTCCACCTCGGGTAGCTCCAGCGGCAGGCACTCCTCCGGCAGGGGGCATGGCACACCACCCTTATAGTAGATGGGGAAGGGCTCGCCCCAGTAGCGCTGACGGCTGAAGATGGCGTCGCGCAAGCGGTAGTTGACGGTACGGTGGCCGATGCCCATCTGCTCTATCTTGTCTATGACAGCCTTCATAGCCTCTTTCACCTTCATGCCGGTGACGAAGCCGCTGTTGACGGAATAGCCGGTCTTGGCGTCGAGGCTCTCGCTCCAGGTGGCGGGGTCAGAGGTGACGCCCTTCTCGAGGGAGACGACCTGGCGGATGGGCAGGTTGAAGTGGCGGGCGAAGGCAAAGTCGCGGCTGTCGTGGGCCGGCACGGCCATGATGGCGCCCGTGCCGTAGCCTGCCAACACATAGTCGCTCACGTAGATGGGTATCTTCTCCTCGGTCAGAGGGTTGACGGCGAAAGCACCGGTGAAGACGCCGGATACTTTCTTCACTTCGGCCTGGCGCTCGCGCTCGGAGCGGTTCTTGGCCCAGGTGACGTATTGCATCACCTCGTCGCGTTTTTCGGGCGTGGTGATTTGCTCAATGAGCTCGTGCTCTGGGCAGAGCACCATAAAGGTCACGCCGAAGATGGTGTCGGGGCGGGTGGTGAAGATCTCAAAGGAGATGTCCGACTTGTCAGACAGGTTGAACCAGACTGCGGCGCCCTCCGAACGGCCGATCCAGTTGCGCTGTATCTCCTTCAGCGAGTCGGTCCAGTCCACCTGCTCCAGGCCGTCGACCAGCCGTTGGGCGTAGGCGGAGATGCGGAGGCTCCACTGGCGCATGAGCTTGCGCTCCACGGGGTAGCCGCCGCGCACGCTGAGGCCGCCGACGACCTCGTCGTTGGCCAGCACGGTGCCCAGGTCGGCGCACCAGTTGACGTAGGTGTCGGCCAAATAGGCCAGGCGGTAGTTCATCAGCACCTGGCTGCGCTTGACGGCATCCCAGCCGTTCCATTCTGCGGCCGTGAAGTGCATCTCTTCGGTGCAGGCGGCATTGAGGCCTTCGGTGCCCTGCTTGGCGAAGTGTGCCTCGAGCTGGGCTATGGGGAGCGCCTTGGCGGCGGTGTTGTCGTAGTAGTGCTTGAAGAGCTGGAGGAAGGTCCACTGCGTCCACTTGTAGTACTTGGGGTCGCACGTGCGCACCTCGCGGTCCCAGTCAAAGGAGAACCCTATCTTATCAAGCTGCTCGCGGTAGCGGGCTATGTTCTTCTCCGTGGTCACGGCAGGGTGCTGCCCCGTCTGTATGGCATACTGCTCGGCCGGCAGCCCATAGGCGTCGTAGCCCATGGGATGCAGCACGTTGCAGCCACGCAAGCGCTTGTAGCGGGCGTAGATGTCGCTCGCTATGTAGCCCAGCGGATGTCCCACATGGAGGCCTGCGCCCGACGGATAGGGAAACATGTCCAAAACGTAGTAATGCGGCTTGGGAGAGGCGTTGTCAACATGGTACACACCATGCTCTCGCCACCAGTTCTGCCACCGCGGTTCGAGTTCACTGAAGTTGTAGTCCATTTTTTTTCAATCTTTTACAGCAGCCATACACTCCGGCTGGGTGTTGCAAAGATACTAAAAAAGAACATACAATATAAAAAAAGTTACATCCTTTTTATCAACACACTGCCGTCAACGGCATTCCCGAGGCTTCCGCTCCCTCGGAGAGAGCACCTCGTAGGTGTTGTCGGCATAGACGAAAAGCATGCGCACAGGGGCGTCGCACAAGCCTCCGCCGTCCGCATCGCCACCGGCACCAGGTGCCGGTACCGCCGACAGGCGGGCTGCCGCGTCGCCCTCTTCGTCCAAAGCAGGTGCCGGAAGCGGGGCATGTCCCCGCTCCACCTCCTTCGGAGGCACGGCAACATACAGAGCCTGATAGTCTTCGGCTTTCTGTTGCGGCTGCTCGCCGACGCCGTCGTCGAACAGCGTGGCCTCGGCGCCACCCATCTCCACGGCAGCAGGAGCCGACGAGGGAGCAAAGGATTCTGCTACAGATGCCATGGCAGAAGTCATGCCATCCGTGGCAGGAGCCGTGGCGGACTGGTTAGAGGCCGACGCGGCCACGGCTGGGGTGCCGCCATACATGGCCCCCTTGCCGAGGAGGAGCCAGTTGGCGTCAATCTCGGGGTAACGCTTGAGCACCTTCACCGCAAAGTCGAGGCTGGGGTTGTTCCGGCCACCCAGTATGTGCGACATACCCGACGGCTGTATCCCTATCTCCTCCGCGAACTGACGGGCGGTGATATTTTTCGCCCGCAAAATAAGATTTATCCTGTTTATCATAATCTTACACTTGTAATTCACACTTCGTTGCGATTACAAAATTACACACTATTTTTGACATGACAAAACAAAATATACGATTTTACAACCGTACACAAACACAACAAATCATCTATCACTTTAATTGTTATTCGTAATGCACTGTATTTTAATACTTAATCTCTGCAATACTCCTTATAATAAACAAATGCTTCAAACAGACATAACATTAGAACTAAAACATTAATATAATAGATTAAAAACACTGATTTTCTGCTTATACTATATCAACAAATACTATTTGTTAAATATTTTAACCGAAAATACATCTGTTTTATAATTACATTTGTACATAGCGTCGCTTTCGTCCAATCTTACATCTATCACCGTCAGTTTTAGCGGGCTGCGTGTTACAAATAGCAACAAGAAGAAATCGCTCCTAACGGCCTATCTCACCCCGACACCACCTCCGCCTCACAGATTGGCGAGAAAGTCGCTTAGAAGTGAAATTCGTCTCCCCCACCCTGCCACTCCGATACGGAGTCCCTTCGGACCCTCTTCGGACCCCCTTCGGCATTTCTTCAGTGGAAAGCCGTAGAAAGGCCGACGATAATCCGTAGGGACTCCGTACCGGATGCATGCCGCCGTGACATCGCCAACACGCTAAATACATAAAAAATATGAACACTATCGGATATTTTTCGTATTTTTGCAGTTTCTTTTTAACATCATAGTTTTATGCAAAACGTTCGTAATATTGCAATTATAGCCCACGTCGACCATGGAAAGACCACCTTGGTCGACCGCATGCTTCATCAGGCCAAACTGTTCCGCGACAATCAGGAGACCGGCGAACTCATCCTCGACAACAACGATCTCGAGCGCGAACGCGGTATCACTATCCTCAGCAAGAATGTCTCCGTCCGCTACAAAGGCTACAAAATCAACATCATCGACACCCCGGGCCATAGCGACTTCGGCGGCGAGGTGGAGCGCGTGCTCAACATGGCCGACGGCGTACTGCTGGTGGTCGACGCTTTCGAGGGCCCCATGCCGCAGACACGCTTCGTGTTGCAGAAGGCCATAGAACTGGGCCTGAAGCCCATCGTTGTGGTCAACAAGGTGGACAAGCCCAACTGCGACCCCGAGGCCACGCAGGAGGCGGTGTTCGACCTGATGTTCAACCTCGGCGCCAACAACGACCAGCTGGAGTTCCCCACAGCCTACGGCTCGGCCAAAAACGGCTGGATGGGCGAGGACTGGAACACCCCGACCGAGGACATCAGCTACCTCATGGACTTGATTATCGAGCACATACCTGCCCCAAAGACCGACGAAGGCAGTACTCAGATGATGATATCGTCGCTCGACTACAGCTCCTACCTCGGCCGCATCGCCGTGGGCCGTCTGCACCGCGGCACCCTGCAGGCAGGTCAGGCCATCACCCTCGCCAAACGCGACGGCACGATGGTAAAGACCAAGATCAAAGAGCTTTACGTCTTCGAGGGACTCGGCAAGGAGCGCATCAAGACACCCGTGGAGGCCGGCGAGATCTGCGCCGTGCTTATGGACCTCGACAAGAACGTGGCTTTCGAGATCGGTGACACCATCTGCGACGCCGACAACCCCGAGGCCCTGCCACCCATCAAAGTCGACGAGCCAACGATGAGCATGCTCTTCACAATCAACAACTCACCCTTCTTCGGCAAGGAGGGCAAATATGTCACCAGCCGCCACCTGCGCGACCGCCTTTTCGCCGAGTTGGAGAAGAATCTGGCCATGCGCATCGAGGAGACCGGCTCGCCTGACGCCCTGCTGGTATACGGCCGCGGAATCATGCATCTCAGCGTCCTCATCGAGACCATGCGCCGCGAAGGCTACGAGCTGCAGGTAGGCCAGCCCAAGGTGATTATCAGGGAGATAGACGGTCAGAAGTGTGAACCCATAGAGCAGCTCACGGTGCTGGTGCCAGAGGAGTTCTCGTCGAAGGTCATCGACGTGGTCACACGCCGCAAAGGCGAGGTGGGCACCATCGACACCAAGGGCGACCGGGTGCAGCTCGACTTCACTATCCCGTCGCGCGGCATCATAGGTCTGCGCAACACGCTGCTCACCGCCACCAACGGCGAAGCCATCATCGCCCACCGCTTCCTGGAGTTCCAACCATGGAAGGGCGACATGGACGACCATAAGTACGGCGCCCTCATCGCCAAGGAGACCGGCGAGGCAACGGCCTACAGTATCAGCAAGCTGCAGGACCGCGGCCCCTTCTTCATAGAACCGGGCGACCACGTCTATGCCGGCGAGGTGATCGGCGAGAGCCTGCGCCCCGGCAACGACATTGTCATCAACGTGGTGACGGCCAAGAACCTCACCAACATGCGCTCCAAGAGCGCCGACGACAAGTCCACCACCAGCCCCGCCATCAAGATGAGCCTGGAGGAGGCCATGGAGTATATCCGCGAGGACGAGTACCTCGAGATTACCCCCACCAACCTCCGCATCCGCAAGATCATCCTCGACGAGATAGAGCGCAAACGCGCCCGCATCGCCGCCGGATACAAGGACGAATAAAACATGGAACGGCAACAACACAATATAGGCGGCCGCATGTGCCGCCTTTATAGTGTCGGCACGCCGCAGGCTCTGCTGGTGCAGGTGGTGAGCCCCATGCAGCAGGGCGAGCTGGAGGCCGAGGTGGAGCTGATTGCCGCCGCCGGTGTGCCGTTTACCTTTGTGGCAGTGCCGATAGAAGACTGGGAGCTGGAGCTTATGCCGTGGGCCGAGCCCGCCGTCAGCAAGCGTCCCGAGGTGGGCAGCGGCGCCGGAGCCACGCTGCGCTACATCACCGACGATCTCATGCCAACGCTCCCGGCGCTCCCTGTCACCCTCGGCGGCTACTCCCTCGGCGGTCTCTTTTCGCTGTGGGCGGCACGCCAGACCGACAGGTTCCCCTCCGTGGCGGCGGCTTCACCGTCGCTGTGGGCTGGCGATTGGCCAGTGTATGCCGCTGCTCACCAGATGAAAGCCAGGCATGTCTACCTCAGCCTCGGCGACCGCGAGGAGCGCAGCCGCAACAAGGTCATGGCACGTGTGGGCGAACGCATACGCGAGGAGTATAGTCTTTTGCAACAGCAGCTTGGAGCCGACAACACCACCCTCGTGTGGGAGCAGGGCGGCCACTTCGCCGACCCGGCAGCACGCATGGCGCGAGCCTTCGTCTGGTGCCTGAAGCACACGGCGTGAGCCACGCCGCAGTATCACTCTTCCTGATTGTTTTTCAACAGCTGCGCGCGTGTCTTGGGCACAGCGGCATAGTCTTCGTTCATCTTGGCAAAAGCCTCCTTCTGCGCGTCGTCGAGCGGCACGATACCGTGCCCCACCTCGCGGAACCACTTGCGCAGCACCGCCTCGTCGTGCTCACCGTCGAGCATCGGGTAGCGCCCGTTGGCATCCACGAAGCGGCGGAAGCTTGCCATGTTCTCCTCGAACGTGCCGCCGGGGGCCAACACCTCGTTGCCGTCACTGTCATAGTCATGCTTCTGCGGCAGGTGAACGGTCTCCAAGTCCTTGTCCACAAGCAGTCCATAGGCCTCTGACAGAATCCTGGCCAGCAGCTCCACCACCCTTGCGCGCTCCTCCTGCTCCGCAGCCACATAGGCCGCCAGCGGCAGGTCGCGCTCGCCGCCGTAGTTCCAGTAGGCCTCCTCGTTGATGGCCCGCAGGGTTCCGCGCCAGTCGAAGCGCTCCCACAGGTCGAGGGGCACATCGTAGCGCACACCGCCTACGGTCAGGTAGTTGCGCGGTGCCCTCACCTTCTCGGCACGGGGCTTCTCAGCACCGCTTTCCTCTCCCCTGTCGTGTTGACGCGGCGCCGGCAGCGGAGGCGGTATCGGTATGCCGTTCTCCGTCATGAAAGCGCAGATCTCGTCAACAAAACGCTGGCCGTAGGCCTCCACACGGTGACGCCCCACGCCGCCGATGCTGCCGAAGGCGTCGAGGTTAGACGGCATCGCCATTGCCATCTCGTGCAGCGCCGGGTCGCCGACCACAAAGTGGGGCGCCGTGCCTACCTCCACGGCAATGCGCTGGCGCAGAGCACGCAGACGCGCCAGCAACTGTTCCTCCACCGTCAGCGGCATGACGGATTCAGCGTCGGCCTCCCGCCGTTTGCCGCCACGGCGCTCCTCGGCGCGCATGCGTGCCAAGGTGGCCGCACGACGACCATAGAGCACATCGGTGCCCAGCGGCGTGACCGTCAGGCGGTGGCCCTCGTTGTACACAATCTCCACAAATCCAAGCTGCAGCATCTGCAGCAGCACGTCGCGCCACACGCGTGCCGGCGTGTCGGCGCCAGCCCCGAAAGTCTTGAGGTTCTGGTAGCCATGCCCCACAACCTCCTGGCTGACAGTCCCCTTCAGAATGTCTATCACCGTGGTCACCGGAGCCTGCTCGCCGCTGCGCACTATGGCCGACAGCGCTTTCTGCACCGCCACGGTGCCGTCGTAGGTCTCCTGCGGCGACCGGCAGTTGTCGCAGTTGCCGCAGGCACAGTCGCTGAGCTCGCCGAAATAGTTGAGCAGTATGCGGCGGCGGCACACCCGCGCGTCGGCATACTCCTGCATGCGCTGCAGCTTGTCGAGGTTGACGCCACGCTGGGCGCTGCCCTCGGCAAAACGGCGCAAGGTTATTAGGTCCTGCAGGTTGTAGAAGAGCACAGTCTCGCAGGGCATGCCGTCGCGTCCGCCGCGCCCTATCTCCTGGTAGTAGTTCTCAATACTTTTTGGCATGTTGAAGTGCACCACGAAGCGCACGTTGCTTTTGTCGATGCCCATGCCGAAGGCTATGGTGGCGCACACCACCTGCAGGCGGTCATTGGCGAAATCGTCCTGCACCCGGGAGCGCTCGGCGCTGTCCATGCCGGCGTGGTAGACCCCCACGCTGAAGCCTTCCTCGGCGAGCCTGGCCGCCACCTTCTCGCTCGTCTTGCGCGAGAGGCAGTAGACTATGCCGCTCTCGCCGGCATGGCGCCGCAAAAGCTCCTTCAGGAAGCGCAGGCGGTCGCGCTCGGCATAGCCGCGCCTCACGTCGAGGCTGAGGTTGGGGCGGTCGAAAGAGCCCACGAAGAGGCGCGCCTGCGGTATGCGCAGCTGCTCCACGATGTCCTGCCGCGTCAGCTTGTCGGCCGTGGCCGTCAGCGCCATCACAGGCACCCGCGGGAAGAGGTCGCGCAGCTGTCCGAGTTGCGTGTACTCGGGCCTGAAGTCGTGACCCCAGGCCGATATGCAGTGGGCCTCGTCGATGGCGAAAAGCGACACCGGCAGGTAGCGCAGGAATCCGCCCATGTAGGCCATCAGCCTCTCCGGCGAGAGGTAAAGGAGCTTCACACGGCCCTCGGTGCAGCGCACCATCACCTCGCGCCCCTCGCCGACGTCGGCGGCACTGTTCAGCGCCTCGGCGGCGATGCCGTTGGCTCGCGCACCCTCCACCTGGTCTTTCATCAGCGAGATAAGTGGCGACACCACCACCGCCATGCCGGGCATGGCCAGCGCCGCCAGCTGGTAGCAGAGGCTCTTGCCTCCGCCCGTGGGCATCAGCACCAGCGAGTCGCCCCCGCCAAGGGTGTGGCGCACCACCTCCTCCTGCATCGGGCGGAAGGCGGTGTAGCCGAAATGCTCCTTCAGCAAACCGTGCAAATCCTGTTCCTCCTCCATGCTAATCACCTCTCACTTAACACTTCCCAGAACACCTGCGGCAGGTAGACATTCGGCAACGCGGCAGCCTCGCGGAAGAGCGGCGCCACCTCCTGCGGCGTGTAGCCAGCGATGCCACAGCCCACAGCGGTGACCAGAAAGGTCAGCTCCCGATGCTCGCGGGCGCAGGCCGCGAAGCGATCCACGGCGCGGCGCAGCGACGCCGCGCCCTCCATGGTGGGCAGGGCATAGCAGCGGCCCGTGAGCCCCTCGCCCACTCCCCATTCGGCACCGAACTGCTTGCTGGCAAACCACGCGGCGCCGCCGCCGTGCATGCCCTGAATGTTGCTCCCGAAGACGAAGACCTCGCCTTCGGCGAGCCCGGCGATGCGGTCCGACGCCACGCGCCGACCGTCCACGATAGTAGCGTTTTCCATAACCTCTTGGTTTATATTTCAGGCTGCAAAGTTACACACTTTTTCCCATCTGTGCAAGAAAAACCGCTCCCCAACGGAGTCCCCGCGGCATTTCTTCCGCCCAGGGGCGTAGTTCCGTCGCCTCCGCAACGGCACTTCTTCAGCCCAAGGGCGTAGTTCCGTCGCCTCCGCAACGGCACTTCTTCAGCCCAGGGGCGTAGTTCCGTCGCCTCCGCAACGGCACTTCTTCAGCCCAGGGGCGTAGTTCCGTCGCCTCCGCAACGGCACTTCTTCAGTAGTTCTTCAGTAGTATTTCAGTCAAACACTGAAATACTACTGAAGAACTACTGAAGAACTACTGAAGAACGGCCGTAGGGACTCCGTATGGACAAGGGTGGAAATGCAATGAAAAGTCAAACACTGAAGAAATAAAAAAGGGGCTGCCATTGCGGCAGCCCCTTCTGCGCGGCATCAAGTGCCGCATTATGAACGCAACCTACTCTTTCTTGGGATTGTAGAAGACAAACTGGCCGTCGATGACGTCTATGATGACCGTCTCGTTGGAGTGTATCTTGCCTTCGAGGAGCTGGCGGCTCATCTCGTTGAGTATCTCGCGCTGTATGACGCGCTTCACCGGTCTGGCGCCCATGGCGGGGTCGTAGCCCACCTCGGCCAGGCGGCTGATGGCCTCCTCGGTGGCGCTGATGGTGATGTCGTTATGCTCCAGCATCTTGGCCACATTGCGCATCTGGATGCGCACAATGTCGCGTATCTGGCTCTGCGTCAGCGGCTGGAACATGATGATTTCGTCAATACGGTTCAGAAACTCGGGCCTGATGCGCTCTTTGAGGAGCCCCATGACGGCCTCCTTGGTCTCGTTGAGGTCATACTGCGAGGGGCTTGGATTGTGCTCCAGCTTCTCGCGGATAATGTCGCTGCCCATGTTGGAGGTCATGATGATGATGGTGTTCTTGAAGTCGCAGGTGCGGTCCTTGTTGTCGGTCAGGCGGCCATCCTCCAGCACCTGGAGCAGTATGTTGAACACGTCGGGGTGAGCCTTCTCGATCTCGTCGAAGAGCACGATGCTGTAGGGCTTGCGGCGCACTGCCTCGGTGAGCTGGCCGCTCTCGTCGTAGCCCACATAGCCTGGAGGTGCGCCGATGAGTCGACTGACGCTGTGGCGCTCCTGGTATTCGGACATATCGATACGCACCATCATGTTCTCGTCGTCGAAGAGCACCTCGGCCAGAGCCTTGGCAAGCTCCGTCTTGCCGACGCCCGTGGTACCAATCTCACCGCGGCGGGTTTCTTCAGCTACTTTAATCATAGCATCGTTGATGGCGCGGGCGGCGGCCTCCTGACC
>JAFXAA010000017.1 GCA_017522105.1 Bacteroidales bacterium | reverse complement strand
GTTCTTCAGTGTTTGACTGAAGAACTACTGAAGAACTACTGAAGAACGGCCGTAGGGGCTCCGTAGGGGAGGCGGTGCGGAGAGGGGTGGCCAACGTGGGTCGATGGGGGTGCGACGGGCTGTTTTTTGTTGCGTTGTGATTTATTTTTTGTATATTTGCAATATGAATATGAAAGGCATGAAATGGTATAACACATTGCAGTTCATTGTGATGTGTCTTGCTTTCGGTGTCGTGGCCATCGATTGGGGGGTGGGCCTTTGGATGACGCTCGCCTTCGGTGTGGTCACGATAGTGAAGGTTGTGGCCGAAAAGCGCGTGGGCAACCCGTCGCTCGACACACCGACGCGGCTCTCGCTGCTGGCGGTGGTGGCCTACTGGCTATGCCATGTGGCGGGGCTGTTGTACAGTGCCGACGTGGCGGGTGCCGTGGATGTGGTGTCGCGCAAGGCCATTCTGCTCCTTGCGCCCCTGTGCGTGCTCCTTTCCGACATGTCCTACGTCGGGCGCGACCACCTGCGCGCGGCTTTCTACACGCTGCTGCTGGCGGTCGCTGGTCTGTTCTTCTACGACTGGATTACAGGCTCTTTCGAGGATATGAACCATTCCTATGTGGCGCTGTACGTGGTGACTGCGGCGGCCTTCGTCTACCGCGAGCTGGCGGTGCACGGCTCCGCCATGCCCCTGTGGCTGCGTATGGCGCTCTATGGCGCCGCTCTGATGTGTGTGGTGTTCACCATCTACATCGATTCGCGTGCTGGCATCCTGTGCCTCTACGGTGTCGAGGTGCTGTGCGGCCTGCATTTCGCCGCGCGGCGCGGCTGGTGGCGCGGTGCCCTGCTGGCGGTGCTCCTCGTGGGCCTCACCTTCACGGCGGAGAAGACTCTGCCCAACCACAACAGCCGCATCACGGTGGAGACAGTGATGACGATGACCGAGGAGGAGTCGGAGGAGTGGGTGAAGACGCATCAGGACTTCGGCAAGTACCGTGATGCGCGCATGGCCATCAACGTCACGGCGCTGAAGGCCATAGCCGACAGGCCTGTGTTCGGCTACGGCGTGGGCGACTACGACACGGTGCTGCTCGAAAGGTATGAGACTGAAGGCTTCCCCGTGCTGAAGGCCGAGCACCACAACGCACACAACCAGTACACCGAGACCGCCCTTGCCACCGGCGCGGTGGGCCTAGCCTTGCTGCTGTGGTGGCTGCTGATGCCGCTGTGCGTGGCCTGGAGGAGGAGGACGTGCGTGTGGGAGGTCCTTGTGCCGACATTCATCGTGATGTTCTGCATGCTCTTTGAGTCGATAGTGGAACGCCAGATGGGCATGCAGTTCGTGGCCCTGCTCTACGCCATGATGGTGCTGGCAATCAGAATAAGTAGGCCGTCGTCCGGCGGTGTCAAATAAACACAGAAGCCATGTCGCTACGCAGCCAGTCGGTCAAAGGAGTCAAATGGAACGCGGTGGGGACGCTCACCACCACGGCGTTGCAGATGCTGAAGCTCTTTATCCTGGCGCGACTGCTCACCAAGCAGGACTTCGGCTTGCTGGCCATTGCCACCATGTTCCTCGGCTTCACCGAGATATTTGCCAACATGGGGCTTGCCACAGGCATCATCCACAAGCAAGACATCAGCCGCGACCAGTACTCGTCGGTCTTCTGGTTGAACCTTATGCTCAGCGTCGGGCTGTACCTGCTGCTCTGCGCTGCCACGCCGCTGATTGCGGGCTATTACCATCAGCCCGACCTGCGGCGGCTCATCCCGCTGCTGTCGTTCACGCTGGTGATCGACTCCTTCGGCAAGATGTTCTACACTCTGAAGACCAAGGAGCTGGACTTCAGGTTTATCTCCGTCGTGCAGATTGTCGGCGTCACCCTCGGGGTGGTGCTGACTGTTGTGCTGGCCCTTCGCGGCCACGGGGTGTTCAGTCTGGCGTGGGGTGCCCTGCTGCAGGAGGTGCTGACGCAGGGCGTCTACTTCTTTGCCGGCTTCCGCGCCTACCGCATCAGGCTCCATTTCCGCCTGTCTGAAATACGCGAGCTGGTGTCCATCGGGCTCTACCAGCTTGGCATGCAGGTGGTGGACTACGCCGCCAACAAGCTCGACATATTCCTCATCGGGCGTTTCTTCAGCGCCGAGGTGCTGGGTGTGTACAACCTGGCCAAAGAACTGCTATACAAGGCAGTGCAACTAATAAATCCCATTGTCACCAATGTGGCGGCGCCGGCCTTTGCACGCTTCCAGGACGACAAGCCCAAGATGCGTCGCTCCTATGCCGAGGTGCTGCATCTGCTCTCTTTTGTCAACTTCCCTGTATTCATGGCGTTCTTCCTCTTCGCCGAACCGCTCACGGTGCTGCTCTACGGGCGTGGCCTGGTGGAGATGGTGTGGTTTGTGAGGGTGCTCGCGGTGTGGGGGATGCTGCAGTCTGTAGGCAACCCTGCGGGGATACTCATGGTGTCGCTCGGACGCACAGACCTGGGTTTCAAGTGGACGCTGGTGCGCATTGTTTTTGTGCTCACCGGCACCCTCATCGCCAGCCACATCAGCATCCAGGCTATGGCGTGGACGCAGGTGCTGCTGGCTTTTGTCTTCCTCTTCGCCTACTGGCGCATGATGGTGTACCGGTGCATACAGATGCCCTTGGGGCAGTATCTTGGTGCGGTGTCGTGGCCGTTGCTGGGCGTGGTTGTCGCAGCGCTGCCCGCGCTGCCGTTGCTGTTCTTCGCAGCAGGGCAGGAGGAGCCCCTGCGCAGCGTGATGCTATATGCCGACATGGCGGTCTTCGGGCTGGCCTACCTGGCTTTCTACTGGTTCACCAAACGTGATATGTTGTTGCAGCTGCCTGTTTTCGGCAGACGCGATAACCAATAACCGATAACCAATAACCATTACCAAACGTGAGACTGATATTCCACATACCGCTGAAGATAGACCGCAACGACCCGTCGGCCAGTCAGATAAGACCGCAGAAGCTGATGGCGGCTTTTACTGAACTCGGCTGGGAGATGGATGTTGTGGAGGGTCGGGGACGAGAGCGCAAGCGCCAGATTGCGGAGATAAAGGATAAAATCAAGCGTGGTGTGCACTACGACTTCTGCTATAGCGAGTCGTCGACCATGCCCACGCTGCTCACCGAGCCTCATCACTTGCCCACATACCCATGCCTGGATTTCGGCTTCCTGGCTTTCTGCAAGCGCAGTGGCATCCCCGTGGGGCTGTTCTACCGCGACATACATTGGCAGTATGCCAACAAAGGCGAGGGCTTTAAGCAGTGGGTGGCACGTTTCTTCTACCGCTATGACCTATGGCAATATGGGCGTCTGCTCGACGTACTGTTCTTGCCGACACTGCCGATGCTGGAGCATGTGCCGCACAGGTTCCGCTGCCCTGTGGTAGAACTGCCGTCAGGTTTGGATGTCGAAAGAAAACGGGCTGATAGGAACGATGGACAGAAGCCACTGGAGCTGCTGTATGTGGGTGGCGTGGGCGGTAACTATAACCTCAAGCCGTTGCTGCAGGCAGTGTGCAAGATGCAGGATGTGAGACTTGTATTCTGTTGCCGTACATACGATTGGGAGGCTGTCAGAGAGGATTATGCACCATGTCTCGGTCCCAATGTATCGTTGGTCCATCTGGGTGGCGATGAGTTGGAGGCAGCTTACAGCAAAGCCGACTTGTTTGTTATGCCGATGAGTACAGAGTATGTGCGCTTTGCGGCGCCGTACAAGCTCTTCGAGGCCATCGGTCACGGATTGCCGATAGTGGCTGCCAAAGGCACGTGGAGTGGTGATTTTGTGGAGCGCAACGCCATAGGTTGTGTTTGCCAGAACGATGTGGAGTCGCTCGGACAGGTGATACAGTCGCTGAGTGACGACAGGGGCATAATGGTTAAGTTCGGCGAGGCTGTGGCTGCTGTTGCAGAGCGGAACACCTGGACGGCCCGCTGTCGTCAGATTGCAGCAGCACTAATGAAGAAAGAGGTTTAAACAAAGATGGCATTCACACTATATAAGCATGCATGGCTGTGGATAGGTTCCGAGGACGAGGAACCGCAGTTGAACCATGCCGAATGCAAGGCCTTGCTCCGCAAGGGCGGCTGGATGGTGCGCAACACGTATGACTTCGACTGCGGCGAGGAGACGGGCTTCTGGTATGTGGTGAAAGACTCGTTTGGCGGCATGGAAGAGCTGAGCGGCAAGATGCGCAACCAGGTGCGGCGCAGCATGGCCAACTATGAGTTCCGTCGCATGGGACGCGAGGAGCTGCTGGCGCTGGGCTACCCGGTGCACCGTGCCGCCGCCGAGGGCTACAGGGTGAAGGCTGCCGTGCCCACGGAAGAGGATTTCCGCAACGATATTGTGGGCGGACCCGAGAATGACTACTGGGGCGCCTTTGACAAGGGTGACGGCCATCTGGCTGCTTTTGCCAAGAATATAGTCTATGAGCGTATGTGCGACTACTCGGTGATGAAGGCGAGACCAGACGAGTTGTCGCGATACCCGTACTATGGGCTGATATATACAATGAATGAATACTACCTGAAGGAATGCGGGTTAGGGTATGTCAACGACGGTGCACGCAGCATCACGGAGCACTCTAACATACAGCCCTTCCTCATGCAGAAGTTCCACTTCCGCAAGGCTTATTGCAGGCTGAATGTGGTGTACAAGCCTTGGATGGCGTTGGCAGTTAAGGTATTGTTCCCATTCAGAAGATGGGTGCCTGTGGCGGCGGTGAAGGGTCTGCTCAATCAGGAGGCAATGACGCGCTTGTAGATGTCCATCATGGTGTCTACGTTGCGCTCCCAATCGTAGAGGTTGGCCACGCGTTGGCGTGCAGCGGCGCCCATAGTGCCGCGCAGTTGCGGATTGTCAATGAAGCGTTCTATGGCTTCGGCAGCGGCTTCGGGGTTGTCTTTGGGCACCACGAAACCTGTGACGTTGTTGTCGACAACCTCGCAGAATCCTTCGGCGTCGGAGGTGACCACAGGGCATCCACAGGACATTGCTTCGACAGCCACCACGCCGAAGCTCTCTTCGCGGCTCAGCGACACTGATACGTCGAATTTGGCATAGAGTTTGGGCAGCTCTTGGTTGGGGATGTAGCCGAGGAAGTCAACAAGTTGGCGTATGCCGAGTTCTTCACATAGAGCGATGAGTTGGTCGCGGTCTGGCCCGGTGCCGGCAATGAGCAGGCGCATGTCGGTCTGCGGATGGTGCTTGTTGACAAGTGCAAAGGCACGGATGAGAGTGTCGATGCCATAGCAGTATTTAAGAGTCTTGACGTTGCCGACGACAAATGCGGCGGGCTTCTCGTCCGTGGGTACAGGGCAGAATCGCTGCATGTCCACGCCGAAGGGGGTGACGGAGATGGGCTTGGGAGTGTAGAGGTTGGTCTCGCGGGCCATGCAGTGGCTGGTGGAGAGGATATGGTCGGCCTTCTTAAGGGTGAAGGTGAGAAGATGGCGGTAGAGTGAGCCCTGGCGCGGATAGTTGTAGACGTCGCTGCCCCAGACGGAAAGCACGAAAGGATGGAAGCCGGAGAGGGCTCCGATGAGGCCGAAGCTGCAAGCATAGTGGGCATGCAGAAAGTCCGGACGGAAGAGCCTTATCTGTTGGCGCAACAGGCGTACGGCCTTGAGGTATACCATCTTGTCGAGGATGCGTTGCGAGATGGCAGCACTGTCGCGCAATACGAAGTCGCAGCTGTACACCTTTACGTTGGACATGCCATCGTAGGGAGACAAGTCGCAGCGGAGCAGGTTGAAAAGCAGTATTTCACAGCCTCGCTGGCTGAGGGAACGTACCCAGCGAAGGGTATGGATGCTGTCGGCGTCGGAGAGGAGCAATACTTTCATTGGTCTTTAAGCATGAGGTGCATGATTTCTAAGGGGTGCAGGGCGTGGTGGCCGGTGCCGTCGAGGATCTGTTGGCGGCAGGAGGTGCCGGGGGCAGCGATGTAGGCCGGTATGCCATGCGGCACGGAGGCGAGGGCTTGCCGGACGGTGGGGAAGAGGATCATCTCGCCGATGGCAAGGGATGTCTGGTAGTGCTCTTTCTCGTATCCGAAGGAACCCGCCATGCCGCAGCATGAGGAGGGGATGACGTGCAGGTGGCATCCTGGCATGAGCCGCAGCATGGCGGCGGTTTTGTCGATGCCCACGATGGCTTTCTGGTGGCAGTGGCCGTGGAGCCACACCTCAAAGGTGTCTGGCTTGAACTGGTCCGGAGTGATGTTGCCCTTGGCCACCTCGCGTATGATGAACTCGTCGAAGAGCAGGCAGTTGCGCCCCAACCGCTCGGCGTCGGCGCGCATGGTGTCTGGCACCAGGTCTGGGTATTCGTCGCGGAAGGTGAGTATGCAGCTGGGTTCGATGCCTACAAGGGGTGTGTCGTCGGTTATCTTGTCTTTCAGCAGAGCTACGTTGCGTCGGGCGAAGCGTGCTGCGATGTCGAGGCAGCCCTTGGATATTGCCGCACGGCCACTCTCTACATGTCGGGGAATCTCGATGCTGTAGCCGAGACGGGTGAGTAATCGGGCGAATGTTAGGCCAAGCTGGGCTTCTTGGAGGTCGGTGAATTCGTCGGCGAAGAGGTAGACGGTGCCTTTGTCAGGACCTTCGGGTACGGGTTTAAGTTGTTTTATGAGCTGCCTCATGGAGCGCGGCGACAGGGTGGGGATGGAGCGCTGCGGGGCAAAGGAGACGATGTGTTTGATAATCGCCGATGAGGGTTTCCAGGATGCAAAGAGGTTGTAGAGAGGCCATACGATGTGTCCGAGGCGCTCTACATCGGCCATGTGGGCCACCATCCAGCTGCGGAAGGGGGTGCCGTGCTTGCGGTAGAGCATCTGCAACACGCGGGCGCGGATTGCCGTCATGTCCACGTTGGACGGGCATTCTCCGTGACATCCCTTGCAAGCGAGGCAGCTGTAGAGCATTTCTTCCAGAGCTTTGGCTTCGGTGGTGTCGGCATCGGGGGGAAGACCGCGAGTGAGCACTTCGCGGAGGACGTTGGCACGGGCGCGGGTTGAGAGGAGCTCGTCGTGGGTGAGTTTGAAGGTGGGGCACATGGTGCCGCCGATGGCGTTGCTCTTGCGGCAGTCGCCGGCGCCGTTGCATTGCTCGATGGAGCACATGAGGTCGCTATCCGGACAGGCATATTGCTGGTTGACGTCGTAGCGCAGGCTCTCGTCCATGGGCGGGGTGTCGACAATTTTGTGCATGTTGAAGACTCCGTCAGGGTCCCAGCATTGTTTCACCTGCCGCATGAGGTTGTAGACCTCATCGCCGTAGACCAGCGGGATGAACTCGCCGCGCAGGCGGCCGTCGCCGTGTTCGCCGCTGAGGCTGCCACGGTATTTGCGTACAAGGAGGGCTGTCTCTTCTGCCACCTGGCGGAAGAGCTGCCGGTCGGCGGGCTGCTTGACATCGAGGATGGGCCGCAGGTGCAGCTCGCCAGTACTTATGTGGCCATAGTAAACACAGCTGAGGCCATGACGCTGCATCATCTGCTCAAACTCTTCGAGGTATTGTGGCAGCCGCTCGGGAGCGACAGCGGTGTCTTCTATGACGCCGATGGGTTTGCGGTCGCCCTTGACGCCAGTCAGCACGCCGAGGCCTGCTTTGCGCAAGGCCCATACGCGGCTGATGTCGTCGTTGTAGACGCGGCTGCAGTGGTAGGCCAGGCCGCTGTCAAGCAGTTCCTGCTCAAGAGCATTGGCATGGCTCTCCATGTTTGCGCCGTTGAACTCGGTGATCAGCAGGGCTTCAGGCTGGCCTTTGATGAAGAAATGGTTGCTCTGCTGCGAATGGCTGTTGCGACACAGCTCAAGAATTCTGCCGTCCATAAGCTCGATGGCCACCGGGTTGTGGCGCAGGGCTATGAGGTTGGCCCTGTAGCTGTCGGACAGGGAGTGACAGTGGGCACAAAGCACCATCTTCTCTTTGGGCGGCAGAGGGTCGAGAGAGAGTTGTATGGCTGTGATAAACGCCAGCGTGCCCTCGCTGCCGCAGAGGAGTTTGCAGAGGTCTATGCCGCCTTCGATGGCTTCATCGATGGCATAGCCACAGCTGCGGCGACGGAGTGCGGGGTCTGGAAAATTGTCTGTTATCAGTTGCCGTATATGAGAATCTGCTGCCCACGACTTAAGTTGGGAGATTATCTTCCCGAGAAGGGGATTGTCGTGTTCTTGGCGAGTCGTGTCGAAACGAGTGCCGTCACTCAGTATTCCGCGCAAAGCGAGAACATGGTGGCGTGTGCTGCCATAGACGAGAGAATGTGTGCCGCAGGAGTTGTTGCCAACCATGCCACCGATACAGCAGCGGTTGGAGGTGGAGGTCTCCGGACTGAAGAAGAGACCGTGAGGCTCGAGGGTTTTGTTCAGCTCATCGCGCACCACGCCGGGCTCTACCCATGCCCAGCGTTCCTGAGGGTTAATCTCGATTATGTGGTTAAGGTGGCGACTTATGTCAACGATAATACCGTTACCTACCACTTGACCGGCGATGCTTGTTCCGCCGGCACGAGGAATGAGGTGGGTGTGCCTGCGGCGGGCTTCGTCTATGAGTTCAATTATGTCGTCGTCAGACTCCGGGAAGGCAACGGCGA
Organism: Bacteroidales bacterium; assembly: GCA_017522105.1. Lineage (GTDB taxonomy): Bacteria > Bacteroidota > Bacteroidia > Bacteroidales > P3 > Colimorpha. Next base: position 147,024 of record JAFXAA010000017.1, on the reverse strand, counting down.
AAGGGAGTTCGCGGTAGATTGAGGCATCTGTGGCGTAGGCGATGCGGTGCAGGGAGTCTGTATGGAGGTGCATTGAGGAATGTCGTTTAGGAGACAATGGTTTGGAGTATCTTTTCGGCAGCATGACCGTCGCCGAAAAGGGGTGGGAAGGAGACGTGGCGATGTGCCAGTTGTGCATAGGCATCGATGATGCGCTGATAGTCGGCATCGGCAATAATGCCGGCATCGTGTTGCACAATCTCGACCCATTCTGTTTCGGGGCGCAGGATTATGCATGGACGCTCAAAGAAAAAAGCCTCTTTTTGCACGCCGCCACTATCGGTCATTATCAGTTTGGCATTCTGCTCCAGCAAGGTCATCTCAAGAAAGGAAAGAGGTTGCATGAGGTGTAGCAGGGGCTCGCTGTTGATGATATTTTGGTGCAGGACGGAGAGTTTGCTGCGTGTGCGTGGGTGGAGAGGAAGTACGATGGGGACATTGTCGGTGTGAGCAATATATGCGAGGGCAGAGAGTATGTGTTCAAGCCGTTGTGGGTCGTCGGTGTTGTTGTCGCGGTGGATGGTGGCAAGGATGTAGGCTTCTGGTTGGAGAGAGAGGCGCTGCATGATGTCGCATTGCCTGGTGGCCACTTGGGCAAAGTGCAGGCTGTTGTCGTACATGACGTCGCCGCAGTTGACAACTTTGCGGCTTAATGTTGGATGTTCTACGAAGAAACCTTCTTCCCGCAGGTTGTCTACGGCAGTCTGTGTGGGTGCAAAAAGGATGGTGGAGAGTTGGTCGCAAACAATGCGGTTAATTTCTTCAGGCATGGAACGGTTGAAAGAACGCAAGCCTGCCTCAATGTGGTAAATAGGGATATGCAGTTTCGAGGCGGCGATGGCGCCGGCCAGGGTGCTGTTGGTGTCGCCGTATAGTATTATGCCGTCGAAATGACGGCTTAGGAGTACGTTCTCTATGCCTGAAATCATCTTGGCGGTCTGTTCGCCGTGACGGCCCGAACCGACACCGAGATTGTATTCCGGCTGGGGGATGCCGAGTTCATCGAAGAATACTTGCGACATATTGGTGTCATAGTGTTGGCCGGTGTGAAGTATGTGTTCGGTCACCTTGTCGGCAAACATATTGGCTATGGCGCGACTTACGGCGGCAGCCTTTATTATTTGAGGACGGGCTCCTATGACGGTGAGTATGTGCATTGTATTGGGTATTTATGATTTATGGATTACATTGTCGATGAATTTCTCGGCAAGGATATGATACTCCAGATTGTCGAGAGCATATCTGCGTCCTTTGTCACCCATGGCATTGCGGTCGGCTGGCGACATGTCGGCAATTGTGCGTATTGCGTCACAGACTTGTTGTACATTCTCAGCCTCAACCTGTATGCCGCATCCAACACGTTCCACTTCGCTGCCCGGTTCATCCACCGACTTTACGATAGGTTTTCCTGCAAGCATGTAGTCAATCATTTTGTTGGCAGAGGTCCCGTATTTGTGGAGGAAACTGTGTACGCCACCTTCGTAGCAGATGTCGAAATGTTGCACAACTTTAGGTATGCAGCATTTTTCTACAGGTGGCAGGAAGTGGAAGTCTTTCAACCCATAGCTTGCTGCCAGTTGCATCAGTTCGTCCTTCTGAGGGCCTTTGCCGACCATGACGTATGCCAGATCGGTACGATCCTTTAGTAGTTTTGCCGCTTTGATAAGGATGTCCATTGCAGTAGATTGGGTGTGACCCCCCGCAAAGCCGACGATGGTTTTTCCTTCTGAATGGAGTCGTGAGAATAGGTGTGTGTGCTCGTCGGGGAGAACAATGTCGTCTACGTGAGACCATTCTTCTTTCAGATAGCCGTTGGGGACACAGCAGAAACGGTCTTTTGTCAAGCCGTGCTTTTGCATGTGGGGAAAGGCCTTGTCTAACATTGAGACTACCATGTTGCAATGTCGGTATGCATAGTCCTCGCAATGTTGCAGCATCATGATGAATGGGTGCCATTTTTTGTATCCTCCAATGACCATCACCGATAGCGGCCAAAGGTCATGGACTTCGTAGACTAGCTTGGCGTTGGTGCGACGGGCTATATAGTGGCTAGGGTAAATGTCGAAGGTGTATACGGACGATGCAATTACCATGTCTGGCTTGAAGGCCATCAGTTCTTTGCGGTGCTTGTATACTTGGCAACAGAATTGAAACATTGTAAGTACTCGTCTGGCACCATTGCCTTCATATTCGCTGGTGGGAAGCCATAAGTAGTTTATTCCCTCCAATATTTCGTGACCAGTATGTGGCTGTTGTTTGCGCAGGTGCGAGTAAGAAGCGCCGACAATCATCACTTGGTGCCCCATGCGTACCCACTCGCGAGCCATATAGTATGAGCGAAACTCCATGCCGTACTGCGGTGCGCCGGCATAGTGGCTTATCATAAGGATGTTCATAGGAAAAGTCTTATTACTTCAAAGGCTTCTGCATATTGACATCCCACTTGTACCCCACGTGTGCGGGCAAGAGAGCGAACAAAATCTGGCGATGTATAGTCGCGGAAGCTTTGGCTTTTGTATTCTTGCAGTGCCTGACATTTAGCCTCGATGTGTCGTTCTTCAAGTTTTACAAAACAGTCGGTGTCAAAAGTAAGGTTGTTCCAGATGAGTTCGTAGCCGAGCAGTGTCGTCTTCTTGAAGGCGCGGATGGCTTCTTGCGCCACGGTTGTATGGTCTTGATGTATATCGTGCGATGAAGGCATAAAGACGAGGTCATAGTTGCGTTCGTTGCGCAGTTTTACCATGTCTTCCAGCAGGTTTTGGCGTACATAGTTCAGTTTGCGTACCTCGTAATGATAGACGTATAAGTTATCGGAAGGGATGCCTAGTTTTTGTGTGGCGTTGCGAACCTCTGTGGCAAGAATATCTTTTGGAAACCCGTCTGGCACCGATTGGTCGGCAGTGGAAAATGCTGCATAGTATACGTTTTTGCCCTCTTCGATATATTTGCTTATCGTACCGCCCAGTCCCAGTTCTCCGTCATCGGTATGAGGCGCGAGTACCAGTATGTTGTTTATTTCCATAGATTGTATCTTTATGGTTAGAGGTTTCTTTTATTCAATTCTTTTGCGGGGACTCCTGCAACGATAGCACCGTCGGGTACATCTTTCAACACGACGGCTCCAAGTCCAACCAGAGCGTCCTGCCCAATGGTTACTTTCTCCTTTATACTGGCGTTTGGGGCAAGATAGCTGCGTGGTTTTAGCACCGCTCCGCCGCAAACGATGGCGCCTACGGTAATCATGCTCCCTTCACCAATATGGCTGTTGTGTCCTATCTGAACGAGGTCGTCAATTTTTACGTTGTCCTCAATGATTGTGCTGCCCAGTGTTGCCCGTTCTACGGTAGTGTTGCTGCCGATGAATACATTGTTGCCAACGATTACGTCGCCAAAATGGGGAAAGTGTACGGGATTACCGCTGGAGTCGCGCTCGAACCCGAACCCTTCTTGTCCGAGTACTGCGCCCGACTTAATCTCGCAATTGTTGCCAAGCACAACATGGTTGTCTAAAACCACATTGGGGTGTATTACACAGTTGTCACCAACTACGCATTCAGCTGAAATATAACATCCAGAACCTATGAAAACGTCTTTGCCAATGGTCGCTCCAGCTTCAATTGTTGCCGTATTGTGAATGAGTCCTTTGGGTTTGTCTTGAGAGAAATAATGAGTCAGGGTACGAATGTAGTCTAATCGTGGATTGTCGGAGACTATATAGCTGCATGTCAGTTTTCCAGCGTATTCGGGCGTGACAATGGCCAAAAGGTTGCTGCACTCGTTCAGCAATGATACATAGTTGTCGTTGTATTTTTTGGCAAATACCACGCTTTGAGGTCGTGGCGCAGATATTTGTGAATAATGCTCTACGGAGACATTCTTGCCATAGAGTGTCAGCCCTAAGTTTTTTGCAATGTCAGCTGCGGTTGTCATTAGCTTATTTTAAGTGTTCTGCCAGCGTCTCAATCACTGTCTGTATTTCGGTGTCTGTCATGTAAGGGTGCATGGGTAGCGACAATACACACTGCGATAGATGTGCGGCATTGGTGGTATTAACATAGGGGTGTAGCCCCTTGAATGCTGTCTGTCGGCTCATTGGCGTAGGGTAGTATACCATGGTGGGGATGCCAGAGGCTTTTAGCCTACTCTGTAGCTCTTCCCTACTAATGCCGTTGCTTGAGGTTAATGTGTTTAGCCGTATAGTGTATTGGGCCCAACTGCTCAAGAACCCTTCTGGAATGTGAGGGGTTTCTGCTTTGATGGCATAGTCTTTGTTGATGTTATCGTTGATTTGTTTAGTATAATGCTCGGCAACGATGTTGACTAACGCCAACTCATTCTTTTTAAAAGCCTCAAACTTTACCTTCAATATTGCGGCCTGGATTGTGTCAAGTCGGGAGTTCAATCCTATGCGTATGTTGTCATATTTGCAACTGCCTTTTCCGTGAACCCGCAGTGAGCGGATGAGGTCAGCCCACTCATCGTTATTTGTGAATACTGCCCCTCCGTCACCGTAGCATCCAAGGGGTTTCGCTGGGAAAAACGATGTGGTGCCGATATCTCCAAAACTGCATGCTCTTTTGTTCCCAATGCAGCCGCCAAAGCCCTGCGCGCCGTCTTCTATAACGTAGAGGCCGTGATGTGCGGCTATGCTTTTGATGGAGGCAAAGTCTGCTGGCAGTCCGAAAAGATCTACGGCAATAATGGCTTTCTGTTTAAGCCGTCCCTCTTTTTCTACGTTGTGTATTGCCTCGCGGAGAGACGTTGTGTCTATATTGAATGTTTGCGGGTCAACGTCTACAAACACTGGTGTCGCCCCTTCTGCTGCCACCACTTCTGCGCTGGCAAAGAATGTGAAGTCTGGCACATAAACGGCGTCGCCTTTGCCTATGCCAAGCGTCTTCAAAGCTAATGTCAGTGCATCGGTACCGTTGGCGCACGTCATGCAATGCTTCACACCGACGTATTCGGCCAGCTGCTCTTCAAGTTCGGTCACGGCCCCTCCCATGATATAACCGCCCGAAGCGGCTATGTCCAGCATCGCTTTGTCAAGGTCGGCTTTGAGAACCTGATACTGTCTTTTTAGATCCCTGAACTCCATATTAGTATTTCATGTCATCCCAGCCAAACGGATGTGGTGCCAACGGCATCTTGGCCAGTGGATGGTAGTCTCCCTTCAGTCCGATAGGTGTTGCATGGCGTATGTCGCTCACTATCTGTATGCAGTTTCGAGCCTCGCTGATGCGGAAGCCCCTGCCTGCCAATATCTCTTGATAGCTCTTGGTGTGCAGCTCGGTGAACCCTTGGCTGAACTCAAACTCGTCACCGTCGATCATTATGGTGCGGTAAGTCTTTTTCTCACCTTGTATCGCGTTTGGTGGCAGGCAGGCAGCGTTGATACTTAAGAAATAGCGTACTCTTGCTTTCTTCAGCCGCATGAAGCCTGCCACGCGGTCATGACTCATCACGTGCACGATGTTCTCTTCCACAGGACCGAATATCCATTGCAGCATGTCGTAGAAGTGCACACCGATGTTTGTCGCCACGCCTCCGCTTTTGTGCACGTCGCCTTTCCACGAAGAGTAGTACCATTTGCCTCGTGAGGTGATATATGTCAGGTCAACGTCATAGACCTTATCCTGCGGCCCATCGTCCACTTTTTTCTTCAATGCCACAATTGAGTCGTGCAGGCGCAACTGCAATATCGTGTATGCCTTATGGCCGGTTTCTTTCTCAAGCTCTATAAGGTTGTCGATATTGTATGGGTTCAGTACCAGTGGTTTCTCGCAAATGACATCGCACCCCAGGCGCAGGCCGTAGCGTATAAATGCGTCATGAGTGTAGTTTGGCGTGCATATGCTGAGCCATTGCAGGGGCGTGTCTGTGCGTTGCTGCTTGGAGCAGTAGCGGTCGAATTGCTCCTGCTCCGTAAAGAATGAACAGTCTGGGAAATAGCTGTCCAGCCGCCCCACGCTGTCAAATTTGTCGTATGCCGCCAGCAGTGTGTTGCCGGTGTCGGCTATTGCTTTCAGATGCCTCGGAGCTATATATCCAGCAGCCCCGATGAGCGCAAAGTTGGCCATGTCTGTTCCTTTTTTTTGTTGTTACAATCTACCGTCAACCAGTTCTCTCGGCATGATGGCTTTCACGTCGAATATTACGTGGTTTTTCTCAAGTAAGGCATTGAAATCTATCTCCATCTCGCGGAACTGACGGTGCGCAACAGCCACTATGGCGGCGCTGTACTTGTCATTAGGCAGTTCGTTGACGATGTCGATGCCGTACTCGTGTTTCACTTTTTCCGGTGAAGCCCAGGGGTCGAAAACCGTTATGTCTGCACTGTATTCCTGCAGTGCGTGATATATGTCTATCACCCTGGTGTTGCGTACATCGGGACAATTCTCTTTGAAGGTAAAACCCATGATGATTATTTTCGACCCCAGCACCTGAATGCCCTTCTTCAACATCAGCTTGATGGTCTGGTCAGCCACGTATGCCCCCATTCCATCGTTCATGCGTCGGCCGGCAAGGATGATCTCTGGATTGTAGCCCAGCCGCTGCGCACACTGTGCGAGGTAGTAGGGGTCTACTGAAATACAGTGCCCACCCACCAGGCCGGGGTTCATCTTTATGAAGTTCCACTTGGTGCCGGCAGCTTCAAGCACATCGTAGGTGTCTATGCCCATCAGCGTGAAAATCTTCGACAACTCGTTGACGAAGGCTATATTGATGTCGCGTTGGCTGTTCTCAATGACTTTGGCGGCCTCTGCCACCTTAATGCTTGGGGCCTTGTGTGTCCCATTGACAAGCACTGCGTTGTACACCTTGTCTATCAGTTCTGCAACTTCGGGAGTGGAGCCGGAGGTTATTTTCAGTATCTTCTCCACAGTGTGCACCTTGTCGCCAGGGTTGATGCGTTCCGGGCTGTATCCGGCGAAAAAGTCTTTGTTGTATTTAAGTCCGGAGGCTTTCTCCACCACGGGTAGGCATTCGTCCTCAGTCACGCCGGGGTACACCGTCGACTCATACACCACAATGTCACCTTTGCTGATGACCTTGCCCACCGTCTCGCTGGCGCCGTACAGCGGCGTCAAGTCGGGGTTGTTGTTGCGATCTACAGGAGTGGGAACTGCTACGACGTAAAAGTTGCACCCACTTATGTCATCCAGGTTTGCCGTGCAGCGGAAGCCGTGCTTGTTTAAGGCTTCCTGTAGCAGCTCGTCGCTCACCTCAAGTGTGGCATCGTGCCCCCCCATCAGCGCCTCCACACGAGCCTTGTTCATGTCGTACCCAATGGTGGGAAACTTTGTGGAAAACAATCTGGCCAATGGCAGGCCCACATAGCCTAAACCAATGACGGCAATACGTATGTCTTTAACTTCCATGAGTGTTTTTGTTGGCGTTATATTTTTGTATTACAGCTTTTTGTTTTGTATTTTATTGGTGATAATATAATATTTCCCTTTGCAAAAATACAAAAAAATCCGCTTATGCAAAAAAAAAGTTGTACCTTTGCATTCTGTAATAATAAAACCAATTGCCAATGTACTATATCGTAGCCTTTATAGCCGTCATTGCCATTGAACTGCTATATTTTGCTGTGGCCAAGCGTTTCAATATTATGGATCGACCGAACGAGCGTAGCTCTCACAGCCGGCCGGTGCTCCTCGGTGCAGGTGTCGTTTTCTACCTGGCAATGCTTTTCTATTCGCTCACTAATGGGGTGCCTTACCCCAATTTTATCATCGGCCTGACTATTCTTGCCGTCGTTAGCTATGTCGACGACCTGCGACAGCTTCCTTCGTGGCTCCGTCTGCTCGCCCAGCTCGGTGCGGTTCTTCTCACCTTTTGGACAGACGTCAACACCCTGCAGGTGTGGCAGATTATCCTTCTTGTTGTGGTCTTTTCCGGCATCCTCAACATCTACAACTTCATGGATGGTATCAACGGCATGTTGGCGGCCTATTCTTTTGTTGTTGTCGGCACGTTTGCCTATCTCAACTTCTTCGTTGAGCAATTCTTGGAGCCGGAACTGATGGTCACTGTCTTGATTTCCATCCTCGTCTTCGGCTTCTTCAATTTCCGCACCAAGGCACGCTGCTTTTCCGGCGACGTGGGCAGCATCACCATGGGCCTCATCATTCTCTTCCTTCTTGTCCGCTATGTGCAGTCCATCCCTGGCGGTGGCTACAACGTCAGTCGCCTCTGCTTAATCATTGTATTCCTTGCTGACGGAGGCCTCACTATTGCCAAGCGTTTCCTCTCGGGGCGCAACATCCTTGCTGCACACCGTGAGCATGCCTACGAGACTATGGTCAACGATCTCAAAGTGCCGCATCTATATGTCTCGACAGGCTATGCGCTGCTACAGCTTTTTATCAACGTTGGCTATATTATGGTGGCTGACAAAAACCTCTACACTCTTGTTGTCGCCCTTTTGCTTGTTGTCGCTTACGGACTCTTCTTCTTCTTTGGCAATCGCAGCGGCAAGATTAATCCCATACAATAAGAAATAAGGCTGCGAGGGCTTCTTTTCTGGCATCGGGAGTCGTGGGCGTTGTTTGGCCGGCGACATGGCTTGTGCATGGTCTGTTGAGGACAAAAAAAAGAGAAACATCTCTGTTTCTCCTTTGGTGCCCGGAACAGGACTTGAACCTGCACATCTTTCGATACACGCACCTGAAACGTGCGCGTCTACCAATTCCGCCATCCGGGCTCTTTTCGTTTCAGGCTTTTTTGTTTGTGCCCAGGACAAGACTTGAACTTGCACCGCCTATGGCGACTACCCCCTCAAAGTAGCGTGTCTACCAATTCCACCACCTGGGCAAAAAAGCAGCTTTCGTTCTCTCAAAAGCGGGTGCAAAGGTACGCACATTTTTTCAACTGGCAAAATATTTTTTCAATATTTGTTGCAATTTCCTGGTAAATAGCATTATATTTTTCTATAATCCCCAGATTGCCCAGCTCAATTCGGCCTGCCTGCGGAGCATGTCAAGGCCGTTTTGGGCCCTTGCGCCAAGGGTGGTAGCTTCTCTCATCAAACGTGTCTCGGCGGGGTTGTATACGAGGTCGTAGACGTGCAGGTCTGGCAATGGTCGTCGGATGGTCGTGAGCGGCAGGGGGGTGTCGCCGGAGTTCGGATGCATCCCCACCGGGGTGGCGTTGATGACAGCCACCTTGCCGTCTATCATCCGCAGGGCTTCTTTGTAGCCAGTCGTGGGGCGCACCTGTGCCGCTTCTGGGGTGCGGCTGACGTATAAATGCCTGTAACCCTTGTTCCGGAGGGCGTGCCCTACGGCCCGTGCCGCCCCTCCGGTGCCCAGTATGAGGCACAGCGTGTCTTTGTCGAGCGGCCAAAATGTGTCGGCAAATGCTTCGGCGTCAGTGTTGTGGCCTACCATGTACCCATTTTCCACGCTCACGCAGTTCACGGCCCCTATCTCCGCTGCTGTGTCGTCCATGGCGTCCAGTAGGGGTATTATCTCGCGTTTGTAGGGTATGGTGACGTTGAACCCCCTGATGTCCTCGGCCTCAACCCAACGGCGAAGCCCGTCAAGCGAAGACATCTCCTGCAGCATATACTCGGCAGCAACAAAGCCTTGCCCGTCAAACAACTCTTTTGACAGCGAGTGTCCCAGCTGTTTCCCTATCAGCCCGTATCTCCTCAATGCCGTGATAACCTATAAACGTCAACCCACCGAGGCTTTCAGCTTCTCGGCATTCTCGGCCAGCTGCAGGGCCTCGATGCACTCCTCGATGTCGCCGTCCATGAACGCCGGCAGGTTGTGCATGCTCCAGCCTATGCGGTGGTCTGTCACGCGGCTCTGCGGATAGTTGTATGTGCGCACCTTCTCGCTGCGGTCGCCCGTTGCCACCATGGTCTTGCGCTTCGAGGACATCTCCTCCATGTACTTGTTGTACTCGCGCTCATAGAGTCTTGTGCGCAGCAGCGCCATGGCTTTCTCCATGTTCTTTATCTGGCTCTTCTGGTCTTGCATGCTAACCACTATGCCTGTAGGCACATGGGTCAGGCGCACTGCACTGTAGGTCGTGTTCACGCTCTGTCCGCCGGGGCCGCTGGCGCAGAAGATTTCCTTCTTGATGTCCGCCGGGTTCAGCTCCACGTCAAACTCCTCTGCCTCCGGCAGCACCACCACGCCTGCCGCGCTTGTGTGTATGCGGCCCTGGGTCTCCGTGGCCGGCACGCGCTGCACGCGGTGCACGCCGCTCTCGTACTTCAACAGGCCGTACACCCCTTCGCCGCTCACCGTGAAGGTGATGTCTTTGTATCCACCCGCTGTGCCCTCGTTGAAGTCCGTGACCTCCACCTTCCAGTGCTTTTTCTCGCAGAAGCGCGTGTACATGCGGAACAGGTCGCCGGCGAAGATGCAGGCCTCGTCGCCGCCCGTGCCGCCGCGTATCTCCACCACGGCGTTCTTCGAGTCCGTGGGGTCGGCGGGTATCAGCAGCAGGCGTATCTCGTCCTCCATGCCGTCCTTGCGCTCCTGGGCGGCCGTCAGTTCCTCCTTGGCCATCTCGCGCAGCTCGGGGTCTTTCTCGCCCTCCAACAGCTCCTTGCATTCGGCAATGGTGTCTATGAGGCCCTTGTACTCGTGGTATGCCTTCACCACCGGCTGCAGGTCCTTGTAGTCCTTGCTGAGCTTCACATAGCGTTTCATGTCCGCAGTCACCTGCGGGTCGTTCATCTGTTCTTCAATCTCCTTGTAGCGTGTATAAATCGCTTTCAGTTTGTCTAACATGTTTCTATCTGTGTTTGTTTATCTTATCAATGTCATAGTACCGTGTACTTCGTAGTAGGTGCCGCTGTTGGTCATGGCATATCGGCAAAAATAGACATATGCTCCCTGCGGGCAGGGGGATCCGTGGAGGTCGTTGCCATCCCAGCCTTGCGTGATGTCCTTCGACAAATACACAAGTATTCCTTGCCTATTGTATATCGTAATTTCGTAGTCCGTAAGCTCATGGCTGCACACTGCCTTGAAGCGGTTGTTCTCTTCGAGGCTTGGCGTAAAAGCGTTTGGAAACCATAGGCTGAAGGTTTTTACAGGTATACAGAATGATGTGTCTCTGCAACATTTGTACCGGTTACACGAAATCATCCCGATGCACACGCTGTCCACCTCGGTCAGGTTTGTGTACCAGCGTGTGTGGTGCGAACCATGGGCAACAGTGCTGTCGTCAAAAGTCCATGTTGTGTTTGTATGGTTAGGTGAAATGTCGGTCAGCGACACGGCATTATTGTCCAGCGAAAGTGTTGGCCTGTTTGTCTCCACTTTGAGTGTAGGGTAGTCAAGAACAGTCACCGTTGCCTTTGTGTTACCCCTGAAACAGGGGGTTTCTTCCAGCGGCGTCAGAGTGTAGGTGGTAGTTTGCAGGGGTTGTACTGTGGCCGAAGAGCCTACGTATCCATTTGGCAGGCTGCTGTCGTATGGCGTAGAGCTCCAGCTGTATTGTATGTTGCTTCCCACATCAAGCAGCAGGCTGTCGCCTATGCATATTTCGCCGTCTTCCGGCGACAGGAGCACCTGCGGCTCGCCCATGACCAAAATCGTGTCTCGAACCCTTGTGGAACAGCCTATTGCGTTGACTGATGCCAGCTCTATATTGTGTCTCCCCACAGGAAGCGTGAACTCCATGGTGTTGCCGCCACCCCTTTCAATGCCGTCCACTATCCACCTCTTTGGGTTGTTACATCCCTCTGTACATATAGCCCGGGCTTTCTCAAACTCACAAATCTCGTGCTCCGACATGCTGAATGCCAAGTCGTCACCCCCCTTTGCCTCGCAGATGAACCGCTTCTCTGCCGGGCATGGGCGTATTGTGGTGGTGCAACGTAGCTTGATGCCGTAATATCCAGGCCTCGCAAAGTGGTATGCAGCGTCGTTGCTGTGCAGGGTGTCGAGGACTTCGCTGTACGTGGTGTCGCCGTATATTACCCAATAGGTGCCGTTTGTGTCGAGGCTGTCGTCCGTGAGGCTACGGCTGAGGTTGTAGAAGTGCACCGTAGTGTCGCATCCGCTTTCAGTCCTGTAGTCCAGAAACGGGCGTTGAAATACCACATTGGTATACATCTTCGACAGCATTGGCTTTTGCGGATCAAGTGCCGAGGTCATCAGGCACAAGAATGTCTGTTCGCCAACGGTGTCGCCAGCGTTTGGCCCTGCCGAGAGGACAAAGTCGGCAACCTTCGGCAGGTAATTGTCGAAAGGCCCATTGGATGTCACTGGACGAAATGACACTCTATCCATGTGGCTGTTGTTGTAGATGTCGGTCTCTGCTCCCTGGGTCGTGACATACCATTTGTACGACAGCATTCCCGGCGGGGCTTTCAATGTGTCTATTGCTTCCGACTCCGGGCTCGGGCATCCTGTCGCTTTGACAGACATCGAACTATAGTCGCCACAGATATAGGCGTATATTGGGTCGGCGTTGTAAATGCAGTCGCTGGTGTACATCTCTATGCGCACGTTTCGGCCCAGATAATTGTTCAGGTTGATGCCAACCGTCGACCACGGCTTGTATGAATAGGTGCAGGGCCATGCGCCATGGTTGGCGCCCGGAACCCAGCCGATAGGCATATTGTCGTCGCTGAAAGTCGGTGCCGACACTTTGTACCACAGCGAGTCGTTGATGGGTGTATCCGCCCAGGTGCCATCGTCGTTCTGTGCCACCACGCGTATCAGGAACTCGGCGGCATCGTAGGCGGTATGCGAGTAACGGCGGGCCACTACGGCGTATTTGATGATGAGCAGCGCGTTTTCAGTGGTGACGTGCATTGTGTAGAACAATGCCTCGGAACTCTCATTCGAGAATGTGGTATCGTCGTTGTATACGTTGCGAGGATGACTTGCTCCCGAATTGCACATGTCGCCCAGCCGGATGCTTGACGTATAGCCGCGGGGTATGCGCGGCATGCCCGTGCCGTTGTCCCTCACGGTGAACCCATCCATGCCGGAGTCGGCTGTTGTGATTATCTGGAATCGTTTCCTGCTTGCGTCAAAGAAGTATTCGTGGCATGCCTGGAGCTCGTTGCTGTTTGACGAGTTGTATAGTGGCGAGGTTATGCTGCTGTCAGGGATTGTGGGGGTGAATGTGCATGAACTCATTATATAGCTGCCTGTTGTAGTGTCGGTGGAGTGACTTGGGTGAATGCGCTCGCCGACCTTTGCGCTCCAGTAGTATAGGGTGTCGCCTGTGATGAAGCTCGTCGGGTTCTTGAACTGCGGGCATACCTGAGCAGAGACAGTCGCCGCCATGGCGATTGTTGTTAGCAGCGCAGTCGCATGTCTTGCTATTTTAGCCACCTCCTGTTTCATCAGTTCCCCCCTTTCTTGCCTTTGGCACGTTGGACTGTTTTCTTCACGATGCCGTTCACCGTGGGCGACACCTTCCAGGCGACCATCGCTGCCGCCGCCGCCGAGGCCAGCACGGCGGTCTTCAGGGCGGCGTCGGCCAGCGTGTGCCATGTGCCGCCGGTGGAGGCGAGGGGCGTGAGCCAGGTTCGCCACCCCCAGTCGAGGGCGAAAGCCGCGGCCATCACCGCCAGCGTCTTGAGCTGTGCGCCGCTGAAGAGGCTCACCCGCAGCCTCCGCCACAGGAACGTCAGCAGCAGTGCGAAATAGATTGCATAGCTCAGCAGCGTGGCCATGGCGGCCCCGTCGATGCCCAAGGGGCCTATCAGGCGGTCGTTGAGCACCAGGGCGCTGAGTGTCAGCGCCGCTATGAAGAGCAGCCCGAAGGCGTAGTGGCGCGAGTAGTTGAGCACGTCGGTGCCTATGCTCAGCGACGAGTTGAGCACCTTGGCCAGCCCGAGGATGAGCACCACGCCGGCGCCGCCGCGGTAGTCCTCGCCGTTGGGTATCAGTGTGAAGAGGGTGTCGAGGTTGATCCAGATGACGTAGAATATCATCAGGCTCACCATCAGCTGGTGCAGGCTCACCTGCCGCCCCAGGCGGTTCACCTCGGCCCAGTCGCCCTCCTTCACCGCCGTGGCTATCACGGGCCGCGAGATGGCACCCAGCGAGCGGTAGGGCACCTCGACGACGTTGGCTATGAAGAAGGCTATGGTGTAGACGCCCGTCAGCGCCAGCCCCGCCTTGGCGCCGAGGAACAGCGACCCCAGCAGGGGCACGTTGCCCGCCAGCACCGTGGCCGTCATGAAAAGCGTGTAGCGCACCATGTCGCCCGTCAGGCCCGTGGAACGCAGGTGGCGCCAGTCCACGCTGAAGATGCGCAGGTTGAAGCGCTCTGTCTTCAGCAGGTAGACGAGGCCCAGCAGCATGGCCAGCCCGTAGCTGCCGCAGAAGAGCCACACGAAGGTGTCGAGCGTGATGAGGCGGTAGCCGTAGAGCAGGTAGGCCGCCAGGTTGAACACCCTGATGCCCACCTCGCGCACCATCTTGGGCACCGTGATGCGCATCAGCACCGACGAGCAGGTCTCGAACACCGTCAGGTACAGCGCGAAGAATATCAGCATCGGCAGCAGGTGGAAGTAGTCGGTCAGCAGGGGCGAGTTGACGCTGTACACCGCCACCAGCTGGCTGCGGAAGGCCAGCAGCACGCCGCCCACCAGGGCGAACCCCGCCAGGGGAAGCAGCATGGCCAGCCCGAAAAATCCGTGGTGGCTGCCGTCGTCCTTGAACCATGGGAAGAAGCGCACGATGGAGGCGTTGGTGCCCAGCTGCGCCACAGCCGAGAAGAGCATCGCCGCGTCCACCATGACGCGCGTCAGCCCCACCTCCTCGGTGGTCAGCATGCGGGTGAGCACGAAGAAAGTGGTGACGAACCCTATCGCCACCCCCAGGTAGTTGGCCATCGCCCCCTTGATGCTTTGTCGCGCTATCACACCCATAACACCTCAACAACGTCCTGTTGTCTTTTTTATTGTGCGCGTGCGAAGATTATTTTATTCCTCTGCGGAGCCGGTACGGCATTTCTTCAGTAGTTCTTCAGTAGTTCTTCAGTAGTATTTCAGTGTTTGACTGAAGAACTACTGAAGAACTACTGAAGAAATGCCGTAGGGGCTCCGTACCGGATAGGGGGCGGGGTGGGGGAGGGGAGGAAAAAAATATTTGTGTATTTTATAATTGTTTTGTATGTTTGCATTGTCGGACTCGTTGCATTTTGCGCGCAACAGGCTGGCACATAGTAGAGTAATATTAATTTAAATACTACCCGATATGAAAAAAATCAGTATGATTACCCTCCTGATGGCATTGATGGGCGTGGCTGTGGCCAACCCGGTGTCGCGGGATGTGGCGCGTCGAGTGGCGCAGAACTGGATGCAGGCACAAGGCATGAAGAATGTTGCTGCGCTGCAGGATATTACGCAACAGACTCCGTTTGCGGAGTTCTATGTCTTTGCAGCCCCTGAGGGGGGCTTCGTGCTCGTCAGCGGCGACGACTGTGTGCAGCCCGTGCTGGCCTACAGCACCGTCAACCGTTTCGAGGCCGAGGGCATGCCGCAGCATGTGCGTGGCTTCCTGGAGGGCTACGACAAAGAGATACGCTGGTGGAAGACCCATGTGCAGCCTGTCGCGCAGGTGTATGCCTCGCGCGCCGAGGCCGACGGCAAGGCGGGCGTCCTGCCCGAGGAGTGGCAGCGCCTGGTGGACGGCGCGGCCCCGCAGCCTGTGCTGGCTACAGCCGTGGCTCCGCTGCTGACCACCACGTGGGACCAGAGCCCCTACTACAACGCCCTGTGCCCCACCAACGGCGGCGAGGCAGCGCGCGCGGTGACGGGCTGTGTGGCCACGGCCACGGCGCAGGTGATGAAGTACCACAACCACCCTGCTACGGGCTACGGCAGCCACACCTACAGCAGCAGCCGTAACGTGAACGGCACGCAGTACACCTACAACAACCTTTCGGCCAACTTCGGCGCCACGACTTACCAGTGGTCGCAGATGCCCAACGCCCTGACGAGCGCGAGCTCCACGGCACAGGTCAACGCCGTGGCCACCCTGATGTACCACATCGGCGTTGCCAACGAGATGGCCTACAGTCCTGAAGCCAGCGGTTCGAACAACGTGTACGGTGGCTCGGTGCGTGCGTCGTCGCAGCATTCGCTGATGAAGTATTTCAAGTACCGCGCCGATATGGCCGTGGTGCGCCGTGACGACTACAGCCACGACGATTACTGCCAGCGCCTGCGCGCCGAGCTTGACCAGAGCCGTCCGCTGCTCTACGAGGGCAGCGACGAGTCTGGTGGACACAGCTTTGTGCTTGACGGCTACAACAACAGCGGCTACTTCCATGTCAACTGGGGCTGGGGTGGATACTTTGACGACTACTATGCCATCGGCGGCCTGGAGCCTGCCGGCGGCGGCACCGGCGCCAACATGGGCTCCTACAACCTCGACAACGATGTGCTCATAGGCCTGCGTCCCCACACGGCGTGGAGCGCCACCGGCAATACCACGGTCACCGCCACGGTGCAGGCTGGCTCGCCCAGCGGCGCTGCGGTGATGGTGATGGGCGGCGGCGACAACAACTACGGCACGCAGAGCAGCACCTATGCTTACGGCGACACTGTGATGGTTGTGGCCTCGGCTCCCAACGGCTACCGCTTCGACAGCTGGAACGACGGCGACCGCAACAACCCGCGCTACCTGGTGGCCAACGGCGGCAGCTACAGCTTCACCGCCTCGTATGCCGCCATCCCCACCGACACGGTGAGCTACTGCAACAGCGACGCCTGGCTGTCGGCCTACAGCCTTGGCAGCGACAAGCATTGGGGCGTGATGTTCCCGGCCTCGCTGCTTGACGCCGGCAAGGAGCTGTCGGCGGTGATGTTCTATGCCTATGAGGCCGGCACGTACAATATCACTGTCTACACCGGCAGCAACCGCGAGACCACGGCCGCCACGGTGTCGCACGTGGTGGGCAGCGACATGACGCGCCAGTGGCAGACTGTCGCCCTGCCTACCGCGGTGGCAGCCACGCAGGACGTGTGGATTACTTTCTATGCACCCAATGTCACCTACCCCGCGGCTTTCACCAATTACTCTGGCGTGGATGCAAGCTGTCTGGTGGGTTCCAGCTTTGATTTGTACGGTGGCTACTGGCTCAGCTCGTTCATGGTGAAGGGTGTGTTCACCGAGCCTGTGTCGTGCGACATCACGTCCTTCCCCTACACTGAGGACTTCGAGGATGTCGACGCTCTTGGGTGCTGGCGTATATACGATGGTGACGGCGACGGCCACACCTGGACCTACGCCTCCAACAGCACGACCCCGCTGGGCTACAACAGCAACAGCTCGCTGGCTTCGGCTTCCTACGACAACAATGCGGGTCCTTTGACTCCCGACAACTGGCTGATAGCACCCTCCTTCGTCCTGCCCGCCGGCAGCCAGATGCACCTCAAGTGGCAGGCTAAAGGTTTGGATGCCAACTATGCCAGTGAGTACTACAGCGTGTATGTGAGCACCACAGGCAATGCCATTGGCGATTTCACCAGCTTGACGCCCGTCTACAGCGGCACCACCACCAACGCGTGGGTGCAGCAGGATGTCGACTTGAGCGCCTATGCCGGCCAGACGGTCTACGTGGCCTTCCGCCACCACAACTGCACTGACATGTACTACCTGCTGATTGACGACGTGGAGGTCAGCGCCGGCGTCGCGCCGCAGCCCACGCAGTACACACTCACCGTGGTGAGCAACAACACGGCTTGGGGCACAGTGAGCGGCGGCGGCACCTACAACGCCGGAGCCACGGCCACGTTGACCGCCACGGCGGCCGCGGGCTACCACTTTGTGCAGTGGCAGGACGGCAACACGCAGAACCCGCGCACCGTCACGGTGACGGGCAACGCCACCTACACGGCCACCTTTGCCTCCGACGCCTCGTGTGCGGTTACGAGCTTCCCGTGGACGGAAGGCTTCGAGGGCGGCATCGGCGCCTGCTGGAGCACCATCGACAACAACAACGACGGCTACGGCTGGGAGGCCCTCGGCGGCTTCGGCAACAACGGGTCGAGCTACAGCGCGGCGTCCTACTCATACGTGAACGGTGTGGGAGCCTTGACACCCGACAACTGGCTGGTGAGCCCCGCGATAGTGGTTCCCGCCACGGGCAGCTACGACCTCTCGTGGGCTGTCAGCGCTTCGAACAACGACTACCCCGAGGAGCACTACGCAGTGTATGTGGCCACGGCGAAGACTGTGGCGGCCTTCACAGCGACGACGGCAGTATATGAGGAGACTTTGACGGCGGCGCAGTGGGCTACGCGCACCGTGAGTCTGGCGGCCTACGCCGGTCAGACGGTGTATGTGGCTTTCCGCCACTACAACTGCACGGATCAGTTCTTCATGGCCATTGACGATGTGACCATCACTGCTGGCGCCGCGCCGCAGCCCACGCAGTACACACTCACCGTGGCGAGCAACAACACGGCCTGGGGCACGGTGAGCGGCGGCGGCACCTACAACGAGGGCGCCACGGTCACGCTGACCGCCACGGCAGCCACGGGCTACCGCTTTGTGAGCTGGCAGGACGGCAACACGCAGAACCCGCGTACCGTCACGGTGACGGGCAACGCCACCTACACGGCCACCTTCGAGGCTATACCGCCCACGCAGTATACCATCACAGCCACAAGCAACAACACGGCTTGGGGCACTGTGAGCGGCGGCGGCACCTACAACGAGGGTGCCACGGCGACGCTGACGGCCACGGCAGCCACGGGCTACCGCTTCGTGCAGTGGCAGGACGGCAACACGCAGAACCCGCGCACCGTCACGGTGACGGGCAACGCCACCTACACGGCCACCTTTGAGGCTATACCGCCCACGCAGTACACACTCACCGTGGTGAGCAACAACACGGCCTGGGGCACGGTGAGCGGCGGCGGCACCTACAACGAGGGTGCCACGGCGACGCTGACGGCCACGGCAGCCACGGGCTACCACTTTGTGCAGTGGCAGGACGGCAACACGCAGAACCCGCGCACTGTCACGGTGACGGCCAACGCCACCTATGTGGCAACCTTTGCTGATAACGTGGGTATCGACGACGTTGAGGCTGCTGTCATAAGTGTGGCTCCCAACCCTGCCACTGTGTTTGCCGAGGTCGGCGGCCTGAAGGCAGGCAGCAGCGTGTCGCTGGTTGACATCAACGGCAAGGTATGCTACAGAGGTACCGCAGAGAACGGTAAGCTGACGCTGGATGTCAGCGGACTGGCAGCCGGCGTGTACTTTGTGCGCGTCAGCGATGGCACGGAGACGGCGGTACGCAAACTTGTTGTGAAGTAAAGACACGACACCATGTGGGGTGCGCTTGGCGGCGTGCCCCACATCAAAGAAGAAACAGACTAATACATACTATTGATGCGCTACGAAGTAGACTTTTTGGTTGTAGGCTCCGGCATCGCCGGCCTCAGTTTTGCCCTCAAAGTGGCTCCATACGGCAAGGTGTGCATACTCACCAAGGGTGCCGCCGATGAGGGCTCGACTCGTTATGCACAGGGCGGCATAGCTGCTGTGATGTACGACAGCGATTCGTTTGACAAGCATATCCACGACACGCTGGTGGCCGGCGACGGCATCTGCGACCGCGAGGTGGTGGAGATGACCATCCGCGAAGCGCCGGATCGCATACGTGAACTGGTGCAGTACGGCGTGAACTTCGACCGCGACAGCAGTGGAGGCCATTTTGACCTGCACCGCGAGGGGGGCCATTCGGAGTTCCGCATCCTGCATCACAAAGACAACACCGGCGAGGAGATTGAGCGTGGCCTGCTGGAGGCGGCGCGCAGCCACCCCAACATAGAAATCAAGGAGAGGCAGTTTGCCATAGACATCATCACCCAGCACCACCTGGGCCAGCGTGTCACCAAGCATACGCCGGGCATTGAATGTTACGGTGTTTATGCCCTGGACTGCGACACCAATAGAATAGACACCTACCTGGCCAAGGTGACCCTGCTGGCCACAGGAGGCATGGGCAACGTGTACAGCACCACCACCACGCCGGTAATCAGCACCGGCGACGGTGTGGCCATGGTGCACCGTGCCCGCGGTGTGCTCAGCGACCTGGAGTTTATGCAGTTCCACCCCACGAGCCTCTACAACCCCGCCGAGAAGCCCGCCTTCCTCATCACTGAGGCCATGCGTGGCGCGGGTGCTGTGCTTAAAGACCGTGACGGACGCGAGTTCATGCAGAAGTATGACAAGCGCCTATCGCTGGCGCCGCGCGACATCGTGGCTCGTGCCATAGACAATGAGATGAAGCTCTCGGGCAAGGATTACTTATACCTTGACGCTCGCGGCATAGGCAAGAAACACCTCATAGAAGGGTTCCCTACCATCTATGCCAAGTGCTTGAGCATAGGCATAGATATCACGCGCGACATGATACCCATACGTCCGGCGGCGCACTACCAGTGTGGTGGCATCAAGGTGGACCGCAACGGTGAGAGCTCAATAAAATACCTCTATGCCGCCGGAGAATGCAGCTGTACGGGATTGCACGGAGGCAACCGCCTGGCCTCTAACTCGCTTCTGGAAGCGGTGGTCTATGCCCACAATGCAGCCATGGATGCCATAGAATCAGTCAAAGGTGTGCCCTTTAAGAATGAGGTGCCTGACTGGAATGCCGAGGGAATGGTGCTCAACGAGGAGATGGTGCTTATCACGCAGACCAAGCGCGAGCTGCAGGAGATTATGTGGAACTATGTCGGCATAGTGCGCAGCGACCTGCGTCTGCAGCGCGCCTTCGACCGACTCAATCTCATCTTCCGTGAGACGGAGGATTTGTACAACCGTTCGGTGCTGACCGAGCCGCTCAGCGAGCTGCGCAACCTCATCGCCTGTGCCTACCTCATCATCAAGATGGCCAGGGCACGGAGGGAAAACGTTGGTCTTCACTATAGTTTGGATCTGATAGAAAAAAAAGTTTAGTTTTTTGATGCAGGATTAGGAAAAAATGTCTATCTTTGCATCCGCTTTTTGTGAATAAAACAGTTTAACTAACATAAAATAAAGTATTATGACATCATTAATGATTGCATTGCAGGCTGTGGCAGGCATCGCCTGGGGTTACCTCGGAGCCGCCATCGGAGCAGGTCTGGCCACTGTGGGTGCCGGTATCGGCATCGGTAAAATCGGCCAGGGAGCCATGGAAGGCATGGCGCGCCAGCCCGAAGCTGGTGGCGACATCCGCTCGACGATGATTATCGCCGCCGCTCTGGTTGAAGGTGTTGCCTTCTTCGCCGTTGTGCTCTGCCTGCTCGTCGTCCTCAAGTAAGAAGGATCGACACGGAAACCACAGGGGCTGCGATTGGCAGCCCCTTTACAAAAAGGACTAAAGAGAACATAGATGAATAACCCTCTAATTAACCCCGGCATAGGAACTTTTGTCTGGATGCTGTTGAGTTTCGGCATTCTGGCTTTCATTCTCATCAAGTTCGGCTGGCCGATGATACTGAAGTCGCTGAAGAAACGCGAAGAAGCCATCGCCAACTCGCTCAATGAGGCCGCCAAGGCCCGCGAGGAGATGAAGCACCTGGTGGCACACAACGAGGAATTGCTGCGTGAGGCCAAGATGGAGCGCGACGAAATGCTTCGCAACGCCCGTATGGCCAGCGACCAGATTATTGAAGAGGCCCGCGCCAAAGCTACCGATGAGGCCAACCGCATTGTAGATGCCGCACGAGAGAACATCAACTATGAGAAGATGAAGGCTATGACCGAGCTCAAGAACCAGATAGCCAACCTCAGCATTGAGATTGCCGAGAAGCTTATCCGTGCCGAGCTCAGTGACAAGCCCAAGGCCGATGCGCTCATCCAGAAAGAGCTGAACCTCATGGAACTTAACTGATATGAACAACTATCGTATCAACACCAACTACGCCAAAGCGTTGTTCCTGCTTGCCACTGACCGTGGTCAGGCCGACCGTGTGGCCGAGGACATGCGCCTTGTGTCGCGGGTTGCTGCGGAGAACCGTGAGCTCGGCGTCGTGTTCGCCAACCCCGTAATTCCGTTCGACAAGAAGGTGTCTATTGTGGAGGCACTATTCTCGTCCTACGTCTCTGTCGAGACTATGGCTTTCCTGCGTTTTGTTGTGCGCAAAAACCGCTCGGTGAGCCTGCGCGGCATAGCCGACGCCTATGTTGAGATGTGGCGTGATGCCCGCAATATCGTCTTCAGCGACCTTGTTACGCACCAGCCCATCGACGACACCGCCCGGCGCATGGTCACGGAGATGGTCTCCAGCTACACCGGCAAGGAGGTGGAGCTGCATGACCGTACCGACCACAAGATGCTCGGCGGCTTCAAGCTGGAGTTCGACCACAAGATGTACGACGCCCGCATCCGCACCAAGATACGCAAGCTCCGCATCGAGTTTGCCAAGAATGATTATGAAAGTAAATTATAATAATTATGTCTGATATAAAGCCTGCCGAAGTATCGGCAATACTTAAGAAGCAGTTGGCCGACGTCAACCTCGCCGTAGAGCTTGAGGAGGTGGGCACGGTGCTTACCGTCGGTGACGGCATTGCACGTGTCTATGGCCTCAACAATGCCCAGAGCGGCGAACTTGTGGAGTTCGACACCGGCGACCAGGGCATCGTGCAGAACCTCGAAGAGGATAATGTGGGTGTGGTCATGCTGGGCGAGGTGAGCACCGTCAACGAGGGTGACACCGTCAAGCGCACACGCCGCATTGCATCGCTGCCCGTGGGCGAAGGCCTCCTTGGCCGCGTCATCAACACCATAGGCCAGCCCATTGACGGCAAAGGCCCCATAGAAGGAGAACTCTATGAGATGCCCATCGAGCGCAAGGCTCCCGGCGTCATCTATCGCCAGCCGGTGGAGCAGCCTTTGCAGACCGGTATCAAGGCCATCGACTCCATGATCCCCATAGGCCGCGGCCAGCGCGAGCTTATCATCGGCGACCGCCAGACCGGCAAGACCGCCATAGCCATAGACACCATCATCAACCAGCGCCACAACTATGACGCCGGCGACCCCGTCTATTGCATCTATGTGGCCTGCGGGCAGAAGGGCAGCACCGTGGCCAACTTGGTGAAGAACCTGCAGGAGAAGGGTGCCATGGACTACACCATCGTCGTTGCCGCCACGGCTTCCGACCCTGCGGCCATGCAGTTCTACGCCCCCTTTGCCGGTGCGGCTATAGGTGAGTACTTCCGAGACACGGGACGCAATGCCCTCGTCATCTACGACGACCTTTCCAAGCAGGCCGTCGCCTACCGCGAGGTGTCGCTGCTCCTCCGTCGCCCACCGGGACGCGAGGCCTATCCGGGCGACGTCTTCTACCTGCACAGCCGCCTTCTTGAGCGTGCCGCGCGCATCATCCAGAGCGACACTATTGCCGCCCAGATGAACGACCTGCCCGCCTCGCTCAAAGGCAAGGTGAAAGGTGGCGGTTCGCTCACTGCCCTGCCCATCATCGAGACCCAGGCAGGCGACGTGTCGGCCTACATCCCCACCAACGTCATCTCCATCACCGACGGCCAGATATTCCTTGAGACCAACCTCTTCAACAGCGGTGTGCGCCCGGCCATCAACGTCGGTATCTCGGTGTCGCGCGTTGGCGGCAAGGCCCAGATCAAGTCCATGAAGAAGATAGCCGGTACGCTGAAGATGGACCAGGCCCAGTACCGCGAGCTGGAGGCCTTCTCCAAATTCGGCTCCGACCTCGACGCTGCCACCAAGGCGGTGCTCGACAAAGGTGCACGCAACGTGGAAATCCTCAAGCAGCCGCAGTACAGCCCCATGCCCGTCGAAGAGCAGGTGGCCATCATCTTCTGCGGCACCAACGGCCTGTTGCAGAAGGTCCCCGTGGACAAGGTGCGCGATTTTGAGCGCCTCTTCCTCACCCTCATGAAGCAGGAACACGCCGACATCCTGGCCAACCTCCGCGCCGGCAAGCTTGTGGACAGCGACCTGGCAACCATGAAGTCCCTCGCCCTCGACACAGCAGAAAGGTACAAGTAAATGGCAAACCTCAAAGAAGTACGCACGCGCATCGCCTCGGTGAGTTCCACGCAGCAGATCACCTCCGCCATGAAGATGGTCTCTGCCGCCAAGTTCCGCCGTGCGCAGAACGCCATCATAGGTATGCGCCCCTATGCGGCACAGCTCAACGAGATAATCGCCGACATCGACAGCGGCGACGGCGCGCTGACGCCCTACCATGCCGTGCGTCCGGCGCATACGGTCGTGCTGGTGGTCGTCACCTCCAACAAAGGCCTCTGCGGCGCCTTCAACAGCAATGTCCTCAAGCTGGCGCAGCAGCGCATAGAGCACTGGCGCTCCGAAGGCGCCATCCTGAAACTTGTCACCATCGGCAAGAAGGCTTCCGAGATGCTCGCCCGCCAGAAGGACCTCGCGCTGACTTCGCACGACGAGCTGCTCGACGCCCCCGCTTTCGACGCTGTGGCCACCCTGGCCGACAGCCTCATGACCGCCTTCGTGGACAAGAGCATAGACCGTGTGGAGGTGGTCTACAACCAGTTCCGCAACTCCATAGCCCAGGACCTCTGCTGCGAGCAGTGGCTCCCCGTGGGCGGCGGAGAGCGCAAGGCGAAGAGCGGGAAGCAGAAGGCCAACGACTACATCTACGAGCCCTCCGAGGAGGAAATCCTGCGCGAGATGATACCGCTGACGCTGCGCAGCACCTTCTACCGCATGGTCCTTGACTCGCTGGCCGCCGAACATGGTGCCCGCATGACGGCCATGCAGAAGGCCACCGACAACGCCACCGAGCTCCTCAAAGACCTCCGTCTGAGCTACAACAAGGCCCGCCAAGCCTCTATCACCAACGAAATAATAGAGATTGTCAGTGGCTCCGAAGCCCTGAAAGGATAAAAAAAACATGATGGCAGACATCCGCCGCGCGGGTGTCTGCCTTTTTTATGTACATAGCCATGAAAACCAACGCAAACAAGACCAACATCATTGCCATCGTCACCATGTTCTTCATGTTCGCCATGATTAGCTTTGTGACCAATATGGCGGCTCCATTCGGCAACATCTGGCAGACCCGCTACCAGTGGGCGGGCATGCTCGGCAACCTCATGAACTTCCTGGCCTACGCCATCATGGGCATCCCCGCCGGACGCCTCATGCAGCGCATAGGCTACAAGCGTACGGCCCTCATAGCCCTCGGTGTGGGCTTCGCCGGCATGGTCGTGCAGTACCTCTCCAGCCTCGTAGGTGCCGATGTGGCCACCTTCAGCGTCGGCGGCCAGCCCGTGATGCTCAACCTGCTGGTCTACCTCCTCGGCGCCTTCATCTGCGGCTTCTGCGTCTGCATGCTCAACACCGTCGTCAACCCGATGCTCAACCTCCTCGGTGGCGGCGGCAACCGCGGCAACCAGCTCATACAGACCGGTGGCACCCTCAACTCGCTCACCGGCACCCTCACGCCCCTGCTCGTCGGCGTGCTCATAGGTTCCGTGACCGACCGCACCGCCATGAGCGACGTGGCGCCCCTGCTCTTCATCGCCATGGGTGTCTTCGCCCTGGCCTTCGTGGTGCTCCTCTTCGTAGACATCCCCGAGCCCAAGCGCAGCCGCATCATCCGCGGCGGACGCGACAAGTACAGCCCCTGGAGCTTCCGCCACTTGGTGCTGGGCGTCGTGGCCATCTTCTTCTATGTGGGCATAGAGGTTGGCATTCCCGCCGAGCTCAACTTCTACCTCAGCGACCCGCTGGGTCCGGTGGGCAGCGCCGCCGTGGGCGGAGCCGTGGCCGCCGTCTATTGGCTCCTGATGATGGTGGGCCGCGCCGCCAGCGCCGCCATCAGCGGCAAGGTGAGCACCCGCACCCAGCTCTCCGCCGTGGCCCTGCTGGTCATAGTGCTCATCGTGGTGGCCATCATCGTGCCCTCCACATCGCACATCGCCATGCCCGGCTACAGTGTGGCCGACGGCTTCCAGATGTTCCAGGTGCCCCTCAGCGCCCTCTTCCTCGTCCTCTGCGGCCTCTGCACCTCGCTGATGTGGGGCTGCATCTTCAACCTCTCGGTAGAAGGCCTCGGCAAGTACACCGAGCAGGCCAGCGGCATCTTCATGATGATGGTCGTGGGCGGCGGCATCATGCCCCTCGTACAGAACGCCGTGGCGCGCCACATAGGCTACATGGGCTCCTACTGGATTGTGGCCGCCATGCTGGCCTACATCCTTTTCTATGCCCTCGTGGGCAGCAAGAACGTCAATCGCGACATCCCAGTCGACTGACCTGCGGATGCGGTGCCATACGTGCGCCGCGCATCGGCGGCGGCAAGCACAGGTTCCTCCCATCGTGGCGGAACCTTTTTTGTTGTTCTCCGCCACCGTCCCGCCACCGTCCCGGCACCGCTCCGCACCGGCTGTTCTACGGTTGTTCTACGGTTGTTTAACGGTTGTTCTACGGTTTAAACCGTTAAACAACCGTTAAACAACCGTAGAACAACCGTAGAACAGCCGTACAAGTGCCGTTGAGGCTACGTGGTGTGGCATAGACCGCGGTGTAACGGTGGGTGAAGTGTCAAATGTCTGATTTGCAGCGGATAGATATATTATTTGGTGTTAAAAAATCAAAAAAGCTTGCAAAAGTCGTGTGGATTTACTACTTTTGTAGTAGTCCTTTTGAAGGCGATATTATATTTAAACACTGAAAATTAAGTATAAACCAAAAAATTAAACATTATGAACATTATGAAAAAACATTTACGATTGTTGATGCTCCTTGCAGCGCTGTTGCTGCCGTGGGCATCGCAGGCTCAATCGTTTGAGGATTACCAGTTCTCAACGGGGACTGACGCCGACCGGTGGATAACCATCACGGACGGCACGGTCATCCTGGAGTCGCCGGGGACCGGTTCCGGGAATACTCTGGGCACCGACAGCAAGGCTTCCGAGGTGGTGCCGATTGGTTTCAGTTTCCCTTTCGGGGAAGAAATCTACACTCAGTTTTCGGTGAACACGGACGGCAACCTGCGCCTTGGCGCCACGGTGACGGGTACGTCAAACTACACCAATCCGTTCAATTCGTCAAACTGCGGTCTGAATGCGCCGAAGATTAACTTCTTGGGCTGCGACGGCAAGATGAAGCCCACGGGCTACGTGAAGAAGATGGTTACCACCAATGCCGACGGCGACACGCTGCTGGTGGTGGAGTTCAACACGTCGTTCTATAACAGCTACAACGTGAACACGTCGGCCGACATGTTGTGGCAGGTGCACCTCTACAAGAACGGCAACATAGAGATAGTGTACCCGTCGACGGTGCCGGCGACAACGCCGAGCGTCACGCGACAGGTGGGCATGAGCGAGGACGGCGGCAACCTGTGGCTGGTCAGCCAGCTGCATGTGGCCACGCACTACACCGCCGGCCAGTTGACGACCATCCCCGGCAACAACTGGCCCGACGCCAACCGCTACTACCGCTTTGTGCGTCCTGTCATCAGCTGCCCCAAGCCCGGGGCATTGACGGTGGGCGACATCACCAGCAGCAGTGCCACCCTCAACTGGATTGCGGGCGGCGAGGAGGAGGAGTGGCTCGTCAGCGTCAACGGCGGGGCCTACACCACCGTGTATGAGGACAGCATGGTGCTGGACAACCTGGATGCCAACACGCAGTACACTGTCGTGGTGCGTGCCTTGTGCGGCGAGGGCGACACCAGCCTGCCCGCCACCGAGACTTTCCGCACCCGCTGCGAGTCCATCGCCACGCTGCCCTACAGCTACGGCTTCGAGGATGCGGCAAGTTCGGGAGCGGCATACCCCATCAACCCCTGCTGGACCAAAGGCACCAACTACACCACAACGGCCTACCCCTACCCCTACAGCCAGCAAAAGCACAGTGGCCTCTATTCGCTGTACATGTACTCCACCGCGACCTACTACAGCTATGCCGCCATGCCGGCTTTCGTCGAGGACATCAGCAACCTCTACCTCAGCTTCTGGGCCATGAAGACGTCGGCAGCCTATGGCCATGTGGCCGTGGGCGTGATGAGCGACCCCGAGAATATAGCCACCTTCGACACTGTGGCCCTGCTGCAGGTCGAGGATTTGAACACCTGGGAGATGTTTGACGTGGACTTCTCGGCCTACGAGGGCAACGGGGGCTACATTGCCTTCCTCGCCTACAAGGGCGCCGCCACAACGAACTATGTATACATCGACGACATCACCGTCATGCATGTGCCCACATGCTTCCGCCCGACGGATATGACCGTGCTGACCTATGACGATGCGACGGCCACCATCAGATGGAACAGCAGCGAGGGTGCCACCGACTACACGGTGCTCTACGGCACCACCGATTTCGACCCCGCCACGGCCACCAACGTGCTGTCGGAGAGCACTACGGACACCGTCATCACCCTCACGGGCCTCAACGCGCAGATCACCTACTGGGTGAAGGTCGCCGCCAACTGCTCCGACAACAGCAGCAGTCTGTGGTCGCAGGTCTCCTTCAAGACGATGTGTGCCGCCGTGGCGTCGCTGCCTTACACCTACGGCTTCGAGGATGCTTCGGGCACTACGAGCTCCTCCACCATCAACGCCTGCTGGACCAAAGGCACCAACTACTCCACGGCCTACCCCTACCCCTATGGTACATACAAGCACACTGGCACCAAGAGCCTGTATTTCTATTCCGCGACTACTAATTACAGCTACGCCGCCATGCCGGCGTTCGAGGCTCCGCTGAACACGCTGAATGTATCCTTCTTTGCCTACAAGACGTCGGCGGCCTACGGGAGGCTGTATGTGGGTGTGATGAGCAACCCCGCCGACATAAGCACCTTCGACACCGTGGCCATGCTGCAGGTGCAGACCGCCAGCAGCTGGGAGGAGTTCAGTATACCCCTCGTCAACTACAGCGGCAGCGGTCGCTATATAGCCTTCCTTGCCCCTCAGGGTGCGTCCAACTATGTGTACCTTGACGACATCACTGTCGGCCTGGCACCGAGCTGCCTGCTGCCGGACAACCTGCACGTGGAGGCTCTGTCCGCCAACGCCGCCACGCTGGCCTGGATACCGGCCGGGACGAACACGGGCTACGAGATACTCTATGACACGGTGAACTTCACCCCCGGCACGGCGAACAATGCGTTGCAGGTGATAGTCGGTGGTGGCAGTACCAACACCGAGTTGACTTACCTGGAGCCCAATACCACCTACTATGTGAAGCTGCGCACCCTTTGCGCCGATGACACGACGGAGTGGACCGCCTTGAGCTTTACTACCTCCTGCGAGGCTGTGAGTGTGCTGCCGTGGACTTTTGAACCCGACAGCATGGGCACTACCACCAGCGCCACCAGCATTCCGTGCTTTGACCACCTCGGCGGCGGCTATGTCAACATAGCCACGCGCACAGGCTTCACGGGCAACACCGTGCGCTTCTATCCCAACAGCAGCGCCCTGCCCAACATCCTTGTGCTGCCGGAATTCGAGGCTCCCCTGTCGTCGCTGTACCTGCTCTTCAAGACTGCCCCTGAAGGACCATCTTCGGGTTCGTTCGATGTGGGATACATCACCAATGCTGTCGACAGCACCACCTTTGTTTCCGTGGGCAACTACCCGGTGTCGTTCTTCAACGGCAGCGGCAGTGTTGTGCCGGCCACCCTGGCGGCGACCTTCGCCGATGCACCGGCAGGTGCCCGCATGGCATTCCGCCACAATGTTAATTCAACATCTTATTATTGGTTCCTCGACGAGGTGACGGTGATGGAGATGCCGTCCTGCTTCCCGCCCGACAGCGTCGTTGTTGACAACGTGAGCAGCAACGGGGCGATGCTGGGCTTCTACGGCAACAGCGGCAGCTACGTTGTGACCCTCAATGCCGACGGCGGCGAGACGGGCGACACCTTAGAGGCGACGGGCAGCAGCCTGGAGCTGGAGGACCTCAACCCCGGCACTTACTACAACGGTATTGTCTACGGCCTGTGTGGAAACGACACCAGCGCTATAGGAGTGGCCTTCTCGTTTGTCACCGATTGTGAGGTGTTGGAGCTGCCGGTGACGCTTGATGCCGAAGGTGTATGGCTCGGCACGGCGTCGGCACCGGAGCGCCCCTGCTACGACTTCAAGAACTACGGCAGCACAACCTACAACTGGCGCTACAGCACCACGGCCAGCAATGTGCATGACGGTGCCAAGACGTTCTATTACTATGGCAGCACAGGCACCACCTACGAGGTTGACGACTGGATGATGCTGCCGCAGATGAACTTCACCGGCGCCGATGCCATAAGCATGTGGGTGAAGACCGGTTCCTCAACGACCTCAGCCACCTACCACGGCCACATAGCTTTCTACGCCACCGTGGAGGACAGCTCGGCCTCCAGCGACACGGCGAACTACTACCGCCTTGTCGTCACCGGCGACTCGGTGACCAACAACCGTGTTGACTTCTACGGCAACACATGGCAGTTCCTCACCGTCAACCTGCCCGCCGACCTTGAGGGTGAGCACCGCCTTGCCCTTGTCGTCGAGGAGCAGACCTATACCTTCTATGTTGACGACATCACCGTCTACACCCGCTCGGCCTGCCCGACGGTGCAGGACGTGGAGGTGATTGCCTACGACAGCACCAGCGCCACTATCTCGTGGACAGACACGAACAACATAGGCAGTTATGTGGTCACCTACTGGCCAGAAGGAGCCGAGCTGACCGAAGATGACACCCTCACCGTGACGGTGAGCGACACGGTGGCCTTCCTTGAAAACCTGCAGCCCGACTCCGTCTATTTCGTCTCGGTGCAGGCTGACTGCGGAGACCTCTCCATGGCCACCTACCCGGTGAGCTTCCGCACCAACTGCCTTGCCATTCCCGAGGCCGACCTGCCTTACATTGAGGACTTCGAGGCCTATGCAAGCGGTGCCGCCAACCCCATCAGCACGTGCTGGGACAAAGGCGTGGAGGGTTCCACGGTTCAGTATCCCTACCCCTACAGCACTGCCGCCTCGACGGGTTCCAGAGGCCTGTACTTCAACTCTACGGCATCAATCATGTCCTATGCCGTCATGCCTCTGTTCACCACCGGCATTAACGACCTGATGGTGGAGTTCTCCCTCAAACGCCCCACCACGTCTACCTACAAGACCATCCTTCTCGTGGGTGCCATAGCCGACCCCAACGACCTTACGACGTTCGACGTTATCGACTCTGTCGACCTCTCCGCCGAGCCCACATCCTCGGTGCACCGCCTGAGGGTCTCACTTGAAGGCTACTACGGCGAAGGCACTCGCATCGCCTTTGTGGCGCCGAAGCTCTCTACAGGCACCAACTACGCCTACTTCGACAGCGTGGTGGTGAAGCGTCTGCCCGACTGCCGCTGGCCCATGAACCTCGCCGTTGAGGCCGTAGGCTCCTCCAGCGTCGATCTGACATGGGAGGGCTCCGGCTACAACTATTACGTGGAAGCTTCTACGAGCAGGGAATTCACCAACGTGGCGGCTTCTGTGGCCACCACCGAGACATCGGCTACGGTGGGCAACCTCGCCGACTTCACCCAGTACTTCTTCCGCGTGCGCACCGTGTGCGACGGCGACAGCAGCGAATGGAGCCAGATAGTGTCTGCCAACACCGAGCTTGACTGCGGCGAAGGCTTTGTGGAAGCTAAAGACACAATAGTGTACGGCACAAGCACGAGTTCCAGTTATGTTATCAATGGTTCCAGCTCGTATACCAACACGGCCAACTGGCACATCTACACCGTTGCCGAGTTGCTTGACCTCGGGCTTATGGACACCCTGAACTACATCCGTGGCATCTCCATCGAGACCGGCACGGTGGGCACGTCTCCCATACCGTTCCGCGTGTATATGGGTACCACCGGCCTTGACGAATGGCATTCGGCCACCAGTGCCACCTCGACCACCGGCCTCAACGACACGCTGCCTATCAGCAGCATGCAGCTCGTCTACGACGGCAGCATGCTCTTCGAGGCCAACAGCTGGAACGAGATTGCCTTCAACACACCGTTCCTCTACCATGGCGATAGCAACCTCGTCGTTGCCTTTGTGCGCGACGCGAGCATCACCGGCACTACCAACTTCAAGTACGGCACGGTGCAGACCTATGCGACCGCCTACAAGTACACTTCCGGCTCCAGCACCTATGCCTACCGCACCAAGTCGGCGGCCAATATGGCTTTCATTGCCTGCAACCATGTTCCGTCATGTCCGAGGCCTGCCGATGTGACAGTCGGCAACGTGGACACCGGCAGCTTTGAGCTTTCTTGGACGGGCTCGTCGGAGGGCTATACCGTTGTGGTCTCCCTCAGCCCGATAGACCCAGCCAGTGCCGTTGCTTCCGACAGCGTCAGCGTGCTGACCTCCGACACCAACCATATTACTGTCACCGGCCTTGCGCCGCAGACCACATACTACTACTACCTGCGTTCCGACTGCGGCGACGAGCATAGCACGTGGACCATTGAAGGCAGCCTGCAGACTCTGTGCACCCCCAAGGCAATACCTTTCTTTGAGGATTTCAACGGCATGGTTGCCTTGGCCAACGGTGATGGAACAGCCATGGAAGGCGGTGCCCCTCCATGCTGGGATGTCTTCTCCAGCCACTCCGGCTCATACATAGCCCTCTACAGCTCATCTACCTATCGCTATGGCTCCAGCGGCTACAGCCTCAAGTTTAGGTCTGGTGCTGCCGACGTGTCCAACTACCTCGTCCTGCCGATTTTCTCGCAGCCCATCAACGCGCTGGAGCTCTCGTTCCAGACCCGCCCGGAGGGTACCTCCGCCAGTGCTGGTGTCTTCGATGTGGGCTACATGACCGACCCCTCTGACGAGACTTCGTTCGTCGTTGTGCAGCACTACTCTTACAGCGACTTCAGCGGTGCCTACCAGTTAAAGACGGTTTCCTTTGAGAACGCGCCGGATAGCGCCCGTATGGTGCTGCGCCACACGCCAACCTCTGCAAGCTTCTACTGGTTTGTGGACGAGATAGACGTGCACATTTTGCCCACCTGCCCGCGCCTCGACAGCGTCACCGTCAGCCAGGTAACGCAGAACTCTGCGGTCGTCAGATGGGTCAACCCGCGCAACAACAATGCCTCTTACGAGGTGGAGTACGGCCAGCCGGGCTTCGTGCACGGTCAGGGCACATCGATGATTGTCAATACTGACAGCGTCGTCCTTACCGGCCTCGTCAACTCGTCCCACTACGAGGTCAGCGTCCGCGCCCTGTGCTCGGAGACCGATGCCAGCCTGTGGTCAGACGCCGTGTCCTTCAACACCGAGTGTGGCCAGATCTCGCTGCCCTACAGCATGGACTGGGAGTACGAAGCCACAGGCTCCACAGGTGCCCTGCCTCTCTGCTGGCAGCGCTTCAACAATGGAGGCAGCACCAACTACCCCTATGTCAACAGCGCCGCAGCCAACGCTCACAACGGCACCAAGTATGCATACTTCTACTTCTATAACTCCTCCAGCTATGCCACCGACGAGGCTTTCATTTCGCCTGCTATCGACACGGCCAGCTATCCCATCAACAATGTAGAGGTCAGCTTCTGGGCCAAGAGCTCTGTGGCCGGCAAGCATATCATGGTTGGTGTGATGTCCGGTTCGGGCGACATGGCTACCTTCACCTTGATAGACACCATTGCCCTCACCACCACCTATACCGAGTACTTCGTCAACACCGCCTCCTATTCCGGCAACGGCGACCGTATCGTGTTCCGCGGCATGATGGAGAACCTCGCGTCCAGTTCGTCCTACATTGTCTACCTTGACGAGGTGTACATTGATGTGATACCCGCCTGCGCACGCGTCTACGACCTCACGGTCACCGACGTCACGCACAACACCGCAGTGCTCGGCTGGACCGACACCGTGGGCTGCACAAGCTGGGTGATCGAGTACAGCGAGGCATACGTACAGAACCCTGCTGTGAACACTGTTGTGGCCACCGTCAACCCCTTCACGCTGACCGGCCTCAACCCCACGACGGCCTACACCTTCCGAGTGGCCCCCATCTGCCCCAACGGTGACACGTCGTCCTTCAGCCGTGAGGCAGCCTCGTTCATAACCTCGCAGGTGCCCGCCACCGTGCCCTACACCTACGACTTCGAGGATGCCGCCGAGTGGCAGAACTGGCAGACCGCCAGCAACAACACCGTGAACTGGTACCGCGGCGACATTGTCCCCGGCAACAACAGCAACGTCATGTACCTCAGCGCCGACGGCGGTGCCACCAACTCGTGGCGTCGCAACGTTGTCACCAATGTGGCCGCCTACCGCGACATAGACTTCGGCGCCGCCCAGAACAGCTTCGAGGTCAGCTTCCGCTACCGTGGCGGCGGCAACCCGGCGGCTGTCAACGACGGCATCTCCGTCATGGTGGTCGACCCGGCCATCGATGTCGTCATCCCCGACACCTACCTTGGCACGCCGTGGGGCAGCAACGTGCGCTGGGTGCACGCCCGCTGTGACACCACATGGGGTGTGCACACCATGAGCATCGACGGCATCTCGGGCGTGAAGCGCGTCGTCTTCTACCACTTCAACAACGCCCTCAACGGCGAATACCTCGACATTGCGCCCGCCATCGACGACATCAGCATCGTGCCGCAGGCATGTGTGCGCCCCTACGACCTCGCAGCGTCCAACTTTACCTCCAACGGTGCAACGCTCACATGGACCGGCGACGACACCGCCTTCTACATGGTGCGCATCAAGGATAATTCTGCTTCGGCCTACCGCTATGTCAACGTGCAGGGCAACAGCTACACCTTCACCGACCTCTCCGCCAACACCACCTACACATGGTCTGCCATGAAGATATGCGATACGACGGAGGCCGACCCGGTGACCAGCAGCTGGGCTACAAATGCCACCTTCACCACCCTCTGCTCCCTCACAGCCTTGCCCTACAGCGAAGACTTCGAGTCGGTGGAAGGCACCACCTACAACACGGTAGGCTCTCTGCCGGGCTGCTGGGAGGCCTACACCTCTGGCACCGACAACAAGTACTTCCCGCACGTCACCGGCAGCGGTAGTTACTGGTATCCGCATTCAGGCACCAACTGCCTGACCTTGACCTCGGGCAGCGGTGCCACCCAGGGCAACACCAAGGTCGTTGCTCTGCCGCCATTCACTGCGCCTGTCAGCACTCTGAACATGAGCTTCTGGTACCGCATGGAGAGTGCCACCAGCGGCACACTCACCGTGGGCTACGTCACCGACCCCACCGACCTCGACGGCTCATTCGTGCTTGTCAAGACGGTGACATCCGCTACTACCCACACGCAGGACTCGGTGTCCTTCGATGTCGCCCAGTCCAATGCCGTCCAGATAGCCTTCCGCTGGGAGCACAACTCCACGTTCTACTCCGTTGGCATCGACGACATCAGGGTCACCACTGTGGCACCGCCTTGCGACATGCCTGAAGACCTCGCCGCCGTGACTACACACAACAGCATCGCTCTCTCGTGGAGCGGCGTGGCCGACAGCTTCGAGGTGGCCCTCGTCGAGGGCGAGTGGCAGGAGCCTGATGGAGGCACTGTCGTCACCGGCAACAACTACACCTTCACCGACCTCACGCCCAGCACCGCCTACAGTGTGGGCCTCCGCGCCCTCTGCCCCATGGGCATGACGAGCGAGTGGGTGCTGCTCTCCGTGACCACAGACCAGCAGCCCTGCTACGTGCCCACCGCCCTTGCGGTCTCCGGCATCGACTACACCTCAGCCGTCGTCGCCTTCACGCCGGGCGCCGAGCAGAACGCCTGGGAGCTCCACGTCACAGGCCCCAGCCTTGACCGCTACGACACCCTCGCTTCCGCCACCCACACCCTCACGGGCCTCGCCTCGGCCACGGCCTACCAGGTGTCTGTCCGCGCCCTCTGCGGCGAGCAGCTCGCCAGCGCTTGGAGCGACACCGTGAGCTTCACCACCCTCACCTGCGAGCAGGTCACCGGCGTCACCGTGAGCGACATCACCGGCACCACGGCACGCGTCAGCTGGAATGCCACCGGCGCCACCTCCTACACCGTCGACTTCGGCTACCAGGGCACCAGCCAGGGACAGGGCACTTCCATCACCGTCAGCACCAACAGCGTGGTCCTCACGGGCCTCGACACGGAGACCTCCTATGACGTCTACGTGCGCGCCACCTGCGCCGAGGGCGTGACGGGCCTCTGGAGCGCCACCACCAACTTCACCACCACTGGTGGCAGCGGCCCCGAGCCCACCTACTACACCATCACCGTCCTTGCCAACAACAACGCATGGGGCACCGTCAGCGGCGGCGGCTCGTTCCTTGAGAACACCACCACCACCATCGGCGCCACGGCCAACGATGGCTACCACTTCGTGAGCTGGCAGGACGGCAACACCGACAACCCGCGCACCATCACCGTCACCGCCGACATGACCTACACGGCCACCTTCGCCGACAATGTAGGCATTGACCAGGTGAGCCTCGACGAAGTGACCCTCTACCCGAACCCCGCCACGAGCACCGTGACCGTGCGTGCCGGCGGCATGGAGCAGGTGAGCGTCATCGACCTCAACGGCCGCACCGTGATGTCGCAGCGCGCCGCTGACGGCACCGTCACCTTCGACGTCAGCATGCTGGCCCGTGGCACCTACTTCGTCCGCATCGTCGGCGAGCAGGCCGCCGCAGTACGCAAACTGGTGTTGAAGTAACACTTCAGCATGACCACGGCGTCCGGCATACCCGGACGCCGACACTACCGGGGGGAGGCACCAAGCAGGTGCCTCCCCCTTTTTTGTGCATCGTCAGCCGCGTGCAGCGGCGCCCTATTTTGCACGCCTCCCCTACGGAGCCCCTACGGAGTCCCTACGGCTGAGTTTCGGTCTTCCACTGAAGAACGGCCGTAGGGACTCCGTAGGGGCTCCGTAGGGACTCCGTCCCGTCACAGTGCCTCCGGCA
The DNA here is from genome assembly GCA_017522105.1 of Bacteroidales bacterium. Lineage (GTDB taxonomy): Bacteria > Bacteroidota > Bacteroidia > Bacteroidales > P3 > Colimorpha. Next base: position 110,097 of record JAFXAA010000017.1, on the reverse strand, counting down.
CCCCCTCCGCATCGCTTTGCTATACCTGCTGTTTATGTGCCGTGCACTTTCTTAACAAGTGTTAAAAGTGCGGTTTGCGTGCAAAATATTTTGCCAGTTTCGGAAAAATGTGTATCTTTGCATCCGATTTGAGAACGAAAACAAATAAAGAAAATAAACGTAACACGTTATGTATCTGACAAAAGAAAAGAAAGAAGAAATCTTCGCGCAGTATGGTAAATCCGCGAAAGACAGTGGTAGCACCGAAGGACAGATTGCCCTCTTCACCTACCGCATACAGCACCTCACCGAGCTGATGAAGGAGCACAAGAAAGACCAGGTCTCCGAGCGTGCCCTCGTCATGCTCGTCGGCAAACGCCGCAAGATGCTTGACTACCTGAAGGAGAAAGACATCGAGCGCTACCGCGCCATCGTCAAGCAGCTCGGCCTCCGCAAATAAAGAAAAAGGTAATAGTTTTTCATATTTATTTGGTTATGGTTGGGATTGCCCGGGTTTCTCCGGGCAGTCCTTTTTTCTTTGTTGTTGCCCGATTATTGGTCGGGCTTTACTGCTTTTTCTTCTGGACGCTATTGTTTTTGTTGGTGGTGAGAGGCTTGTCCGATAGCACCTTTGTGTCGTATCCTATTTGTTTCATGGCTGCTTGCAGACGTTGTGCGTCGCATTTCCTGGCGTCGTAGGTCACGGTGACGGTTTGTTCTGCGATGCTGGTCTCTATCTTTGTCACCCCTTTCTCGAATCGGAGGCTCTTTTTGATTTTGTTCTCGCAGTTTTCGCAATGCATCTGCGGTGTGGGTGTCATCACCAGCACACGCAGGTCTTTGCCGCCCGCCAGTATCAGCAGGCAGGTGAAAATGGTCAAAAGTGTCTGTTTCATTTTGGTTTGTTTTTTGGGGTTATATTTTCCATAGATTCAGTCGTATGCCTGCATATAGCATGATGCCGTGCACGGGTCCCCACACGAGGGTAGGGTCGAAGGTGTCGGCCCAGGGGTTGGCTGCATTCACTATTGGGTTGGGTTGTCGATAGTTTGTCAGGTTCTCGCCACCGAGGTAGAGAGAGAAGTGCCGGAACTCGCGAGTGATCTGCATATTGATCTGAAGGTAGGCAGGGAAGGTGCTTTCGGAACACAGACTTCCGTCGGCGGCGAGGTGTGCCGGCACACGTCCCGGGCCGTTGAGCTGCAGGGTGAGGTCGATTTGCCATAGGGCGAGCATGGGCCGCCAGCCGACGGTGAGCAGCCCTTTATAGCGGCTTTGAAGAGGCTTTTCGCGCAGTTTTCCGCCATAGGTGCACATCACGTGGTTGTAGCGCCAGGCGGCCAGCAGGTTCAGTTCGTCGGTGATGTCGCAGGAGGCGTCGACTTGTACGGTGTGTGAAAAGGATTGGCCGTTGAGCGGCGAGATGATTATTTTTGTAGGGTCGCTGTCGTAGTCGACCACGGTTTGGCTGATGAAGTCGGTGTAGTAGTATTCCGCGTTGAGCGTTATGGTCCGGTTGGCGAGGGGAATGTAGAATGTCGAGCTTACGCCGCTGTTCCAAGCCTCTTCCAATGTCGGCTCGAGCAGGTTGAGTGTGCGGCCGGTGGCGAGCAGATAGTGGTGCTCGGCCAGTGGGTGGGGTGTACGGTAGCCCTTGCCCAGCGAGGCGCGCAGGGTCATCCAGTCGGTTGCCACCCATTTCATGTGCAGCCGTGGTGTGGTGTAGGTCCGGTCGAAGAAGGTGCTGTGGTCGGCCCGCAGACCAGCCATGAGGGTGTATCGGTAGTTTGGGGTGAAGGTGTATTGTGCATAGATGCCGGGGGTGTATTCGTCGGTGGGGTGGAGGGGGAGGGAGGAGTGCGACTCGGCGATGCGGTCGGCATCGACACCGATGCCTGTGGAGAGACTGTGCATGCTGCTGAATTCGTGTTCCAGTATCAGTTGTGCGTTGATTCTCTGCTGCCGGTTGCCGTAGCGGGTGGGGCCGAAGGTGCCGTCGAGGGTGTAGATGTCGCCGTTGGCGAGCAGGGCAAGGTTGGTGTTGTGCTGGCGGTCGATGAGGAAGGCGTGTTTCATGTAGGCTTCTAATCGACGGGCACCGGTGAGCACACGGTAGGGGTTGCTGCTGTAGTCGGCCATCTGCCCGCCATCGCGCTGTTCGTCCAGATAGCCTATGCCGGCGTGCATAATGTAGCGTCCGTGTGCGAGTTTCCATCTGTTTTGCAGGTGCAGTTGCTCCACCAGTGGCGAGTCGTGCCAGCCGTCGCCGTTCTCGTCCATGTGCATGAGTCCGCGTTCGTAGTGTGCCAGCACTTCGCTGCTCAGGTGGTGGCCGAGGTGCAGGTTGCCAACGGCGTTGGCTTCGGTTTTCAGGTGGCTGTCGGTGTAGAGGTTGAGCAGCAGGCCTGGCTCGTCTTCGGGCTTGAGGTAGTCCACATTGATTTGTCCGGTGATGCTTTGCGGGCCGTTTTTCACGCTCGAGGCGCCTTTGCTCACGGCTATGCTTTTCATCCATGCGCCCGGCACGTATCCCAGCGCATAGGGGGTGGCGGCGCCTTGTGTGGTGGGCATGTTCTCCAGCAGGAGCTGTACGTATTGTCCGCTCAGGCCGAGCAGTTTTATCTGTCTTGCACCGACGGCGGCGTCGCTGTAGTTTACGTCGACCGAGGGATTGGTGACAAAGCTTTCGCCCAGGTTGCAGCAGGCGGCCCTGAACAGTTCGTCCTGGCCTATCTCCATGCCGTTTGCGGCACCGCTCATGCGCGTAATGCCGTCGTCTTTGCGTTGCTGTATGATCACCTCTTGCAACGTGCGGTTGCGGGTGGTGTCGGTCTGTGCGCCGACGTTGGCGGCTGCCAGCCATAGCAGGCAGGCAGCCAATGTGTGTTTGTTCATGGTGTTTTTTTTCGATTGCTGTTATACATGAGGTTAGTGGCGCTTGGAGGAAAGCGTCAAACCCTCAGTATAGCAATCGTTTCGGCCGAGTGGCCGTGGGGCGCGGGGCCGTGGGCCGCCGGCGGTGTGTGCAACAGGGGGAGTGGCGTCGGCCTGTCCACAAGGAGGTGGGTCGTGGCCAGAAATGGCAGCAGGGGTGGGGCGAGGGTTGTTGCGGCAGTGGGCACATAGTCGGACAGTTGCATTGTGACTGTCGTCTTGCAGCTGCTGCCGGTGGGACAGCAGTCGTCGGCCGACGGGAACACGACAGACACTCGTCCGGTGCATGAGCATCGTTCTACCGACATCCCGGCGGTGCCCAGGAGTATCAGTATCGGTACTATGATCGAGAGTGCTTTTCTTAGCATTTGTTCCATACTGTCGAGCGGAAACAGACCTTGTGGTGTGGTGTATTGCGTTGTATTTTATGCAATTGCGTGTACGGCAAGGGCTGTCTTCCGATTGCAAAGATAAGCAAAAAATAGTGTCTGGCAAAAAAAAAATAATCGCTGGGCTGTCGGTTTCCGACAGCCTGGCCACCCCGGCGCAATGTGTATTGACGTTTCCCGCAATGAGGGGAAGCGCCGTTTCCGCGGAGGGGAGGATAAAGCGCGGCTGCTCTGATGGTTGCCCGTGATAGTACAGGCTGAGGAAATTGCAGAACAGGCAGTCGTGCTGGTGGTTGTGGTGGGTCTCGAAGTGGCCGGCGCACTGCAGGCAGTTGTCATGAGTGTCAACCGTCTCGTGGTGCGTGTGCAGTGACGAAAATAGTACCATTGGCAAGTAGGTGGCCAACAGTAGGGTGGAGGCTATATATCGCAGCGTCAGGCGTGCTATTTCGGGATGCAAAAGTAAGAAGTATTATGCTATTGGCCAAATATTTTTCTTATGATAAGGCTAATCACTGTTTTGTTTCACTTTTTTTTCGTATCTTTGCACTTTCTTTTAGCCGGTCTTTTGATGCCCGACGATGGAGATAGTAATTTGAATATTAATGCTTTTATGGGTCTTGGGGACGGTCCCCGAGGCTGCGGTAAAGTAATAGAAAACAATAAAAAACAAGATGAACGAACACATTATCACTAAACGTTTCGACCTCGGCGACGGCCGCATGATCGAAATCGAGACCGGCAAGCTGGCCAAACAGGCCGACGGCGCTGCCGTTGTCCGCATGAACAACACGATGCTTCTGGCCACCGTCTGCTCCAAGCGCGAGGTGGGCGAGAACGTCGACTTCATGCCCCTCACTGTTGACTACCAGGAAAAATACGCCGCCATGGGTCGCTTCCCTGGCGGTTTCTTCAAGCGCGAGGCACGTCCCTCGGAGCATGAGATCCTCATCGCCCGTCTGGTCGACCGCGCCCTGCGTCCCCTTTTCCCCGACAACTTCCACGCCGAGGTGCAGGTGAACATCACCCTCATCAGTGGTGACCACGACACCATGCCCGACCAGCTGGCCGCCCTGGCCGCTGCTTCGGCCCTCGCCGTGAGCGACATCCCCTTCAACGGCCCCGTCAGCGAGGTGCGCGTGAGCTACCTCGACGGCCAGTACGTCATCAACACCCCCATGCAGGACATCGAGCGCGCCGACCTCGACCTCATAGTGGCCGCCACCGAGGACAACATCATGATGGTGGAAGGCGAGATGAAAGAGGTCAGCGAGGACGTGATGCTCAACGCCCTCAAGGCCGCCCACGAGGCCATCAAAATCCAGTGCCGCGTGCTGAACGAGCTCACCATCGAGACCGGCAAGCAGGAGAAACGCGAGTACTGCCACGAGGTGAACGACGAGGAGCTGCGCGAACGCATCCGCCAGGCCGTCTACCAGAAGTGCTACGACTTCAGCAAGCAGGGCATCGCCAACAAGCACCAGCGCGAGGACGGCTTCGCCGCCATCAAGCAGGAGTTCATCGATGCCAACTATACCGAAGAGACCCTCACCGACGAGGTGAAGTTCATGATCGACCGCTACTATCACGACACCGAGCGCGAGGCCATGCGCGACATGGTGCTCAACGAGCGCACCCGCCTCGACGGCCGTCAGCTCGACGAGATTCGCCCCATCTGGTGTGAGACCGACTACCTGCCTTCGGCCCATGGTAGCGCCATCTTCACCCGCGGCGAGACGCAGTCCCTCAGCACCTGCACGCTGGGCACCAAGCTCGACGAGCAGAAGATCGACGGTGCCGTCATCGAGGGCACCCGCCGCTTCCTGCTGCACTACAACTTCCCCGGCTTCGCCACCGGCGAGGTGAAACGCTCCGGCAGCACCAGCCGCCGCGAGGTGGGTCACGGCCACCTGGCCTGGCGCGCCCTCAAGGAGGTTCTGCCCACCGAGGAGGAATGCCCCTACACCATCCGCGTGGTCTCCGACATCCTCGAAAGCAACGGCTCCAGCTCGATGGCCACCGTCTGCGCCGGCTGCATGGCGCTGATGGATGCCGGCGTCAAGCTGCGCAAGCCAGTGGCCGGTATCGCCATGGGTCTCATCTCGAAGGGTGACAAGTGGGCCGTGCTGAGCGACATCCTCGGCGACGAGGACCACCTCGGCGACATGGACTTCAAGGTCTGCGGCACCCGCGACGGTATCACCGCCTGCCAGATGGATATCAAGGTCGACGGCCTCAGCTATGACGTGCTGGCCAAGGCCCTCGAGCAGGCCCGCCAGGGTCGTCTCTTCATCCTCGACAAGATTGCCGAGACCATCCCGCAGCCCCGCGAGGACTACAAGGACTTCGTGCCCCGCATCGAGCAGATCAAGATCCCGAAAGACTTCATCGGTGCCGTCATCGGCAAGGGTGGCGAGGTCATCCAGAAGATCCAGGCCGAGACCAACACCATCATCAATATCGAAGAGGAAGGCGAGTTCGGCATCGTCGACGTCGCCTCGCAGAACAAGGACGACATCGCCGCCGCCCTCAAGTGGATCAAGGACATCTGCACGGTGCCCGAAGTGGGCGATGTGTTCGACGCCAAGGTCGTCAGCATCGTCGAGTTCGGCGCCTTCATGGAGTTCCTGCCCGGCAAGGAAGGCCTGATGCACATCAGCGAGTACGAGTGGGGCCACCCCGAAACCCTCGAGGGCCTCATCCACGTGGGCGACGAGTTCCAGGTGAAGGTCATCGCCTTCGACGAGAAGAACGGCAAGATCAAGCTCAGCCGCAAGGCCCTCCTGCCCAAGCCCGAAGGCTATGTGGAAGAGAAGCCCGCCCGTGGCCCGCGCCGCGAAGGTGGCGACCGTGGTCCCCGCAAGGACGGTGACCGTGGTAGCCGTGGCCGTCGTGAAGGCGGTAATGGTGGCGAGCGCCGCAGCTCCGGCAACGGCGAAGGCCGCCGTCGCTAACCCAAAGCGTGAACCAATACAATAGACAAGGGCATCCTATGGGATGCCCTTTTGTTTTTTTATTTTATAAGGATATATATCTTTGATAGATTGCCAGATAGTGTTCTATTGGTTTTGCTCCCCTATTGCTCCCCTGTTGTTCCCTTTTTGTGTAACTCTACTGTAACTCTATACTAAATATACTATTCCTTCGTTCTACATTTAGTTAGATTATATTAGAATTCCTTCGGGATAATACATATACTATTATACTATGGCAAAGGTCAAACCGTCCATCATTGAGCAGACGGGCACCATCGGTGACCGTGTCTACTATACCCGCTTTGGCAAGCAGTTCAGCCGCAGCAAGGCCAAGTCGTTCAACGACAACAAGTCTGAGGCGCAGTTGCGGCAGCGTGCGCTCTTCAAGGCTATGCAGCACACCTCCTCCATCCTTGGCTCTGTCATCCAGCGCGGCCTCGCCAAGGAGGCCCATGCCCACGGGCATGTCGAGAACAACGAGTTCGCCAAAATCAACAAGCAATGCTTCACCTACGCCGAAGGAACGGTGCATATCGACTATCCACGTCTTATTCTCTCCACCGGCCCGATAACCCGCGTGGATTTTACCAGTTGCCATGTTGGCGGTTTGCATGTAGAGCTTCAGTTCGACCCTTGCAGCAGATTTGATTATGCCAAACCCGACGATGTGGTCTTCATCTATGCCGTCGAGTTCCAGGTGGAGGTCTGCCAACTCGTGGCCTGTGCCGAACGGCAAGCCGCCAGCGTTGCTTTCGACCTGCCCGACCTCAGCGAGGAAATAGCATCAAAATGCAAGAACGAGTCAAGGAGTAAACAAGTAAATCAGACTAACGCATTCACACATCCACACGATAACACAATCAATTATCACCTCTATGCCATCGTCGAGGCCGCCAACACCGCCTGCGTCGCGACCCTCTCGCCCGACGAGAAAAAAGCCGACAAGAGCCACCGAAATATCAACCGCCGAGTGTCGCCGTCAGTATTCATCGGCACCATTACAGTTGGCTCAGATAATTGATTTTGCCGTTTTAGAAAAAATGTGTATCTTTGCAGTCGAAATAACATAAAAGAATGCGTACTGAGAATATGACCCAGCAGAACGCCATACAGATATTTGAAGGCAACCAGGTTCGCGTTGCATGGAACGAAGAGGAAGAGAAATATTATTTCTCCATCGTTGATATTGTGCAGATATTGACCGAACAACACACCCCTCGCAAAGCGAGCACCTATTGGGCTGTGCTCAAAAAACGCCTGAAAGGGGAAGGTGCCGATGAACTGCTTACAAATTGTAAGCAGTTGAAAATGCCGGCTGCCGACGGAAGACGCTGAAATAAAAGAAATAGAATAATATTGCAAAGATTTCGTATCTTTGCACCGTGAAATAACATAAAAGAATGCGTTAATGTGCAAATGCGTTAATGCGTTAGTTTCAATAAAAACAACAACTAAAACAGAATAGAAACAGAGAAATAGAATAGTAACAAATACATAAATTAGAAGCGTTTTTGCTTTTCAAGTGGACCGAAATCTCGACAATTTCAAAATCCCAAACGAGAAGGCAAGAAACGCTCACGGTTTTATCCGTGGGCTTTCTCGTTTTGGGGATAGGTAGTCGAGAACCTCGGTCCAGACAGAAGTCCGCGGATTTTTATTAGTAGTTCATTGAAAGGCGAAGCGCCAATAACGCCGAGCCTTATGAGCACCAAGTTTTTCAACAATATCGAGTCGACGCTGATGGACAAGTTCCACGGCATCGCCTCTGCAATGGCCAACTTCGACATATTCCATGCTGTTGTTGGCTATTTTCGTTCTTCAGGATACTTCAAACTGCGACAGGAATTGGATGCCACACAAGAAATCAAGATTCTTGTCGGCATCAATATCGACAATCTCTTTCGTCAGTCACAAGCCGCTGGAAAGCTCTTCTTTGGCGACAAGGAGGTAAGTCTTGAACAATACTGCGAGGATTTCCTTCGCGACGTATATCAGTCGGAATACTCCTCCGAGGTGGATGAGGGCATCCGTCAGTTCTGTGAAGATGTTTCGAGTGGGCGCCTGCAACTGCGCATTCACCCCACCAAAGACCTCCATGCCAAGTTCTACCTCTGTCTGCCCAAGAACCACAGTGAACACAGCGACGGCTGGGTTATTATGGGTAGCAGCAACCTCAGCGCCCAAGGCCTCGGCACCACCGAGCCGCCTCGCTACGAGCTCAATGTGGCCATGAAAGATTACGACGATGTGCATTACTGCGAAGAGGAGTTTCAACGACTCTGGAACGATGCCATTCCGGTGACGTTGGACGATGTGAACCATATCGTCGGGAAGACCCATCTTGCGCCACAAGAGCATCAACCCACTCCATACGAGCTATATATGCGTATGCTCATCGACCACTTCGGCAACCAGGTCGAGGATGATTTCATTCCACAACTGCCCGACAACTACGACAACCTCACCTACCAGCGCGACGCTGTGGTGCAGGGCTACGACATTATGATGAAACACGGTGGCTGTTTCATTGCCGACGTGGTGGGTTTGGGCAAGACTGTGGTGGCCGCTATGATTGCGCAGCGTTTCATCGCCGCCAATGGCGATAACACCCGCATCCTCGTTATCTTCCCACCTGCAGTTAAAAGCAACTGGGAAGACACTTTTGCAGACTTCCATATCAAGAACAAATACAGCCGTTTCATCACCAACGGCAGTCTTGATAAGGTCATTGATGGCGACGGCTACGACGAGAAGGAATACTACGACCTTATCATTGTCGATGAGGCTCACAACTTCCGACACGACAGCAACGGCAACTACGACCTGTTGCAGCGTATCTGCAAGTCGGCACGTCTTAACAAGGGCAATGTCAAGGGTGGCAAGCGGGTTCTCCTACTTTCTGCCACCCCACTCAACAACACGCCCGAGGATATCAAAAACCAGTTGCTGCTCTTCCAAGATACCGCCCGCTGTACACTCGACGGCATAAGCAATATCGCCGACACCTTTGCCCCGTGGATTAAGGAGTTCAAGAGCCTCATGTCGCAACGTCGCATACTGAGTGCCGATTACCTCACCAGCCATATCGACGACATCAACCAGCAGATGCGCCACACTGTGTTGGAGAAAGTGATGGTGCGACGCACACGCAGCAACATCCAGCACGAACCTCGCTATGCCGGTGAGATCCATTTCCCCCAACTGCTCGACCCCACCGACCGTACTTATCAGATGTCGCCCGAGGCGCTGATGCTCTTCGTCGAGACCTACAAGAAACTGGTGGACACGCCCACCGCCAACCTGAAGGATGACAACCCCGAGATGTTCGACGGCAGCGGCTTGCGCTATGCCCGATACAGAGCCATAGAATATTGCCCGTCTTACAAGATTCCGTCTGGCAAAACAGCAAAACACATGGCCGACTCGCTGGCCGGAATCTACCAAACCCACATGGTCAAACGTCTGGAGAGCAGCTTCGACGCCTTCCGCCGTTCTCTCCATACGCTACTTGATGCCACCAATGGCATGATCAAGATGTTCAACGAGGACAAGGTTATCATCGCTCCCGAGCTGAATGTAAAGAAACTGCAGGCCGACGGAATGGAGTTAGACGAGATAATCGAGCTGGCCATTGGCAAGGGCTTTGAACAAAATAAGATTGTGTTCCGTGCTGCCGACTTCAAGCCTGATTTCCTTCCGATGCTGGAATACGATGCCGAGGTATTGGAGAAGCTTTGCAAACGATGGGACAAGGTGAAATCCGACCCCAAATTGGACCTCTTCGTCAGTATGCTGGAGGATGAACTCTTCGACAAAAGCAAAAATCTTGAAGGCAAGCTGGTGGTGTTCAGCGAGAGTGTCGATACCGTCAACTATCTGGAGAAGGAGCTGAAAGAACGGCTGCACCGTAGCGACATCCTTGCCGTCTGCGCTAAGAACCGCAACCGTCTGCGCGAGACCATACAGGCGAATTTCGATGCAAAATACAAGAAAGAATGGCGTAACGACTACAATATCATCATCACCTCCGATGTGCTGGCCGAAGGTGTCAACCTGCACCGCGCCAATGTCATTGTCAATTATGACAGCCCTTGGAATGCCACCCGTCTGATGCAGCGCATCGGTCGTGTGAACCGTATCGGTTCCACCGCCGATGCCATCTACAACTATATGTTCTACCCCTCCGACCCGGGCGATGCCATCATCAGCCTGAAGAAGAACTCGCTCATCAAGTTGCAGAGTTTCCATTCCGCCCTCGGCGAGGACACCCGCATCTACTCGCACGAGGAGATGGTACACGAATTCAAACTCTTCAACGCCGACGTGCGCGACGAGACCGACCGCAGCTTGGAATTGCTACGCGAGGTGCGCCACCTCCACGACACCAATCCCGCCCTTTACCGCAAAATCAAACAGCTGCCGCCCAAAAGCCGCTGCGCAAGAAATAAAAACACTAACACATTAACGCATTCTCACATTAACACAATATCTTATCTTTCTTCAGACTTCAAGAAGGCTTTCTATCTTGTTGGCGAATCAATCCGAGAACTTTCCTTCCTTGAGGCAGCTGATATCTTCTATGCTGAGCCTGAAGAGAAGGCTGTGTCGTTTGACGACAGCGAGACGCTCCACTATGAGCAGGTGCGGGTAGCTTTGAAGCAATACACCCTCGACCAGCAGCGTGAGCATCAAGACGACAAACCCAAGATTGGCAGCAAAGACAATGACGCCAAGAAAGCCGCTGCATTCCTGCGCGAGGTACGCCCAATGCTCGATGATGAAGGCCGCCACACCCTCGACCGACTGAAGCAGCTGGTGGAACGCGGAACTTACAACCAGTTGGCCGACGCCCTTATCCGTATGTCGAAGAAACAAAAGAAAGAGCCAGTTCCCATGATTAAGATTTTGGAACAGCTCGAAGAGTTGGACGGCCGTTATGGACAGCCGCAAACTGAGACCTCTACCAAACAGATTGCACTCACCACCGCAGACATCATCCTTTCTGAAACATTCAAATAAGCAATATTATGAACCCCGAAACCCTACGCAAGATATTCAAATCCCCGTTCGACTATAAGACCTATAGCAACGAGATTGTCCACCGCCTATTTGGCAACAACGATGTGGCCACAACGCCAGAATTGCTCGACACCAATGCCGAAGGCGACAAGAGCTATTTCATCGGTCAGATGGAAGATGCCGACGGTCGTCTGTTGGGTTTCTTCTATACCCGTGTAGCCGATGGCGGCGATGTGCGCCGCAAGCGGGTAGGGTTGCGCAAACTGATACAGCCTTACCTGAAATATGATGTCGATGGAGCGATAGCCGTCTTCGACGACGGGAATCATTGGCGACTCTCCTACATCTGCGACCTCAAGGAGGGCAATACCGCAGCCAAGCGCTTCTCGTATATCCTGGGAGATGAGCAGGGACAATACAAAACCCCGATTGAGCGATTGGGAAAGGTGGCGGAGAAGAATGGCCGTTTCAAGTTGTCCGACCTCAGGGAGGCCTTCTCCGTTGATGCCCTCAGCAAGGAGTTCTTCGATGAATACCATCGCCACTACGACATTATCATCAATGAGTTGAAGCGGCAGGGTTTTGAGGGTGCTACCATTCATGACTACGTGAAGAAGATGATGGGACGCATTGTCTTCCTGCATTTCCTGCAGAAGAAAGGCTGGCTGAATGGCAATCTAGCTTTCCTGCGCGACCTATTCTTCTTCAGTCCGCATCAAGGCGACTTCCTCGAGCAGGTGCTGGAGCCACTTTTCTTTGGTATCTTCAACACAGAGAAAGCCAACCGTGAGCTGCTGTTTAAGGCGAAAGGTTGGGATATGGGCTTGTTGGAAGACTGGAAAGAATTACCCTATCTGAACGGAGGACTTTTTGAACGTGATGCTGTCGATGAACAGAATATCACTTTGCCGGCTTTGCTCTTTGAGGATTTGTTCACCGTTATGGCCTCCTATAACTTCACCGTCGACGAGAACGACCCCGACGATGCCGAAGTGGGTGTCGACCCCGAGATGCTGGGCAAAATCTTCGAGAGCCTGCTGGAGGACAACAAAGCCAAGGGTGCCTTCTATACTCCCAAGGAGATAGTCCGCTATATGTGCAAAGAGAGCCTTATCGCTTACCTTGTCTCTCAAATTGGTAAGTCTCAATCTGTGGCTGGCCCCGCGAGCTTGATGAGCGAACGAAAAGAAAATTCTGATAATTCTTTTCATTCTGATTGCAATAAAGCCAATTCTGATTGCGATAAACAAATCCGAAGTTTTGTTGAGCGACATGAGTTTCCGTCAGAATTAGAGCCCTACCGCGACACGCTGGATGCCGCCCTCCGCAACGTAAAGATCTGTGACCCCGCCATCGGCTCCGGCGCATTCCCGATGGGCCTCCTCAACGAACTCTGGCGTTGTAGAGAGGCATTGGCAATCCGCGAAGCAAATAATTTACAAGATTTACAAGATTTCGTGAGCGCAGCGAGCAGGAGTAATCTCAAGAAAGAAATCATCGAGAACAACATCTACGGTGTGGACATCGAGAAGGGTGCTATCGACATCGCCCGCCTCCGCTTCTGGCTCAGCATCGTGGTGGACGCCGAGGAGCCGGAGCCACTCCCCAACTTCGATTACAAGTTTATGCAGGGAAACAGCCTTATCGAGAGCTACAAGGGCATCGACCTGAGCCGCATCTCCAACCGCCTGCGTGGCGGACAAAGCAAGTCCACGCAGCTGTTACTGGGCTTGGACAGCGACTTCAGCAAGAAGAACCTGCAACGCCTGATGCGCGACTACTTCTCCGTCACCGACCACAAGCAGAAGGCCAGTATGCGCCAAGCCATCAACGACGAAGTCAAACGCCTGATAACAGACTTTATCGGCGGCACCGCCGCCGACCTCGACAAACTCGACCCCTCCGCCAACCAAGACTTCTTCCTCTGGCACACCTGGTTCAAAGACATCTTCGATAACGGCGGATTCGATATAGTTATTGGTAATCCGCCGTATATAAACATTGCAAACTTGACGGATGATTACGCAAGAATGTTTTACCAGCGAAACTATAAAACAGTTAAGAATAAGTGCGATTTGTACAGTATATTTACGGAAAGAGCACATGGGTTACTAAAGATGAGAGGAATATGCTCCTTTATTTTTTCAAATAGTTGGTTGGGAACTGATAGTTTCTCCTTATTTAGGAAATTTCTTGTTAATGAAACAAAGGTTATAAAGTTGATTGATTTGCCAGACAAAGTGTTCGTGAATGCAACAGTAAAAACGTGTATTATCTTGTTCTCTAAAGCCAAAACAAATAACCATACAATCATTTTGGAGAATTATGATGGAATTGTTTTTTGCGAGATGGATCATTCACTTACATACAAAAGTATAATGCAATATGACAATTATCCTTTTTCATTTGAACATGGAATTGATATGTCAAAAGTAGAAGTTGTTGCGCTTGGCGATATTGCAGAATTCTCTTTAGGCATCAAAACCAGTAACGATAAAAAATTTATTAGCAATAGTCCATTCCCTGAAGATAGTTATAGATTGATAAGAGGAAGAAATATTCAGAGGTACAACACTCCATTGAGTCAAGAATGGATTTGGTATAGACCTGATTTGTTTATGGAAAAGGTGGGTGCCGGTCCTAGAAAATTAGAAAACTTCCTTGTTAAGAAAAAAATCCTCATTCAAGATATAGCACAAGAAATCTGTGCTACCATTGATAGTAATATGTACTTGTGCAATGACACAATAAATTTAATATTCGCTATAGATGATAAGTTTAAGTTTGAATACGTTCTTGGACTTTTGAACTCTAAGCCAGTGAGATTTTGGCATAAGAAAATCTTTCCAGAAGGCTTGCACATCAAGATTTATCAGCTAAAAGAAATACCAATTCCGGTGGTGTCATTTGAAAGGCAAGATACGGTAGTGGAACTTGTGAATCAAATTCTTTTGAAGAAGAAATCCAACCCAAACGCTGACACCTCATCTTTAGAATATGAAATAGACAAATTAGTCTACCAACTATACAACCTCACCCCCGAAGAAATCGCTGTAATTGAGCAATAAATAGATTAACATGTCGTTAAATATATATGACAAAATTAAAGTACATACCTGAAGACAAAATCAGAGAGTCGTTAAACAGGAACTGCCTTACAACAAGAAATTCAGGCTCTTTTTTGCGTGACTTGGTGGATTTGTGCGACAAAGCAAACAATGAAATGGTCTATGAATTAATACCAATTCGGCTGGTTGCATATTTAGAAGATGTATTGCGAAGAAAATATGAATTACTGTTGCGTCAAGATAACAAAATAAAAGAATTGTTAGAACATAAAAAAGTCGATATTGAATACAATAAGCAACTTCTGTATGAAAGACTACCGTTAAGTATTCAACTTGCATATTCATTTGGCTGCAATAATCTTAATGGAATATGTAACAACATACAGCTTTTAACAGACATTGATATTAATGAACTCGGTCGAGAAAAATTAGGTAATGATTCATGGGGGCATTTTAGAAATAATATTGATAGACTATTTAACACCAGACATCTACTATGTCATGAATCCGGAGTTGGCGTGTCTATTACACATAAAGACGCTCGTTTATGGATACAAAACATTGGCATATTGTTAAATGTTATAGATGATGCAATCATCAATTCCGTCTACAAAGACTTTTTCTTTTTCAAAAACAATTTGTCAGAAAAAGAAATAAGTGAGAAGTTGGACGATAATATTAGAGCAGCGCAGATAGCATTTGACATTTCAGAAAAAGCTCTTGATGATATTTATCGTCATGCCTCCAATAATAAACATTACTCTAAAGATAATCCAAACTTAGAATACATACAAAAATGGAAGGAATATCGGGATTTAAGGGTCGCAAGTGATAATGTTTTTCCTATAAACTCCAAGCAAAACCTTTTGTTCGCATATCGGGAAAAGAACCAATACAATGAGGGATTATTAAGTGAAGTACGATTACAATATAGAGATTATTTGAATTATCTCAACGGATCAATCCACAAAGAAAATCCTTAATGGGCAATATAGTTTATAAAACTATCAAATCCGAAAACAATGAGGGCACAAAACGTGCCCTCATTTATTCCCTGTTGAAAAATAATCTGCTGCAAATCACATAAAACTCGTATCTTTGCAAAAAAAATAATATGTCATATTGGAAAAATAATAGAGAGGCCACATGTTATCGAGAGAATGATATTGTTTACATCGAAAAACTAAATCGAGCACGTTCCGTATCTGATTTTATTCGCTCAATTGAATCTGGCAGAAATCAAGGTGTAGACGACTTTTTGCTGGATTTTTCTGGAGTTGAGGAGGCTATATTCCCCAATGCAGTTGCCCCTATAGCAGGAATAATCGAACATTATAAAAGTAAAGGAATTAAATTTGAATTTGATTCATATTCTAGAGCGATACAATCTACAAAGATTTTTATGCCAACCCATTATGATGCTAAAGTAGAAGTAAAAGCTCTTGGCAAAGTTTGGTTCTTTCAATCTTCAGATGATGTAAATGAACTTGTTAATGCTTATATTAAAGAACTTCAAAAAAGTGCCCAATTTTACAAAGGCGTTCTTAATGTTATCGAATGGTCTCTGAATGAAGTTATGGATAATGTAATTCAGCATTCAAAAATTGGATTTGGTTGCGTTATGGGGCAAATACATTCCACATCGCAAAACATTGCATTTACAGTCTTTGATGCAGGGCAGGGAATATATAATTCATTAAAGAGTTCCATCCATAAACCCAAAACGGCAGTTGATGCCATCACATTGGCAATCCAAGAAGAAGTGACTAGGGATACTAAGATTGGACAAGGAAATGGTCTTTTTGGATTACATTCAATAGTTAAACAAGGTCAGGGAAAATTGGTGATTTCATCAGGAGGTGGGTCCTATAGTTACTCAAGTGGTAATGTTAATGTATATGACCATTTGCCTGTTTTTTCTCGAGAGACCCCTGGGACAATCGTTGATTTTCAGTTGAATTATTCAAAAGATATGTCCATCGACAAGGCATTGGTCTTCAGAGGCAAACAATACTCTTTAACAAATATTCATTTTGAAGATTTGGAAGATGAATATGGAATTGTCCATTATTCGATTAAAGATCACGCAGAGGGGACTGGAACAAGAGACTCTGCCATGCGAGTAAAAAACGAAATACACAATATTCTTACAGAAACCAGAAAACCAATTGTTTTGGATTTTAGTGGCATAGAAGTTATTTCTTCTTCTTTCGCAGATGAATTATTAGCCAAATTGTTTTTAGAATTCGGCCTGTTTCAATTTAACAACTTGATCAGAATAAAGGGTTTGGATCAGTCCCAACAGGCGCTATTGCACAGGTCTGTTCTTCAGCGAATTATCGCAGAAGTAAAATAATGGCAGTCACATGCAGCTGCTTGGACTTTGAAAAAAAGGAAATAGAAGAAAAAAAAGAATTGATTATTTGAGGATGGAATAATAGCCATTGCTTAATTCAACTTCTTGGGCAACACTGTCCTGTTGAACGTTGAGGATATATTTGGACGAAAGGCATGTTCCAAACCCCATAATATCATAACGCCCGCCATTCGAGCCACCTTGGCTATCATAGACCAAGGAAACTACTGTACCAACAACCAACCCATGCTTGTTAATCACCGGACCTCCACTATTGCCACCTTTAACCCGACAATTAATCATAAAATAATCCATTGGGGGTAAATATGATTTTGTTTCAGCAACGACTTGCCCAGCAGAGGCTTTCTGTGCAGGTGGAATGAAAGTAGAGACACTTCCCGTTTCAGATATTAAAACAGCATCCATACCAGGAATAGGAGGATAGCCCATAACAAGGATTTCATCCAGTATATTAGGATCACCTAACATAAATGGCGTTAATCGAATTTCTTCATCGGCTTTGATAATGGCCAGGTCAATACTATTATTGTCAGAAAGCATTACCGATGATACCTTTATTTGATTACCATCTTGATATTGTAATGCAAATCGTGATAGGTCTAACACACAATGTGCTGCAGTGACAAACATATTGTCTCCAATATAGTAAGCTGTACCGATATCAATATCGCCTTTCTTATTAATACCGACGATTGGAACAACAGATTCAAAAAAATGTTCTCGAATAAAAGGGAACCCGTTGTACGCAAAATCATAATATCCGTATGCGAGTTGTTTCTCGAACAGTTCCGGATACTCAAAGTTTGCAGGCCTAAGTTGAACGAAATATTTGTCAGTAGTTGGAGAATTACTGCTCGGATTAAGATTTGTCAACAATCCATCCTCTACCATCTTCTTGCATATGGTTGATAAATAGTTTATTTGAGAAATGTTTATATTTGTCTCACCGTATTTGTCTTTAAAGAAACACACATCTCTGGTTCTGATGAAATCAAAGAGATTTTGTCCAATCTTTCCACCTTCAACCTTATCAAAGAATTTGTATAATTGTGGTACTATAAGTTCCATATTCTATTTTTTTGCAAAGATACGAATATTATTTCATAAAAACAGGCTTTTTTCAACAAAGAAAATGATTTTGCATAAAGAATCCACGAAGAAGGCATGTATAAAATGCGTGAATGTGTTTATGTGTAAATGCGTTAGTATCTTCCCGAAACACTACCGTGGCATCGCCGAAGGGTCTATAGGGCGTGTGGAAATATTATGATTCTGTGAATTTTATTTTGCCGTATTCAAGAAATAATGTAATCTTGTATTAAATTTAGAATAGGTAGCACCGAACTATCGTCGAACCATCGCCGAAGGATTTTTTGTATCACGAAATACAATTGGGAGTCAGGCAGAATGCGTGAACGTGTGAATGTGTTTTTCGCTTGATTTGATTAATTTCAGTGGTGCTCAAAGCCTGCAAAGCAGGCAGAATTCTTTAGTATCTTTTTGAAACGCTACCGAGGCATCGCCACAGATCGGTTGTTTACGAAAAAAAGCAGAATGATTTTATAGAATGTGTATTTTGTAATATACAAATAAAATAAATTTTTGTATTTTATAAAATACATGTATATTTGCACCGACAAACAAATTAGTGTTATATAAGTAACAGATTATGGATAAGTTATTTGAGCGCCACGATGATTATATGGAGAAGGTTCCGATGGACTTTGTCAGAGGGCTGGCAGGACATATCGACTGGAACTTACGCCTGATTGCCATCAAAGGTCCTAAAGGTGTCGGAAAATCAACTCTGATGCAGCAGTATATCAAGCAGCATTTTGCTCCCGACGACAGGCATGTACTCTACTGCTCGGCCGATACCTCCTATTTCACGAGCCACAGCTTGGTGGATACCGCAGACATGTTCTACAAGCGTGGAGGCCGGTACCTATTCATAGATGAAGTGCACAAATACGATGGCTGGAGTCGGGAGGTGAAAGAGATATACGACCTTCATCGAGACCTGCACTTGGTGGTTAGTGGTTCATCGTTGCTGCAAATCAACGATGGTCAGGCAGACCTGTCAAGACGGCTTGTGCAATACACTATGCCGGGACTTTCGTTTCGCGAATTCCTTGCAATGAACAGAATCATTGACATCAAGAGCGTTTCGCTTGACCAGATTCTGAAAGCACCAAATGCTTTCTGCAGAGAGGTGAAACGATACTGTCAGCCCTTGGAATTTTTTTCCAGGTACCTGAAGGAGGGCTACTATCCATTCTATTTCGAGAATCAAACCATATACCAGAACCTCGTTGAATCGGTTGTGAATTACACCATTGACACGGAACTGACAAGGTTTCGTGGAATCGAAATGGGAAGCTGTCGCAAAGTCAAAGCATTGTTGAAAGTCCTTTCGCAAATGGTTCCCTACGAGGTGGATATATCCAAGCTGTCGAAAAATATTGGCATCCAGCGTCCCACTACACTCAAATACCTGAAAAATCTTGAGGAGGCAGCCCTGATACAACGGCTTTTTACAGACGTGGACAGCATAAGCGACCTTCAGAAACCAGATAAAATATTGCTCGACAATAGCAATTTGTTGTACACTTTGGCGGACACCGCACCCGAGATTGGAACAGTCAGGGAGACTTTCTTTTGCAACCAACTTGTGTCTGCAGGTCACAAAGTGGAATATGGTGGATTGAAAAGCGGTGACTTCCGCATCGACAATGATGTCATTATTGAGGTTGGAGGGAAAGACAAGGGTTTCAAACAAATTGCCGACGAAGAAAATGCATACGTTGCCGCAGACGATATAGACAGCGCCACAACTCATAAGATACCCCTTTGGGCTTTCGGTTTTCTGTACTGAGGATAGTATTTTCGGTTCCCTTATGCCACCACAAAGCGGTAGAAGAGATGACCCCAAATAAATAGCCCACGAAGAAGGATCGAAGTAACCATGAAGAAGGCATAAAGAATGCGTGAATATGTGAATGTGTTTTTCGCTTGATTAATATTTATTCAGCGGTGCTGTTGTCTTCGTCCACTTCCGTCATGACTCGGCATACCTGGTGCGTGCTCCGTTAACTTCGTTTTCCTCCTCCTTGCAAGGCATAACTCAAGTAAACTTGGCTCTGCGTCTGCTTCGTTATTCTCCACATTGTTCTTTCTTTAGCGGTGCTCATGACCTTTGGTTCATCGGTTCTGCTCTCGCCGCTCCGTCAGGTCACTACATTACATAATTGTTGAAGTAAATACAAAGCCAGTTTTGTGCAAAAAACACCGTCTATTGCATAAAAAAGGTAATATTTGTGCAATAGGTTTTGTTGATTGTATTTTTGCATCACAAAATACAATTCAATCTACATAACAAATAAGGTGGCTGCCTCGCCTGTTTCGGACTTCATCGGGGATGGCTATACATTCCTACGATGAATGTTAGGCAAGAGTTTCATGCTGCCTAGAGACTATTTCCGGATAAACCGCTCGTCTGTCTCGGGCGGGTCGGCGGGGGTGTAACGCTCGACGGACATGTGGAGGTCGTACTTCTCGCGGAGGGCGGCGATGGTGGCCATCATGGGGGTGGCGTGGTGGCGGTCGATGGCTTCCTGGCTGGCCCAGCTGTCGATGAGCAGGATGGTCTCGGGGTCGTCGAGCGACTGGTAATACTCGTAGCGCAGGTTGCCCTCCTCGGCGCGGATGGCAGCGACGGTGCCGCTGGCCGTCATCTCCTCGGCGAATTTCAGGGCGTTGCCGTCGGTGCCGGTATACTTGATGTTTACTGTTATCGGCATCTCTTTCTCTTTGTTGTCTCCACTGCAACCGGCCAGCAGGACCGCTGCCAGGAGGGTGGTCATAATATTTTTCATACTATCTCAGGGTGTTGTGTTGCCAGAGGCATATCCTTCTGCGAGAGGTAGAACATGTAGAGTACGGCGGGCCGTGGGCCGCGGTTCTCGCCGTGGTGGACGGTGCCGACCATCTCGACCACAGTCTCTCCCTCGTGGATGGTCTTCTCGGTGCCGTCCTGGGCGACGATGGTCAGCTCGCCCTGCGTGAGCACGCCGAAGTTCATCACTTCGTGGTGGTGCCACCCGAGCTTGCAGCCTGCGGGGAAGACATACTTCAGGGCCACCAGCTCGGGGCGCCCCTGCAGGTAGTCGGGCAGCCCGGCGCCGTCCCAGCTCTGGCTGGTGCGGAAGAGCTCCGTGGTCTCAGCTTTTTCCATTTCCGTGTCAGTGTTCATGCTGCGGTGTTTTTTTCTTCTTGCAATGAGTGGTGTCCCGTGAGGCGGGTGTCCATGCACGACAGCACGGCGAGTTTCTTGTCGGGGTATTTGTCGGTGGCATACCTCTCGTAGCCCTTCTCGGCGACGAATTTCCTGTTGTATTCCAATATGCTGTCTATCATAATCTGGTCTGCAAAGATACGAAAAAAATTACATTATGCCTACAGCCTGCATCAGGCGGCTGTAGTGGTCGGCTTTCTCCTGCAGCGGCATGGGGTAGGCGCGCGAAGAGGAGGGCATGCGCCAGAGGCGCATAGGGCGGCCGGCGATGGTGAATTCGTTGTGTCCGCCCATTGCGGGGACGGCGACGCCGTAGGCCTCGGTGAGGGCCGAGAAGCTCTTCTGGCCTGTGCACACGATGTCGCGGCACAGCGGTATCCGCTCCAACAGGGCTGCGATGTCGGTCTTCTCCACTATCAGCAGGTCCTTGTCCGAGGCGTTGCCGCTGAGGCGCCGCACGGCGGTGGCGGTGTCGTAGATGGCTATGCCGCGCTCGCGTAGCAGGGCCTCGATGTCTGCCTGCCTGAAGGTCTTGTGTGCGTCGTCCACCAGCCGCTGGCTGTCGCCGTAGAACACCGCGCCGAAGATGAGCCACATCTGGTTAGTGCGGTTGGGGTAGAAGAAGTCCATGCACCAGCGGCGGCGCGGCGGCGGGAAGCTGCCGAGCATCAGCAGCCGCGCCTGCGGCGGCAGGAAGGGTTCGAGGGGGTGGCGTTCTATCGGGGCGTCCATGGGGTGGCTGTTTTTGCGGTGCAAAGATAGGAAAAAAAACTGTAACGGGAGTCGTCGGTATTCCGTCCGGAGGTGCTTCGGAGCCGATCCGGATTTCCGACGGTCTTCCGACGGCGTTCCACTGAAGAACGGCCGTAGGGGCTCCGTAGGGGCTCCGTAGGGACTCCGTGCCGATGCAGGCACGGCTTGAGTCTGCCGAGAATCGGTGTTGGCAATAGGCTGGTTTATAGCCTCTTCTGGATTGCATGTTTCGCTGCAATTCAGGCCTTTTTATGCCTTTTTTCGGTGTGTTCACATCTGTTTTGTTTTTTTTGTGTATTTTTGCAATTTTGAAAGCAAGATGAAGTGATGGAGGCAGAACTGCGCAACACACAGGCCTACAGGGTTCAACTTGACCGCGCGCGTGCGTGGTGCGCCGCCGAGGAGCGGTGCGGGAGCGGTGTGAGGCAGAAGCTTGCGGCCTGGGGCGCTGATGGTGATGTGGCAGACGAGATTGTGGCATCGCTGAGTGAGGATGGATACCTGGACGAGGGACGCTATGCACGTGCCTACTGCGAGAGCAAGATGCTGCGGCAGCACTGGGGGAGGATGAAGGTGGTGTACGGGCTGCGGCAGAAGGGTGTGCCGAGAGAAGCGATTGAAGCGGGGATGGCGGCAGTGGACGACGGCGAGTACATGGCTATGCTTGAGGAGGTCGCTGTGCGGAAGTTGAGGGAACTGGGTGGCGAGGCGACGCCCGAAGTGCGCCGGAGGCTGACGGCCTTCCTGGCATCGAGGGGGTTCACGATGAGCGAGATAAATGAAACAATAACAAATATCACAAGACAATGAAACGTATCATTACACTAATGGCGGCCTTTGCTATGGTGGCCGCTTCCGCCACGGCGCAGGACGAGGCCAAGACGGGCCTGGGTGCTGGCACGTGGAGCACGATCAGCACGCCGGCCTTGAAGGTCAGCGAGCAACTGTTCAACAACTGGTCGAAGAGCGGCAACTCGACGTTCGATGTGACGTCTACGTTCTTCGGCAACTACAAGTACACGCATCCGAAGTTTGTGTGGGACAATGTGACCGACCTGGCCTACGGCTACGCGTGGCAGGACCTCGACCCCGAGGGCGTGCTCTTCGAGACGCGCCGCAAGAGCAATGATAAGATTGACCTGACGAGTGCCCTGTCGTGGAACGCCTACAAGGGCTGGGGCGCCAGCTTTACGGCCAACCTGAAGACGCAGTTCGGCCACGGCTACGAGTATGACGGTGTGGGACAGGCTGCCGAGGACAGCAAGCGCCTGGTTTCTACGTTCTTCGCCCCTGCCTACCTGACCACGGCTCTCTCCTTTGAGTACAAGAAAACAGACTGGTCGGTGTCGCTCTCTTTCTTGACGGGCAAGACGACTTTCGTGTTCAACGATTCGCTGATTCGCGAAGGTCATGACTACGGTGTCATCCAGGATGACGGCTTCTATACGGACAAGGCAAACTACAGCAACATCAAGCACACTTACTTTGCTCTCGGTAGCTACATCCGCGCGCAGTATTTGAAGAAAGACATCGTGCCCAACCTCGACCTTTACGCCCGCATAGAGCTCTTCTACGATTACGGAAAGCCGAAGAACATGGGGTGGAAGGCCATCGAGGAGTCCAACAACTGGGCCGAAGTGGGAACGCGCACCAAGTACACCGGTGTGGAGACCACTTCGCAGGAAGGTTTCGACCGCATGAAGGGTTTCAACTGGCTGCAGCGCCGCGCTTTTGAGACGGACCTCGACATGGAGGTGAAGCTCGACTACCGTTTCTCCAGCCACATTGCGGCCAACTTTGCGCTGAACCTGAAGTACGACACCGACTTCAGCGGCATGGGCCGCGGTGGCCACTGGCAGCTGTACCAGCTTGCCGGCGTGCAGGTGTTCTTCAGCTGGAAGACCCCCAAGGAGGGTTAATCCTTGAAGTGAAGCAATACAGACTCGCTGACACGAAGCCCCACCAGCTGTGCCAGCGAGCCTTCTTTTATGGCCAGTTCGAGGAGGCCTGTTGCCGATACTATGAGGCGCAGGCGTCGGCGCGGGTCGCTGGTGGCGTGCTGGCTGTGATAGCCGAGTGACAGCTCGGTGACCTCCTGGTCGCGGACCGAGAGGATGAAGGGGCGCCCCTGGCGCAGCTCCTCGAACTCCTTGTAGCTTATGCCGAGGTAGGCGTTGCCGTAGGAGTCCACGTAGTGCACATAGATGCGGTAGTTGTCGCCCTGCTGAATGTAGTGGGGGAGGGTGCGTTGCACCATCTGCTGCGGGCGCTGGCCAATGTCGTCGAGCGAAGCACCGCGTGCCAGCATGACGGCCACGCGCGCAAAGACCGAGTAGGCGGCGAAGTTGTAGCTGCCGTTGGGGCTGACGTTGACCTGGCGCACGTCTTCTATGGCGTCGCCGAAGACCATGGCGGGCAGGCCGTTGTCGCAGCACAGGTAGTACTGGCCATGGGCTTTGATGCAAAGGAAAGGCTGGCGGGTGGCCACGTCGATGATGTGGATGGTGCCCGGAGGGAAGGCCGTGCAGGCCTGCCGCACCACGAAGGTGGCCGTCATCACGTTGTGCTGTTCGAGGCCATGGGTGATGTCCACAATGCGCACATCCTCGATGTGACTGTACAGCAGTCCTTTGACCATGCCGGCAAAGAAGTCGGCATCGCCCCAGTCGGTGGTCAGTGTCACAATAGGTGCGCTCATATCGGAGTGCAAAGATACGAAAATAAATCAATCGGCGCGGGAAAAAGTTTTTTGCCTGCTGTACAATAATATCTTGCAGTTGACGTTTAAACAGAAAACGATAATAAAGAGACAGAGATGAAATCCATAATTGTCGGTACCGATTTTTCCGAGGGCTCCTATGTGGCCCTTGAACTGGCCGTGGACGTGGCCAACCGCCTGCAGTGCGGCATACTGCTTGTGTGGGTGAAAAGGGAGAAAAAGCTGTTCACCAACGACCAGCTGGAGGTGATGACCAACTTGGCCAAGGATAAGCTTGACGAGCTGTGCGCCAAATACAACCCCCTGATGAAGCATGGCACTATCACCAGCCAAGTGCTGACGGGCAAGGTTTCTACGGCGATTGCCGAAGTGGCCAAGCGTGAACTGTCGCCGATGATAGTCATCGGCACCAACGGCGCCTCGGGCTTCGAGAAGTACTTTATTGGCAGCCAGGCCGCCCGCATCGTGCAGGACTCGCCCTGCCCGGTGCTCACCATGCGCCAGGGCTACGACTTCCACAAGCGCTTGGAGCGCATAGTGGTGCCCATACGCGTCAACGCCAACTCGCGCCAGAAGGTGCCGCCCGCAGCCACCATGGCCAAGATTTTCGGCTCCGAAGTGCATGTGTTGGGTTTGCTCGACCTCAAGGAGGAGGAGTCTGCCCTGCGTACCTATGTGGGGCAGAGCATAGACTTCCTTGAGAGGGAAAAGGTGCCCTATCACTTTGAGATACGCTCCTATTCTACCTACAGCGACACCGTGCTGTCCTATGCCGACGAGATAAAGGCTGACCTCGTCATCATCAACACCGAGCAGGACAAGGTTATCTCGCAGTTCTTCCTCGGCACAAACGCCCAGCAGGTGGTGCACAAGTCGCAGATACCGGTGCTCTGCATCCATCCGGCCGACTATATCAACGTGGCCGCCAAGGTGTGAGGCGCAGGATGACGGAGGATTGTCGATGGATTATGACGTCATTGTTGTCGGCGGCGGCGCCGCCGGTCTGATGGCCGCCTGCACGGCTGCCGAGCGCGGTAGGCGGGTGCTGTTGCTGGAGAAGATGGACCAAGCCGGGCGCAAGCTGCGCATCACCGGCAAGGGGCGCTGCAACCTCACCAACACCAACCCTCTGCGCGACGCACTGCCCCACATTGGCAGCAGCACTGCAGGCGCTACCAACAAGCCCGGTCAAACGGGCGGCGTGTGGCTCCGCAATGCCTACGGCCGCTTCTTTGCGCCGGAGCTGATGGAGTGGTTCGAGCAGCGTGGCGTGGCGCTGACCGTGGAGCGTGGCAACCGCGTCTACCCTTCATCAGGCAAGTCTCTCGACGTCTTCCTCGCCCTAATAGGCGAGCTGGAGGCCGCCGCCAACGTCACCATCCGCAAGAATGCCACGGTGAAGTCCATAGAGACTTTCAGCGAGGGCGACAGCCGCCAGGCCACTGCCGTTGTCCTTGAGCGCGGCGAGCGCATCTCTTGCCGCCATATCATCCTTGCCACCGGCGGCTTGTCATATCCCACCACCGGCTCCACCGGGGCTGGCTACCGCATGGCTGCCGACCTTGGCCATACCGTCGTCGAGCCTGTGCCGTCGCTTGTGGCGCTGCGTTGCGCCGAGCGCCTGCCGCAGGAGCTCGTGGGCTTCCAGCTGCGCAACGTGGAGCTGTCGGTGTTGGACGACACAGGCAAGCCCTTGTGCCGCCATTTCGGCGAGATGACCTTCTGCGACGACGGCCTTGCCGGGCCTATAGTCCTAAGCACCTCGCGCATCGTTACGCGCCGCCTCAACGGTGGCAACGCTCCGCTCACTGCCAGCCTTGACCTCAAGCCTGCCCTCACGGCAGAACAGCTTGACAAGCGTCTTTTGGCCGACATGGACGCCAGCGGCACCAGGGTGTTCAACGACGCCCTGCGCCTGTGGCTCCCCGCCGAACTTATACCGCTGGCGCTCCAGCAGCTGCACATTGAATACTACAAGCGTCTGCACCAGATTACCGGAGCCGAGCGTCGCCGTCTGCGCGACTGGCTCAAAGGCGTCAGGTTCACCATCACCGGCACGCACGACTTCAACGAGGCCGTGGTGACGCAGGGCGGCGTCTCGCTGGCGGAGGTCAATCCCAAGACCATGGAGAGCCGTATCGTCAAAGGTCTGTACATCGTCGGAGAATTGTTGGACCTCGATGCCGACACCGGTGGCTACAACCTGCAGATAGCCTTCAGCACCGGCCACGCCGCAGGTGAGGCTGTATAAAAGAAAACGACCCTCGCCGGGTCGTTTGTACTATTGTTCTGCGGCTATTACCGCGTCTTCCCACTCTTGCATCTTCTGCTCAAGCAGGTCTTTCATCGACTGGTATTCCTTGTAGAACTGTTGGCTCTGCGCCTCGCCGGTGGCGAGGATGGCGTCCTTGGCGGCAATCTCGGCCTCCAGGGCCTCTATCTCCTGCTCCTTCTGTTTGACGGCGTTCTGCAGCTTGCGGCGTTCGCGTTCGCGTTCCTTGCTCTGCTCGTAGGCCTGCTTTGAGGAACTTGGTGTGCTGACCTTGCTTGGCGTGCTGGCCTTTGCGGCCGTGCTCTCCTCCTTTGCGGCGTCGAGGAACTCCATGATGTCGCCCTTGAACTCGTGTACGGCGCCGTCGCGGAACTCATACAGCTCGTCTGTCAGACCGCTGAGGAAGTCGCGGTCGTGGCTCACCACAATCAAGGTGCCTGTGTATTGCAGCAGGGCGTTCTTGAGGATGTCCTTGCTGTTCATGTCCAGATGGTTGGTGGGTTCGTCGAGTATGAGCAGGTTGCTTGGCGTTAGCAGCAGCTTGGCCAGTGCCAGGCGGGCTTTCTCGCCGCCGCTGAGCACCTTGACCTTCTTGTCTATGTCGTCGTCGCCGAAGAGGAAGCTGCCCAGTATGTTGCGTATCTTGGGTCTGATGTCGCTCTGGGCAATGTCGTCGATGGTCTCGAAGACCGTCTTGTCGAGGTTGAGCATGGCGGCCTGGTTCTGCGCGTAGTAGCCAATCTGCACGCCGGCGCCCAGCTTTATGCTGCCGGTGTAGTCGTTGATGTCGCCCACAATAATCTTTGCCATGGTCGACTTGCCCTCGCCGTTGCGGCCCACAAATGCCACCTTCTTGCCGGCCGTCAGCAGCAGGTCCACACCGTCGAACACCTGGTTGTCGCCGTAGGCTTTGCCCAAGCCTTTGGCCTCCACCACTATCTTGCCGCTGTGCGGCGCGGGGGGGAAGGTGAAGTGTATGCTTTCGGTGCTCACCTCGTCGACGCTGATCTTCTCCATGCGCTCCAGCATTTTTACGCGGCTCTGCACCTGCTTGGCCTTGGTGGCCTTGTAGCGGAACCTTTCTATGAAGGCCTCTATCTGAGCCACCTGTCGTTGCTGGTTGGTGAGCTGTGCCATCTGGCTGGCACGGCGCTCCTGCATCTGCACCACATACTCCGAGTAGGGGCATTTGTAGTCGTATATGCGGCCGGCGGTAATCTCTATGGTACGCTTGGTGATGTTGTCGAGGAAGGTGCGGTCGTGGCTGACGAGCACCACGGCGCCGCTGTAGGTGGCGAGGTAGTTCTCCAGCCACTGTATGGAGACAATGTCCAGGTGGTTGGTGGGCTCGTCGAGGAGCAGGAAGTCGGGGTGCTTCAGGAGCAGCTTGGCCAGCTCCACGCGCATCTGCCACCCGCCGCTGAACACCGCCACCGGGCGGTCGAAGTCCGCATGGCGGAACCCCAGGCCCAGCAGCACTTTCTCGGCCTGCTCCTGGCGGCGTGCACCGCCGAGCAGGGCCAGGTGTTCCGTCACCTCGTTGTGCCGCTCTATGAGGCGTGTGTACTCCGCGCTCTCGTAGTCCGTGCGGTCGGCTATCTCTGCCGTCAGGCGTTCCTGCTCGCGCTCCAGGTCGTCTATGGCGCTGAAGGCCGTCAGGGCCTCTTCCAGCACGGTGCCTATGGCGTCGGGCACCATCTCCTGCGGCAGGTAGCCCACGGTCTGGCCTGTGGCCACTACTATGGTGCCGCTCTCTGGCTCCTGCCATCCGCAGAGTATCTTCAATAAAGTGGACTTGCCGGCACCGTTCATGCCGACAAGTCCTATTCTGTCGCGGTCGCCTATGTTGAAAGTGACGCCGCTGAAGAGGTCGGTGCCTGTGAACTGCACCGACAGGTTGTTTACGCTAATCAACGCAGCGAGAAGTTGACGGGGAGGTTGTACTGCACGCGCACAGCCTTGCCGCGCTGTTTGCCGGGCGTCCACTTGGGCATGGCCTTCACGATGCGCACAGCTTCCTGGCCGCATCCGCCTCCGATGTCACGCAGCACGCGCACATTGGTCACCGAGCCGTCCTTCTCTACAACGAAGGTGACGAACACACGGCCTGTGATGTTGTTCTCGCGGGCCAGCTGCGGGTATTTGATGTTCTGGGCCAGGTACTTGTACATGGCATCCACGCCGCCGGGAAACTCGGGGTCGTTCTCCACAACCTGGAAGATCTCCTGCTCGTCCTCTTCCTCTTCCTCCTCAATCTTGACGGGGGTAATCTCGATGTTCGTGGCCTCTTCCTGACGCTGGAACGAGCTCATATCCACCTCGTTCTCAGACTCCGCGTCGTCCTCGATGACGTTCAGTTCAGTGGTCACCTCGGGCTGCTCGGGGGGTGGGGGTGGGGGTAGCTCTTCCTGCTGTGTCTGGATGATGACATCCTCCACCTCGTTCTCGGCGGTGCGCTGTACCACCTCAATCTGCTCCTGGTCGTAGCTCTTCATTTCAAAAGCTGCCAAGGCTATGCCCATAATCACCACCAGGCCTATCTCCAGATAGAGTCCGCGGCGGTTTTCAAGGTCGGCCTTCGGGGTTTTCTTGGCTTCCATATTATTATTTTTTAGTTGTTTATTCGCATTTTTTGCCTTTTTGCAGGCCTTCTTTCAGGGTGCTAAATTACAAAAAAAATCTGAATTACCAACAAAAAAATGTTAATTTTTCTCTTTTCCGGTGCCGCGCGCCGTCGGAGGATGTTGCAGCGGCGCTGCCGGCGGCCCGTCCTATCGGCATGCTACGACGCTGATTTCGGGCGTCAGGTACATCAGATATCCGCTCACCTGCGGGTAGCCCATGTTGCGCAGCAGGGCGCAGTAGTTGAGCACCTGTGTGTTGTGCTCCTTCTCCGGTGCGCCGGTCTTGAAGTCCACCACCCAGGTCTCCGTGGGCGTCACCACCACGCGGTCAGGCCTGAAGGTAACGCCGGCGGCCATCAGGCTGCATTCGTTCTTGGCCTCGTAGCGCGGGTCGAAAAAGCGTGCTGTCTGCGGGTCGCTGACGGCACGGCGTGCCAGCGCCGCCAGCGCCTCGCGCTCGTCGTCGCCGAGGCTGCGGTCTGCCGCCAGCCGCTCCACGGCCCCCTCCACGTCGTCGGCGTGGCGCACCGCGGCCAGCAGGTCGTGGGCGTAGATGCCGAAGCGCCGCCGGTCTTCGAGCAGTGAGGTGAGGGCCTTCTCCGAGGGCGAGGCGATGCTCACGCGCTGGCTCCAGTCGGCAAACGATAGCTGCGTCAGCGTCACCACTTTCTTGCCTTCCTTCTCTTTGTCGGCCACCTTTTTCATGGTGCTGTCGCCGCTGCGGTAGCCTTCGGGAGCGAACGCCTTGAGCAGGGTGGGGGCGCGGCGGTCGTGCTCCGGCGGGTTCTTGACGTCGCCAATGTCGGGACAGAAGATGTACATCTGCTGGCGGGCGCGCGTGAAGGCCACATACATGGTGTTCAGCTGGTCCACCTCGTCCATCAGCTGCTCGGTGTGTTGCTTGTTCTCGAAGATGGTCTTCTTGTCGGCCGTGAGCGTCACCATCGTCGTCGGCAGCCGTTTGCCGCTGTTGCCCAGGCTGTTTTCCAGCTCCACCCACAGCTTGGCCGCGTGCTGGCGGTAGAAGAACATGGGGCAGATGACCACGTTGCCGTCCAAGCCCTTGGCTTTGTGGATGGTGAGCAGGCGCACGGCGTCAATGTCCTCCGAGGCCGCCGCCGACAGTTTCGACTGCTCGTCGAACCATTCCACAAACTGCCCCGGCTCCTGCTTGTGGCGCGCCGCGAAGGCCGCCGCCCGGTTGAGCAGCGACGCCACGTAGAGGGTGTCTATGCCGTCGAGGTGCAGCTCGCGCACAATCTCCTCGCAGCAGTCGTAGAGGTTCATCGATGCCAGCAGGTCTATGTCGGGCTCGCCGCCGAGGCCCAGGGCGTCGAGGCGTGCCTTCAGTTCGGTCTGCGCCACGCGGTCGTCGCGGTTCACCACCAGGCGCAGCGTCGCCATGATGGCCATCACGGCGTGGCTCTTGCTGAGGTAGAACGACTCTGTGGAGGTCTGCCTCACGGCGGGGTAGTGCGCCGACAGGTACTCGCTCAGCGTCGCCAGCTCGTTGTTGGTGCGCGTCAGCACCACGATGTCGTGGTACGTGTAGCCGCGCTCGTCGTGCATGGCCGTTATTGTGGCGCCCACACGGTCGAAGATGGCCTCCTCGACGTCCTTGAAGCCTCCCTCTTCGGACTCCCCCTTGCTCACGATGTCCAGCTCCACGTAGCCCTCCTCCTTCTTGTGCTTCTTCTGCAGGAGTTCCTCATGCCCTTTGGCGTTCAGGGCGCCGTCGGCGCCGTGCCCTATGTATATGTCCTGCACCATGGGGTTGTCCGTGTACACATCGCGGGCCAGGAAGCTGAACAGCTTGTTGTTGAAGTCTATGATGGAGCCGAAGCTGCGGCGGTTGGTGTCTATGTTGCGCACCGCGCTGTTGCCGCCCATGCCGAGGGTGTGGCCGTGGTGGCGCATGCCTTCCACGCGCGGCAGGCGCACGAATTGCGCCACGTCGCCCTGGCGGAAGCGGTAGATGCTCTGCTTGCCGTCGCCCACCACCAGCGACTCCTGCCCCTGGCTGACGCCGTTCTCCATGAGCGGCACCATGTTGTGCCACTGCATGATGGAGGTGTCCTGGAACTCGTCGATGAGGAAGTGGCGGTAGCGGTTGCCTATGCGCTCGAAGATGAACGGCGCCGGGTTGTCCTCGTCCTCCACGCGCTCGTTGATCATGCGGTTGAAGTCGCTCAGGTGCACCATGTCGTTCTCGCGGGTGTAGAGGTGCATCTGGCGGTCCAGCTCGCCGAGCAGTGCCACGGAGTATATGTCGCGCCGCAGGGCTATGTAGGTGTTGCGCTGCGCCAGGAGGCCGAGGGCCTCGCCGTAGTATGCGCGCAGGCTCGGCGCCAGGGCTTCCATGGCTGCCTGCTGGCCCGGTGTGGCCTTGGCGCCGCAGAGCTTGCCGTCGGTCATGCTCGCCGTCGCATACTTGCCCGGCTCGTCGGTCTTGCCGTCGGCCAGTTTGGCAAACCAGCCGTAGAACCCTTTGGCGCCCTGGAAGCAGACGCCGCTGTCGAGGCTGGCCCCGTGCAGCGCCCCGAGGGCGTCGGCGCCGCAGCGCCGCAGCGCCTCCTCGGCCTTGCTCTGGCTCTGGCAGTAGTCGTTGCGGATATCGCGGTAGTCGCTCAGCTTCAGCCCGGCGAGCTGCTTGAGGTGCGTGCCGATGTCCTCTTTGAAGAGCTCCTTGGCCATCTTGGTCAGCTTGTGTTCTATGTCGTAGCTGTTGCTCGTGTCCTCGCTCTCCATCTCGCTGTCGGCAAAGTCCTTGAGCACCTCGGTGAGCTCCTCGTGGCCCTCGGTGCCGGCCAGCGACATGAGCTGTGCCACGGCCTGGGCGGTGAGCTCCTTGGCGTCGAGGGTGACGTCGAAGTTCATCGGCTGCCCGAAGTCGTGGGCGAAGGTGCGCACGAGGCGGTGTGTGAAACTGTCGATGGTGCTGACGGACAGGTCGCTGTAGCGGTGCAGGATGGTCTGGTACATCTTCTCCGCCATGCGTTGCAGCCCCTGGGCGTCCACCCGCGGCGCCAGCTCGCGCAGCAGGTCGCCGCCCATGGTGCCGCTGTCGGCGTCGGCAGGGGCCGAAGCCATCTGGCGCAGTTCGTCGAGAATGCGGTCTTTCATCTCCGCCGCCGCCTTGTTGGTGAAGGTGATGGCCAGGATGGAGCGCAGCGCCTCGCCGAGGCGCCCCTCGCCGAGCGAGAAGGCCATCTTGATGTACTCGCGGACAAGGGTGTGGGTCTTGCCGCTGCCTGCCGAAGCTTTGTATACTATGAATGGTTCTTGGCCCATGCCGGGGGGTCGTTTTGCGGTGCAAAAATACACATTTTTTTCCATCCGTGTCAAAAATTTTCTCCACATCGCCTTCCGCCGTGCCCCACGGTTCCGTCGCCTTCGCGACGGCACTTCTTCCGCCGAGGGGCGTAGTTCCGCCGCCTCCGCGACGGCACTTCTTCAGTAGTTCTTCAGTCAAACACTGAAATACTACTGAAGAACTACTGAAGAACTACTGAAGAAATGCCGTAGGGACTCCGGTGGGGGGCCGTAGGGGAGGGGTGGCGGACGGGGACGCACCGGGGCTCTGTTTTGGCCCTGTTCTGTCGCGGTGCTGTTATTTTTTTGCTGTTATTGTATTTTTTTGTATATTTGCAGTCTGTTGACAAGCAAACAAAAACGATACAAGATAATGGAAGACAACAAGTTGTTTAGCGAATTCCCGCCCGTTCCGACCGAGAAATGGGAGGAGGTTATCAATAAGGACCTCAAAGGTGCCGACTACGAGAAGAAACTCGTGTGGAAAACGATAGAGGGTTTCAAGGTGAGGCCCTACTATCGCGCCGAGAACCTCGAAGGTCTTGAGTATCTGGATGCCAACCCCGGCGAGAAGCCCTTCACCCGCGGCAAGCATGTGGCGGACAATGTGTGGGAGGTGCGCCAGGACATCCGTGTGCACAACCTCGCCGAGGCCAACCGCATCGCCCTCGACGCCGTGCAGCGCGGCGCCACGAGCCTCGGCCTCTGCGCCAAGGAGGTGAAGAGCGTGGCCGACCTTGAGGTGCTCCTCAAGGGCATCTACATCGACGCCGTGAGCATCAACTTCATGTGCTCGCAGGATTACCTCGGGCTGCTGAAGCTCTATGTGGAGTATGCCAAGGGCCACGGCTTCGACTGCTCGAAGCTGCAGGGCTCCACGGACTTCGACATGTTCCGCTTCGCCCTGAAGCACGGCAAGTTCCACCGCGGCGAGGAGGGCGACCTCCAGATGGCCAAGGAGCTGGTGGACTATGCCCACGAGGCGCTGCCCAAGTTCCGCGTGCTCACCGTCAACGCACAGCTGTTGCACAACAGCGGCTCCAACATCGTGCAGGAGCTGGGCTTCGGCCTGGCCGCCGCCAACGAGCTGGTGAGCCGCCTGACCGACCTCGGCTGCAAGGCCCACCGCGTGGCCAGCCGTCTGCAGCTGAGCGTGGGCGTCGGCAGCACCTATTTCATGGAGATTGCCAAAATTCGCGCCGCACGCCTGCTGTGGAGCAAGATCGTGGAGCAGTACAAGCCCGAGTGCGACTGCGCCTACAAGCTGTTCATCAACGCCACCACCAGCAGCTGGAACCAGTCGGTCTACGACCCCTATGTGAACATGCTGCGCTCCACCACCGAGGCCATGTCGAGCGCCGTGGCCGGTGCCGACAGCATCTCGGTGCTGCCTTTCGACAACGCCTACAAGGAGGCCGACGACTTCGGCTACCGCATAGCCCGCAACCAGCAGCTGCTGCTCAAGGAGGAGTCCTACATGGACAAGATTGTGGACCCCGCCGCCGGCAGCTATTATATAGAGAACCTCACCGACGAGATCGCCAAGGGCGCATGGGAGCACTTCCTCAAGGTCGAAGAGGCCGGCGGCATGTGCAAGGCCCTCCGCGCCGGGCTGGTGCAGGACGAGGTGGAGGCCACAGCGCGCCAGCGCGACCTCGATATTGCCACCCGCAAGACCACCATCCTGGGCACCAACCAGTACCCCAACCTGCAGGAGAAGATGGGCGAGAAGGTGCAGGACGGCGGCAAGCACTGTTGCTGCTGCTGCAAGCAGGGCGACGAGGTGCGCACCCTGAAACCCTACCGCGGCGCCGAGGCCTTCGAGGAGCTGCGCATGCAGACCGAACGCAGCGCACGCCGCCCCAAGGTGTTCCTGCTGACCTACGGCAACCTGGCCATGCGCAAGGCCCGCGCGGGCTTCGCCACCAACTTCTTCGGCGTGGCAGGCTATGAAATCATTGACAACCCGGGCTTCGCCACCCCCGACGAGGGCGCCAAGGCAGCCCTGGAGAGCGGCGCGGACGTCGTGGTGCTCTGCTCCAGCGACGACGAGTACGCCGAACTCACCGAGCCGGTGTGCAAGGCCCTCAAGGGCAAGGTGAAGAGCCTCGTGCTCGCAGGCTTCCCCAAGGAGATGGTGGAGACCTACAAGGGCTATGGCATCGACGAGTTCATCCACGTGAAGACCAACGTCCTGGAGTGCCTCACGGGCTTCCAGAAGATGCTGCTGTAAGAAATGGAGTGCAAGGAGTCCGGGGAGTTCAAGGAGTTCAAGACAGGGGTGCCGTATGGGCGGTATTGTCCTGAACTCCTTGAACTCCTTGAACTACCCGACCTCCTCTGCGGACAATGCTGAAGAGATTGGACAAATACATCTTGGCGAAGTACATCAAGACCTTCCTGATGGCCTTGGCCTTGATTATTGTCATCATCATCACCTTCGACGTCAGCGAGAAGCTGGACCGCTTCATCAGCCACCACGCCACCTTCTGGCAGGTGCTCTTCGACTACTACGGCAACTTCATACCGGGCTTTGTGAACCTCTACAGCCCGCTGTTCATCTTCATCTCGGTGCTGTTCTTCACCTCCAAGATGGCGGGCAACACGGAGGTGATTGCCATCCTGGGCTCGGGCATCAGCTACCGCCGCATGCTAAGACCCTATATGTACGGGTCGGTCATCGTGGCGCTGATAGTTCTGCTGTTGGGCAACTTCGTCATCCCGCTCTCCAACCGCAGCCTGCTGGAGTTCGAGGACAAGTATGTCAAGTCGCACACCACCAACTACTACAACAACATACACTTCCAGTCGGAGCGCGGCGTGCAGGTGTATGCCGAGAGCTACGACGTGGTGCAGACCTATGCCTCGCGCTTCCAGCGCGACGTGTTTGACGACGACGGGCGCCTGCTGTTGCGCGAGACGTCGGACATCTTGAAGTACGACACGGCGGCGGGCGACTGGATAGGCTACGGCTTCGTTACGCGCAAGGTGCTGCCCGACGGCAACGAGGAGGTGGCCTACAGCGACGGGGAGCACATGGACATGGGGCTGATGCCGGAGGACTTCGACCTGCTGTCGAAGGACATAACGACCATGAACACCCCGGCCCTGGTGCGCCACATACAGCGCGAGTCGGCCCGTGGCACGGGCATCGTCAAGGAAGCTAAGATTGAACTGTGGCAGAGGATTCTCAACCCCCTGGCCATCATCGTGATGACCTTCATCGGCGTGGCCATAGCGGCGCGCAAGAGCCGTGGCGGCATTGGCGTGCACCTGGCCATAGGCATCACCATAGCCTTCGCCTTCATAGTGTTCATGAAGATTACCACGGTGTTTGCCATCAACGGCAACCTCTCGCCCTTCATGGCGGTGCTGCTGCCGCAGCTGCTCTTCGGCGTCGCCGCCGCATACCTGATCTACAAAGCACCTAAATAATGACGACAAGGAGTTCGGAAGGAATGGGTAGTTCAAGTAGTTCAGGGAGTTCAAGACAAGTGTACCGTATAGGCAGTATCGTCCTGAACTCCTTGAACTCCCTGAACTCCTTGAACTCCAAGTAATCTACAAAATATCAGACATGACTATACAAGAGACAGAACAACAGATTATCGACGAGTTCGCTGTTTTCGACGAGTGGCTGGACAAGTACGCCTACCTGATAGACCTCGGCAGGGAGTGCCCTGCCATCGAGGAGAAGGACAAGACGGAGCAGAACCTCATCAAGGGGTGCCAGAGCCGCGTGTGGCTCAGCTGCTCGTTTGAGGACGGCGTGCTGCGCTTCCGCGCCGACAGCGACGCCGTCATCACGCGCGGCATCATCACGCTGCTCATTCGCGCCTTCGACGGCCACACGCCGCAGGAGATCCTCGACGCCGACCTGGCGTTCATCGACGCCATAGGCCTCAAGGAGCACCTCTCGCCGACGCGCTCCAACGGCCTCACCTCCATGGTGAAGCAGATGAAGATGTATGCCCTGGCATTCTCAATGAAGAAGTAACATGGAACCGACACAAGAGACGATAAAGAGCGCTGTGGTCAACTGCCTGAAGAATGTCTATGACCCCGAGATACCGGTGAATATCTACGACCTGGGGCTGATATACAAGGTGGATGTGGACGACGAGCTGAACGTGAAGATACTGATGACCATGACGGCGCCCGACTGCCCCGAGGCAGAGTATATGTACCAGGAGGTGAAGCAGATGGTGGGCTACATCAACGGCGTGAAGAGCGTCGACGTGGAGCTGACCTTCGACCCGCCATGGAGCATGGATATGATACCCGACGACATCAAGGTGGAACTGGGTTTTATGTAGTATGACGCTGCTGTCGCTCATAGGGAAGAAGAAGGGGACGGCCACGGGGTCGCTGGACAGGATGGTGTGGCTGCGCTTCCGCCGCAACCCGCTGTCGGTGGCGAGTCTCGTGGTGATAGGCTTCTTCGCCGTGGTGGCCATCCTCGGCTACCTCATCACGCCCGACCCAACGCCCTACTGCAACCAGCAGTACCTGGAGCTGGCAACGCTGAAGCCGGGCTCCAAGGCCACGTTCCTCTGCGTGGGCGACACGGTGCCGCTGCGGCGCAACATGTTCAAGGGGACGCCGCTGCCCTACACGGCCATACCCATAAAGTCATGCAGCCGGCAGGGCGACAGCCTGTATGCCGAGCCTCTGGCCGGGGCGCCGCTGACGGTGGCAGCTGCCGGCACCACGGTGCGCGAGCGCACCTTTGTGCTCGGCACAGACCCCTACGGGCGCGACGTGCTGAGCATGCTGATGATAGGTTCGCGC
Source organism: Bacteroidales bacterium (assembly GCA_017522105.1). Taxonomy (GTDB): domain Bacteria; phylum Bacteroidota; class Bacteroidia; order Bacteroidales; family P3; genus Colimorpha. Next base: position 72,591 of record JAFXAA010000017.1, on the reverse strand, counting down.
GTGAGCCTGTCGGTGGGCTTCATAGCCATCATCATAGCGCTGCTGGTGGGCATCACCCTCGGCGCTTTGGCGGCCTATCGCGGCGGATGGGTGGACAACCTGATTATGTGGCTTATCAATGTGGTGTGGTCCATACCCACGGTGCTGCTGGTCATTGCCATCACCTTCGCCCTCGGCAAGGGTTTCTGGCAGATATTTGTGGCTGTGGGCCTGACGATGTGGGTGGACATTGCGCGTGTGGTGCGCGGCGAGGTGCTGAGCATCAAGGAGAAGGAGTACGTGGAGGCTACGCGCGCGCTGGGCTACAGCACCTTACGCACGATATTCAGGCATATATTGCCCAACATAGTTGGAGCTGTGGTGGTGGTGGCGGCGAGCAACTTCGCCAGCGCCATACTGCTGGAGGCGGGCCTCAGCTTCCTCGGCATCGGCGTGCAGCCCCCCATGCCTTCGTGGGGCATGATGGTGAAGGACTACTACGGCTACCTGCTGCTCGACAGCGCATATCTGGCCTTGCTCCCAGGCGCCGCCATAATGCTGATAGTGCTGGCCTTTATGCTGCTGGCCAACGGCCTGCGCGACGCGCTGGACGTCAAGGCAGCAAAGTGAAAGAAAGTATAAAAAATATTAAAAAGGCGGAATTTTTCTTGCATGTCAGAAAAAAGGTGTATTTTTGCAGAAAGTTTGAAAGAAAGTATTAACCTATAAAACATTAAAAAACAATGAAAAACATGTTCAAAATGATGGGCGTCGCCCTGCTCGCCGGTGCCATGCTGTTCACGGCTTGCAAAAAAGACGAAGAGACCACTACCACCACCCCGACTCCCGCTATCAGCGTGACTTTTGATGAGACCACCTGGACCAGCGATGTGGCAATGGACTATATGGGCTACTTTGATGTCTATAAGACCGCTACAGAGCCTGCTTACATGCAGTTCCGTTGTGGTATGCAGGTTGGCACTTATGGCTTTGCCGACAATCAGAACTATGTCAAGTATTGGGATGCCAACGATGTGGAGTATGACACCCCCGCCAATGATGGTTCTATCAATGTGACTGCTTTTGACATGAACGGCAAGACCATCTCTGCCACTATCAATGCCAGTATTGCTGCTAGCGCTGTTGCTGACGGTGTCCAGCATTCTCTTTCTGCCACTCTTACCAACGCTAAATTTGATATTGCTCAATAAGTTTATCAAAAGAAAAAAGACTTTTAGGCTATGAAAATTAAAGTTTTTGCTCTTGCTGTGGCCGCTATGGCCCTGACCGTTGCTTGCAACAATAAGAAAGCCGCCGAGGAGACTATCGACACCATGCCCGCCGAGACAGTGGTTGAGGAGATGGTTGAGGAAGAGGTCGCTGACAGCACCACCGTTGCCGTCGCCGAAGAGACCGCTGCTCCCGCCAAGAAGGCTGTTGCAAAGAAGGAAGAGAAGAAGTCTGAACCCGTTGTTGTAAACAACAATGATGGTACGAAGACTGTGACCTCCACCCGTGGTACCAAAAAGGTTGAAGAGACTAAGGCTGAAGAGCCTGTCGTTACTTCCAACAACGATGGCACCAAGACTGTTAAGTCTACAAGAGGCGTAAAGAAACAATAACTCTATGAGTGTAAGAGAAAGAGGTGCTTCTCAGAAGCACCTCTTTCTTTGTATTGTATAATATGAAAGAGATTTGTGTTATTTGCATGCTCCTTATTTTCGTGTCTTGCAATACGGAAAAAAAGGAAATAAGAGAGGCCGCATATGAATATAGTATTGCTGCTGCGCATTATGATGTAAAAAAGGCAGGTTTGTACTGTACAGATGAAACAAAAGAAACAACCTTGCGGGTTGCAGAAACCTTGTTGGGACTTGTTGATAGTGCTTATATAGCATCCGATTATCCTGCGAAAATTGAAATAACAAAAATAAAAGTCATATCAGATACTGTTGCCACTGTAAGATACCATAAGACTACACCGATTAAGGATTTTACAGATACTCTTGAACTACGTAAACGTGACGGCAAGTGGCTGGCACACTCGCCGATAGTAAAAAATAATGCAGCGGCACAATAAATGTCGCATAATGGCGTTATAACCCTATAAAAAGCGCAAGGCTTTATGAAGAAGTACGCAAGGATATTGGGGTTCGTGGTGTTGGCCGCATGTGTGGCCAGCATGGTCTTTTCGGCTTGCCGCAAGGAAATGCCGGAAGTGGAGGTGGTCCCACCGCCACCTGACACGACATACAACAGGTACAACGACGATTCGACGGCCTTGGAAATCCTCCCCGATACCATACAGGTGGTGTTCTACGACAGCTCTACCGTCAAGGAGTGGAAGACTACATCGTACACCACCCGCATTGTGCGTGACACGACGACCAACCACTTTGAGTGGATATATATCGAGGCAAACATGCCTGACTCCACATATCCACGCATAGAGCTGAAGGTTCTCAACGAGATTGGTACCCACACAGGGGTCATGAATGTCAGTACTGTCGTCACGCCCGCCGGGTCATACACTATACCCTTGTCGCTCGGCGGAGATGAAAAGTGCGGCAATCTGTTCTACTATAGCAATGATTCGGTGATGTTTGACCTGCACATGCCAGACGGCACCGTGCGCGCCGACTGGTGGCCGCTGGAGTTCACCACCGAAGTGCTGTTCTATGATGTGCGGGAAGGTCGGCTGACCGTCCGTTGCTCCGGCAGGATGTTCGACTACAAGCAATGGTTCCTCGCGCAGACGGCAGGCACGCCCATAAGCATCGATGCTGCCCGCGTAAGGAACGTCAAGGTGTCGTTCGGCGGGTTAAAAATCAATAGGGACTGAGTCTTTTTCCTCGTTCAATGCAGCAGCCACGTCTTCGTGTATGCTGAGGTATTTGTCTGGGTGGTTGGCATAGTATACGAGGCTCGCCTCCACTTGTTCGCGCGTGATGCCCTGTTCGGCGAGGATATCGTCGTAGGCGTAGAGCATCTCCGGCGTCAGTGAGTCAAAGTTATATCGCGTCTCTATGGCGCAATAGCCCTCGATGATGTATGCATCGGTGAGGAAGTCAACCATCTGCTGGTGGTCGAGGATGCCGTCGGGCTGCCGGTCGTTGTGGCAGGCGGCGAGCAGTGTGGCGGCGACAAGTATAGGTAATGACAGCTTCTTCATGGTTTTGGGGTATAAAAAAAGGCAGGTCCTGCAAAGGAGCCTGCCTTTTTTGTTGATGACAACTTACTTCTTGAGCTGGTTGGCGATGGCGTTGGCACCGGCCTTGACACCCTTCTGGGCGGCATCCTTGGCGGCGGCGGTGGCCTTCTCCTTGACGCAGTTCTCGATCTCGGCGCGCACGGCGGCGGCGAACTCCTCGTTGCCGCTGTACTGGGCGTAACCGGCTTCAAGGACGCTGGTCATGCAGCTCTCGATGCTGGCGGCGTCACCCTTGGTGCACTCGCAGATTTTCTGGCCGGCCTCGGCGGCGGCGGCAAGCATGGCGCTGTTGTCAGCCTCACCCTCAGCGGGGGTGGCAATCTCCTCGACGGCCTCGGTCAGGATGGTGTCTTCGGCGATGCTGTCGGCAGCGGCCTGGTTCTTGTTACCGCAGGAAACGGTCATGGCGGCGACAAAGAGGGCGCAGCCAACGAATGATAAAACTTTCTTCATTTTACTGTTTTTTAGGGTTATACATTATTTTCCTTTTGTTTTTTCAAGATGCAAAAGTACAACTATTCCACCATACTGCAATGAATTATATTCTTAAATAATGCAAAAAAGCCCTCGCGGTGAGGGCCTTGCGGTGGGAGTAACAGGGATCGAACCAGTGACCTCCTGCTTGTAAGGCAGGCGCTCTGAACCAGCTGAGCTATACTCCCAAAGCGGGTGCAAAGGTACTAACATTTTCCGATATGGCAAAATAATATTTATAAGAGGCTTGTTTTTAGCCCTCTTAGGCAAAGCTTTGCATGTCGACAAGTTTCTTGTAGAGCCCTTCCTGGGCCAGCAGTTGGTCGTGTGTGCCGCGTTGTACTATATGTCCTTTTTCGAGCACCACGATGAGGTCGGCATGGCGTATGGTGGAGAGCCTGTGGGCTATCACTATGCATGTGCGTCCCTGCATCAGTCCGTCGAGGCCCTGCTGCACCGCCTGCTCCGATTCAGAGTCCAGCGCCGATGTTGCTTCGTCAAGGATGAGGATGGGGGCGTCGCGCAGCACGGCGCGTGCTATGGAGAGCCGCTGCCGCTGGCCGCCGGAGAGGGTGATGCCGCGGTCGCCAACGGGGGTGTCGTAGCCTTGCGGCAGCGCCTCTATAAACTCGGCTGCGTTGGCCACCCGCGCGGCATTCTTGATGGCTTCGATGTCATATTGCGCCGAGCCGAAAGCTATGTTGTTGGCCACGCTGTCGTTGAACAGTATGCAGCTCTGGCTCACGATGGCGAACTGGCGCCGCAGGCTGTCGATGTTGAGGTCGCGCAGGCTGAACCCGTCAACGATGATGTCGCCCGAGGTGATGTCCTGGAAGCGTGGCAGCAAGTCCACCAGAGTGCTCTTGCCGGCCCCGGAGGGTCCCACTATCGCCACCGTCTGCCCTTTTTCTATGCGCAGGTCTATGTGTTGCAGTATGGGGATTCCGTCGGCGAAATGGAAGCCCGTGTCGCGGAACTCTATGCCGCTGCTGAACCCTGGCAGCACTGTGGCGCCGGGTTTCTCCACAATCATTTCGTCGGCGTCGAGCACCTCGATGAAGCGCGCCGCCGAGGCGGAGCCTTTCTGTATGCTGTTGTATGCCCTCACCACTGCCTGTATGGGCGGTATGAGCCTGGCGAAGATGATGACGAACAGGATGAACACCGAGGGCTCGATATGGCTTCCGATGACCCACGAACCGCCCACGATGAGGATGATGACCAGCGCCAGCGTGCCGAGGATTTCGGACAGCGGCGACGACACCTCGCGTCTCCGCGCCACCTTGACCATGGTACGCGTGTAGTCTGCATTGGCCTGCTCGAAGCGTTGCGCCATGCCGTCCTCGTGGCCGAAGGCTTTGACGGCGCGCAGCCCTGCCAGCGACTCCTCAAGCACGGCAAACAGCTGTCCGAGCCGTGTCTGCCCGCGCTGCGAGTTTATCTTGAGACTCTTGCCAATCTTGGAGATGAGCCACACGCCTCCCGGCAGTACCACGAGGAACAGCACAAACAGACGCCACGAGATGAAGATGAGCGTGGCGCTGAACACGATGACGTTTATGGGGCTGATGACGAGCATCTGCAGTGTGCACACGATGCTCCACTCAATGTCCGCCAGGTCGTTTGACATGCGGCTTATGAGGTCGCCGCGCCGCTGGCGGTTGAAGTAGCCCACTGGCAGTATGGTGATGCGGTGGTAGAGGTCGTTGCGCAGGCGCTCAATGAGGCCGTTGCGCACGGCGTCGAAGAAGAAGAGTGCGAGGTAGCGGAACAGGTTGCTCAGCAGCGAGAACGCCAGGTAGCCTCCGGCTATGATCAGCAGGCACTGCCACATGCCGAGGGCGTCGCGGTACTGGTGCAGGTGCCAGAAAGCCCAGTCCGTCAGCCCCTGCTGGCTCAGGCTGAAGGCCGGCTCCTCCGCCGGCACGTCGCCCAGGCCGAAAAGCAGCTCCACGAAAGGCACTATCATCACATACGAGCCCAGGTTGAACACGATGTGCAGCAGGTTGAAGAATATGTTTACCCCAATATGCCACGGGAAGTGCTTGAGGTAACTGAATATGCGTACTATGGGCTTCATTGTCTCACTATTTGCGGGTGCTTGATGTCGGTGCCGCCGCGCATGGACAGGCGTTCTGCGCGCAGCCCTTTGCCGCGCAGGCGGTCGTAGACGGTCTTGGCGTCGGTGTATTTAGGGCATTCTATGCCGATGTTCACTCTCGGGTGCTGTGTGAGCCACTGTGCCAGGGCGTCAACCACCCGTTCGCCCTCGGGCGTCAGGCGGCTGCCGCTGATGAAGCTGACGGCCAGCGGCATCACGCTGTCCTGCAGGGCTACGCGTGCCGGCATCTGGCGCGCCTTGGCGCAGAGGATGGTCGGCAGCGACCCTCCCTCGGAGAGGGTGACGACGCTGACTCCCTGCTCCGCGAGCATCATCACCGTGTCGCGCAGGGCGGGGCCGTGGCCTATCGTCATGCGGTGCAGGCGCATGGCATCGGGCTGTGCCGCAGGGTAGAGGTCGAAGATCAGTATGTCGGTGCTGCGCGAGTTCTCCAGGCGTCCGGCGTAGTAGGCGCGCCGTCCGTCGGGGGTTACACCGAAGCTCACCTCGTCGCCTTCGGTGTTTATGGGCAGCCCCAGGTTGGTAGGGCGGTTGCCGTAGGTGTCGTTGAGGTTGGCGAAATAGACGTCGTAGCCTCCGAAGCCCTGCCACCCGTCGCTGAGGAAGTAGAGGGTGTGGCCGTCGGCGGCCAGGAAGGGCATCTTCTCGTTGCCGGCTGTGTTGATGTTGTCGCCCAGAGCCTCGGCGCGGCTCCAGTCGCCGTTGGGCAGGCGGTGGCAGCGCCAGATGTCGGTGCCGCCGTGGCCCCCTTTGCGGTTGGAGGCAAAAAGCAGTGTCTGTCCGTCGGGACTCACCGTGGGCTGCGACTCCCACGAGCGCTGGCCGTTCACCTGCGGCCCGAGGGCCTCGGGCTGCTGCCAGCGGCCTCCGCTGCGCCGCACCAGGTAAATGTCGCTGTTGGCATAGCCTTTGTCGCGCCTGATGATGGAGAAGTACAGCTCGTTGCCGTCGGCCGTCAGGCTCACGCTGCCCTCGGGGTCGCCGCTGTTGAAGGGCGGCGGCAGCTCGGCGCCGCGGCTGTAGGCGCTGTCCTGCCACAGGCTGCTGCACAGCCTCCACTGCTTCTCCTCCAGCTCGCGGTGGTAGAAGGTGCGCTCCTGTTCCACCGGCACCTCGCGCAGGTAGTAGAACGTGCGCCCGTCGGGGCTGAGGTATGGGAGGGCTTCGTTGTGCTTGGAACTGACACCCGCCAGCCGCTCGGGGTCGAAGGGCGCCATGTTGAGCATGGCCTCGGCGAGGAACTGCGACCAGTAGAGGTAGTTCGACGCCTCCTCGTACACGGCGTTCACCTCCTTGTCGTCGCTGCCGTTGGCACGTGCGAAGTAGTCGCCCAGCTCCGCCACGGCGTCGTCGTAGCGCTGGTCGGTGTAGTGTATCATGCCCATATAGTAGTGGGCCAAGGGGTTGGGGTAGGTGGGGCACAGCTCTAAGCACCGCGTGAAGTAGCGGCGTATGGCCGTGGCGTTGAAGCCGTCGTGCACCGCCGCCATGCCGAGCCAAAACTGCGGGTCGGCGGCCTTGGGGTTGCGGGCTGCCACCTTGCGCAGCAGCTGCGCGGCGCTCCTGAAGTTGCGGCTGTTGTAGTGTGCCAGGGCCTCCTGGTAGCGCCCGCGGTCGCCGCTCTTCACCTTGACGCCGCACTGGGCCTGGAGCGGGTGGAAGACGGCAGGCAGAAAGCATAAGACCGTGCTGATGCACACCAGCAGCAGGACTCTCCGCTTTCCGCTTTCCGCTTTCATTTTGTGCTACAGTTTGCTCGGGTCGATCCTGAAGTTGGCCGCCTCGCCGTTACAGGGCGTGGTGCAGCGTATGGAGCACTCGTCGCACGAGGGTGTCAGCTCGCCGTGCAGCCGCTTCTTCACCATGTCGCCCACGGTGTCGCGCAGCCCTTCGATGGCTATGCCGCGTATCACCTCATCGCAGAAAGCGTAGCTCAGCATCGTCACCGCTGTGCGTTCGCTGATGCCGCGCGTCTGCAGGTAGAACATCGCCTGCTCGTCGAGCTGCCCTATGGTGGAGCCGTGCGAGCACTTGACGTCGTCGTTGTATATCTCCAGGAAGGGGCGTGTGTCCACATGCGCCTTGTCGGTGAGCAGTATGTTGCGGTTGGTCTGGTAGGCCTCGGTCTTCGCGGCGCCGTCCTGCACCAGCACGTGGCCGTTGAAGCGGGCGCGCGCGGCGTCGTCCATGATGCCCTTGTACAGCTCGCGGCTCGTGCAGTGGGGCTTGGCGTGCTCCACGAAGATGTAGTTGTCGCACTCCTGCTCGCGGTCTATCAGGTACAGGCCGTCGGCCTGGCAGCGGCATCCCTCGCCCTGCATGCGCACCACGACGTTGTTCCTCACGTGGCCTCCGCCGAGGGTCACGGTGCACATCTCCAGCTCTGCGTCGCGCTGCATGGTGATGTCCAGCTGCGTCAGATGGCGCGCCGGAGTGTTCATGCCCTGCAGGCGGTAGAGCTTCAGGCGGGCACCCTCGTCCATCGCTACGGCCATGTGCTCGATGTCCTCCATGATGCGGTAGCCCTGGCCTTCACGCAGCATGAACATAGGAGCGTCCTGCCGGTGGCATAGCACCAGCTGCAGCTCTTCGCGGCGCCCCACTTCGAGCCGCTGCTGCGGCGCCTCGCAGCGCCAGCCGTCGGTCCACACGTCGGGCAGTATATCCTTTCTAATCATTCTCCAAGCTCCTTTTTAATCCAGTCGTAACCCTTCTCCTCCAGCTCCAGGGCCAGCTCCTTGGGCCCCGTCTTCACTATGCGGCCCTCGTAGAGCACATGCACGTAGTCCGGCACGATGAAGTCCAGCAGGCGCTGGTAGTGCGTGATGACGATGGTGGCGTTGTCCTTCGAGCGCAGCTGGTTCACGCCGCCGGCCACTATGCGCAGCGCGTCGATGTCCAGGCCGCTGTCCGTCTCGTCCAGTATGCTCAGCGTCGGGTTGAGCATGGCCATCTGGAAAATCTCGTTCTTCTTCTTCTCGCCGCCGCTGAATCCCTCGTTCACCGAGCGGTTGGCCAGGTTGGCGGTCATCTCCACCACCTTCTTCTTCTCCTCCATCAGGCGCAGGAACTCGCTGCCGCTCAGCGGGTCCAGGCCGTGGTACTTGCGCTGCTCGTTCACCGCCGTGCGCATGAAGTTGGTGATGCTCACACCCGGAATCTCCACCGGGTACTGGAAGCCGAGGAACAGCCCCTCGCAGGCGCGCTGGTCAACGGGCAGCTCCAGGATGTTCTTGTCCTTGAAGATCACCTCGCCGGCGGTGACCGTGTACTTCGGGTTGCCGGCCACCACACCCGCCAGCGTGCTCTTGCCGTTGCCGTTGGGGCCCATGATGGCGTGCACCTCGCCGCGGTTCACCTCCAGGTTTATCCCTTTCAATATCTCGCGTTCGCCTATCGAGGCATGCAGATTTCGTATTGACAATAGTGACATATTATGATGCAATTGTTTGATTTTTACACAATAAATACCATAGTGGCCACACTGGCCGCTGAGGCAAAGATACAAAATTATTTTCGCACGCGCGAAAAAACTTGCCCTCCGCGGCTCTCCGTCCCCCCTCCCGCCCCCTGCATGCCGCGTCCCCGCCGCATCCCCGCCGCGCCTCCGCCGCGTCTCCGCCTCTCCCCAGCACTCCTCCGACGGCAACCCTCCGCGGCTCCCCCTCCGCCCTTTCTCCTCCCCTTCGGCCCTTCTTCGGCCCCCCTACGGAGTCCCTTCGGCATTTCTTCAGTAGTTTTTCAGTAGTTCTTCAGTAGTATTTCAGTGCTGCACTGAAGAAGTATCGTTGATGTATCGTTGAAGTATCGTTGAAATGCCGTAGGGGATGCGTGCCGGAATGGGGGCTTTTTATATGGTGAGGAGAAAAATTTGGCCATGTCGTATATTTTGCTTATCTTTGCACCTTGAACCGAAGGTCAAGAATACCTTATAAACAGTTGAATCAGTGAGAAACGACAGTCTCGACAGCAGCAGTGTCTCCGCGAAAGAGAAAGAGATAGAGCGTGCCTTGCGCCCCTCGGGGTTCGACAGCTTCGCCGGGCAGCATCAGGTGGTGGAGAACCTCAAGGTCTTCGTGCGCGCCGCCAAGGAGCGCGGCGAGCCGCTCGACCATGTGCTGCTCTACGGCCCTCCGGGTCTCGGCAAGACGACCCTCAGCAATATCATCGCCAACGAACTCGGCGTGGGCATCAAGACCACCAGCGGCCCGGTGCTCGACAAGCCCGGCGACCTGGCCGGACTGCTCACCTCGCTGCAGGCCAACGACGTGCTCTTCATCGACGAGATACACCGTCTGTCGCCCGTCATCGAGGAGTACCTCTACAGCGCCATGGAGGACTTCCGTATCGACATCATGATAGAGAGCGGCCCTGCGGCGCGCTCGGTGCAGCTGGGCCTCAAGCCTTTCACGCTCATCGGCGCCACCACGCGCAGCGGCATGCTCACGGCTCCGCTGCGTGCCCGTTTCGGCATCAACTGCCGTCTGGAGTACTATGACGCCGAGACGCTTACCCGCATCGTCAACCGCTCGGCCGCGCTGCTGCAGGTGAAGATCACCAGCGAGAGCGCCATCGAGATAGCGCGGCGCTCGCGCGGCACTCCCCGCATAGCCAACCGCCTGTTGCGCCGCGTGCGCGACTTCGCGCAGGTGAAGGGCGATGGCACCATCACGCTGGATATAGCCCGCTATGCCCTGCAGGCTCTCAATGTGGACCGCAACGGATTGGACGACATGGACATCCGCATACTGACCACCATCATCGACAAATTCAAGGGCGGCCCCGTGGGTGTCAACACCATAGCCACCGCCGTCGGCGAGGATGCCGGCACCGTGGAGGAGGTCTACGAGCCCTACCTCATCCAGGAGGGCTACCTCATGCGCACCCCCCGCGGCCGCGAAGCCACCTCCCTCGCCTACCAACACCTCGGCAAGCTCAAGACCAACGGCAACCAGCAGGAGCTCTTCTGAGGCACTATTTTCCTGCGGTGTGTCATGTTGTGGCGTAGGCCTTCTGTAGTTTTGCAAAATAAATGGACACTATATGGAAAAGATTGATTTTTCAAGGCCTTTTGATGAAGCATCATTGAAGGAACTGTGCGAAAAGCATTACCATGAAATGGCGTATGGGGAGAAGTGTGATTGGGGATTAAATATGAGGTATATATGCGACAACTCTTTTCGCCTTAAACCATTCGGCCAGTTTCTCTTTTGGTGTGATGAATTGTATGTTTTTGATCATGATGAAAAGTATCGTGAAGAACATAATTCGCAAGCTGCAGAAGATACTTTCGGCTATGATTTTGAGGAATTGGGCAATGTCCATAGAGTGATTTATGCGGGTGTGGCTACTACGTTTGTAACCGATGAAGGATATGGAATATTTACAGGTGATGTGGTTACAGCTGACGACAACCCTGAATTGATATATGCTGTCGGAATTGCGAATGGTGAGTATGCTCTCTTGTCTGGAGTTGGTACGCTTCCAATGGCTGAACATCATGGGTTCAAAGTAGTCGGAAGTGTTTTTTATGACCTTTCGTGGTGTGATGATTATATGTTGGATGAACGCATAGCTGTGTTTGTCGATGAATTGCGTCGTAATGGCGATTCAAAAGAAATAAGAGTGAAAGTTGAAAAAACTCCATCCTTTGCACAACAATAATTTATAGGTATGGAAAAGGAAGATTTTGAAAGGATACAAGGTGACATACCAAGGGTCACTAAGTTGGGAGAGACGGCTGTATTGCTAAAACTCACCGAATTGGGTTGGGATGCTTTTAATCTGAACGCCGAGAACCCTAATTACAAGGGGGTAGATATAGCATGTATTCATCCGAAAACGCATAAAACCGTGTTGGTGCAAGTGAAAACAAGTGCTGGAAGTGAACCATCATTCGGTACAGGTTTTGTGTCGGATACTGATGGGAATATACTGGGTAAGAAGTTGGATGAAGAGATAATTGGACCTTGGGTGTTTGTGCATATTGTTTTCGAGGACGGAACAATCAAGTACAGGTTTTATGTTTTGACGAAAAATGAGGTGAAGGAACTTATTGAAGATAGTAATGCTTGGTATTGGGGAGAGTTGAAGCATAAAGCCAAAAACAAACAGCCTGTTTTTTTACCACTATGTTGGATTACAGGAGAAGGGCTTAAACCTGGTAATAATACATTTAGAGGCTACCCAAGAGACAGTAGGGTTAGTATTGAAAATCCTTCCGGCGAGAATGTTTGGGAGATGAAGATTGGTGAGGTGTTATAGCGAAGATTGTTTCAGGAAGCAATAAAAAACAAAATCTTCGCTATTTTGTGAAGTATTTCGGAAAAAGTTTGTATCTTTGCAGTCGGTTATGATTGTTATTTTTGAAAAGAAATACCTGCAGGAGTTGTATGTTAATGGACGGACAACCAGTAAGAAACACCGTTTTCAGCCGGATATTGTGGTGCGTTATGTCAAGGTGATAAATACGATGAAAAACCAAAAAGACGTGACAGGTCTGGCTAAGATAGGCAGTTTACATTATGAGCATCTGAAAGGTGATAAGCGTGGTTATTCTTCGGTGAGGGTGAACGACCAATACAGAGTGGAATTTACAGAGGAAATTGTGGCTGGTCAGGAAATTGCCACTATTTGTAATATAACTGAATTGTCAAACCATTATAATTAGCCAAATATGATACACATTGACGGGAAAAAAGATGAGATGATAGCGAATAACCTGATGCCTTTTGTGCCGACACATCCTGGCGAAGTTGTAAAGGACGAAATAGAGTGTCGTGGTATCACGCAAAGGCAACTGTCGGATGTTACCGGCATAGCGTATTCTGTTGTCAACGAGGTGCTCAACTGCAAAAGACCTATGACGGTGGAATATGCATTGCTGATGGGCAAAGCGCTTGATATTGATGCGATGCCGCTGATAAGTATGCAGTCGGAGTATGATATGATCAAGGCAAAACGCAGTAAATCGCTATCAATGAGGTTGAGTAAGATGCGCAAGATTGCAGCTGTTTTGTGATATAAAAATGCAAAGATATATGCGAACACTTGTTAAGAATATCAAGGAACTGGTGGGTGTGGAGAGCACCCCGCAGCTGCGCAAGCAGGGCAAGGAGATGGCTCAGTTGGAGACCGTCAAGGATGCCTACCTGCTCGTAGAGGACGGCAAGATAAAGGCTTTTGGGCCGATGAGCGGGTTGAAGGAGGTGAATGCCGACTGTGTGGTCGATGCCGCAGGACGGATGGTGATGCCGACGTTCTGCGACTCGCACACGCACATCGTCTATGCCAACTCGCGCGAGCATGAGTTTGTGGACAAGATACGTGGGCTCAGCTACGAGGAGATTGCCAAGAGGGGAGGGGGAATCCTCAATTCGGCCAAAGCCACTGCCGCAGCTTCGGAAGACGAGCTCTACGATATGGCCAAACAACGCCTCGACGACGTGATGCGCATGGGTACCGGCGCCATTGAGATCAAGAGCGGCTACGGCCTCTCCACGGAGAGCGAGCTTAAGCTGCTGCGCGTCATACGCCGCCTGAAGGAGACCTCGCCCATGACCATCAAGTCGAACTTCCTCGGCGCACACGGTATACCGATGGAGTATCGCGGCCACCAGGAGGATTATGTGGACTTGGTCATCAACGAGATGATACCGCGCGTGGCGGACGAGGGGCTTGCGGACTTCATAGACGTCTTCTGCGACCAGGGTTTCTTCACCGTCGAGGACACCGCCCGCATACTGGAGGCTGGCATCAAGCACGGCATGCGTCCGAAGATACACGCCAACGAGATGGCCGTCTCGGGCGGCGTGCAGGTGGGCGTGAAGTACAACGCCATATCGGTGGACCATCTGGAGCAGATGGGCGACGCCGAGATAGAATGCCTCAAGGGTAGCGACACGATGCCCACCATACTGCCCGGCTGCGCCTTCTTCCTCAACCTGCCGCTGTCGCCGGCCCGCAGGATGATAGAGGCGGGGCTGCCCGTGGCCATGGCGTCGGACTACAACCCCGGCACCTCGCCCTCGGGCAACATGCAGCTCGTCCTCTCGATGGCCTGCATCCGCTACCGTCTCACCCCCGAGGAGGCCATCAACGCCACAACCCTCAACACGGCCTACGCCATGGGTGTGAGCGACGAGGTGGGCAGCATAGCCGTCGGCAAGCGGGCCAACTTCTACATCACCAAGCCCATCGCCAGCTACGAGTATATGCCTTACGCCTACGGCGAGAACAAGGTGGAGCGTGTGTTCCTGAACGGCGTTGAAATATGATAACTGCTACCAATATCAACAAGAGTTACGGGGCGCTGCAGGTGCTGCGCGACGTGAGCCTGACCATCGACAAGGGCGAGGTGGTGAGCATTGTGGGTGCCAGCGGGGCGGGGAAGACCACCCTGCTGCAGATACTGGGCACCCTGGACCGCCCCGACAGCGGCGCGCTGCGCTACGGCGACACCGACGTCACCAAGCTGAAGGAGAAAGAGCTGGCGGCATTCCGCAACAAGCAGATAGGTTTCGTCTTTCAGGCGCACCACCTGCTGCCGGAATTCACCGCCGTGGAGAACGTGATGATACCGGCGCTGATTGGTGGCAGGCCCCAGGAGGAGGCGCGACGGCGCGCCATGGAGCTGCTGGAACGGCTGCACATGGCCGACCGCGCCACGCATAAACCGGCGGCCATGAGCGGTGGCGAGTGTCAGCGTGTCAGCGTGGCCCGTGCCCTGATGAACGACCCTATGGTGGTGCTGGCCGACGAACCCAGCGGCAACCTCGACAGCAGGCATGCACGCGAGTTGCACAGCCTCTTCTTCGAGCTGCGCAAGGAGCTGGGGCAGACCTTCGTCATCGTCACCCACAACGAGGAACTGGCCACCATGGCCGACAGGAAGATAACCATCGTCGACGGCAGGGCGGACGAGAACGCCGTCCGCGCCGGCGCGCAATAAAAGCCAAGTGGATATGAACAAACAGCAGATAGTTTACGGCCTGAGGCCGGTGATGGAAGCCATCAGGAGCGGTCAGCAGGTGGAGCGCGTGCTGATGCAGAACGGATTGAACAGCTCGCTGCTCGGCGAGTTGCGCGCGTTGATGAAGGAGCATGACGTGCCGTTCCAGTATGTGCCGGTGGAGAGGCTCAACAAGTACGCCGCCGGCAACCACCAGGGAGTGGTGGCCACCATTGCCGCCGTGCGCTACAAACCCTTTGTGGACTTGATGGAAGAGCTTGCTGCGGTCGAGGGCGGAGTGCCCCTGGTGCTGCTGCTTGACCACATCACTGACGTGCGCAACATGGGCGCTATAGCGCGAACGGCGGAGTGCACGGGTGCCAGTGCCCTTGTGGTGCCGGATCACGGCAGCGCCGCCATCAACGAAGACGCCGTGAAGACCAGCAGCGGAGCCCTGCTGCGGTTGCCTGTATGCCGCGAACAGAACCTCAAGACGGTGGTCAACCTTGCCAGGCAGTATGGCTTTCAGGTGGTTGCCGCCACGGAGAAGGGCGCCATCCACTACCGCGAGGTGGACTTCCGCCGTCCCACGCTTCTCGTCATGGGTAACGAGGAGACGGGTATCAGCCCCGAACTGCTGCGGATGAGCGATGTGCGCGCCAAGCTGCCCATCGTGGGCGAAGTGCAGTCGCTCAACGTGAGTGTTGCCGCCGGTGTCTTTATGTATGAGGCACTGGAGCAGCGTACAAAGTGATTCACCACGGCATTGCCGCCCTGTTTCAGCGGTAGCTGCAGGACATTTCCTGTCGCCACAATTCCGTGTGGTGCCGTAGAAGTTCCACCCCCAAGTTGACCAGCAAGGGCTGGTTAATGGTTCGGTGTTGGTAAGATGTTGCTACACAATATATTGTACCTTGATTAAAAATTTTTAATATAATAATGGACGTCATGTCCATTTTTTTGTGTATATTTGTATCGGCAAAAGTGTACCCGAAAAAGGGGTGATTTGCCGGGAAAGATTGTGTAAATAACTGATTGATAAAAAATAAACATAAACTAATATGAAAACCAGGTTTTTTATTCTTGGTGCTATTTTTGCGATTTTGGGCTTCAGCGCCCAAGCTCAGGTGAACCTTATGTACGAGCAGGGGTTCGAGGAGGACGAGGCCGTCACCTACAGCGTGACCCCGTCGAACGGCTCGACGCTGACCAGCGGCTTGTACATGGGTGGGTCGCGCGCCATCAAGCTTGTGCAGGCGAAGAATGACGATATCGTCTTTGTGACGGATACCATCGACTTCCGCCAGAACCTGACGCTGCGTTATGTCTCGCTTGAGTTCGACCACATCTGCAATGTGGACATTAACGCCGGAACAAGCGCTGGCCGCCAGATAGGCCTGATTTATGTGAAGCTGGCAGGCCAGAGCGATGCGCAGTACATTCAGCTCACCGGTGCACAGAACTACAACGTCGACCGTGAGGGCTACAGCGAGGAGTTCAGAAACACGGCCACGTTCAACCGCTACTCGTATGAGGACTGGCAGAATGACAATGTGACGAATGCCAACTGGAAGAGTGAGCGCTTCGACATAAACGACATATTAAGCTCGTCGGTGCCTGCTGAGGAGCGCCGCCTGATATTCCGCTTCGTGCTGAAGAAGAGGACTAAGACTGGAAACGTGACGGGTACGGGTTGGTGGATAGACAACATACGTGTCCGCGCCAGCCAGAACCAGATGGTTGACCCGAAGATCAACATGGTGCTTTATCCCGACGGTGGCGCCCATCCGAGCAGCCGTGGCGCGCGCGTGGTGATGGATGCGAGGACCGACGTGTCGCAGGGCATCAATACCGACTCGGCCTATCTGTATTACACGGTGGGCAGCGACCTGACGCCGGTGAGGCTGCCCATGGCCTACACGGGTAACTATACGGGTCACGACAATGTCACATACAGCCGTTTTGCCGCCCGCATACCGTTCTATGGCTACGACACGATGATGCGCTTCTACTGTGTGGTGAGGGATGCGTCGGTGAATGCCAACCAGGCCACCTATCCGGCAACGGCTGACACATGGGTGAAATACTGGTGCGTGCGCGGCACGGAGTATGCGCCGCAGAACGTGCCTGCGGCATTGGCGGGCACGTCGACGGCGTCGGACATACCGTTCATTCAGTTTGCCGACACGCGTCACGAGTGGGTTATAGACTCGGCGTTTATGGCACAGGCGGGCTACGGTCCCGGAGCCATGACCTCCATGCGCTTCATCATTGCCGGCAACACCACGGCGCAGAGCCGCCCCAACTACCAGTTCCGCCTGAAGAACGCCCCCAACAGCTATACGGTGCCGTCGGATATGGACTACCAGGCCTACACGACGGACTATATGCAGGTGGTGTGGGATTCGACGCTCACCATAGGGGAGGCTTCGGCAGGTGCACTGATAAGGATCGACTTCCAGGATACGTTCTACTATGCTGGATCGGACATCGTGATGCAGAGCATCAACGACGGCAACGTAGACCCGGCGGCGGTGAGCATCAAGATGGTGACGAACCCCAACACAAAGAAGACCAAGGGCTACTGGGGTCTGCAGGCTACATACCACGCTAACGCCTACACACACACGGACCTGAAGAAGTCGAGTTTCATAGACAACAAGCGCCCGGCACTGGTGATGGATGTGTACAAGAACCAGCCGTTGCAGTACGATGCCGGTGTGGCATCGTTGGTGTTCCCCAACTATGAGTCGCCCATCATTACGCAGCCGTCGCATATCGACGTCGAGTTGAAGAACTTCGGTGCCGAAACATTGACGTCGGCGGTGATAGGCTACAGCATTGACGACAGTCTCTTTGGCAGTTTCACGTGGAATGGCACACTGGCGGGTCAAGAGTCGGTGACGGTGACCGTGGCCACGGGCGTCACCCTGACTCCCGGCTATCACGAGCTGCGGGCCTGGGTTGGCGATACGCTGACGGCGGGCTCGTTGACCATGCGTGACCACGAGCCGTACAACGACACCAGCTTCTCGTCGTTTATTGTCTGCGCAGGTCCGCTGAACGGTGTTCGTAACATAGGCGGTGAGAACGCCGACTACAACACCATAGAGGAGTTCCTTTTCTCGCTGAGCCGATGCGGGGTGGATGATTCGCTGGTGGTGCGGCTGGCTCCCGGCAGCTATCCTCCGTTTGCCATGCCCGAGGTGGACGGCTTGACAGAGCAGCACTACATAGTGTTCGAGCCCGCCGGTGAGAGTGCCACTATCTACGCCGATGCTACGACGGGCACGCAGTATATGGTCAACCTTGCCAACGTGGACAACATAAGGTTCCGCAATATAGACTTCGTGCGCCGCGGCGGCGCTCTGACCAATATGGTTGCTTTGGGCCTGAACAGTGCGAACTGCCGTTTTGAGGGCTGCCGTTTCCTTGACAGCGTGGCTTCTATGACGGCCAGCATGCGCATCACGTCCATGCTCTACAGCGGCTATGCCGACAACCTCACCGTCAGAGGCTGCACCTTCGTGGGTGGCGGCATCGGCGTTGACATCAGCGGACGGGCAGCCGACATTCGCTCCACGGGCGGTGTGGTGGAACGCTGTTATTTCAGCGGTCAGTACAACAACGCCGTGAGAGTGCAGTATATGGACAACGTGACGGTGGAAGGCAACGAGATGTATGACGTGCAGAGCAACAGCAGCTATGTGCTGTTGGCGTATGCGTGCTATGGCAACGTGCGCATCACGGCCAACAAGATATACAGCTCGCACGGTGCCGGCGGACTGGGCGTGAGCAACGTGAACGGTACGTCGTCAAACCACGCCATAGTGGCCAACAACATGATCGTCAGTGCCGACGACGGCAACAGCAACCTGCTATCCACGGCCATGAACATCATCAGCGGCACGTGGATGGATGTGGTTTACAACTCGGTGAAGATGACCGCACCGAGCCGCAGTAATATAGCCACGGCGACCTTTGGAGGCGGCACGCTCACCAACAGCATGTTTGTAAACAATATCGTGGCCTGCTATGACGGTGTGAACTATGCCTTCAGCTATGCTGCATCGGCTCAGCCCAACAACACCCTTGGTCACAATATCTACTATGCCGAGGGCTACACCTTGAACCGCAAAGGCACTCAGTCATACCACACCATAGAACAGTGGACAGCTGCTGTGTCTGCCGACGCCACCTCCATAGTGCAGAATCCTACATTCCTCAACGGCACGCTGGTGGATCTGCGCACATTCAACCGTTTTGTCAAGGGTAAGGGTACACCGGTGGCCACGGTGACTACCGATATGTTTGGCACAGCGCGCAGCACTACGACCCCTTGTCCAGGAGCATTTGAGTTTGTGTCGCTCAACTATGACTTCGAGCCCGAGGCACTGGTCAGCCCCGATGCCGATGTGTGCGGCATGCCGGAGAACGTGGAACTGGTGCTCCGCTTACGCAACAGTGGAAGCAATGTCTTTGTGCCCAATGCAAGCCGCACGATGACGCTGAGCTATTCGGTGGACGGCGGAGCGGTGTCTACATACAACGTGACCCAGACGTTGCCCTCCAATGATACTGTGAGCATACATACAGGCCGCATGCTTCAGCTGCCGGCCAACGGTCTTGAGGACAGATCGTACACCATAAGGGTGTGGCTCAGCTGTTCGCTCGACCCGAATGAAACCAACGACAGCAACACATTTGTGGTGACGAGCCGCTACAGACAACCCGACGCCATGAGTTTCTCGCAGGACGTGCCCTACGCCTCGGCGGCCACCGTGAGGCCGACGATTGGCGTCACCGAGTGGGAGGTGTACAACGACGCCTCGGCCCCCAAACGCAGGTCGCAGATACTGTGGTATAATGCACCAGACGATGATGAGTATTACTACCGCGGCGATTCGGTGACGACCGAGGTGCTGCGGCGCGACACCACCCTGTACTTCAAGCAGCGCCGCATGCTGCCTATAGTGCGTATTACGCAAGTGCAGATGAAGACCAACACTGCAGTAGGTCTCACCAACCCAATGCCTTCATGGATAAAGACAGGCAACACCAATTTTGCGGTGCAGCTGACCAATGTGGGTGATGACACGGCCCATTTGCAGGGCGATACGCTGATGACGGTATCGACATCAACCAGCAGCCTAAACGATAAGAGAGTTGTCTTCGGCGATGTTAGCATAGCCCCTGGCGAGGCTCTGGTTGTGCAGTTTGTCACCGGCACTTCGCCTGCGCCGGAAAGCACCCTGTACGGCGGCACTGCCGTGGCTCCTGCCTCCAACGCCAACTTTGGCATAGTGTACAGGCATAATGGCGTTGTGGAGGATGCGGTGCCGTTCAACGGCGTCATCGTGGCCAACCCGACAGCGAACGACAAGTGGGTGGCCCAGGATGTGCCTTCGTATGTGTGGAGCGGCCCGTCGGTGAAGATACCCACTGCCAACATCGGTGGTATCGCACGTGTGGCCTTCAACGGTGACTCCCTCGACTGGCGGGTGGCGTCGAACGACAACCGTCTGTTCATAGGCTCCATGGACACCAGCTGGATACGCTATAAGGACAATGGGTGCCCCACTGGCGCCGCCGAGGCACATCTGGTGATGCTGGCACCGCCTTCGGTAGACTTGGCGCTGGCACCAAGGCCTCTTGCGTCTGGCTGTGGTCTCGGCATGGAGCAGGTCTCTGTGGCTGTGAGCAACTATGGCGTGCAGGCGGCTAACAACATCACCCTCAACTACACTGCCGGTGGTGCGGTGGTCAGCGAGACGCTTACCACCCCGTTGGCTGCAGGTGCCGACACGGTGTACACCTTCCTGCAACGTCTCAATATGAATGTTGCTCGTGACTCGGTGTTCAATGTTACGGTGTATGCCACCAAATATACTAGTGACAATTACACGCACAATGACACCTGTTTGACCACAGGCACATCGCTCTTCCAGCCCGGCATGCCCACTATGAGTTCGCCCGTATCTGTGAACTACGGCGAGGCGGCCACGCTGACACATTACCCTGGTGCCGGTCTGGCCCCAGTATGGTATGATGCCGATGGCAATGTGCTTGACACGGCATACACGCATGTGACACCCCTGCTCTATGTTAACGATACGGTGAAGCTGGGCTACCTTTCTGCTGACACGAGCGGGGTGCATATCGGAACGTTGGCCGCCTTGACGGCCAAGACCGCTTACCCGTCGCCATATCAACCCAACAACAAGTTCGTCAAACAGCAGTATATCTATTCCGCACACGACCTGCGCTCAATGGGGCTTGAGCCAGGCTCCATAAAGAGTGTAGCCTTCCACCTTGACTCTATTTGGGGCTCGGTCCAGTCGGTGCCGTATGCAGACTACTATATCTCCTTGGGTCTCACTGACGATACCATATTCGCCAATTCCACCGACTGGAAGACTACGCAAGTGGTGTACCATGCAGAAGACTTCACGCTCACGCGCTCCGATGTACACACATGGGTCAACCATCCGCTACAGGCCGACTTTGTGTGGGATGGCGTATCGTCACTCGTGGTGCAGGTGGTTTATGAGAGAAGCGCATCCATTACGACGGGTATGCAGACTGCATATACGCAAAAGACTGCCACCACTCTTCACAAAGCCAGCAACTCGGCCTTGTCGCCGAGTACCATGGGCTTTGTTGGTTCGGGCGGCAACCCGGGAGCCAATCGCCCCGACATAAAACTCAGCGCCGTGAAATATGGCTGCCCCGGTCCCCTGAAAACTATAGCCATCAATATCATCGGTACTCCAGCCCACGATGCCAAGATATCGTGGCCCTCTGGCACTGACGGAATCGTGTACAACTCATGTGGCAATATATCAATGGATGTCAATGTAAGTAACCTTGCCCTCAATTTGTTGAATAATTATGAGCTGAAGTATTCCGTTGACGGTGCCGCCTATGTGTCGAGTACCAGAACCACCAATGTGGCTCCTGGTGCTACTGTCACCATGCAGTTGATGAGCGTGCCACTGATGCCGGGACGTCATAGCATTACAGCTGTGGTTGTTGTGGAAGACGATACGATACATACCAACGACACTATCCGCCGTGACTTCATGGTGCGTTTCTGCGGCCGTACATATACCATATCAACCGATGCTTCGGCCGACTACAACACCCTCACCGAGGCTATTGATACCATGAATATTGTCGGCATTGACGGCCCTGTGGTGTTCAGCATCGCTGCCGGTACCTACAATGAGCAGATTGAGCTGCAGAATGTCTACGGCTCTTCTGCGGCAAATACAATAACCTTTGTGGGCCATTCGGATAGCACCACCACAATCATCAACAATAGCTTTACCACAGCCCTCAATTATGTGTTCTGGGTCAACGGTGCCTCCAACGTGTCCTTCCGCAACCTTGCTATAACCTCCAGACCTCCTTCGGGAAGCAATGCCCATGTTCTGAAGATAGACAATGCAGACAATATATCCCTGCAGAATGTGTTGCTGCGTGTTAAGGGCGGCGTCAATAGCGACAAGGCTTCATGTCTTGTGCTTGGCGACAGCGTCGGGACCCTCAGCGTCAGTTCCAGCACCCTTGACAGTGGCTACTACTCCATCACTGCTGCAGGTGAAGGCAACAGAAACTTCACTATACAGAACAGCACATTCAGCAACTTCTCCACTGGAGCACTTAACCTTAAGAACCTCACTAATGTCGACATTACCAAAAACAGCATATATTCAAGTCTCAAGACCAAGCAGATTGCTGTATATATGGAAAATGCCGACAGCGCCATCTACATACAAAAGAACAAGATATACCTGCTTGCTGTGCCAGGAACCAACGACAAGAACGGGCGCCGTGGCATAGATCTCAAGAATGTCTCCGGCAGCAGCCTCCAGTACGCCTATGTCGTCAATAACATGGTCAGCCTTCGTAGTGAGGGTGTAACAGGGTATGCTCCAGCAGGCATCAGTATTGATGGAACGAGTTCATACATCAATGTCTACTACAATAGTGTTCGCCTCTACGCCGGCGAGACGGACGTAAATCAGGCCAAGGCATTTGTTGCCACGTCGAACACTAACAATCTTCAGGTGATGAACAATATCTTCGCCAACTTTGGCTCCTCTTTCGCCTACCATGTTGCCAGCAGCCAGAATATCACATCGAGCGACTTCAACGTCTACTACGGAGGCGGTGCCAAACTCACCTACTGGTCAGGGACCGACTGCCCCACGCTCACTTATTTGCAGGCCAACAACGGCAAGGATGGTAGCTCGATGCAGACGGAACCTTACTTTGTTGGCGACGACGACCTGCACTTGGCCATGGCCAACCTTGTAGCGCGTGCGCAGTATAATCCCGACGTTACCGACGATATTGACGACAGCGTACGCTCCGTCGTTCCCGGCCCCACTATCGGTGCCCACGAGATGTCACGCCGCACACGCAACATGTCTATTATGCGCATCCTTGAACCCAAGATGCCTGTTAACACAAACTTCAACACTACAACCAACTTCCCGCCAAACATCGAGACCGACTCGGTGCTTGTCAAGGTGGAGTTCTACAACAACGGTAGCATCCCCGAGACCGAGGCCACATGGTATGCCTATATCGACGGCTATGAGTCAACAACCACCTCTGTGGTCAGGAGTCTTGGCAATATGATGACTGGCGACCTGAAGGTGGACTCCGTCATGGTCTTCGCCCCCATGGGTGTCATAGACTCCAACATTATACGTGTCGTACTTCTGTGCCCCAACGACGACGACACCTCAGACAATGCGCTCTACGCCGACTTCTTCCTGGCTCCGGCATTCAACCTCAAGGCCAAAAAGGTGACCAACGGTGCTTCTGGCTGCACTTTGCAGCGTACGCAGGTCTCTATAGAGCTGCTGAACGAGGGCTTCAAGCCCATACCTGACGGCATACCGTTTGAGATAGGCTTCCACTCCGCTGGCTACCATCCCAATGCCAACAATGAAAGCAACAGGCTTAATATCCGCACCATGCCTGACACCGTGCGCCAGACCGTCATCTTCGACACCCCGCTGCCGCTCAACCAGCCGCGTACCCTTGTCTTCGACTCGATGGCCAATTTCTATCCCACCGACACCTCCGTCAACATCAAGGTGCGTCTTAAGGGTTGGTGCCACTTCCCCTACGACATCTCGCCGGACAATGACACCACAGGCCCCGGAAACTCGGCCACTTCGCCCTCGCCGGTGTTCGATGCCTACTATTCGCCCGAGCCGCCCATCGGTTTCGACACCACCTTCGACTATGGCACATGGGGTGAGGTCAGGGCAATGCAGGTGAACAGCCGTCCCGTTCGCTGGTACCGCGACTCCACCGCCACTCCCTTCTACACCAACAACAACTACAACAACTCCCGCTGGTGGCGCACCACCCCGCAGTACTTCCACGACTCCACCTACTATCTCCAGTGCCTCAGCGACAAGAACTGCCCCAGCTTCTTCTCCGAGGTGCATGTACATGTAAGTCCGCAGATAGGGAACGACATCGCCGTCGAGGAGGTCGTTTCGCCTCTTGGTAATCGCGTCTACATGGAGAACGACACCGTGCGTGTGCGCATAGCCAACTACGGCACCAATGTCCAGCAGAACTTCCCCGTGACCTACCAGCTGCGCAAAAACAACAACACTGCCCCCCTGATGGAGGTCACGGAGACCTGCACGCAGATTCTCGACGTCGGCCAGACCATCACCTTCTCTTTCGACAGCCTTCTCCAGTTCGCCAACGCCCTTCAGGCGGGCAACTACTTCCTCCGCGTCTGGACAGACCTCGCCAGCGACGAAGTACGCCGCAACGACACCCTGCGACAGGTGGAGCAGTTGCGTCCGGCCAATGCCAACCAGACCGTCCTCGACTATCTGTTCCATGCCCTTGCCGAGAGCACCTATCCTGCTTGTAGCAACCTCTACGTCGACGGCGTGTCCGACAGTATTGACATCATCAGGGTCTCCTTCAACGAGATTGATGTGGATCTCCCGCCGCTTGGACGCTCCTACACCAACTTCGGCAACTACAACAATCCCGAGTACCCGGTGCTCCATGTCACTCGTGGCACCACGGACTCCATCATCATTGCCATCGCCAACCCCAGCAACCTCGTTGACCGCGACCGTGGTCGCGTGGCTGTATACATCGACTTCAACCGCAACGGCTCCTTCGAGGATCCTGGCGAGACGGTAGTGTCGCCGCGCGCCGTCTTCACAGACTCCTTGCTCCGAGCCTCTGTCGCTATACCGCAGTCGGCTTCTCTCGGCTACATGAAGATGCGCGTTTCCGCCTCCACCTACAGCTACTCGCTGCAGAGTTTCACTCCCGGGTTGTGGATTGGCTCAAAGGGCCATAATATAGACTTCCTGCTTTTTGTAGACCCAGAAGCCCCCGCTGCTGACATCGCCCTCTCGCAGATTGTCAGCCCGCGTAGCACCCTCGTCCGCGACTCGCTGCCCACAACCGTCTCCTTGCGTATGCTCAACAGGGGAGCCTCCGCCATCACCAGCGCCCACATCTACTACCGCTTCGACTCTGACACCATGAGTGCTGCCGACACCGGCGACTTCACCTGGACAGGCATTCTCCTGCCGGGACGCAGCACCGTCGTCAGCCTGCCGGCTCACCGCTTCCCCTGCGGCACCACCAACCTCACCGTGTGGCACACCGTGGAGGGCGACGTCAACCCCTCCAACGACACTCTCGTCTACGAGTACCACCGCTTCCACACCCTCTTCCTCGCTCTTGAGGACAACTTCGACTCCCTCGACTACTGGTATGCCCCTGTGGGCTACAACAGCTACACCCGTAACTATTGGCAGCTCGGCACGCCGCAGAAGCCCAACAACGCCACCTTCACCCCCCATTCTGCGCCCAACACTTGGGTCACCGACCTTAACGCTAACATCACTTCGGGCACTCGCGGCAATCTCAGCTACCTCTACAGCCCCATCATCGACATCTCGCAGATCAGGCCGGACACCATCTCCTTCTTCCTCGTTCGACAGCTCAACAACAGTAGTGCCGTCCGCGTAGAGTACTACAGCTACCGCAACATGTGGGAAGTCCTCGACGACGACTCGCTCACCACCTGGTACAACAACATAGACAACCAATGCTTCGACGGCACCCGCAGTTGGTACAAATACTCCATCAGCACCAACATCCTGCGAAGCAACTTCAACGAGCGCATGCAGTTCCGTTTCGTCTACTCCACCCCGCAGACTGCCGGTGCCAACACCAACTTCGGCGCAGGCTGCGCTGTCGACGACTTCCACATCGGGCGCGCCCGCCAGCGCTACGATGTCGGCGTGGTGGCCATCACCAAGCCTGTGCAACCCAAGTTCGGCGAAACTGTATACCCGGAGGTCGTCGTCAAGAACTTCGGCTACGACACCGTTCGCCAGATACAGCTCGGCTACACCTACTACGGCACCTACCTCGCGCGCATGAACGACTATACATGCCTTATCGCACCTGACGAGGTGGACACCTTCACATTCTCCGCCCCCTTCGTCGTGACCAGCGACTTTCCCGACACCTTTGCCATTACGGTCTTCACCAACTCCTCCGTAGACATCTACCGCGACAACGACACCCTCGAAAAGCAGTTCTACCTCGCTCCCCTTGGAGGCGACATAGCGGCCACAAGCTTCGTCTACCCGCGTGACTATGTCGTCGGCGGCGATTCCATAGCTGTCACCATGCGCATCCGCAATGCCGGTGTGTCGCCCATTGCCAACGCACGCCTCTCCTACACGGTGGGCAACACCAGCGTAGAGGAGGATGTCGACATCGTAGAGCTCCTCGGCCACCCCCTCGCCACGCGCGAATACTTCAACTACACCTTCCTCCAAAAGTTCCGCGGCGCTATGGGCTCCATGAACCTCACAGCCATTGCCAAGTGCGACAGCAACGAATACCTCTACAACGACACAATCTCCAAACGCATCAGGGGCATCACCGCCATCACCGATGCTGCTGCCGCTGCCATTGTGGTGGATACCTCCGACTACAACTGGGTGCGCATACAGCTCGTCGTAGAGAACCGCGGCGCACGTGGCATCAACAACTTCGAGGTGGGCTTCTGGTACGACAACGACACCCTCAACAAGGTCGTTGAAACCTTCTACCGTGACACCCCGCTCGAAGCGCTCAACATGACCACGCACCTCTTCGATGTGCAGCTGCCGCACCGCTCCGCGGGTTACCGCAACATTACGGCCTATGTCAGCGCCCCGGGCGACAACGACCCCACCAACGACACCACCTCCGAGATTGCCCGCCAGTTCGTGGACATTGAGGTCCTCGGCCTCGTCGTCGAGGAGAACGCCAACCCCGACTGTCGCGTCTTCATGCGTGTGCGCAACATCGGCAACCTCTCGCTCGTTGGCAAGACCATACCTCTGCGTGCCACCATCAACGGCAACGACCTTTCCTACAATGTCGTCCGCCGTCTCGACCCGGGCTACTCCGCCCTCATCGAGTTCAACCGCACCATCCCCAAGAGCCCCATGCGCACCTATACCGGCAGCGGTCGCATACAGAACCTCGGCGCCGACGTCAACCCTGACAACAACCAGACCACCAACATCTCTGTGGTCAACTACGTCGAGGGCATACCCTCCGTCAACGGTGCCAACCTTGTGCTCGGCCAGAACTACCCCAACCCCTTCAGCGGCACCACCACAGTGCCCTTCACCATCCCCACAGCCTCGGCAGTGCGCCTCTTCGTCATGGATGCCATGGGCAAGATCGTCTACACCGCTGACGGCTTCTTCCCCGAAGGCGACAACACCGTCACCGTCGACCTTGCCGACTTCTCCACGGGCATCTACTACTATGGCATCGTCGTCGACGGCCAGCGCCAGATGCGCAAGCTCATCGTCAAATGATGCTCCGGCGTTTTTCCGACTATGCCGCGCAGCAGCACCTCTTCCCCTCGGGGCAGGCGGTGCTGCTTGCCGTTAGCGGTGGGCGCGACTCCGTGGTCATGGCGCACCTCTTCCACCGCGCCTCCATACCATTTGCCATTGCACACTGCAACTTCCATCTGCGCCCCGGCGACTGCGACCGCGACGAAGCCTTCGTCCGCTCTCTGGCAGCCTCCTGCGGCGTGCCGTGCCATGTGGCTTCCTTTGACACTCGCGCCGTCGCCGCGGCCACGGGCGAAAGCATCGAGCAAGCCGCCCGACGCCTCCGCTACGAGTACTTTGCCCAACTCATAGCTCAAAACTCAAAACTCATGACTGCCGTGGCCACAGCCCACCACCTCGACGACTCCATCGAGACCTTCTTCCTCAACCTCTTCCGTGGCACCGGCATCGCGGGTCTCCACGGCATACGCCCCTACTCAAAACTCAAAACTCAAAACTCAAAACTCATAACTGTCGTCCACCCCATGCTCTGCTTCTCTCGCGCCGACATCGATGACTACGTCCGTAGGCATGGTCTCCATTATGTCGAAGACAGCACCAACGCCGAGCTCGACGCCCGCCGCAACCGCATCCGGCTGCAGCTCATGCCCCTGCTGCGCGAGCTCTACCCCTCGGTTGACGACACCATGCGCGCCAACATGGAGCGCCTGCACGACACCGAGATTATCTACCGCGCCAGCGTCGACGAGCTCCGCGCACAACTTGTCCACCCCTGCACCCCGCGCATTCCCGGTCTCGACCTGCCCATGCTTGCCATCGACATCGAGGCTCTTTCCGCTTTCCACTTTCCGCTTTCCACTTTTATCTTTGAATTGCTGCAGCCCTATGGCTTTTCCGCAGCTGTCGCAGCCGACATTGCCGCCGCGCTCCATGCGCCGCGCACGGGCAGCCGTTTCATCTCCCCCTCGCACGAAGCCGTCATCGACCGCAACCGCCTCGTCATAGCACATCTGGCTCCTGTCGTGGCGCCAACGCTCACCACTCTCCGCTCACCATTCTCCGCTCACCACTCTCCGCTTTCCACTGTCGGCACACCATTGGTAGAGCATATCGACGCCGCCAGCGTCAGCTTGCCCCTCGCCGTGCGCCCGTGGCAACCGTCCGACCGTTTCCACCCTCTCGGCATGCGTGGCAGCCGTCTGGTGAGCGACTTCCTCAAGGACTGCAAACTCAACGCCATCGAGAAACGCCGTGTCCATGTGGCCGTCGATGCCGGTGGGCGCATCGTCTGGGTCATCGGCTTGCGGCTCGACGACCGTTTCCGCCTCACCGAAACCACCACCGAAGTACTTTCATTATCTGTTGAAAAATAGCGTGTTATGATGTTGTTGCGGTGGTAATGTCCTGTTGATCAGTATTATAACCGAGTCCCTACGGCCCCCCTACGGAGCCCCTACGGAGTCCCTACGGCCGTTCTTCAGTGGAAGGCCGTAGGGACTCCGTAGGGGCTCCGTAGGGACTCCGTACCGGATGCATGGCAGCGACGCTCCGATTTATGAAAAAATTAGCAAGGGGGGGCGACGACTATGCTGTTCTGGCGTGGGCAATCTGTGGCGACAACTGCCCGCAACACGCCGACACGGCGGTGTGTTGCGGCTGGGACGCACCGCCGCGCAGAAGCTGGCGGTGGAGTGATTTATGGATAATGAAACACAAGGCCTGTCGCAACGGCAGGCCTTGTGTTGTTGATTTTGCACTAACGGTAGGCCACGGCCAGCAGGCGGTCGGCGCGGTCGGCGGGGCTGCGATGATAGACGCGGACGGTGTAGCGGTTGGGGGTCTCGCGGTGGTCGCCTTCGAGGCGCGCTGTCGAGGCCTCTGTGCCTGCCGTCGCCCCGGAGGGCAGGGCAAGGAGCTGGTAGGCGTAGTAGCCTTGCTTGAGCAGCAGGCGCTTGGTGTAGGCGCGCCGCTGAGGGTTGTACTCCATGAGCGACAGCGAGTCGAGCCGCCAGTCGGTGAGGGCGCCGACGACGTAGATGTTGGCGTCGAGGAATGGCTGTGCCACGGGAAGGCTGAAGTTGACCCACACGTAGTCGGCTTCGGTGCGCGGGTTGTTGCGGTCCCAGACGTTGACCTTGTAGCCGCCGAGGAGGTTGGTTTCCGTGAGGAAGTGCTTGGCGGAGCGGTCTTGGTCGGGGCGCAGCAGGGCGAGCAGCTCGCCGCCGTATTCGGTGACGCGCAGCACGTTGTACATCGGCGTGCGCAGGTTGCTGCAGTCGAAGTAGCGGAAGGTGTTGCCGCCCTGGAAGATGTTGCACTGGCGATGGCGGTAGGCGAGGGCCTGGCCGTCGTAGCCGCTGAACTGGAGCCAGCGTCGGCTGTCGAGGCGGCCGTTCTGCTGTGCTTCCACGCTGAGGTATAGCTGGTTGAGGGCTACGGTCTGCGAGCTGACGCAGACGTCGAGCTCCTGGCGCCGGTCGAGGTCTATGCCGTCGTAGGGGCGTGACAGGTCGAGGTGCACGGCGGCGGCCTGCTCGCTGACGCAGAAGCGTCGCGTGAAGAGAGTGTCGCCGCGGTCGTCGGTGACAGCGACGATGTAGTTGCCGGAGTGTGTGAACTCCGCGTAGCGGTCGGGGAGGGGGGCGCGGTAGTGGATGTAGTCGGTGATGGTGGTGAAGGAGGGGTCGTAGGTGTCGATATAGCCTTCGGGGAAGCCTGTCATGAAGTCCTGCATGTCGAGGCTGTCGGGCAGCCAGCGGCGCGAGCAGTGGCTGATGCCCCAGCGTAGGTGTTCGGGCTCGGTGCCTATGATGTCGAACTCAAGCACCAGCAGCCCGCGCTCGCCGAGGGTGAGCACGGGGGTGGCCTGCTCGTTGCGCAGCGTCTGCGGCCCGCCCTCCACATAGAGCTCCACGCTCTTGACATCGGTGCGCCACGTGGAGTCGGAAAGCGTGAGGGCCAAGGCGTTGGCGGTTGCAAACGACAGAGTTAGGATGAGCAGTGCAATCTTTTTCATGCTGCAAAGATACAAAAATTTTGCCATGTGGAAAATAATGCGTATATTTGCACTCGCAAAACTAAAGACATACCGACTATGACATTAAAAGAGATTGTAGACACGCTCGGCGCCACGGTGGGTCTTGGGGCCGACAAGCTGGATATGGAGGTGGAGCAATGCTTTGCCTCAGACTTGATGAGTGACGTGCTGACGTTGAAGGACACGCCGGTGCTGATCACGGGGCTGTGCAACGTACAGACAATACGCACCTGTGATATGGCCAACCTCGACGTGGTCATCTTCGTGCGCGGCAAACGGCCGACAGAGGATATGGTGGAGCTGGCCGACGAGAACGGCATGGTGCTCATCTGCACTCAGTACTCCATGTTCAAGACCTGCGGCTTGCTCTACCAGGCAGGCATGAAGCCGCTATATTAATGTGTAACTGCGTGAATGTGTTGATGTGTTAGTGGCTACGCTGCACAGAAACACAAAACCGCACTAACGCATTGACACACTAACACATTAACATATCTTAGAATTATGCACCAGGAATATACAGTGATAGAGGGCGATTTCGTCAATGCCGGCAAGGCCTCCAGCTCGGTGAAGAAGACGCTGAAACAGCTCAACGTGAATCCGCAGGTGGTTAAGCGCGTCGTTGTGGCCCTTTACGAGGCCGAAGTCAACGCTATAGCCCACGCCTACGGTGGCAAGGTGTTGGTGGACATTGACCCCGACAAGATAAAGATGGTGGTGGCCGACAAAGGCCCCGGCATACCTGACATAGCATGGGCCATGGAGGAGGGCCACAGCACGGCGCGCCCCGAGGTGCGCGACATGGGCTTCGGCGCCGGCATGGGCCTGCCCAACATGCAGAAGAATGTTGACAAGCTGAATGTCACCTCCGAGGTGGGCGTGGGAACCACCGTGGAGATGGAGGTGAACTTTAGCTGAGAGCAGTAAGCTGTATGTTATAAGTGGAATGCCGGCAGCGTTGCCACTTACGGCTTAAAATATTAAACCAAAAACCAGAACATGTTTTACCACGCATTACAGATTGAGGATGAGCGCTGCATAGGCTGCTCGCGCTGCATGAAGGTATGCCCCACAGAGGCCATACGCATCAACGGGGGCAAAGCAACCATACAGGAGCACCGCTGCATCGACTGCGGCAAGTGCTACGAGGTGTGCCCGGCACAGTCTATCAGCATCAAGGACGACGACTTCGAGATGTTCCGCCGCTACCCCCATTCTGTGGCGTTGCTGCCGGCGGTCTTCATAGGCCAGTTCCCCGACGAAATAAGCGTCTCCAAGGTCTATGCCACACTGCGCGAGTTGGGCTTCGCCCATGTGATGGAGGTGGAGAGCGCCGCCGCCATATACCGCGACGTGAAGGAGAAGTATGCCCGCGAGCATCCCGACATCAGGCCCCTCATCTCGTCGTTCTGCCCGGCTATTGTGCGTCTCATACAGATTAAGTACCCGTCGCTGACGGAGAACATAATGCCCATCAAGGTGCCGCTGGACCTCTGTGCCATGTATGCTCTTGAGGAACTGTTGAGCCGTGGCATACCGCGCGAAGAGATAGGCCTCTTCTACATCACGCCGTGTGCCGCCAAGGTGTCGGCAGTGAAAGCTCCCGTGGGCGAGGAGAAGAGTCTCATAGACGGGGTGATTAATATGAATTTGCTCTACAACCGTGTCTACAAGCATATCAAGGACATGGGGAAGAACCACCAGTATCCGCCGCTCTCGCGTCAGCGCCTGAGTGCCGACGCCATCCTCAGCACCCTCACCAACGGTGAGCGCCGTATCTGCTCGGCCAAGCGCAGCTATGCTATCGACGGCATAGAGAATGTCATGGACTTCCTCGACAAATTGGAGAACGACGAGGTGGAGGGCGTGGAGTTCCTCGAACTGAGAGCCTGTGACCAGAGCTGTGCCGGGGCGCTGCTGTCGTGCGACAACCGCTTCCTGTGTGGCGAGCGTATGTACGCCCGTGCGCGTAAGGCAGCCGAACGCGAGCGCAACGGCGAGATGCCGCGCGACCGCGAGATGGACAAGTTCAAGGACTACCTCGTGGCCCATTCGCTGGTGGACGAGGTGGAGCCGCGCTCTATGATGGTGCTCGACCCCGACATCAGCAAGGCCCTCGAAAAGATGGAGAAGATTGAGCGCATGAAAGGGCACCTGCCGCAGATAGACTGTGGCGTGTGCGGCGCTCCCACCTGCGAGGCCTTCGCCACCGACGTGGTGTGCGGCCAGGCTCATCTGGAGCAGTGCGTCTTCTACCGCCTGCATCTTGAAGCCAAAGGCAAGATGACCCTCAACGAGGGTCGCTCCAACATGTACGCCGTTTGGGGCGACGACCGCATCAGCGGCGAGATAGATGTGTGATTAAATACCCGACAAGGGTTCGTAGGTGTTGCGTATTGTGACGGTGCGCTCAACGGCGATGGTGTATGAGCTGTCGCCAACATACATTGTGCGCACGCTGTCGGCATGCTCTACAGTGTCGGTGGCTATCCATTGCTTTTCTTCCATCAGGCGGACGGCGCGTGTGTAGTCGCGGCAGCCACCGAGCATCACCACCGTTATCTCTGCCTTGGGGTAATCCGACCACTCGTAGTCGCATTGCGTCGTGGAGCCGTTCATGTGTGCTATGGAGTTAAGAGTCTGGGCTATGTTGCCAGGGGTGCCGATATCGGTGTAGGTGCTGTCGTCAAGCCATCCCTGCACATAGGTGTCTTTGTCGGCACTCTTCGTCAGTACCGGACGCAGGGTGATGCGGCAGTCCTTGTTCTCGGCGGTGGTAACGGTGTCTGCGGCCATGCCGACGCCCACGCCGAAGATGACGGCCAGCACGCCGTTGTTCAGTATGTGCAGCCCCATGGACCAAAGTATGTTGTGGTTGATGACCAAATAGGATGCCGCCAGGCCCATGCCGAATTTGTCGAGCACGGCAACGAGGAACATGGTCAGGCTGCCGCTGGGGTCATAGTTGCCTATGTGGGCCGCGGCGAAGAGCAGCGACGAGAGCAGCATGAGCGCGAAGAGCCGCCGTGTTCTGTCGTTGTGGTAGACAATCATGACGGCTATGCCGGCACCAAGGGCTATGGCGGCAGCCAGCCAGCCCAGAGAGAGCATCCACAGCGCCATCAGCACCACGGAGGTGTAGCCCGTCCACTGTTTGCCGTTGCCCCACAGGCGGAAACACAGCTCCTCGACGACGGGCCCGACGAGGCCTATGTACAGCACTATGGGCCAGATGCCAAAGTTGTAGATGAGTTTGTAGAAAGCGCCCATTATCGGGGCGCTCATTTCGTCGGCGCCTGTTTTGTCCATATTCATGACGGCGTCGATGGCAATCACCGCCAGGCATGCAATCACGATGCCCAGGCCCCACCAGAGAGCCCAGCGGAAGAGTTTAGTTTTTTTCATCGGTATCGGGTTTTATCTCTATGAATTCTCCGTGTTCCTTTATGTGCTCCGTCAGCTCGCGGTAGAAGCGGTGGCGGCTCAGCGTCGCGGCGTTGCCGACGATGATGAGCTTCATGCGGGCGCGTGTCATGGCCACGTTCATGCGGCGCAGGTCGCGCAGGAAGCCGATCTGTCCGTCGGCGTTGCTTCGCACGAGGCTGATGACTATCACGTCGCGCTCCTGCCCCTGGAAGCCATCCACGGTGCCCACGGTGATGTGGCGCCTGAGCTTGCGGAAGTAGTGTTGCATCTTCAGCAGGCGGCGCAGCAGGCGTGCCTGGCCGCGGTAGGGGGTGATGATGCCGAAGTCCACGCGCTCGCTCTCCACCTTCTGCGGCGAGAGCATGTCTATGTAGTCGCGCAGGGTGTGTATGACCAGCCGCGCCTCGTCGGCGTTGCTGCGGCTGCTTCCGCGCACCTCGTGCTCGGCGGTGTCGAGCAGCGCGGTGTCTATCCACATCAGTGGCGTGTCCAGCGGCGACACCTGCCGAGTGGCGGCTTCGGGTGCCGCTTTCAGCTGTCCGCCGTAGAACCAGCGCGAGGGAAAGGCCATGATGTCGCTGTTCATGCGGTACTGCGTGTCGAGCAGGCTGACACATTGCGGCCACCGCACCACCACTTTCTGCATCAGCGTCTCCGCCAGGCCTCCCTTGGCGGCGGCCATGCTCTTCACCGTCGGCGGCAGCTGCTGATGGTCGCCGCCCATGACCACGCGGTCGGCCTTGAGGATGGCAGCCCAGCAGGCAGGCTCCAGGGCCTGCGCGGCTTCGTCGATGAAGAGGGTGCTGAAGCGCCGCCGCTCCATGATGTGGTAGGCGCTGCCTATCAGCGTGCTGCTCACCACGCGGGCCTGCTCGAAGAGGTCGGCGTTGATCTTTATCTCCAGCTCTGTCTCGCGGTTGCGCAGACGGTGAGCCTGCTCGCCTTTGGCGCCGGAGCGCAGCGTCTTGCGTATGTTCCACAGCTCGTGGTAGTCGGGGTGAGCGGAATAGCGGCGTTCATAGCTGCAGTCGAGCATCTCGTCGCTCATGCGCAGGGGGTTGCCCACGCGCAGCACGTGTATGCCGCGCCGCATGAGCTGTTCGCTGATCCAGTCTACGGCGGCGTTGCTCGGCGCACAGACGAGCACCTGTGTCTCGCGCTGCAGGGTCTCGATGACGGCCTCCACGAGGGTGGTGGTCTTGCCGGTGCCGGGAGGGCCGTGCACTACGGCCACCTGCTGAGCTTCCACGGCGCGCTGTATGGCATCTTGCTGGCTGCGGTTGAGCCAGGGGAACGACAGCTGCGGCAGGCTGCGGAACGCCGGCGGCTTGTTGCCGACCAGTACGTCGCGCAGCCGCACGAAACGCTCGTCGTCTTTGCGCTCGGCCTCGTGCAGCGCCTCGGTCATCACGCGGAAGCTTGTGTTGTCTATGCCCAGCTGCACGCCCAGCAGGTGGCGCGCGGCGGTGTCTACGATGCTCTGTGCCGCCGCCTTGTTTGGCACGCTGACGGTCAGCAGCCCGTCGCCCACATGCTCCACGTAGCATTGGTGCGGCAGCTCCTTGGCGCCGCTGTCTGTCATGTGGAAGAGTGTCACCGGCTTGCCGGGCTCGAAGTCCAGCTCCACCTCGTCTTCGCCCACTTCGTAGCGCAGCTCCAGCGTGAGCTGCCCCATGGGGTTGTAGGCTGTGTTGCCCAGCCTGACGGGGTAGCGGCATCCAGGCTCCTGTATGGTGCCTGTGAGTGATGCCCCCTTGGCCTCAAGGCTGCGGCGGTAACTCTGCCGCTCTTCTTCAAGCTCCAGGGCCACCAGCTCGCGCAGCCGGGCGAAGTATGCTCCTGTGTTGGTCACAGCGCTTATAGCTTGACACACTGGAAGCGCATGCCGCAGCGGCGCGCGCTCTCGCCGTCGGTGTCGTCGCGGTCGCCCACCATGAGGGTCTCCGCTGGGTCTACACCCAGCATCGTGCACAGGCGCAGGGCCGACTCTTTGCAGGGCTTCAGCCCTCCGAGGGCCGGGGCGTCGGCCACCACGTCGACCCACGAGCAGTCGAAGCCCAGAGCCTCGAGGCGCTCGCGCAGGCATCCGTAGTCGGAGTAGACGGCGGTGCGTATGCCCCTCTGCCGCAGGTCGGCCATCATGCCTTCGGCCCACGGCTCTATGTGGTAGTGGCGCTTCAGTATGCGCTGCATCTGCGGCATGTAGCGGTCCTCGTACCAGCGGCGCGCCTTGTCGACGGTGCTGTGGCTCATCTCCGCCACACGGGCGTAGAGGGCTTCGTAGTAGGCACGCTCGTCGCCGAACCACCGCCCCATGAGCTCCTTGCGGGCCTTGCGCTCGTTGCCCAGCATGAACATGTGCGGCACGTCGGTCGCGATAAGCCTCAACGGCAGGCCCTTCTTGTTGTAGAGCGTGCCGTCGAGGTCGAATATCACTGCCTTGGCAGTGCCGAGAGAGAGCTCTATGCTCATTTCTTCACCAGATCGTTGAACTTGGCGTGGCGCACCTCGTCCTGCAGCAGCAGGTTGAGCTTGAACTGGCCGTCGCGGGCGCCTTCCTTGATGCAGCGCTCCTTGAAGTGCTCGAAGCTCTCCTGCTCCAGGCGGTAGGTGACGGCGTCCTTCAGGCGCAGCGACTCGCGCTTGGCCTTGTACTCCATGTTGATGTCCTTCAGTGCGGCATCCACGGCCTCGGTGAACTTCTCCGCCTGCTCCTGCGTGGTGGCCTGG
The DNA here is from genome assembly GCA_017522105.1 of Bacteroidales bacterium. Classification (GTDB taxonomy): domain Bacteria; phylum Bacteroidota; class Bacteroidia; order Bacteroidales; family P3; genus Colimorpha. The sequence continues at coordinate 35,781 of JAFXAA010000017.1, read as the reverse complement.
TCGGCGAACTCGTAGTAGAAGTTGTAGCGGCTCTCCGCCAGCTCGGCGAAGCCTATGAAGAAGCGCGTCTTCAGGCCGGTGGTCTCCTCGGCTTTGCGCACGGCCTCGATGAACTGGCGCTCGTAGAGTTTCTCGCCGGTCATCGTGACGATGCCGTGGGTCTTCTGTATCATGTGCACCGTGGGCGTGGCGTTGAAGCACGGGCCCACCTCAAGCAGGTCGTTCATGTTGTAGCGGTAGAGGCCGGCGAAGGTGGTCACGTAGGGGCAGTAGCGCTGGCCCTCGACGAGCTCGTGCAGCTGGTAGAAGGTCGGGTTGGGGTTGTCCATGTCCTCCTCCTTGATGAACTCGTAGTAGTGCATGTGTGGGAACATGACGCTGTTCAGCGTGTCGTCCATCACCAGGCCGAAGCGGCACTCCGAGGCGAAGTAGCCGAACTCCTGGTGCAGCATGCCCTTGGGGAAGGAGTCCTTGAACTTGTCAAGGTACACCTTCGTGTTGCCGCACTTCCAGGTGTTCAGTATCTGCAGGTTGGGCCAGTAGTGCTTGGGCAGCACGTCGCCGTATTTGGCCTTCAGCGCGCGCAGCTCGGCGGCGCGTTTGGGGTTGGGCTTCAGGCAGGCCTCCAGCTCGGCGCGTATCTCGGCCGGTATGTCGAGGTCGGCCTTCAGGGTGCCGTGCTCTATGTCGTTCACATAGTCGTCGTAGTAGCGGTTCACGTTGTTCTGCAGCTCCACGATGGTCGAGGGGTTGGCGGTCACTATCAGCGTGATGTCCTGCTCGATGCCCATGCGCATCAACACATAGTAGCGCGAGGTGTAGTCGGCTATGGAGTAGACACACTGCGGGTTGCTGTAGAGCTTCTTGACGAAGCCGGGGCAGTCCCTCTGCGTCACGCCGCTCACCGAGCCGTACACCGTCCCGTCGGGGGCGTAGCCCTCGATGACCTTGCCCACTATCGACAGTATCTTGCCGGCGAAGACCTTGTGGCGGTTCTGTATGAAGTTGTACAGCCACACCTTCGTCATCTTGCCGTAGATGGTCTTCAGGTAGCGCTCCGTGATGGGTATCCACTTCGGCTCCGCCGTGGAGCCGCTGGTGGTGGCGTAGAGCACCGGCTTGCCGGGGAACAGGATGTCGGCCTCGCCGTGCTTGTGGCGCTCCACGTAGGGGCGGAAGTCCTCATACTCGTTGGGCTTCACCTGCTCGCGGTAGCGGCGGTAGAGCTCCGTGTCGTCCTGGGCCTCCAGGATGTAGCCGAATTTGTGCTCCTTGCCGTAGACGGTGTCCTTGGCGTAGGTCAGTATCTCTCTCAGCGTCTTCTCCGATGCCTTGCGCGGGTTCTTCGTGGCCCTCACCAGGGCGCGGTACTGTATGCCGCCAGCCATTCCCAACAGCAGGTTCGGCACAATCATGTTGCTTGTCTTCATTGTCGTATGTTTGTAGTTTTCAGTTTTCAGTTTTCAATTCGTCGTCCGGCACCGCCTCCCAAGGGTTGTGCCTGATGCCTGCCAGGCGCACCATCGCCGTGTGGGCCTCGGCGCGCAGCCGCTCGGTCTCCTCCTTGCGGGGCTTCGTGGTGTCGGGCATCAGCGGCTCGCCCACGCGGATGGTCACCGTCGGCATCTCCTTGGGCCCGAAGAGGCGGTAGAGCCCCTTGCGCTCGCGGTAGCTGATGGCCAGCGGCACCACCGGGCAGCCCCACTTGTAGGCCATGGTGAAAGCACCCTTGCGGAAGGGCCGTATCGGCTCGTACCAGTCCCACCGCACCTCCTCCGGAAACACCAGCACATGCTCGCCGCGGCTGTGGTAGTGGTCGAAAGCCTCGTCGAACTTGCGCATGCCACTGCGCTTCTCCGGCACCGGTATGCCGCCCACATAGCGCACAAACCAATACTGCCCGCCGTTGAAGTGCTTGGCGTACATCGGTATCCAGATGTGGCGCCACCAGCTCAGGGCCTGCTTCACGCACACCGCGTCGAACTGGTACACGTGGTTGCACACCGCCACGGCGCCGCCCTTCAACTCCTTGCGCCACCGGCGCAGGTTGCCGCGCCCCTCGATGCGCAGGCCGTATTTCAGCCTGTTCAAGGGGTAGACGACCAGCCACAGGAACAGCGGCCCGATGATGTTGCGCTGCAGGCGGTAGCCGAGCGAACGGTCTATGTAGGGATAGCTCTCGTCGAACACAAACTGCCGCGCACCGGCTTTCGGAGCCTTCACCTCCACGAGGTGGCGCTGCGCGTTGTCCTGCGGATAAAGCGCTGGGTCATAGGGTATATACGTACCTTCTTCTACTTCCAAATGACTGTACATCGCGGTCGTTTTAAAGATGCAAAGATACAAAATAAATTTAAATATGATGTACAATAGTAAAAATTTCCTAAAATTAACACTCCGTCGTCGGCATATCCCCGACGCATCCCCTACGGAGCCCCTACGGCATTTCTTCAGTAGTTCTTCAGTAGTTCTTCAGTCAAACACTGAAGAACTACTGAAGAACTACTGAAGAAATGCCGTAGGGGCTCCGTAGAAGCGTCGGAGGGACGACGACGCAACTACGCGCCCATGGCGTGAGGGCTCCGTACCGGCACCGTACCCGCCACCGATGTGAAAAAAGCCAAAGTTATTTGCTACGGTTAGGATATTTTTTGTAAATTTGCACCTTGTTTAAATGTACGAAAACTTGTGTAATTATGTATAGGACTAATACTTGCGGCGAGCTCCGCCTCGCCAATGTCGGACAGACCGTGACCCTCGCCGGCTGGGTGCAGCGCTCGCGCGACCTCGGCGGCATGACTTTTGTCGACCTGCGCGACCGCTACGGCATCACGCAGCTGGCCTTCAACATGGAAACCAACGCGCCGCTCTGCGAGCAGGCTCGCCGTCTGGGGCGCGAATACGTCATACAGGTGACCGGCACGGTCATCGAGCGCAGCTCGAAGAACTCGAAAATCCCCACCGGGGAGATTGAAATAGAGGTGGCTACCCTCGCTATCCTCAACGAGGCCAAGACGCCGCCCTTCACCATCGAGGACCAGAGCGACGGCGGCGACGACCTCCGCATGCGCTACCGCTACCTCGACATACGCCGCAACCCCGTGCGCCAGAACCTCGAGATGCGCCACCGCATGGCCATGCTGGTGCGCAACTACCTCTCCGACCGAGACTTCCTTGAGATAGAGACCCCCATGCTCATCAAGAGCACGCCCGAGGGCGCCCGCGACTTCGTGGTGCCCAGCCGCATGAACCCCGGCGAGTTCTACGCCCTGCCGCAGAGCCCGCAGCAGTACAAGCAGCTGCTTATGGTGGCCGGCATGGACCGCTACTTCCAGATTGTGCGCTGCTTCCGCGACGAAGACCTGCGCGCCGACCGCCAGCCGGAGTTCACGCAGATCGACTGCGAGATGTCGTTCGTGCACCAGGAGGATGTGCTGAACATGTTCGAGGGCCTGGCCAAGCACCTCTTCAAGGAGATGAAGGGCATTGAGTTCGACAAGTTCCCCCGCATGACGTGGCACGACGCCATGCGCCTCTACGGCTCCGACAAGCCCGACATCCGCTTCGGCATGGAGTTCAAAGAGGTGACCGATGTGGTCAAGGGCCACGGCTTCGGCCTCTTCGACGGCAGCGAGCTCGTGGTTGGCATCGTGGCCGAGGGCTGCGCCGAGTACACCCGCAAGCAGCTCGACGCGCTGACCGACTTCGTCAAGCGTCCACAGGTGGGCGCCGGCGGCATGGTGTACATCAAGTACAACGCCGACGGCTCGTTCAAGAGCTCGGTGGACAAGTTCTACGACGCCGAGGCCCTCAAGGCCATCGCCGACAAGATGGGCGCCAAGCCCGGCGACCTGATGTTGCTCCTCTGTGGCCCCGCCATGAAGACGAGAGTGCAGCTCTGCGCCCTGCGCCTCGAGATGGGCCAGCAGCTCGGCCTGCGCGACCCGCAGAAGTTCGCACCCCTCTGGGTCATCGACTTCCCGCTGCTGGAGTGGGACGACGAGACGCAGCGCTACTACGCCATGCACCACCCCTTCACGGCGCCCAAGCCCGAGGACGAGCCCCTGCTGGACGACCCCAGCCGCTGGGGCGACATCCGCGCCAACGCCTACGACATCGTCATGAACGGCACCGAGGTGGGCGGCGGCTCCATCCGTATCCACGACCGCACGCTGCAGAACAAGATGTTCCACACCCTCGGCTTCACCGACGAGAGCGCCGCCGCACAGTTCGGCTTCCTGATGGATGCCTTCACCTACGGCGCACCGCCACACGCCGGCCTGGCCTTCGGCTTCGACCGCCTGTGCAGCATCTTCGCCGGTGCCGACTCCATCCGCGACTTCATAGCCTTCCCGAAGAACAACTCGGGTCGCGACGTGATGAGCGGCAGCCCCAGCCCCATCGCCCAGGAACAGCTCGACGAGCTGCAGATAGCGATAAAGAAAAACTAGTCAAACTAGTTAAACTAGTAAAACTAGTCCAACTAGTGATACCAGCAGAACCGGAATGCAACAGAGCAAGACCATCTTCAAGCAGACGGCGGATTGGCGCAACCTTCGCCTCTATCAGAAGAGCGACGTCCTCTACCAGCTGACGGTGGTCTTTTGCCGGCGGTTCCTGCCGGTCTATGGCGACCGCACCGTGGACCAGATGGTTCAAGCGGCACGCAGCGGCAAGCAGAACATCGTGGAGGGAAGTGAAGACGGCAAGACGAGCACCGAGTCGGAGTTGAGGCTCATAAACATCGCCAGGGGTAGCATCGCCGAGTTGCGTGAGGATTACGAGGATTATGCCAAAAACCATGGACTGCCCTTGTGGGACGGGAAGCATCCGAGGTTCAACAATATGCTGCGCTTCTGTCGCGAACATAACGATTTCGCCGACTATGCACCGCTGGCCTCACGTGCCACGGACGAGGAGTTCTGCAACATGGCCGTCACCGTATGCCGTTTCACGGACAGAATGATGGCCTCCTATCTTGAATACCTGGAGCAACGTTTTGTCACAGAAGGTGGCATCAAGGAAAGGATGCATTCTGCACGTACAGGTTTCCGGCAGGAGCAGGATGCCAGGATGAATGCCTTGGAGCAGGAAAACCGCCGCCTGAAAGAACTGCTGAAACAACATGGAATCCCCTTTTAGTTGAACTAATAACTAGTATGTCTAGTAAGACTAGTATGACTAGTTCAACTAGAAAAACTAGAGAAAAAACACCCATGCTCACCCCCCTCATAAAATCTATGCGTCTCCGCACGCTGCCCCTGTCGCTGGCAGGGGTGGTGTGCGGAGGCCTTTTGGCCATGGGGGCCCATGGCGGCAGTTGGTGGGCTTTCACACTTGTCTTGCTCACAGCCTGTGCTCTACAGGTGCTCAGCAACCTCAGCAACGAGATGGGCGACCACCTGAGCGGTGTGGACGGCGAGGGTAGGGAAGGCCCCAACTACAGCATGACCGACGGCGGTCTCACCGTGAAGCAGATGTGGAAAGCCATTAACGCGATGGTGGTGGTATGCTGCGTGAGTGGTCTGTTGATGGTGTGGATGAGCGGTAGTCCGTGGTGGTTGCTGTTGTTAGGTGCCGCCGCCATCTGGGCCGCCACCCACTATACTCTTGGCAAGAACCCCTACGGTTACCGTGGCCTTGGCGATCTCTTCGTCTTTATCTTCTTTGGCCTCGTGAGCGTGCTGGGAAGCTACTTCGTCATCGCTCATACCATTGATTTTGATGCGTCCCTGTTGTGTCCTGCCGTGGGCGTTGGTTCGCTCAGTGTGGCAGTGCTTAATGTGAACAATATTCGTGACATGGCCAGCGACGAAGGTCTTCGAAAGACAGTCCCTCTCCGCATCGGCGAACATTGTGCCCGTTGGTATCAGACTGCCTTGATTGTGATAGGTGTTGGGTGCTTCATTTGGAGTCCGATAATGTTTCGTTACTGTGGCTTAACAGTGCCGTTTTTTGTATGGCATATAATTGGAGTATGGACTCGGCGCGGTAACAGGCTTGACCCCATGTTGCCATTGTTGGTGATAAGCACATTTGTCATTGCACTTCTTTATGGTGGTGTGGCTTTTCTATTCGCCTTTTTGTGTCAGGTAAAATGATATTATGGCTTACAATTTTGACACGATAGCCCGCACCTACGACCGCCTCAACCGCCTCATGACCCTCGGTCTCGACCGCCGCTGGCGCAAGCGCGCGCTGCGTGGAATACAGGGCAATGTTCTCGACGTGGCGTGCGGCACAGGCGACATGGCCGTCAGCCTAGTCGAACGAGGCTGCACAGTGACGGGAGTGGATATCAGCGAGGAGATGCTGGCCATTGCCAGGCAAAAGGCCCCAATAGTGACTTTCATGATTGCCGACGCGGAGCATCTCCCTTTCCACGATGCCTCCTTCGATGCTGTCACCTGCGCCTTCGGCGTGCGCAACTTCGTACACTTGGAGCAGGGCCTTAGTGAGATGCTGCGGGTGCTGAAGCCTGGCGGACGCATGGTGATACTGGAGCTGGCCACGCCCGACAGCTCCCTCATACGCCCTTTCTACAACCTTTATACACGTCGCATCATCCCCTGGCTGGGCCAGCGCCTGGCTGGCAGCTGCGAGGCCTACACCTATCTGCCCCGGAGCATCGAACGCTTCCCCAAGGGCAAGGAGTTCCTCGCCATTCTCCAGCGACAGGGTGTCCGGGCCACCGAACGCAAGATCACCTTCGGCGTATGCCGCATGTATGTGGTAGACAAAGAGGCCGCTCGTGGATGAGCGGCCTCAGTGCTATTAATCCTAAAACAATAAAATGGAAAGTGAGTTTTTGCTGTTCTTTGTCTCCATTTTCTGGATGCAAAAGTACAGCCTTTCTGCTGCCCCGGCAATACCTAAATCTGGTGATTTGCCTATCTGTCTGGTTTGTCGGCGACTAACTCGTCATCTGTGGACGGCCGCAGCTCGCTGCGCTTCACGTGGACGACAAAAGACATGTTGAGCACGCTGATGGAAACGGCGAAATTGCCGTCCTTGCAGTCTTTGATGAGGCGTCCTTGCATGCCGGCGAACTCGCCGTTGAGGATGGTGGCAGGAGCACCTTTGACGAGCTTGTGGGTCTCATGGACGAAGACCTTGCGCTGCGAGGCCTCGAAACGTCGAACGGCTTCGATGTCGCTGTCGGGAACGACACAGATGCTGTGCTGCGAGCTGACGATGTAGACGACGCCGTGGGTGGTACGGGTCTGGTACACCTGCTTGTTGTTGATACGCACGAAGATATAGCAGGGGAACATGGCTTTCTCCGGCATGTCGTTGTGCTTGAAGCGCCGGTCGCGGTTGGCGAGCATGGGCAGATAATACTCTATGGGAGGCTCGGCTTTGGCGAAGTTGTTGGCTACGGTGGTCTCGGCGTTGGGGTAGGTGAGCACCGCACACCAGGCAGGGGTAGAGGTCAGCATGGTCGTCGTTGTTTGTGGCTATAACGCAAAGACATGTCTTATATTGTGTTATATCACGAAAAAATCAACCGTCACTCACCACCAAACTCCAGATACGGCATAAGCCTTTCCAGCGTGCTGTCGGCCATGGATGGCACGGCGCGCAGGTCATCGGCACAACCGAAGGTGACTCCTTTGTTGCGCAGGTTTATGATGTCGCGTGCCTGGTAGTATTCTATGTAGGGGTGTTTGATGAGCTGCTTCAGCTCTATGGTGTTGATGTTCATGCGTCGTAAGGTAGTTGTGTCGAGGGCCAGCGAGGGCCGTATATGCTCCAGAAGGGCAGGGGTGAAACCGTAGACCTCCAGAAGCTGGCTCAAGTTCGTGAAGCCCCCTAATTTCTCACGGTAGCGCACTATGCGACCGGCGTAAGCCGGACCGATGCCGTGGAGGAGCTGCAAGGTTGTGGTGTCGGCACTGTTGAGTTCTACGACAAGCGGTTGGCGCCGTGTAGCGGGCTGGCGCTTGCTGTACATGGTGGTGTCGGTGACATAGCTGTCGTGTGTTTTTTTATTGCTTATGCGACTGGTTTTGTATGCTTTCCGTCGCGATTTGTACGCGGAGTCCTCTTTTGCCGCCAATTTTTCTATATTGGTGGTAGTCACAGGGTCTTTTTTAGACTCGCTGTCGCTATGCCTGGATGAAAAAAATCCTACAGTGGCAATGATGGCTAATGATACTGATATCCAGATTATACCGGTGATTTGAGAACGGTGGAGCCACTTCTTTTTGTCGTCCATTGGAAGAAAAATTTTGCTGTGTTGGAAAAAGTTTGTATCTTTGCACCCGTTTTAGACCAAGAGTCGGTCTGTTAGCTCAGTTGGTTCAGAGCGCTTCCTTCACACGGAAGAGGTCGAGAGTTCGAATCTCCCACAGACCACGATTTAGCCCCTGCAAAGGGGCTTTTTCTTTGTCTTTGATGTCTTCTTGATGAATTGATGCTCTGCGTTGTCATGGTTGTGTGTTTTGACGCTGTCGGTATCTGTATAACGCCGAAAACTGTGTTTTATTGGCTCGACGTCATGATTTCTTTGTTAATCACCCTCTGTGGTGTGCTTTATGGGATTGCACACTGCTGGCATTTTTAAGGACTCCAAGAACACAAGAAAAAATATTTTTGTATATTGGAAATATTATGTATCTTTGCACACGGGAAACTGAAGCCGCTCCTGGCATCGTGTGTTTATGCTATATATTGAAAATGAGATGTTTTTCAATATCAGTGCCGTGGAGGCCGGTGACGAGGTGATTGTGCAGAGTTTCACGTTCTGCGCTTCAACGCACCCGGTGACTTATCTCGGCGCCACGCCGGTGCTTGTGGACTCGGAGCCTGACAACTGGAACATTGACCCGGAGCTTCTGGAGGAGGCAATCAGGGAGCGTATGGCAAAGACCGGCCGCAAGCCAAAGGCGATTGTGCCGGTGGCTCTGTACGGCATGCCGTATGATATCGACCGCATCAAGGAGATTGCCGACAGGTACGGAATCCCGATTGTCGAGGATGCTGTCGAGGGTTTTGGCTCGCGATGGAAGGGTCAGGTTGTAGGAACTTTCGGGCGCTATGGCGTGCTGTCGTTCAACGGCAACAAGATGATAACCACTTCTGGCGGCGGCGCTCTGGTGTGCCCCGATGCGGAGGCGTGGCAGCGCATCATGTGGTATGCCACTCAAGCGCGCGAGGCCTACCCGTATTACCAGCATGAGGCCATAGGTTACAACTACCGCATGAGCAATATCTGCGCCGGCATCGGGCGCGGGCAGATGACCGTCGTGAACGACCACCTGCGCAGACACAAGGAGATTCAGAAGATGTACGAAGAGGCTTTCCGCGATGTTGACGGCATCACCGTGCACGGCAACCCCGACGAGCGTTACGATTCCAACTTCTGGCTTTGCACGATACTGCTGGATGAAAAGCTGAGGGTCAAGAATGAGGAGTTGGCTTATGCGCAGGCCGTGAGCGGCGCTGTCGGCGGCGCGGCAGGCATTGTGCACGGAGGCGGCAGCCTTCACACAGATTGCGAGCCCAACGCTAACGTGGAGGCCATGCGCGTGTGGCTTGACCAAAAGGGCATCGAGGCCCGGCCGTTGTGGAAGCCGATGCACAAACAACCGGTTTACAAGGATGTTCCGGCCTATGCCAACGGAGTGAGCGAAGGCTTGTTCAAACGTGGCATGTGCCTGCCGAGCGGTCCTTGCGTTACGGACGGCGATGTGCGTTACATCGTGGAGTGCATCAAGGATGCCATAGCATAGCAGATTGCAACGTAAGAGCTAAGGCTGTTTCCGGTGACGGGAACAGCCTTTTTTGTTCCACTGCAGTACTGGGTCGCGGCGGATCCACAATGGAGCCGCGACGGCATCCCACCGCTGTCCCGACGGTCGTCCACTGAAGAACGGCCGTAGGGGCTCCGTAGAGGCTCCGTAGGGAACCGTTTGCAAAGAATGTTAAATGTTGACACAATATTTCCGGAAATGGTGCCGTTAATTGAAAAAAGAATGATATGATAAGAGAAGAAACTGTTTTCGGACCCATTTTCAGCCGCAGGTTGGGCAGTTCGCTGGGTATAAACCTGTTGCCGGAGAGAGGCAAGATATGCAACTTCGATTGCATTTATTGTGAATGCGGATGGAACCGCGACGGACGTGACGACACGGTTTTGCCAACGGCGGCAAAAGTTCGAGGCGATTTGGAACGCAAGTTGAGGTCTTTGGCTGCCGTGGGTACACCAGTGGACAGCATCACGTTCAGCGGCGACGGCGAGCCTACGCTCAACCCGGAATTCCCGCAGATTATAGACGATACGCTACGGCTGAGAGATGAGTTTTACCCGAAGGCTAAGGTGTCGGTGCTGAGCAACGCCACGAGGGTGCATCTGGAGTCAATTTTCAATGCTTTGTGCAGGGTGGATAATCCGATAATGAAGATTGACGCCCCGTCCAACGAGCTGGCCGAGCGGATAAACCAACCGGCACAGGGTTATGATGTCGACCGTGTGGTGGAGGCGCTGAAAGCTTTTGGTGGCGATTTTGTTCTGCAGACATGCATGCTCCGCTATGATGGGTTTGATTCATCATCGTCCGAGGTGATTGGAGGCATGCTGGATATTGTGAGGCTCTTGCACCCAAGGGAATGGATGGTGTATACGATTGACAGGCCTACGCCGATGCGTGGGCTTGGCAAGTTTTCGCCCGAAGAGATGCGCGCCTTGGTGCAGCCCCTGATTGACGAGGGGTTCTGTATACAAATCAAGGGTTGATAGAACAGAAGAGGCTCCCCACATGGGAGCCTCTTCTGTTTCGGTGCGACGTCAATGTTATTTCATGACGTTGAACTTGCCGCTGGCGCCACCGACACGGTAGATGTATATGCCTGCAGGCATATGGGTGACGTCGATGACGATGTTGTCGTTGGAGGGTTGCAGCTGGTGCTGCTCGATGAGCTTCCCTTCAATGTTGTAGATCGACATGGTCTGAACGGTCTTGGCAGAGTATGGGATGGTTACGTTGAAGGTGGCAGGGTTGGGGTAAGCGTCAAGAAGTTGCGGTGTCTCAGCATTTTCGATACCCACATGGTCCCAGAAGTCGACATTTGACGAGTCGGGATGAGGCGGGATGAGGCCTATCATGGCAGTCTGCTCATTCGTGAATGTGTAGCCCATATTGGGGATGCGCATGCCGTTGGCGGTGTTGTCGTACAGGTTGAACCAGCCGTTGCCACTGCCAGACCAGCCCCAGTTCATGTAGTATTTTTTGTATGCTGTAAGCGATGTGCTATCCTGATATCCACAGCAGACCCATGCATGGCGGTCATCATTTCCAACATGGTTCTGTGATGCCCCTGACATGTAGATGGGTCGATTTAGTTTCAGGTCGTTACGAATGCCGTTAATGAATGTTTCTGTTCCGACATTGGATCTAATGAGTTGTGTACAGGTGTTATATTTAAAATATGCGTACATTGTGCCAGGTACATATGCTGTAACAGCTCCGCTTCCACCAGAAGCAGATGTACCATAATCCATTTTCATTGCTACACCAACGGCATAACAAAGACGTGCCACCTCTTGTCTTTTGTTAAGTGCAGTATTTGTTGATACAATGTTTGGCATGAGTGAATAGTTGAACCTCATTGTGTCAAAATTGAGGCGGATTGCCACACCTGGCGATGCCATATTTAAATCTGGATTGTACCAGTAATATGACTGAGTTCCTCTCGCTGATATGGGGTATTTGTAGTAATGTATTATTTGTGATAATGCTGTTGCAACGCATCCGGTTACGGTGTAAACACCATCGTATGTTGGACAGTACATGTTATATGTAGCGCCGTTGTCATCCCCTTGTCCCCATTCTTCGTCTAAAAGAATGTGTTGCGCTTTGGCTCCTCCCACCGTATTATTGGTGTTATCGTATAGTTCAGCCCAGGCTTTGTCGTCTTCAAGACCTTGCTCCACATCTTCAACTTGCATTGCGCTGATAAGGCTTGCAAAGCCTTCAACCCACCACATCATGTTTTGCGGTGCCGTTTCGATGTCGAGAATGCGCCCGTTGTCGTTATATGCCACTATAGGATCCATTGCCGTGCTGCCGGAGATAATAATCCAGCCCCAGTCTGATACGTTGAAGAAATAGCATGCGGGTATGTTGAGTTTGGGGTTGTTTATCTGATGTATCAGTGTAAGGTCAGATACATCGACTTTGTGCATGGTATTTACTTTGTTCATATAGCATTTTGCAGCGTTCTGCGCTTCCTGAAGCGAGACGTTGCGGGCAAATGTGTTGCTTGCGGAAAATGCTAATGCAATGATGGTTAAAGTTAAGAATGCTTTTTTCATATGGTCTTTATTCTTTGCTGTCTATTCAATTTTTGCGGTGCAAAAGTACGCAATTTATTTTACATGGCAAAATTTTGTTGCCTTTGCTTCTTTAGTACCGTTAGAATGAAGGATATTGCAAGTGTAGAAGAAAAAGAAACGGGCACCTTCTTGGTGATGGTGCCCGTTCTCTAATGTTATCCCGTAGGGTTATTCAGCTACAACTTCAAGGTTGAGTTCGGCCTTGATTTCCTTGTAGACATTGACTTTGGCGGTGTAGTTGCCAACGGTCTTGATGGCATCGACGCTAATTTGTTTGCGGTCGATGTCATAGTTATGCTGCTCTTTGAGAGCCTCGGCAATCATGATGTTATTGATACCGCCGAAGAGTTGTCCGTTCTCGCCAACCTTGACGATAAGTTTCACCGTCTTGCCATTGAGGGCAGCCTGCTGGGTCTCGGCATTTTTGCGGAGGGCTTCCTCTTTGTGAGCACGCTGGCGCAGATTCTCGGCGTGGATCTTCTTGTTCACCGGAGTGGCAATGATGGCCATTCCTTTGGGAAGAAGATAGTTGTTGGCATAGCCGTTCTTTACGTTGACTATTTCGTCTTTGTAGCCCAGGTTGGCCACATCTTGTTTGAGTATGATTTCCATCTATTCTTCCTCCTAATGTTTATTTGAGACAATCGGCGACGTAGGGCATCAGGGCGATATGACGAGCACGTTTGATGGCCTGCGACACTTTTTTCTGGTACTTGTTCGAGGTGCCGGTGATACGACGGGGCAGAATTTTGCCCTGCTCGTTAACGAACTTCAACAGGAAGTCGGCATCCTTATAGTCAATATACTTGATGCCGAGTTTTTTAAAACGGCAGTATTTCTTACGCTGGGTCTCCACAGCAATAGGGGTCAGGTATTTGATTTCGCTTTCGTTAGCCATTTTGTTTGTTCTTTTGTGGGTTAAACATTAAGCTTCGGCCTGAACTTCGGCATTATCGGCAGCAGCCTTCTTGGCGTTGCGTTTCTTTTCGTTGTAGGCCACGGCGTGCTTGTCAAGGCTGACAGTGAGGAAGCGGAGCAGGCGCTCGTCACGCTTGTAGGCGACCTCAAGGTCGTTAATGACGCTGCCCTCGGCCTTAAATTCTATAAGATAATAGAAGCCGGTGGTTTTTTTGCGGATAGGATAGGCCAGCTTGCGCATGCCCCAATTGTTCTCGTACACAATCTCTGCGCCCTTTGAGGTCAGCAGGTCGGTGTACTTCTTTACCGTTTCCTTCATCTGTTCTTCAGATAAAACGGGAGTTGCAATGAAAACGGTTTCGTACTGTTTTACCATTACTTGTTGTTGTTTTGTTTTTTGTTATACAAAATAAAAAAGGCAGAACACCATGTTCTGCCTGAATTCGTTTGAGCCACTTCGCGGACTCGAACCGCGGACCTACGCATTACGAATGCGTTGCTCTACCAACTGAGCTAAAGTGGCGGTTTGCGGTTCTCTTGTCGGGGTGAGAAGACTCGAACTTCCGGCCTCCACGTCCCGAACGTGGCGCGCTAGCCAACTGCGCTACACCCCGCTGTTGTGTCCTGGCAGGGATTCGAACCCTGGACCCATTGATTAAGAGTCAATTGCTCTACCAGCTGAGCTACCAAGACATTGTTTTCTTTCGCTTGTGTATCTTGTCAACATCATCGGCCTTTCGTATAAGGCGTTTTGAACATGGACTTTGATGTTGTTTTACATGATTTCAAATTTCTCTCTTTCGAGCGGAAAACGAGACTCGAACTCGCGACCCCGACCTTGGCAAGGTCGTGCTCTACCAACTGAGCTATTTCCGCATTACCTTTTTAGTACTCCGGGTGGGACTTGAACCCACACGCCCTTGCGGGCAAGGGATTTTAAGTCCCTCGTGTCTACCATTCCACCACCAGAGCTTCTCTCTCTGATTTAGGAGCCTGAGCGGAAAACGAGACTCGAACTCGCGACCCCGACCTTGGCAAGGTCGTGCTCTACCAACTGAGCTATTTCCGCATTTATCGGAACACTTTTGCTCTCAAAAGCGGGTGCAAAAGTACAAACATTTTTCTAACTGGCAAAATAATTTTTATGTTTTTGATACAATTTTTTTTATTTCGCTTAGCTTCAATAGTGCTTCTATTGGTGTAAGTGTATTAATATCAATATCTAATAGTTTGTTTCTTATCTCAAGTAATGTTGGGTCGTCAAGTTGGATAAAACTCAGTTGAAGTCCTCCAATTTGCTCCTTTTTTTGTGCTTTTTTTTCTTTTTTTGCCTCTCCGCCACTGTCAGAAATCGTGTTTCCATTTTTTGCTTCGAGTATCTGTAACATAGCATCAGCTCGGTTAACCACTACGGGTGGCATGCCTGCAAGTTTTGCCACATGTATGCCGAAGCTGTGTTCGCTGCCACCGGGCATTAGTTTCCTTAAAAAGATTATTCGGCCATCGATTTCTTTTACGCTAACGTGATAGTTTTTTATTCTTTCGTATTGATCGGCCATCTCTATAAGTTCATGGTAATGTGTCGCAAACATTACTTTGGGCTTGGCTCTTTTGTTGTCATGCAGGTATTCTGTTATCGCCCATGCTATTGAAATGCCATCGTATGTAGATGTACCTCGTCCTATTTCGTCGAGGAGTACCAAACTTTTTGTACTTATGTTGTTGAGAATGTTTGCGGTCTCATTCATTTCTACCATGAATGTCGACTCACCGCTACTGATGTTGTCGCTCGCGCCTACCCGGGTGAATATCTTGTCAACAAGCCCTATGGCTGCTTGTTTTGCAGGACAATAACATCCAATTTGGGCCATTAGTACAATTAACGCAGTTTGTCTTAAAAGAGCTGATTTACCAGACATGTTTGGTCCGGTTATAATCATTATTTGCTGGTTGTCTTTGTCAAGGTATATGTCGTTGCTTATGTACTGGTTGCCTGGCCCCAGTTGTTTTTCTATTACCGGGTGTCGTCCTTCTTTGATATTGATTATGTCGCTCGTGTTTATATCAGGGCGGCAGTAGTTGTTCTTTACCGATATTTCGGCAAAGCATTGTAGGCAATCTATCGTGGCAATAATGTGGGCGTCGTATTGTATTGGCTGAATGTATTCCGATATGGTGTATACTAATTTATTATACAACTCTATTTCAAGTGCCTGTATTCTTTCCTCTGCCCCCAGTATTTTGTCTTCATATTCCTTGAGTTCAGGAGTGATATATCTTTCTGCGTTTGTAAGAGTCTGCTTCCTGATCCATTCTGTTGGAACTTTGTTTTTGTGTGTATTATACACTTCAAAGTAATAGCCAAAAATATTGTTGAATCCTATCTTAAGCGAAGGGATGCCAGTTTGTTCACTTTCTTTTTGCTGTAGCCCCATTAAGTAGTTCTTTCCAGACCCGGCCATGGCTCGGAGTTCGTCCAACTCTTCGTTAACTCCGTTGGCAATAACTCCACCTTTTTCTATTTTTGCAGGCGGTTCTTCTGTTATTTCTTTACCGATTCTGTTGGCTAAAGTGAGACATGAGTTTAATTTTTCTCCAATTTGGATAAGCGATTCTGATTTATTGGATAAGCATGTTTGGCGTACTTCTTCTACGGCAAATAGTGCTCTTTTTAGCTGTTGGATTTCTCGTGGGGTGATTCTTCCAACAGCTGCTTTGGTTACAAGTCTTTCTAAATCCCCGATGTTTTTTATTTGTTGCGCCAGCTTTTCTCTGGTTTCACTTTCTTTTATTAAGGTTTCAACAGTGTTCAGCCTCTCTTCAATTGGTTTTACGTCTTTTAGTGGCATCAATACCCATCGGCGAAGCATTCTAGACCCCATGGGGGTAATAGTGTTGTCGATGACGTCTATTAGTGTTTTGGCATTTTCGTTAGGGGAGCCTATTATTTCTAAATTTCGTATGGTGAATTTATCTAACCATACATATTTGTCCTTTTCTATGCGACTGATACTTGTTATGTTCGCTGTCTGGTTATGTTGGGTGTCTTGTAAATAGTAAAGAACGGCACCGGCCGCGATGATGCCCATCGGTAGGTCTTCTACTCCAAAGCCCTTGAGAGATGCAGTTCCAAATTGCTTTAATAGTAATTCGTTCGCAAAATCAGGGGCAAAGACCCAATCGTCAAATGTGTTGCAATAATATTTCTCAAGAAAATGTTCATTGAACCAATGGATTTTTTTTCGCTGTAGGATTACTTCTGATGGATGGAAGTTTGATAAAAGTTGGTCAATATAATTGATATCTCCCTCTGCTACGAAAAATTCGCCTGTTGAGACGTCCAGAAAACTGATACCGTGTATTTTATCTGTAAGATGTAGCCCGCATAAATAGTTGTTTTCTTTTACTTCGAGCACCATGTCGTTGTACGCAACACCTGGTGTTACTAACTCTGTAATCCCTCTTTTTACCAGACCCTTTGTGGTTTTGGGATCTTCCAATTGTTCGCAGATGGCAACCCGCAACCCTGCACGTACCAAGCGTGGTAGGTACTGTTCCACAGCGTGATATGGTATTCCTGCCAAGTCGCAGTATGAACCATGTCCAGCTGCTTTTCTTGTCAATGTTAGTCCGAGTATTTGCGATGCTTTGCGCGCATCTTCTCCGAAGGTTTCGTAGAAGTCACCGACACGAAATAATAGTATTGCGTCTGGATACTGTTTTTTTAGTTCCGCATGTTGTCGCATTAGTGGCGAGTCGTTGTCTGTAGTTCGTGCCATAATTGTATTTTTAGTATTCCCACATGTCATCTCCAATGTCAAATATTCTCTGTTCGATGGCTTCGGCTTCTAATATAGCATCTTCACCTGTGATGTATTTGTTTATGGTGCGTGTGTATTTGTTGCTTTCTTTTGTTATGTATGCGTTATATAGCTGCATGATGAATACATTGTCCCACGATGGTTGTCCAATAGTATTCTGCTCGTCAAAATATGAATTTTGGGTTACAAGTAGTGATCGAACTATGGGGTTTTGTAGTGGTATCCAAAAAAGCGGTTGTATTCCTAAGTTGATAAGTTCTTCTGTGTCTCCAAATTTGACCTTTACTTCCTTAAGAGGCGCTATGGCAAGTCGTCTTGAATCTTGTCTTGTCTCTTGTTTCCCGATAAACCAAGCCTCTTTGATGGCATATCGGTATATTTCGGCACCGTCAAATTCGTTAGGCTGTATTATTGTTTGATACAATTCATTGTCATCGTCATCATACCCTATTTCAAGTAATAGAGTGTCAGCTTTGGTGTATTTTTCTACAAAAACAGTATTGTCTATCGGTATTTTAAGCTCGTCATCTTCGTATATTGGTATGTCATTTCCTGCAACTGCATCCCATAGTACATATGCCAGACTTTTTTTTCCGCTTTTGTCGTCATTATCAAGAGGGAAGTACATGTATTGATTGAATGACTCATTAAGGTCTATTGTTTTCCATATCATGGTAGACCATACTACATCGCTTTCCCGGAGGAACGGATACGGTATATACTTTTGTTTTGCAATGATTTCTTCTGGATAGAATGCATTAGGAGTACCATCCACATTTTGTGCGGTTAACCATAATGGTATGGCCGTGAGTATATATAGTAGGAACTTCCTGGTCATTATTGCCAAAAGAGAGAGTTAAGAGACCATTCTCTTAACTCTCTCTAAACCGTAATGTTATTCTTTATTAATACTCCCACATGTCATTTTCGATGTCATAGATACGCTCTTCTATGAGTTGAGACTCTAACATCGCATCTTCTCCTGTCAGGTAATCGGTGATTTTCCTGTTGAACTTGTTGGATTCGCGTGTCACATAACTGTCGAAATAACGCTGTATGAAAACGTCGTCGTAAGAACGTTCTGCAACATCGTTGTTCTCGTCAAATGCATTTGCGTTGACCAGGACTTGGCGAACCTTCATTTCGTCCATAGGTACCCAGAAAGTCCAATCCGTAACTTCTTCCGACTGCCCTGCACGCAGAACATTCTTTGAAAATTTGAATGACATGGCTACGATACGCACTTTTTGGCGGGTGTCTTGTTTGTCGATATACCAGAATTCTTTGAGTTGAACCATTTTGGCACTTGCTGGGTCAAAGTCTTCAGGTATGGTGTCGATAATTTCTTCAATATCACCGAACTCATCCTCTTCACCCTGCCTAATGCGAATCTGTTTTCCTTGCAGGAAGGCATATGCCTTTTCCCATTCCTGGGGTACCTTCATGTCGTCGTTTTCGTAGACGTCAAATTCACCGTTTGCGGCAGCATTGACGATCAGGTTGACCAAGTTGATTCTTCCCTGAGTATTCTTCTCAGTTTCAAATGGGAAATAGAAGAACTGGTTGAAACTCTCATTGAAGTCAATTTGGCGCCAAATGGTGGTCTTCCATACCACATCGCTTTCACGAAGGAAGGGGTAGGGCATGGCTTTTTTACCCACGACAATCCCCTGCTGGTAGAAGTCGTTTGGGTTATGCCCGTCTTCAGCATCAATGATGCTTTGTGCATTGCCAGCAATGGCAAAGGCGGCAATTGCAAAGATGCTTGACAAAATCTTTTTCATGGCAATATCTTTTTTATTTGTTAATCGTGAGTACACAGTTCGCATTTTGAGGCACGCCGTCAGGCATCATCACCTTGGCAGTAACGTATATGTTGTCGCCTCGGTTGGCGTTGCGTATGGCGGACAATGCATCTGGCTCAAAGTTACTACCCGTGCTGTTGAACGGTTTGTTGCCGACGTATATTTCCAAGCTCATGACTCGGATAGAACCTTTCGGAATCTTGAACTCAAAGCCTTCCTGTGCTCTTGCTGTAACGTTTACACCTGCAGCCAACACCTTTCGCGACACTTTGGCACCTGTTTTGAAACCGCCCACAGTAATTTCCGGTGAAGGTATGGGTTTCACTTTGAATGTAAGGGTGTTCATACGTGTCTTTTTGCCTTTCTCGATGGCTGCGTCAACAGCAAGGACAATCTTCTTGCATCCGTTGGCGGGGGTAATCATGTATTTGCCGTTACCTTCAGCTTTGTTTAGTTTACCTTGTCCTTCAATAATTGATACTTCAACATTTCTGCCATCAACGCCAGGCACGGAGGCTGTCATTGGGTTCTCAATGCCAGAATACATCACCTGCATGTTGTCGAGAGATATGACACCGACAGGTTCTGCAACGAAGTAGTTGTCTGTGTATGTATATTCTTTAGTACCTCCGTCAGGACTTGTAACATAAGCCGTGACATTGACCTTTTGTTGTCCAACATTGTTACACACGGTGCGATAATGGACAGAACCGCTGTCATTGCTAACCAGTTGTTGGCCGTTGACGGTGGCGTTGAATTTTTGTTTCGAGTCGTATGCGGCAACATTGATGTCGGTCTCGTATACACCTCCCTTAATGATGTATGTCGACTTCGGTCTTGAAATCAGTGCAATCTGGTCAAATGAAAAGTCACCTTTGCTGACCTGTTTGTACAGCATGTTAACGGCATCGAACTCGGCGTTCATGGTTTCCGCTTTCATGCGTGTCAGGGTTACAAGACCGGCACCGGCAACAACCTCACTGAAATTTTTTGTCTCCCAGTTGCATGGTTTGTGCTCTTTGTCAAGGAATGTTTTGTCAACATCAAACGGAAACTTCACATTCGCAGAGTCATCACCCAGTATGGCTTTAACCGTTTTCACATACTCGGATATCTTTTTGTGCAGGTCGTATGCCTGTCCTGTTCCGTTTTCTGTGGCACCGTCAAGGAAGAAGTTCGGTGCACCATGTGTGTCGTCCAAACCTTTCTCCATCCAGGCAAAACCACCAAGCTGGAGAGCTCGTCTGACACTGTCGAGGTTCGTTGTTCCGTCTGCGTTCTTCAGGTTGACATCTATTGTGCTTTTCGGATTGTCTGGATCCGTATGGATCTTGGCCACGTCGGGACATACGAGCCCAATGAACTCGCACTCCAAACTGTCAATGTACTGTTTGAGTTCGTTGGACAGGCCACGCACTTTCTGTGCTTTGTCATAACTCTCCTGCACTTTGTCGCGGCTGTTCTCCAGGGCTATGTCAAAATTCGTGTAGGTGTCGTCAAGTTTGGTCTGGAGGTTGATGTTAGAGTTGGTCATTGCAGAACCGACCGACCTGAAGCCTTCAACAACCTCTGCCGACACGTTAAGAGCCAACATTGCGGTGTACACGAGGTACATCATCGTAATCATCTTTTGTCTCGGGGTCTCCGGACAGTTTGTTGCACCCATAGTCTATTCCTTTCTTTTGGTTTTAAGAGTTTGGTTAGACGTATGGTTGATTACAGGCGCGTCTGCATGGCGGCAAGCATGTTGCCATACACATTGTTGAGCTCGGCCACCTTGCGTGTGAGGGCATCGACCTGTTCTTTGTATTTTGTGATACCTTCTGCGCTGTCGCTGAAGTTTGTGAGCATGGTAGACATCTTCTCCTCAAACTCCTTGTTGAGGCTTATCTGCGTCGAAGCGTTGTTGAGCTGCATCTCATACATTGCATTGATGCTGCTCAGGCTGGCCGACATCTTCTTCATTTCTTCCACATAACTCACTTCACCGCCCAGCGACTCGGCTGTTTCGCGATAAATGGCAGAAAGCGTGGATATGGCTTCGGGTGCCCCTTGCATGCTTTCCAGCAGTTTACCAGCCTGCCCGGCAACACCGTCCATATTGCTGACGAATTTGTCTGTTGCTGCGGTGACGTTGGCCATGTTGTTCATGGAGTTGGCGCTTTCGGCAAGATTCTGCATTCCCTGACCGAGTCTGTCCATAAGTTCGGGGCTTATGTTGGCATCCTCAAGCATCTTGTCCAGTTTTGCCGACAGAGGATCCTTGCTGACGGGCAGTTGCTCACTCTCTTCTATTGGGTTGCCGTTCTCGTCAAGCAGGGGCTGTCCTTCCTCAATCATTCCTGCGAGTTCCGGATAAACAAGGCTCCAGTCCCATTCTTTGTGAGGCGGTTCAAAAGCCGAAAGGAAGAAGATGACGGTCTCTGTACCCATACCGGCAATAAGCATGATGTTTGCGCCCGGCCAGTGCATGATTTTAAACAGAGCACCGATGATAACGACGGCGGCACCCCAACCGTAGAGGTATCCCATGAAGGATTTGTACTTCTTGCTGCGAACGAGATTGTCTATGAAGCTCATAATCTTTGTTTTTTTGTGTTTGCTTGTTATGTGTGTTATTTTGATTCAATAGCATCAAGGATGTGCTTATCTTGCCACATTGCTGGCAGTACGCAGGTTGTCACCCTTCACGCGGCCAAGGTAAGGCTGCACGCAGCGGAAACCGATATAGCATTTTGCGGTATCCATGAACTCGTATGTGCGGGTCTGTACCTGTATGAAGTACTTCTGGTCTTTCCAGCTGCCGCCACGCACCACTTTGCGTTTCATGGCCAGCGGGTCGTCGTCCTTGGCGTTGTATTTGTATACGGGGGTTTGTGCGTTGGCAACCTGATAGGTGGACTCGTTGAATGCGTCGAGACACCATTCGCTCACGTTGCCCGACATATCGTACAGGCCGTAGTCGTTGGGGGCATAGTGTCCAACCATAAGGGTCTTCACGCCACCATCGTCGTCATAGGCACCTTTCAGAGGCTCGTAGTTGGCCAGGAAGCAACCGTTGGGGTTTCTCACATAAGGGCCGCCCCAAGGATAACTCTGGCTGGCTATGCCGCCACGGGCCGCAAACTCCCATTCGCTCTCTGTCGGCAGACGGAAGTCGTTGAGTGTGCTGTAGTCGATACTTTCGAGGTACTGGTTCAGCATGTTGCTACGCCATACGCAGAATGCATTGGCTTGGCGCCAGCTGACACCGACTACTGGATAGTTGTCATAAGCGGGTGAAGAGAAGTAGCTGCGGGTGAAATCCTCGTTCATGCTGTATGCGTAGTCATGAACCCAGCACAGTGTGTCGGGGTAAATGTTGATGTACTCTCGTTGTATCTGGCTTGAACGGTTGTTGAGACCCTTGGGACGCACGGCAAAGGACGTACCGCGGTGTTCGCTCTTTTTGTTCACACCGTTCTCTTTCTGCGCAACGATATCGTAGTCTATATAATAATATTCATAATTCATTTTAGAAGCATCCACAACACGGCGGTGGTTGATGTCTACCAGATAGAAGCCTCCGTCAATCAGAGCCTGGCGTACATCGGCATCCTTATAGTCTATCTTGGTCTTCTTGTTGAGGATGGGAGGATCGAGCGGCTCGCCGTAAGAATCTTCTTCTATCAAGAAGCCTTCGATACCGGCCTCGCCAAGTATACGGCGTGCCACAGAGTCACGCACAGCGGCAACAAACTGACGGTATTCGTTGTTTGTGATTTCGGTCTCGTCCATGAAGAACGACGAAATCTGCATCTTGCGGGGCTGTGTGGTTGTTGCATTGCCGTAGGTGACGTTCTGCACGCCTGCACCCATCGTGTAGTTGCCCTGGTTGATAAAGACCATTCCTTTCAGGTCGATGTCCTCGAAATACGGACGGTCGTTCACGCCGACCAGCTCACCTTTGTTGGACGAGCCGCAACCAGCCATCATGATGGCTGTGGAGGCGGCGAGCAAGAAAAACAGCTTCTTCATATTGTCTTTGTTTTATTTTGTTCTATAACGTTTTTTTTCTGAAAATGTTTCGCGGTTAATTATATTTAACGTAAGTAGAGGGTGTTCCCTGACACAGTCGGTTTCCGTTTGGTGGTGTTGAACTGGAATGCCGCGTTGAGGTATATCTCCAGCGAGCCCACGCTTCTGCCGTTGCCAAAACCGAGCTTGGACGATGTGAGGTCGTAGGCCACGCCGACCTGCATTATCTTCAGGAAGTTCACACCGGCGAGGAACGTGAAGGCGTCGCCAAGCCTGTAGCCGAGACCGCCCCAGAAAATGTTCTCGTAATCAAGCAGGCATGCAAAGTCGGCCTGGAAGATGGAGAAGTTTGCGGTCTTGAACAGTGCTGACGGTTTGAGCTTCAGCGAGGGGTTGTAGGGGAACGTGTATTCGTAGCCACCCATGAGGTAGAATGTGCGGGTGTTGCGCAAGTTCAGGTTATCGCTTTTCGACGCAAGAAGATTCTTCGCCGCAAAGCTTGCATAGAATACACCGGGCACCTGATAGTAGATACCTGTCGACAGGTCAATCAGGAAGTCGGATACATCCTGCTGGCTTACCAGCGGGTCGTTGGCACTGCTTACCGGGTTCGTCGGGTCGCCGCTCATGTCGCTCGTTCCGTAGAGGCTTGAGGTCTTGAACTTGTAGTTCTGGAGATCTGCTTCGATACCTGCGGCCAATGTTCCCGGGCCCCAGAAAATGCGGAAGGCATAGTCTATGGCAAATGTGGAATTGTCATGATAACCCACTTTCTCAGAGGTGAATGAGCCGCCGAGTCCGCCATGCAGCCAGCTCACTGGCAGGTCGAAGCTGAACAGCAGGTTCGTCGGTTTTGAGCCGGCTTCCCCTGTGGGTGTAGGAGCCTGAAGCTGGAGGCCGAGCCACTGGCTGCGGTAAAGTATCGTGGCCGAAATGTTTCCGGAACTGCCTGCATAGGCTGGGTTATAGCTCAGGCGGTTGAACATGAAATGTGTGTACTGCCCTTCGTTTTGAGCCATCGCCGTTGACAAAAACATCACCATGACTGCAAAAAATGCAGTCTTTTTCATGGTTGCATGACCAGTCTTTTGTCTTCTATCTAATGCCACAATGGCTTGTTATTTAGTTCTATATGTGTGTTTTCGCTTGATTTTGGCAAGCGTTGTGCTAATCAAGTTTGAATGTGCAAAGATAATAATATTTATTAAATCGGCGAAAAAAAGTTTATTTTTTTTAATCACAGGGGGCCAAGACGACGTTGTTGAACGAATGCCGTAAGGCCCTCCGCAGGTTCTCCGCGTTCTCTTTCGGCAGCCTTACGTCGAGGGTCATCATCACCATGCCGCTGTCTTCCGCTGGTTCCACCAGCACTTTGTTCCTGTAGAGCTCCGGCAGTTTTTGTATACTCTCAAATGCTTCTGCATGTGATATTTCTGTTTCGAGCATCAGGTTGTAGCAATCCGTTGCCGGCTGGCTTGCCTTCTCTTTTTCCGTCGATTTCTCCTCTTTCACCACGGTGGGCGTCGGCGCTGTCGGTTTTATTTCCGGTTGCTTTGACGTCAGGCGTGAGTGTACAGAGTCGAACATCGTCTCCTGTGCAGCCCAGCGCTCTTCGTAACCGTCTGGCAGTATGCGTACTGTCACAGGCTGGCATCCCCTTATCCCTATAGCTGTCGCTGCGCGGTGGCTCATGTCGAAAACCCCTCTTTTCGGACACCTGTCGTTGACTTTCACAATCACCTGCAGGCCCGTGTTCCGGTTGGTGACCATCACCATTGTGCCAAGCTTAATCTTCCAATGCGCGGCAGTGAACTTGTTTTGGTCAAAAATCTCGCCGTTGGAGGTCTTCCTTCCCTCGAACATGTCGTGGTAGAATGTGCCTTGGTTCGGGTATTCTGTCACGGTGTCGGTCGTGGAGTAGTTCTGCCCCATGGCCCATAGTGGCCATAGTGCCAGCAATATCCCTGTTATTGTTCTTCTCACTGTCGTCAGTGTTTTTGTTTCGTATAGCGTTGTTGTGTTCTCCGTTGCGGCAGTCTTACCACACAACTGCGTCGGCATGGAACCACTTTCCGTGCAGCCTCAGCACCTGCTCTATCACGTCGCGCACGCATCCCTTGCCTCCTTCGCAGTGCGACACATAGTCGCACATCTCTTTGATTTCCACTGCTGCATCTGCCGGACAGGTGCTCACTCCGGCGCGTTTCAGCATCGGGTAGTCTGGCAGGTCGTCGCCCATGCACAGCACCTCCTCGTCCTTCAGTCCGTTGTCGGCCAGGAATTTCTCGTAGGTCTTTATCTTGTCGCCACAGCCGGTGTAGCATTGTGTCACACCCAGCATCGCCATCCTGTTGTCTATGCTTGCCGACGTGGCCCCGCTGATTACGGCCACCGTGTAGCCTTTCTTCACGGCATACTGCACGGCAAAGCCGTCTTTGATGTTGCCGCAGCGCACCGTCTCGCGGTCGGCGTAGACCCACACGTCGCCGTTGGTCATCACCCCGTCGAAGTCAAACACGAAGGCGCGTATCTTGTCCAGTTTCTCTTTGTAGTTTATCATGTTGTCTTGTCTTTTCGGTCGGTCCTATGGTCTTGCTGTTTCGAGCATCTGCTCGTAGGCTTTGCACCATCCCTGCCAGCCGAACAGCTCGCAGAGGTTCTGGTTGTGCACTATGAATCGGTAGTCGCCCCCAACCTGTCGCAGCGCTGCCACCAGCCTGTTGCAGGTGTCGAGGGCCTCTTCGGGCCGCATTTTCATGTATTTCTGCAACGTGGTGTCCATCACGCAGAACGGGTGTATCTTGAGCGCCGTCTCCATGTCGCGGTCGAGGTCGTAGAAGTGGTACGGCACGCTGATGCCGGCCCTGAAGCCCGCCACGTCGAAGTATCCCATGGTGTAGTCGTTCTTTATGCCGGCATGCATCAGTATGCGGTAGCTTATAGGCAGTTGCAGGCGCAGGAAATGGTAGCGGGAATGGGTTATCTTGCGGTGCAGTATCTCCTCCAGCCGTCTGGTTTCAATGTCCAGCTTCTGTGGCTCTTCAAGGGTGTGGTATCCTGGGTGTATCGCCACCTTGGCGTGGTCGCCGAGGTGCTGCAGCAGCTCTCTCGTGTGTGGGTTGAGGTAGTTCGACGGCTTGTCGAATTGGTCGTAGTCGGCCAGCAGGGCGAAAAAAAGCATGTGTCCGCCAGGCACTTTCTTCCACTGTTCGAGGATGTAGTCGAAGGTGTCGAACGGGTCTGCCTCGTGCCCTGTCAGCACTCTGATCCTGCGTCTCACCTCCGTGATGTCGTGTCGTGCAAAAAGATCCCGCGCCAGCCCCGTCACCGTGCGGAACGTTCCTTTGTGCAGGTAGCACCACGCAGCGTCGATGTCCACCGTCTGCACCAAGCGGTATGTCCTGGGCGTCAGGCCGATATCCGGGTAGCGCTCCGTCAGCTTGTTGCGCAGCATGGTGGCCCACTGGTCCACTACGGGCTCCTCCACGAAACCCGCCTGTACGGCCACGCTCTGGTCGGCGGTGAAGCGTCCGTGTTCGTCTTCGCTGTGAGGCAGATACTCCTCATATCGGCTCACCATGTAGAACGTCGCCGCCAGTATGTCGAAGCTGAAGTCTATGTCGCGTCCATGCACGGGAAACAGCGTCCACTGCCCGTCGGTCTGTGTCGGGCGCGGCTCCTGGTCCTCAATCGACGTGCTCGTCAGCAGGCCGCAGCTCTTCACAAACAGGCCGTCGCCCACACGCTTCTGGCTGTAGCACAGCTTCGGGCCGTCGTAGTCCTCGAAATACTGCGCGTCCGTCGTGATGCTGAACTCCGTCCGCAGCAAGTCGCGGAAGAGCACATTCAGCGTGTACCCAATCCTGTTCGTCAGCCGTGGTGTGTATACTAACAACATGTGTTACGTTTTGATGCGTATTGTCTTTGTCGCGCCGGCTTCCATGGTGGTATGCAGGCCCAGGGGCAGGGCGAGGTTTTTGTGGCCGAGGTGGCCTATGGGGGCGCCGAAGGCCACGGGGTAGTCCTTGTCGGCCACGGCCTCCAGCACCGCTTCCTCCGCCGTGTGGCCCCAGGGGATGGCGTTGTCGTGCATGTCCGTCAGGCCGCCGGCCACGAGACCGGCCAGCCCGTCGAGCAGGCCGGCGCGCCGCAGGGCCTGCATCATGCGGTCTATGTGGTAGAGGTACTCGTCGAGGTCTTCGAGGAGCAGTATCTTCCCGCGGGTGTCTATCTGTGAGTGCGAGCCGAGGAGGCTGTAGAGGATGCTGAGGTTGCCGCCCACCACCACCCCTTCGGCCGTGCCTTTGCGGTCCAGCGGGTGGTGTTCCCAGACGATGTCCTGCGGCTCGCCGAAGAGGGCGCGGCGCAGGCTCTCTGTGGCCGGGCAGGGACTGCCGTCGGCCGGGAAGTTGATGGGCATGGTGGCGTGGAGCGTCGGCAGGCCGAGGGCGGCCTGCACGTGGCTGTGCAGCACCGTGGCGTCGCTGTATCCCACTATCCATTTTGGTGCCGCGGCGAAGCGTGTGAAGTCGAGCCTGTCCACGATGCGCACGGTGCCGTATCCGCCGCGGGCGCAGAGTATGGCCTTTATCGACGGGTCGTCGAGCAGCCCCTGCAGCAGTGCCGCGCGGTGGCCGTCGCTGCCCGCCAGCTGGTTCTGCCGTTCGTAGAGCCCGTCGGGCACCACCACCTCGAGACCCCAGGACTGGAGTGCGCCGATGGCCGGAGCCATCTCATCGGGGCTCGCAGCGCGTGCCGGTGCCGCCAGGGCCACGCGGTCGCCAGTCCGCAGGTATGGTATTGCAGGCTGCATGCTTACAGCTGGTTGTAGTTCTGTGAGAAGGTGTCGCCGCCGCGCACGTCGCCCGACGTGAGTCCTTTGCGGAGCCATTTCACGCGCTGCGCCGATGTGCCGTGGGTGAAGCTCTCGGGCATCACCTGGCCGCGGGCGCGCTTCTGCAGGTAGTCGTCGCCGATCTTCTGCGCCGCACCTATAGCCTCTTCAAGGTCGCCGTCCTGCAGCGAGCCGAACATGCGGTTCTCGTGGTGGCCCCACACGCCGGCATAGTAGTCCGCCAGCAGCTCGATGCGCACGCTCATGCGGTTCTTCTCGGTGTCGTTCATGCGGGCCATCTGGCTGTGGGCCTGGTCGAGGGTGCCGAGCAGGTGCTCCACGTGGTGCCCCACCTCGTGGGCTATGACGTAGGCATAGGCGAAGTCGCCACCGGCGCCGAGGCTCTGCGGCATCTCGTTGAAGAAGTCCAGGTCGAGGTAGACGCACTCGTCGGCCGAGCAGTAGAAGGGTCCCACCGAGGAGCTGGCGCTGCCGCAGCCGCTCTGCACCGAGCCTTTGAATATCACCAGCTTGGGTGCGCGGTAGGTGAGGCCCATGCGCTTGAACTGGTCAGCCCACACATCCTCCGTCGATGCCAGTATCTGCAGGGCGAAGGTCTTGAGCTCCTCTTCCTGTGCCGTGGGGGTGTACTCTTCGGTCTGCATCGTCTGGCTGCCGAGCTGCTGCACCACCTCGGCGGGGTTGCCGCCGAGGAACAGGGCAATCAGGCCTGCTATGATTACGCCGCCGATGCCCAGTCCGGCTATCTTGCCGCCGCCTTTGCCGCGACGGTCCTCGAAATTCGTGCTTTGTCGTCTTCCTCTTAAATCCATGGTAGTGTTTTTTGTTGCTGTCCTTAATAACGCGCGTGCGCCGATATTATTGTGTAGCGGCTGTGCTTTTTCGTCTATCGGCTTCATGACCAGGTCGGTAAGTGTGCGCTTTTCTCATGCTCCCTCTCCGCGTCCTCTCCGCCTCCCCACCGGAGCCCCTGCGGCCGTTCTTCCGCCGAGGGGCGTAGTTCCGTCGCGGAGGCGACGGAACTTCTTCAGTAGTTCTTCAGTAGTTCTTCAGTGTTTGACTGAAGAACTACTGAAGAACTACTGAAGAACTACTGAAGAAATGCCGTAGGGGCTCCGGTGGGGAGGGGTGGGGGAACGAGGGTGTGGAAGAGGAGGTGGTGGAGGGGCGGTTGTTGAAAAATAATTTGCTTTTGTTTCAAAATTATTTTAACTTTGCAGAGTCGATTGTGAAGCACTATTGCAGACAAACTATTAATCCATAAACACATACATTATGTACCAAATCACCAAACATCCGATTTTGGACATTCCGCAGACCGAAGTGGTCGAGTTTCTGTTTGAAGGCCATAAAGTGTTGGGTCGCAAGGGCTACACTATAGCCAAGGCGCTGCACGAGGCTGGCTTCCCTGTGCACAGCCATTCGCTGCAGGGACGCAACCGGTCGCTGGAGTGCGGCATAGGCAAGTGCGGAGCCTGCGAGATGCTCGTCGACGGGCGTGTGCGCCGTATCTGCATCACGCCGGTGGACGGTGTGCACGAGGTGCGCACCATAGCCCATGAGGCCGACCTGCCGGGCGTGACCTTCGAGCCGCCACAGCGTCCGCAGGAGGCGCAGGCCGTGGCCGTGTACAAGACCACAGTGGCCATCGTCGGCGCGGGGCCTGCGGGCCTGGCCTGCCGCGAGCAGCTGCAGAAGTTCGGCATCGACTGCCTGGTGATTGACAGCAACCCGCGCATCGGTGGCCAGTTCAACATGCAGACGCACCAGTTCTTCTTCTTCGAGCGCGAGAAGAGGTACGGCGGCATGCGCGGTTTCGACATCGCCAAGACGCTGGCCGGCGGCGTGTCCGCGGAGGACGCCGAGGCTGCCGCTGATGGCGGCATCTTGCTGAACACTACCGTCTGGGATATTCTGGAAGGTCCGCGCATTGCGGTGAAGAATGTCGTCAACGGGCAGATGGCCTACGTCGACGCGCAGCACCTGGTGGTGGCTGCCGGCGCGGTGCCTTTCATGCCGGCTTTCGAGAATGACGATGTGCCGGGGGTGTATACCGCCGCCGTGTTCCAGAAGATGATGAACCAGGAGCACACCCTGCTGGGGAAACGGGTGCTCACGGTGGGAGCTGGCAACATAGGCTACCTCACCTCCTATCAGGCTGTGCAGGCCGGCGCCACCATCAAGGCCATCATCGAGGCGCAGCCCAGGGAGGGTGGTTTCCCGGTGCAGGCCAACCGCGTGCGGAGGCTGGGCATACCCATCATGACGGGCTACACCTTGGTGCGCGCCATTCCCAACAAGGACATGACGGGCATCACGGGGGCCGTCATCGCGCGATGCGAGAACTTCAAGCCTGTGCCCGGCACCGAGCAGGTCGTCGGCGACATCGACATCATCAATATCTGCACTGGACTGGTGCCCGACAACCAGCTGCTGGTGAAGGGCAAGGAACTCTTCGGTCACCGCGTCTACGGCGCGGGCGATGCGGTGCGCATCGGCGAGGGCACCAGTGCGGTGCTGCGCGGACGCCAGGCCGCCTACGAGATCGCCCAGGAGATGGGACTGCGCTTCAACTATGACGAGTACCTTGACATCTCGCGCCAGTACATTGACTCGCAGCAGCACCCTGTGCGCCTGCTCGACAAGCCCAACCTGCCCAGCGCCGAGCGCATGGCCGCCAAGCCT
Organism: Bacteroidales bacterium; assembly: GCA_017522105.1. Lineage (GTDB taxonomy): Bacteria > Bacteroidota > Bacteroidia > Bacteroidales > P3 > Colimorpha. The sequence goes on along the minus strand of JAFXAA010000017.1, from coordinate 5,343 downwards.
TTCGTGCAGCTCGACTGCCTCTACGGCTTTGCCTGCAACCCCTGCACCTTCAGCTGTCCGCAGGGGGCCATCAGCAAGCCCACCACCAGCAGTACGCCGACGGTGGACTATGACAAGTGCATAGGCTGCATGGAGTGCGTCAACCACTGTCCTGGTCTGGCTATCTTCGGCTACAACATGCAGAAGGACTGGTGCTTCCTGCCAATAGAGTATGAGGTGGAGGAAGGTGCCGAGGTGTGGCTGGTGGACAACGACGGGCGCCGGATCGGCGAGGGTGTTGTGGAGAAGGTGATGAGGAAAGAGAACAAGACCAATGTGGCGCGGGTGAAAGTGGAGAGCGGAAAGTGGAAGGAGGAGAATGGGAGGATTACCGACGTCAAAGGTTTCATACGGAAAGACCGCTACCCGGAAAGCGGGAAAGCGGGAATGTGTGATTGTGGGGGTGCCGCTGACTCGGTCGCATGCTCGCACAATAGTGCAGTCACCTATGTGTGCCACTGCGAGGACATCAGCGACGAGCAGGTGCTTGCCGCTGTGGGCGACCGCAAGTATATCTCGGTCGACGAGCTGAAGCATATCACGCGCATGGGCATGGGACCATGCCGCGGCAAGCGCTGCATAGCGCGTGCCCGTGGTCTGCTGCGTTCGCACGGCATAGAACTCACCGGCGAGGCCACGCCGCGCGCGCCGCTGAGCAACCAGGTGACGCTGGGCGACGTGTACACCGAAGGGCGCAAGGAGGTGTATGTCTTCCCGAAGGGAAACGACGTGCGCCGCGAGGAGGTGCAGGTGTTCATCGCCGGCGGCGGCATAGCGGGCAGCGGCCTGTTCCGCTACTTCAGCGAGGCTGGCATGAAGCCCGTGATGGTGAACTGGAGCCGTGGCGCCTCATGGCGCAACATCGGCGGCGGACGCCCGGCGTTCAGCAACCCCGACATCGCCGACATAGCACAGCACAGCCACGAGATATTCAAAAGCATACAGGCGGTGCACAACATCAACTACAAGCCCACGCACTACGTGAACCTGGTGCACGACGAGGCCACCTACCGCGCCCTCGACGCCAGCCGCGCCTGGAGCGACGCCTATATGATTGACCGCAAGGACTTCAAGAAGGAGATATCGCCACTGTGGGATGACACGCGCGACACCTACAGCCACGCCCTCATCACGCGCGATTGCTGGCAGGCTACGCCGGGACGCGTCATCGACTATATCCGCGGCATCGGCGTGTCGCTGGGTGGACGTTACTATGAGGACACCGAGTTGCTGAGTGTGTGGCGCAAGGGCGACAAGGTGGTGGCGCTGGTACGCGACCACGAAGGCAAATATGTTGAGTACACCTGCGGCCACTTCGTCAATGCCATGGGGTGGGGCGCCGAGCGGTTCACCGACATGCTGGGCATCGACACGGGGCTCTATCCCGTGAAGCACCAGGCTTTCATTACGAGACGTCTGCCCTTGATGGGTCCCAACGGCGGTGCGCTGGACATGATTATCGACCGTCGCCACTACAAGGGCTTCAGCGCCGTCTATGGGCAGCAGTTTGAGCACACGGGCCAGATCATAGGCTGCGCCAGCCCCGACACCGACGCCTACGAGGCGCGCCAGAACATAAAGTACAACAGCAAGGAGTTCCTTGAGATTGTCAGCCAAGTCTTCGCCGAGTGGCTGCCTGGCTTGAAGGAGGTGAGCTTCCTGGCCTGCTGGGCCGGGCGCTACACCGAGCCGCGTTATATAGTGGACCCCGAGGTGGGGCTGCTCACAGGCCTGCGCGGCCACGGCTTCATGCTGGGGCAGTATCTGGCCAAGCTGTATGTGGACAAGTATTTGGGGCGCGAGGTGCCGGGCTATATGAAAGACCTGGCCCTCAGCGGTCACGGCTTGAGCGAGAACGCGTTTAAATAAGTGCCACTATCTGCGCCAGCCAGTGGGCGTCGGTGTCGTCGAAAGTGCCGAGCTCACGACTGTCGATGTCAAGGACGGCGATGACTTCGCCGTCCTTGTTGTACATAGGCACCACTATCTCGCTGCGGCTCTCGCTGCTGCAGGCTATATGGCCGGGGAATTCCTCTACATCGGGTACCACGACGGCGCGGCGTTCCTTCCACGCTGTGCCGCAGACACCTTTGCCGTAGCCGATATGCACGCAGGCCAGCGGCCCTTGGAAGGGGCCCAGCAGCAGTTCGTTGTTGACGACGCGGTAGAAGCCCGTCCACCAGAAGCCGAACTCCGTGTGAAGAAGCGCAGCCACGTTGGCCATCTTGGCAATCATGTCGTCTTCACCCTCGCAGAGGGCTTTCACCTGCGGCAGCAGGCTGCGGTATTTGTCTTCTTTGGTCATAAATGCTATTGCCTTAACTTCTTAACTTCTTGACTGCTTAACTTCCTGACCGTGGCGTAGGGTGCCTCGTCGGTGAGGGTGATTTCGTACTGTTGGCGGCCGTCGCTGCTCTGGGTGTAGCGGCGGTTGCCGTCGCAGTAGGGGTAGAGGGGGCGTGTGCCGTAGATGGCGTGGCCGTTCTTGTGCAGCCATTGGCCGATGGCCTCCATGCGCTGCAGGGCCTCGGCGGGCAGGTTGCCGTTGGCGTCGGGGCCTACGTTGAGCAGCAGGTTGCCACCCTTGGCCACCACGTCGCAGAGCATGTGGATGAGGGTCTTGACGCTCTTGTAGTTGTCGCCCGGCACGTAGCTCCAGCTGTCGCCCATGGTCATGCATGTCTCCCAGGGGTAGGGGAGGAGGGTGTCCGGCACCTGCTTCTCGGGGGTGCGGTAGTTTTCGTAGCGGCCGCCGACGCTGCGGTCAACGATGAGGGTCTGGGGGTTGCGCTCGCGGGCTATGGAGGCCAGACGGTGCATGTCCAGCTCCTGTACCTGTCCGCTGCAGCCGAGCCACGGGCGTGTCTCGTCGTTGACGCTCCATGCCGGACGCACCCAGCCGCCGTCGAGCCAGAGGATGTCCACGGGGCCGTAGTTGTGCGTCAGCTCGTGGATCTGGTTGTAGGTGAACTCCTGGTAGCGCTGCCAGCGGTCGGGATGGTCGGCGATGGAGTAGTTGACGTTGCGGTCAGGCGTGGCCCATTCGTGGGCCCAGTAGTCGTCGCAGTGCCAGTCGGGCTTGCTGAAGTAGAGGCCTATCCACATGTTCTCCTTGCGGAAGGCGTCGACGATGGCGCGTGTGAAGTCGGTCTTGGCGGGGCTGTGCATGCTGGTGTAGTCGGTGTATCGACTGTCGAACATGCAGTAGCCGTCGTGGTGCTTGGTGGTGAAGACGAGATAGCGCATGCCGGCGTTCTTGGCTGCCGCGGCCCACTGCTGAGGGGCGAAGTGCCGAGGGTTGAAGGTGCGGTTGAGCGCCTGGTAGGCCTGCTTGTACTGGTAGTAGTCGCCGTCCTTGGTGCCTTTTATCGGGCGTCCGTCGCTGCCTATGCGCTCACGCACAATCCAGCTCTCGTTGCAGATGCTCCAGCTCTCCACCGTGCCCCATTGGGCGTAGATGCCCCAGTGCATCATGAAGCCGAACTTCAGGTCCTGCCACTCGCCGATGCGCTGCACAATGGCAGGGTTGCTCTCGGGGATGGAGTCGTGCTGCTGTGCACGGGAAGGTTGAATGATGAAAGTGCAAAGTGTAAATATTGCTACCGCCAGAAGGTTTTTTCTCATTTTCTGTTGTGATAAATAAAGGGATAGTCGAAGAGGTCGCGGTCGTCGCTGCTGAAGCCCACCTGGAGGGTGAAGCGGGTGCCGTCGGCGGGTTCCTCCATACGGTCGGTGGCGGGGTTGTACTGGCGGAACCAGAAGGGGTCGAGCTCTATCTTGAAGGGCACCTTATGGTCGAAATCGACGGTGGTGACGGGCAACACGGCTATCAGCTGTTTGACGGGTGCGTCGTTGTCGTTCTCGTTTTTTAGATATACCTGCACTACGGTGCGGTGGTTGCGGGCATTGGGGGCGTCTGTGTTGCACTGGCTGACAAGGCCGCTGACGGTGAAGTCGGCCTCGTCGACGACGGGGGCGCACCAGAGCTGGTGGAAGGAATAGGAGAGACCGTAGCCGAAGGGGAACTCCACGCGCTCGCGGTCGGCGTAGCGGTAGGTACGGCCCGCCATGGCGTAGTCGTCGAATGAGGGCAGGTCGTCGGTGGAGCGGTAGAAGGTGACAGGCAGGCGGCCGAAATCATCACGACGGCCAAAGAGCAGCTCGTGAACAGCCGTACCCATTAGCTCACCACCATACCAACCAACCAATACAGCATCGCAATCATCAATTACATTCTCAAGAGCAATGGCCGAGCCTGTGCAAAGTACAAGCACTATGCGATAGCCTTGTGCCTTGAAAGCCTTGATTTCCTCGACCTGCTCCTTGGGCAGTTCGATGAGGGTGCGGTCGCCGCGGTAAAAACCTTCCTTCTCCACGGTCAGCTCCTCGCCTTCGAGCTGGGGGTTGAGGCCACCGGCGTATACCAGCGTCTTTCCATCGCCGGCGCTGAGGAGTTGGTATTTGCCCAATGCTTCACCAATGGTGACGGTGTGGCGCGGAGTGCCGTTATAGTTGCCTAAAGGCATCAGGCTGTCATAGGCGTTGGGGCCTTCGAGGCGCAGGTGCTCGTTCTTCTTCAGCGGCAGCACACCGTTGTTCTTAAGCAGCACCATACCTTGAGTGTATGGTTGTAGTATGTCAGGGTCGCTATCCACACTGTCGTTGATTAGCCGGGGTTCGTCGGTGACACGCAGGCGCGTGCGGAGTATGCGTCGCACATGCTCATCGACCTTGCTCTCGGGCACGAGCCCTTGCTGGACTGCTTCGCGCAAGGCGGGGAGGCCGCTGCCGCATTCGAGGTCGACCTCGCGGCCGAAGGCGTCACCGTAGGCGAGGGCGGCGGTGGCGTGGGTGCGGTGGCGGGGGATGACGGTGTCGGTCTCGTAGGCGTCGTTCAGCGCCCAGCAATCGGTGACGAGGATGCCGTCGTAGTGCCACTCATTGCGGAGGATGTCGAAGAGGCGGCGGTTGGTGCAGCAGGGCTCGCCGTTGAGGCGGTTATATCCGCACATCACCTGCTGGACATCGCTGTTCTTGATGATGTACTCGAAGGCAGGCAGGTAGGTGGTGCGCAGGTCGCGGTCGCTGACGCGGCTGTCGAACTCGTGGCGCACTCCTTCGGGGCCGCTATGCACAGCGAAGTGTTTGAGGCAGGCGGCGGCAGAGAGTGCTTTGCCAGCAGCCCAAAACTCGGAGTCCCAATTTTGTAGCCCGTTGACGCAGGCCAGGCCCATCATGGCGGTGAGGTAGGGGTCTTCGCCGTAGGTCTCCATGCCGCGGCCCCAGCGCGGGTCGCGGAAGATG
>JAFXAA010000016.1 GCA_017522105.1 Bacteroidales bacterium | reverse complement strand
AGCGGCGTGCATACGGTTGTCTTCCGTCCAGAAGAGGAAGCGTCCTGCCTCAAACATTTTTCCGGTCTTGGACAAACTTACCTGTCCGAGGTTTCCAGCTTCATCCCAGCGCATATCGTAAAGCATTCCGTTTTTGTAGTCGAACATACGTTTTACGGCGTGGGGCTGGTGGGCATTGCAATAGCCGTAGGCCATATCGACTGAGGCCGACAGCGTGACAGAGTTATTATCGCGGAATTTCCCTATCAGTCTGCCCGATGGTGAATATGTGATATTGGTGTTGTAGTTCCCTATGGCACCTCCGCCGTACGACGTCACAAGCCGGTGCAGGGCATCATACTTGTAGTTGTTCTTATAACCACCGCCAAGTGTATTTACCACACCGGCATTGTTGACAATTCTTGTCACATTGCTGGCATTGTCAAAAGTATAGTCAATGTCTTGCATTAAGTTGCCGAGGCTGTCAGTACTTTGGAGATTGGCGAGGCGATGCAGTGCGTCGTATGTGTAGTGAGCACTGGTGCCATTACCATAGTTCATGATTTTTTTCTGGCCGAAAGAGTTGTATTGTATCTCCCTGATGTAGGTGCGGTCGTTGCCGTTCTTGTTCCCGTGCATAGCATAGAGGTCGCCACCCCACTGATAGGTGTAGGTTATCTCCTCATTGTCGGGGTAGGTCATCGTGAGCATACGTCCCCAGCTGTCATACTGGTATAGCATCCTGAACTGGTACACCTCGCCGTGCTGTGGCAGGGCTATGGTGCGTGTCTCGTCAGTGACATTGCCGAGCTTGTCATATCTGTACTCACACATCCCGCTGCCGTCGGTGATACGCCACAGGCGCCCGCGGCCATTGCCATTGGTATCGTATTCGTATGTCACATCGTTGCCTGTCATATAACTATAACGTTTATCTATTGGTCTGTAGTATTCATAATCATAAAAAATTTCCCCCAATGGGTTTGTTTCTTTTGTGATGTTGCCAGCTGGGTCATATTCATACTGCGTGGTACCGGCATCGGGGTGGTCTCTGTAGATGAGGCGGCCAAGGTTGTCGTAGTCATAGTAGGTGGTAAACCCTTCGGGATCGGATGAAGAGGCAAGCTGACCGAGGTTGTCGTAGTGCATGGTGGTGATGCCACCATCAGCGTCGGTCACCTGCACCTGACGACCTTCGTAGTCTGCATACTGGTGAGTTGTATCGCCATTGGGGCCGATTATACGGGTGTAGAAGCGGCGGTGGTCGCCGGCATCGTTTGCGATATCGTGGAAGTAAAACGTATTTACATTGAGAGGATGCCGTTCTTCGGTCACGCGGTCAAGGACATCGTAGGACGTTACGGTTGCAGATGAATCCATATAGGGCTCGAACTGTCCCAGCGTATGTAGAGAGGTGTCGTTTATGGTAAAAGGATCGTACTTTCTGGTAGTCCGACCGAAGGCATCCGTCATTATCCGTCCAGAGACTTGCATTTTTTCAATGCCGTTTTCCATTAAACCTTTTTTTGTTTGCAGCACACGTCCAAAACCATCGGTGATAACAACGGTTCGTGTAATTAAATTCCCGTAATCGTCAAAATGTTCGGTGAAAGTGTATGGTCTTGGGTGGTGCATAAGATAGTGTTGGTGTGGAAAAATGCCATAAATGGCGTAAGAATAACTACTGCTGTCTGTATAGTATAAGCTTCTGACAGAGGGACGGACACTATTGTTCATCGGAGAACGAACAGCGACGAGGCGCCCTACGTAATCATACGTGTATGTCATTGTATTGCCACATTGGTCGGTTATTGTCAGCGGTTTGCCCAGATGATAGTCGTATGATGTTACGGTTGTATCATGGAATGAGTTTTCGATACGGACTGGATAAGAATGTAAAAAGTCATCATAAGTATAATAATACTCCATACGTTGATAACTGTCGTTACGTGGAAGAACCCTTCTAATGATGTTGCCATAAATGGTGTCGTATTCAAACTCGTACACGGGAGAGTTTGGACCTGTGCCGAGTGTTTGTTTCGTCAATTTACCTTCGGAGTTGTACACGAACTGATTCTCACGCAGAATGATGGATGAGTCGGCCGGCAGAATTGTGAAATCTTTCCGAAGTCCGATGAGATTATTGGGCTGGTTTGTGTAATAGGTGATACTTGCCATAGCTCCGTCGTCGGAGTAGGCGGTGTCGCCTTCATCGATGTATGTTACGACATTATGGTACCGGTCATATCGGAAAGTCTCTGCCACTGTCATTTTGTGGTGAGTATGCCCCTCATAATATCTTGTTACGATACGTTCCATGCTGTTGTATGCATTAACAATACAAGAATCCACATCAACTCCGTTGTTGGTGGCATATTCGTACTGATATACCTTTTCTATGTATTTGTTGTCGTTTCCGTCAGAGGTCAGTTCCCTCAAGATACGTCCTTTTTTCAGTATATCTGTATTGCAATAGTTTCGTTCTATTTTTCTGTAGACACTGCCATCGGAAGGATTCAGCTGTTTGGTCACCACGGTGCCATACCCCCAAAAGGCGCGTTCAAATCGGTTATAATTCGGATTGGAATATTCAAATATAGTCACTGATGTATCGCCGCCGTTGGGATTGAGTGGGTCGTGTGTGGTCACGGTATCCAAAAGCCATGTGCGAGAGGGTTGCATATAATCTGGGGTAGAAAGTGTGTAACCTAAGTTAATCTCGCTTCCGGTAAAATTGGTTACTTTTCGTAGCAGGTTCGTCTTACCGCCCATGTTATATCTAACTGCGATTTTGTCTTCCTGATTCGAAGTGACCAAGTCTGGCAGGCCATCCCCGTTGACATCCACCAATTGTAGACGGTCTCTGTTAGTTCCGCTGCTGTATGGTGTGGCGTTGATGCCAACCGTTGCTTTGATTCCCCAGAAAGCGAATCCTGCCGTTGCACCAATATTGAGTGATTCGTTGTAGGCTTCAGACCAGTTGAAATTTTTGATGTTCAGATCGTACTGTTCAGACCATTGACCATTACCGAGGTTGAACATGACGTGTACAGAGCTCAAAGTGTCGATCAATTGTGCCCATCTATTAACATCCTGCAAATCTAAAGGATTACGCCATACTAAATCAGGAAGCCCGTCACCATTAATATCCATCAAGGTGTGGTCTGTACGATTTACAGAACGGCTAAGTCCAGCTCCAACCTGTATACTGCCTTGTGCAAGATTGGTTATAGGCACCCCGATACTTGATGACCCAGATGCGCTCATGCCAGATTGCAATGCATGGTTGGCACCGAAGTTCCAATCTTCAGAATTCAAGAAGTCATAACCAGTGTTTAGCCTGACATAACCATCGGCGGTAACATAATCTGGCAAGCCGTCGCCGTTGATATCAGTCCAGGATGAAGAAGAGTTATTGAGCCCAACATTGAGGTCGGAATTAAAACTACTTCCATCACCGGAAATAGTGAACTTTGCTTTAGCTGGATTTGTGGAAGTGGTTCTGTTGTGAGATGAGGGAGAGGCCCCAAAACCAGCGCCGATACTATTTGTTTCAGAGGACGAAACAATATTTATGCCAAGAGGTAGACCTTTACTGTTGCCCATACCACCCCATTGTTGGCGGTATTGAACATACCCAGGGCCCACGATGTCTGGGTAACGGTCACCATTCATGTCAATATAGTCCATGTCAATATTGCTGGTGCCGTGACTGTAGGCAACATTGACCACGGCCACACCTGCCGCATAGTTTTGGTTGGATGAACTATTTACTTTGACGATGGCTTTGGCGGGAGTGCCGTCAAAAGCCGCCGGAGGCACAGCATCGTCGTGGTGGCTTGTTGGGGGAAGGAATATCTCGTTCGTGTCAACCAATATTTTAGCTAAATTGTACCACTCTTTCTGCATAGTATTGCTCATGGCTTTTCGTCCGATGCTGTTATGGGCGCCGAACGCGACCCAACGATTGTGTTCGGCGTCGGCATTCATTTCCACCCAGCAACTTGATTCAGACATTGGATTGTAATAACTGCCATAACTGTTTTCAAAAGCGTCAATACTCGGGCTATTGAAGCCTGCGCTGTCAACTGGAGTGTTTATTTGATTTATGATTTCAGCTCGTCCGCTTGAATTTTCTTGTCCAACAGTAACTCTTTTGGGTACAATCAAACTATCTAAAGGGATTAGCTTATTACTTGCATCATGAGGGTGGTATGTAAATTGCCCCCATCCGTTATATAATGGACCAAAGAGGTTCTGATAGGTGGTGTCGCCCCAAATACAAGTATCAGGATGTAATATATCCTTTCTTCCCACGGTCCAGATGGTCATTGTATCAGCTATACTATCGCTCCAGTATTTTATCTTCGCTCGTACGTCTACGTTTCCCCAATTAGCATTGGTGTCGGTAGAATTCGCTATGAGCTGTATTATTTCGTCTTGGGCAATACTGCTAGAAGAGGGCCTTACGATATTAAGATTTATGTCGCTGCCAATATGGTTTGTATCAATTTCTAAAGAATACTGACCATTGAAAGGTGCCGTGAAATATTTATTGTCTGTAAGTACAAACGACGAGTTGCTGTTATAATCCACGCTACGATTCAATGTGTCGGAGAATGTAATAATGATACTGTCCTCAATATTATCAAGTTGCTTGTCGTTCATTGACTGTAGCCTGAACAAAATGATGTCTCCCGAGTCCACGTTGATATCGTATAGAGAGTTGTAGAAGAATTCCTCGTCATTCCAACAAGTATCACATATATACATGGTGTCAATTATAGAGTCATGTGCACTGTGTAGGCTGTAGTGGTCAGCGGGCACCACCCCTTTTGAATGTTGAATGACATAAGTGATGCCGTCCACATGCCTATATTTATATACATTTGTATCTTTCAGAAGCCTTACATGGTAGTAGATAGACACACTTCCTGTATCAGGGGCCACCCAGGCTCTGACCGACTCTGTGTTTGGTACGCCAATGCCCGCAAGGTTTCTGCGAGAACAGTCCATCTCGGCGTAGTAAAATGTTATCCGGTATTTCCCAGCAGTATCTGGTGTGATAATTGCCGAATGGTCTTCGTCTATACTATAACTCTGTGCAATTTCTGCTGCAGAGGTATAATCATATGTTTTAGATGATATGCTCTCAATTTTCCAGATGCGGTCGCATGCCACGTTGGTGTCAACCTGTCCGTCGAATATTATGCTGTCGCAGGCTATCTGTTGCATCGTAGGTTCATCTTCATCCTCAATGATTGGAGCTTCTCTATAGCGTGAGAACTTAGGTTCGTTGTTTACAATGCGGTTGAAATACACTTGACCATCAACCACAAGGTCCACAAGTCCGTCGCCGTCAACATCGGCAAAATATGTTGAGGTCGTGCTTGTCGTTTTTGACCAATTGGCGCTACCGCTGGCGGCCGCAACACTGGCTTGTACGCCCAATGTGGCAGTTGAGCTATTCTCCAGCAAAAAATGGCCTGGACCGTCTATCGCACTGTCGCCGTTAACTGTTATACTGCTGTCTGAAGAAACTAATTGCTTTTGCCAATACAGTGAGCCACCTCTGGTATAGACCTTGTCGGCAATACCGTCTCCATCGATGTCAATAAGCATAGATAGCGATTCGCTGGAACTTTCGCTCCAATGGAAGTTGCCGCCGATACTTGTTTTGGTCCAAGCGACATCCGTTCCGAGTCCAATGCCGAAAGTGCCTCCGATGCTCCAGTTGGAAGATTGGGAAAGGCCCAAAGCCGTGGCCGATGTGACGGAATCGTCCCGAAAACCTGGTGTTAAAACAAATGCTGTCAAACCTGCGTCATTGACGTTGCTCTGGTATTCCTCGGAGAAAAGAGAGCTGGGCGCTGGCGCATCGTAATACTGAAAGTCCAGGTGATTAAAAGAATAAGCGGGGTCAGCAGTATCGTGATGAGTACACCATTTCATAGGAGCCCCTTCGTCCTTGGCTGTCATAAGGACAGATTTAAGTCGAGTCTTAAAATTAGAAGCTTCAGACACCTCCTTCTCGAAGTAATAGCTAGTTCCGTATATGGTATCAGTATATAAACATGTGTCCAGATACGCTCTAATATAACACAATTCCTTACTTGTGGTCTCTTTGAAGCCCAAGTTACAGGAGACTGGAACATCTCTGGGATCGCGATCCCTACACACAAAATCAACTCTGATCTCGCCTCGTTCGTTATTGTTACCGGTGTATTCTATATGTTCGAGGTATATCTGACGTCCAGGGACAGCACCTCCCGTTGTTTCCAAATCATAGTAGTAACGAACCCAGTTTCCGTAAGGATCGCGGCTCTCGGCCAGCATCCATTTGGCTATATTGCCACGGTCATCCTTGAGGGTGGTTGGATGGAGTGAAGTGTTAAGTGGCGAATCGGGATAGTGTCCATAATAGTGAGTAACACCATTACGGTCCACAACCTCCCACCAATAAGTAGAAGTCAATGTGTCGTGACGAATAATGCTGTCGTGAGCATCGCCTGTGCGGGCGTAGAATTGTGTGCCGTCAGGCAGGCGGTTGCTCTGTTGGTTGGTCCGGTGTGGCATCGCACGTGGTGTGCCGTCAGTCTCTTTGGTAATCAGTTGCTCTCCGTCAAGCAAGTAAATCTCGGTTTCTTTGCTGGCATTGTAGCGAGGTACACCCCAACGGGTATCTATCGTTACAGAAGGGATGTATATATCCCAGCCGATGCCTAGCCAACCATTTCCTCCGGTGCTACTATAACTCAACGTTAGATTTGGTTGCATGTTGGCTCGGCCAGCTGGTATCCATAGAGGATAGCTCAGGTTGGTTGTGCCGTTGTTATTGGCCTCAGGTGGAGTTGCGATAATCAATCCATCCATCGGACTGACGGCCTCCATGTCGCTCAGTGCCGTCGGTACGAAGGCCTGGGTTTCGGGCATCTCAGGTGCCTTCAAGAGCTCGTTGATGAAGTCTGTGAAGTGGGTGGTCAGCGACACGATTTCGTGATTGACTGTATCCACCTCGACGCGTTCCAAACGCACCCAAGCCAAGGTTGCGGTGTCGTAGAAAGAGGTGTAGATATCGTAAGGCGTATAGCCTTGTGGCAGGCGCTCCGGGTCGTAGGCCATTCGCAATTCCGCGTATGGCCGGAAATGTTCGCCGCCAGGCAGGAGACGGTAGCCAGCTGTGGCGGCAGTCATATTCATCATGCCTTGTGGCAGCGGTGGCAGTTCTTCGGGGAACAACGAAGTCACGCTATAGGTATCGCTTCGTATGACGGCGGTGTCGGTTGCCGCAAGACTCAGACCTTCGGTCTCAATCAGCAGAGCATGGCCTTTCTTTGCTCTGACACGCTTGTCGGGCTGACGGACGTTTACAAAGTCTTGGAACGGCTGGCTGGCGACATGTACAGAACCGGTGTCTGAAACGCTCTCATGGTTTTTGTCCTGAAGAACTGTATTCTTTGATATAATGGTTTCTTCATGCTGTTGGCAAGATTGTAAACAAGACAGTATCACAACAGCTGCAAGGATGTATAAGTATTTGTGAGATGATTTCATAACTTTGGTTTCTTTACTTTACTACGAGTTTCATGGTTTGGCTGCCACTCTCGGTAGTGATGGTGGCATAGTAGGAGTTGCCTGACGGCAGAGAGCCTTCAAAACAATACTTGTCGCGGTCACTATCGTTATAGGTAGCCATCACCTTACCCTGGAGGCTATATATCGTCACCTGTACCTGACGGGCGCCTGACACTTCGATATTGAAATGACCTGTGGTGGGATTTGGAAAAATTGAGAATTGAGAATTGGAAATTGAAAATTCTTCGTTTCCGCCGTATTCTTTGCCGCCATGGCCTTTGGCGCCTTTTGTTCCAGATTGTGCCAGTTGCCACAGGAGAGTGCCTCGAGCGAGGGTGAAGGTGCAGGTGTCGGACGGTAGCCATAGATTATCGAAACGCACTTCGTTTGTGGCTGCGACCGATGGAAGGACAACATTGTCATCAAGTAACAACACCAGACTGTCGGTGGGGATGGGGATTCTTCGTGTATCGAATGAGAGTGAGAAGTCGACACCCTCTGCCCCCGAAGCCTGCACGCGCCATTGTCGGGCAAGAGTTTCCACGTCTCCATCCTTCTGTTGGAATGTCAATGGTGCATCATTGTCACCAACGAGAAGATAGGCACCTTGAGGGAGGCTGTCGGCGGAGAGTGTGACGACAGAACCATCCATTTCGGAACGGCTGCATAACTGATGGAGATTGCAGGCGGTGTCGCTGCCAACGCCTGTGATGCGGTGGTGGAACATGGCGCTGTCGCGACGATGCTGCCAGACACGATTGCCATTGCCTCCGATATAGTCGACAGGGCCGAGGGTAATGCCATATCGGATAGCCAGAGCGGACTGCACACGACGCAAGGCGGAGTTGCCAAGACGATGGTTGAAATACAGCACCTCGGAGACCTTGATATTCCCATCGCCGACAGACAGTCTGACGTTGGCAGATGAGATATCGGGAGCGGACTGACGCAAGGTATGAATCACCGGCTTGCGGTCGGACTGCTGGGAATAGCGAATTGAGGTGCTGTCGGAGACAATGCGTTCTGTGGTCAGTCCCCGGACAATGCTGTCGGCGAAAACGAGCTGCCACACAGTGGCTTCGGTATCCGCGACGGGCTTGTAGACCACAACAATTGTGTAGTCTTCAGCATAGGGGATGCTGTCGAAATGTAGTGGTGCGATTGTTGCCGGATGGAAGTTCAACCGCGAGTCGGCAGACTGGCACTTCCATTGGAATGCCGGAGTCGGGAGCCCCGACACGTTCTGTCCCTGTGCGATGTTGCAAGACAGGAGGAGGCAGGTGGCGAGGATGAGTTTGTGTAATTGCTTCATAATGATGCTTCTTTTTATTGTGAGTCTTATGGGCTTTATGGTTCTAATAGGCACACAGTGATGGGGTCAATGGGTCCAATGGACGCGGTGGGTGACCATTGGACTGAAAAGTTGGTGTGCCAGACAATAAAAAGAGAGGGTGCTCGTTAAAAGGGATGTCTGTAGCACGATGCTACGGACGATGCATAGGGCTGCGAGGCTCTATGGTTCCCGGGTGCAAGTGGCAGGGTTGAATCTTCGACGGTTCGAATGTTTGGGATTCTTCTCTGCACTGCACCCTCTCTTATTTTCAATTTTTTACACGACAGTACAATGCTTCATTTACGGACAGCCACACAAATATAAAGACCGTCCTTGTATGTTGTACTTACTGTATATCCTTGTTCCGCTTTTTCTTTGGACCAAGCCTTTGCTTCCTCCTGACTTGGAGTTGTAAATGTTTGTACGTCTTTTGTAGCAACACCGGATGCGGCTACATTTTGGTTGACGAAACTGACATTATACCCCTGTTGTGCCAATGACATCATACTGTCGACGAATGCATCCCACTCTTCATCGCCATATAGCGTGACAAGGTGTTCTACGCCGTTGATGGTATAGAGTACGGTACGGACAGAGCCGACCGAAGCAACTGTGGACTGGGAATCGACATAGTTTTCTTTCTGGCATCCAACTGCCATTGTCGCCAACATAGCAAATAGTGCTACCGAAATCATGTTTCTCTTCATATAGATTTATTTTAAAAGGTTATTTCTTTGTTTTTTTTATTTAAAATTGCGTCATACTGCAGGTCGTCAATATTTTGAAATATACACATTGTCTTATTCAAATGAGAAAACACTATTAGACTTTTCACACACACGCTATCATACCCCGAAACAACGGTATCTGTGACAATGCGTTGGTCGAAAGAATGTTCAAGCGACATCAATTCTATATACTCTTTGGGATACATGGAAAGAGGTGCTATTTCGAAATCCTCGCACAACATTTCCCAAGAGCATGTGTCTTTCGCCTCAATCAGCGTAACATCGACAAAAACAGAATCGTTGACACGGTAATTTTTGAAGAACACAACGTTGAGGCCGTCGGTGCCGGCATATCTGGTGTAGACCTCGCTGACGGCATGGGTGGGGAAGAACCAGTACCACCTCTTCCAGAGAGTGAAGGCGGCCAGTTCGACGAGGAGAGTAATGCCCACCCACATCCAGAAACGTTTTATGTGCTTAAGATTGCTCACAGCAGGTTAAGCATTGTGTTTATGGTGTCGGAGGCTTGGCTGGCGGTGGTGTCGCCAAAGATGGCTTTCTCGGTGTAGAGCGGAGGCTGCGCATAGGCGGTATCGGCGCCGAAGGCGAAAATGGCTAAAAGACATGCGGCTACAGAAGCACGCCGAAATGTGGCGTAATTACGGTAGCGGGCGCAACGCTGGGGGAGGCCGATATTGTCGCGTTCGACGAGGGCGGCGATATGCACCAAGACCTCGGGGGAGACGGTGGCGGTCTTTGAACTATGAATTTCGAATTTCGAATTATGTTTTTTTTGCATTTTATGTACTTGGTTTTGCATCGTGAATTTTTTTTATTCCGGGTTTTCTGTTATCATTATTTCGTGAAGTGGTGTCGCAGTTTCTCGATGATGCGGTGGCGAAGCAGGACGGCGCTGCGGTGTTTGATACCGAGTTCGATGGCCAAGTCTTCGGCGGAGTAGCCTTCGGCCATGAGGTAGAAGGCCTCTCGTTCGTGGGGCGTGAGGAGGGTGGCGAGGGAATCGAGGGTGTCGTGCAGGTGACTGTTGTCCGGCTCGCTGAGGGTGTCGGCCATGTTGTCGTCGAGCGGGAGGAAACGGTGTGTGCGGCGACGGTAGCGGAGGTGGGAGAAGACGCTGCGGCAATGCCAGACGACCCAGGCGGTCTCATGGAATGCGTTGGCGCCGATGCGTAGCCCCGGAAGATAGTGCCAGAGGGAGATATAGCAGTCCTGCCGCAGTTCAGCACAGCGGTTAACATCACCGAAAGCATGTCGCATACAGAGTCGGTCGATGAGGCCTCCGTGTCGCGTAATCAGGCTGTCGAATCTGTCATATAGATGCCGTTCGTTATCTTCCATCAGAAGAGCTCTTCACATATATAATAACAAATTTTTGGTACGAAAGTTTACATGGAGGCGAAATTTTTTTTATGGTTTTTGGTAAGGGATTGAGAGTCAAGAGGAATAGAAAATGTTAAGATTTGATGAGCAGGAGGGGTGGAGGGCGCGAGGGAATTGCGGGACACAGTGGAAGCAAGGGGAGGGCGTGGAAGCCCCTTGCATTACGGCTCACCGAGGTGACGGAAGATGATCTGCACCTGGAGGGGGCTGAGCTGCTTGCGGCTTTTGACGTACTTGGCGTCGAGGAGGTCGGCCATGAGGTCTGGGTTGGAGTGGATTTCGCGAGCGAAGAGGCGCCGGGCGACCTCTTTGTCATAGCCAGGGAAATAGCGTCTGGCCAAGTCCTGTTTGAATGTGTAACCTGACATTTTGTTTTGAATTTGAATGAAACTTGTGTTTGATCTGCGTTCAAAACAAAAAAGAAGAGGCGTGGTGGTTATTCAATGAACAGGCTCACTCCGTGCTATCGTGGTTTGTCGATATTGTTGATTAACAGGGTGTTGGGTAGGCTTGAGGTGTAAAAATACAATGGACTGTAAATCAATAATATATGCGAGTTTCGCCGAAGGATCGTCGAAGGGTCGCCGAAAGGTCGGCAGGGAAAGACCGATTGGGCTGACATGAAGAAGGGGTGTCGGCAAGAATGCCGACGAGATGCATGATGGAGTTATGGTGCGGATGTGGAGGGGGTGGCGGGTTACTGTGTGATCCAATACTCCACGCCTTCTATGTCCAGCGCCTTGGGGTCGAACTTAGGTTCGACGCCTTGTTTCTTCTGGCGCTCGTAGTCCTTGAGTGTGCGCAGGGCCTTGGGCGAGAGCAGCAGTATGGCCACAACGTTAATCCACGCCATGAGGCCAACACCGATGTCGCCCAGCGTCCACACCAAGCCGCTGCCAAGCAGCGACCCCATCAGCACAGCGCCGATGGTGAAAAGCCGCAACACCCAAATGACGGCCTTCTCGCGGCGGTCGTCGCCGAAACGCATGTCGGCACGCTCCAGCTCGTCGAGGCGTTCGGGATGCTTCCTGTAGACACGGCGGCGCCAGCGATTGAAGAGGTAGACAAGGTTGGTCTCGGCATAATAGTAATAGGCCATAATGGTGGTGAAGGCAAAGAAGAAGAGCGCTATGGATATAACGGTGTTGCCAGTGCGCGGCCCCACGACGCTGCCGAGGGCCCGGGTGGTGTAGAACACACTTGGCTCGCCCGCCGGGGCGCCTGGGTTCTGCAACAGATAGGTTACAACAGGGCCCGAGACGGTCTGCTGCACGGTGTCTATGATATTATACGTCTTGCAGGCCAGAATCATCATAGCCGTGGCGGTGCAGACAAGCAGCGTGTCTATGTAGACCGAGAAAGCCTGCACAAGGCCCTGCTTGACGGGATGCGAGACCTTGGCGGCAGCAGCCACAATGGCACCGGTACCCTGGCCTGCCTCGTTACTGTATATGCCGCGCTTCACGCCCCAGGCTATGGTGCTGCCAAGGATGGCGCCGCCCACTTCGTTGACACCCACAGCGCCGCGAAGCATCTGCATAAAGACATCGGGCACCAGACGCCAGTGGACAACGAGCACCACGACAGAGAGGACTATGTAAACCACCGCCATGACCGGGGCCACAACCTGCGCCACACTGGCTATACGTTTGACTCCACCGATGATGACCAAGGCGATAAGCAACGCCACACCGATACCGACAATCCAGGCAGGCACACCAAAGGCCTGACCGAGGCTGACAGAGATGCTGTTGCTGTGGATTGGCGGCAGGAGAAATCCTGCCGCCACAGCGGCAAGCACAGCAAAGAGGGAGCCGAAGAACGGGCTGTGGAGACCTTTCTCTATATAGTAGGCCGGCCCGCCACGAAACTGACCGTTGTGGTCCTCTTTGTATATCTGTGCCAGAGTGGCCTCGACAAAGGCGCTGCCGGCACCTAAGAATGCTATTATCCACATCCACACGATGGCACCGGGGCCGCCGAAGCCTATGGCAGTGGCCACGCCGACAATATTGCCGGTGCCCACGCGTCCCGACAAAGCCATGGAGAAGGCCTGGAAGGAGGAAATGCCGGTACCTTTTCTCTGCGGTCTCTCCGAGCTCTGCCCTTTTGACCCACTGGCACCAACAAGCAAACGGAACATCTCGCCGAAACGCCGCACCTGCACAAAACGGGTGCGGAAAGAGAAATAAAGTCCCGCAGCGAGGCACAAAACCACCAACGCAGGACTCCACACCCATCCATTGATGGCAAGAATGGCCTGTGCGAGCCAGTTACCGATACTTTCCATGGTTTCAAGAGGTTTTTGCGATGCAAAGATACAATTATTTTGCGATATGGCAAAATAATAGTACCTTTGCAGTCTGAAAACAAACAAGTCACAGACCCCATAAAGATGAAAAAGACTCTTATAGCCATGCTATTGGCCAGCGTTGCATGCATGGCATGCAGCAGCTGCAACAAAACGAGCGGCACCACCGCAGCCAACGACGGCTCGGAACACTTCGTCAATCTCACCGATGTGGTGCCCGACGCCATACTGGAGATACGTTATTACGGCACCTACAACTTTGTCGGAGCCCGCATCGACGGCTACCTGCAGCCCACGGCCTTGCTGGTGCGCGAAGCCGCCGACAGTCTGCGTGCTGTCAGCGACGACATCAAGGCCCAAGGCTACCGCCTTAAGATTTACGATGCATACCGCCCACAGATGGCCGTAGACCATTTCGTGCGTTGGGGCAAAGACCTCGACGACACGCTGATGAAGCAATACTTCTACCCCATCGAGGTGAAGGACAGCCTCTTCATCAAAGACTATATTGCAGAGCACAGCGGCCACTCGCGCGGATCGACGGTTGACCTGACCATCTTCGACATGCGCACAGAGAAAGAGGTGGACATGGGCGGCACCTTCGACTGGTTCGGGCGCGAGAGCCATCCCGACTACTGCGGCAACCCCGAGACTGGTGAGTATACAGGTGGAGACATCACCGAACAGCAGTTCCAGAACCGCATGATTCTGCGCCAGGCTATGATGCGCCACGGATTCAAGCCCTACAACAGCGAATGGTGGCACTTCACCCTCAAGAACGAGCCATTCCCCGACACTTATTTCAATATCCCGGTGCATGAACTTTAAAGCATAACCAATAGTTCAATGCATTCGCCGACAAAGACGACAAAGACATGGAACAAGACAAAGAATTCATGCGCCGTGCTATAGCATTAGCCAACGGGAGTGTGACGAAAGGCGGAGGCCCATTCGGCGCCGTCATTGTGAAAGACGGAGAAATCATTGCCGAGGGTTCCAACAGCGTCACCATACAGAACGACCCCACAGCCCATGCCGAAGTGACGGCCATTCGCGAAGCATGCCGCCGGCTCGGCACCTTCCATCTGGAGGGATGCACCATCTACACCTCCTGCGAGCCGTGCCCCATGTGCCTCGGCGCCATATACTGGGCCGGCATCGAGCAAATATTCTACGGCAACACCCGCAAAGACGCAGCGGACATCGGCTTTGCAGACGACTTTATATACGAGGAATTGGAGCGTCCTTTAGAGCTTCGCCGACTACCTATCCGCCCCATGCTGCGCGAGGAAGCGCTGCAAAGTTTCCGCCACTGGCAGG
This sequence comes from Bacteroidales bacterium, assembly GCA_017522105.1. Taxonomy (GTDB): domain Bacteria; phylum Bacteroidota; class Bacteroidia; order Bacteroidales; family P3; genus Colimorpha. Next base: position 100,418 of record JAFXAA010000016.1, on the reverse strand, counting down.
AGAAGGCCGACAAGACTGTATATTGAGTTATGTGATGGCCTTCACGGCACAGTACGAGAGCCCGCTCGGCTCCATAGTGCTTGCCTCCGACGGTGAGGTTCTCACGGGGCTTCGCTTCGGGGCAGTGGAGACGCCAGTCTCCGCAGGCGATGTTCCAGCTTTAGCAGAAACATGCCGCTGGCTCGACATCTATTTCTCCGGCCAACAACCGCTATTCTTTCCACCGTTGAACCCCGCCGGCACTGCCTTCCGGCAGCGTGTCTGGCAGGCATTGATGGAGATACCATACGGCGCCACCACCACTTATGGCGCCATCGCACGCCATATCGGGTGCCGCTCGGCGCAAGCCGTCGGACAGGCGGTAGGCAGCAATCCCGTGGCAATAATCGTCCCCTGCCACCGCGTCGTTGGCAGCGACGGCACGCTCACCGGCTACGCCTACGGCGTGGAACGCAAAGAGTTCTTGCTTCAGCTGGAAGCGGGAAGGCATGCAAGTGCGGCCACCGCCTCGCGGTAGCGCGTCAGGATGGTGGCCTTCATGATGGCTTTCTTCTGCTTGTGAGGAATGTCGGCATACTCCCAGAAGGCGTGAAGCCGCGAGAGTGTCTGGCTATCGCCGCATAGGTGCTCCACAGCATGTCGGTAAACGATGGCGTGCATGTCGTGCAGCACCTGCGCTGGCTCCTTGTCGCCGAGCATCCAGGGGTGTGCCAACAGGCCTCGTCCTATCATCAGGCCCTTTAATTTCGCGCCAGCCAAATTCTTCATTCTTAATTCTTCACTCTTAATTTCAAGAATGTCGCCGTTGTACACGACTGGGTGACTGCATGCCTCGTGGAAGCGTAGGAAAGCCTCGCGGTCGGCCACGCCCTTGTACTGCTGGCGCCCCAGCCGCGGGTGCAGCGTGACGTGGATGAGCGGCATCCCGTTGACTATCGGCATCGCCGCCAACCCCTCCTCCGCGCTCTCTTGCCCAAGGCGCATCTTCACGGAGAACAGCACCTCGGGGCGGCGCAGCATCTCACGCTGAATCTCCTCAATGCGGTCGGGGTGTTGGAGAAGTCCGCTGCCGCGGCCGGCTCGCACCTGCATTGGGAACGGACACCCCATATTGAGGTCTATGCGCCGCCAGCCCTGTCCCTGCATCGCGTCGCACAGCCGTGCAAACTCGTCGCCGCCGTTGGCAATCACCTGTGGCACCGTCGGCACGCCGGCGTTACGCTCGGGGTCGGTGTCGCGCAGGTCCTTGCGCCGCACCTCGCCATGCTCTATTCTGACGAACGGCGTATAGTATTCGTCCACCCCGCCGACGCACTCGTGGTGCGCATGGCGGTAGATGGCGTCGGTGTAGCCTTGCAGCGGGGCAAAAGCGATATACATGGTTCCTACTCGTAATGGCGTATGCGGACGTCGGTGCCGGGCAGCTGGGCGGGGATGCCGCTGATATCGGTCTCGCCGTAGTGGTAGGGGAAGAGCACCTTGGGCTGCACCGTATTGGCGGCGCGCACAAGCTGGTCCGTGGTCATGGTGAAGGGTTGGTTGCAGGGCAGGAAGGCGATGTCGATGTCCTTGATATTGGACATCTCGGGGATGTCTTCGGTGTCGCCGGCGATGTAGATGCGCAGGCCGTCGAGGGTGAGGATATAGCCGTTGTCACGCCCCTTGGGGTGGAACTGCAGGTGCTCGGCGGTGGTGTTGTAGGCCGGCACGGCCTCAAGCGCGATGTCCCCGTCCAGCGTCAGCCGCTCGCCATTGCCCATGGCGATGCCGCTGCCATACAGCTCGACGCAACGGCTGTTCATCACCAGGTCTTCACACGCGAGGGCTTTCAGCGTTGCGGTGTCGTAGTGGTCGAAATGCTCATGTGTCACCAGCACCATGTCGGCCTTCGGCAGGGCCTCATAGTCCACCGTCCGGTCGCGTAGCTTGGCCACAGGGTCAACGTATATCGTCTTGCCGTCGTATTCGATGCAGATGCTGGCATGTAATAATGCATGTATCTTCACAATTTTGCCACTCTTAGTGGTGAAGATATCGGTCTCCACCGTTGTCGTCGGCTTGCCAGCCTTTTGCCAGGCAAGGATACCGCCGTCGAGGTTGTAGACCGTGCCGCACTGCTTTGCTAGCATCTCCGCTGCCTTGAGGCTGCGGCGTCCGCCACGACAGTAGACGGCCACCTTACCTTCCACGCCCTTGATGCGTTCCGCAAAGAGCGTGTCCTTCACGTCGATATTCTCCGCCCCTGCGAGGTGCCCTTCGGCATACTCATTGGGGGTCCGCACGTCGATGAGGCGCACATCGTTCTGGCGCACAATCTCGGCAAACTCGTTCACTCCCACGGTATTCACCGCGCTTTTATTCTGTCTGTTTCCACAGCCGCAAAAGAGAGCCGCAAACATTGTCATCATAATTATCCGTTTCATAATCAAATCAATTCTTACCAAAGAAAACGCACTTTTCCACTAATTATTGTTTTTGCCGCAACAAGACAGAAGATTATTTCGTATCTTTGCAGCATCATTAGTAACGAACTGTTGTATGAGTAACAAGGTCATATTCATAGCATTTGCCACGCTGATGGCGATGAGTGGCTGCAAACAGACTCCCGAGAAAGCCAAGGCTGTCTCACTCGACAGGGACAATAACGACAAGATTGAATACGTGATCGACTATACCGTCCGCTTCGCCGCCGACCACGACAGCACCATGCAGCTGACTGTCTCAGGCAACCGTGGTAGCGTGAGGGTCGCCCAGGTAGAATCTGAGAACCTGATAGGGGAATACGGAAAACCCGTGAAGAACACCTTCATTATTCTTGAAGACTCCGTTCCCGCAGGCAAAAGCATAACCCTGCACCGAGGCGGTCTGTCCTATGCCGGCGGAAAGCCAGAGTTTATCCATAACAATACCATCGGCAGCGACGATATGGTCGAGCTCCGCATTCTGGACACTAACGCATTAACACATTCACACACTAACGCATTAACACATTCAAGCACCCTCTATTCCATCCGCGACAACATGTTCTTCGGCCCCGAAGACCAGCAGTCCATCACCATCCCCGGCAGCCACCGCTTCTCCGTAGTCCTCCCCATCATTACCGAAGAGATGTACCCCAAGTCCACAGAAAACCATAGTATCCGCATTGTGTTCGAGAAATGAGAAAAAATGACAATACTAAAAGAGGGCACCCGGTTGGGTGCCCTCTTATTGTTAAGTCAACACTGACTTATTTGTACTCGGCGATGATGCCGGGGACCATGTCGGGGGTGAGGCGGCCGTAGACCTTCTCGCCGATCATGGCCACGGGGGCCAGACCACAAGCACCCACGCAACGGAGGGTGTTGAGGCTGAACTTGCCGTCGGCGGTGCATTTGCCCACCTGGACGTTCAGCTCGCGCTGGAAGGCATCCAGCACCTTCTCGGCGCCGCGCACGTAGCAAGCCGTGCCGAGGCAGACATCGATGGGGTGCTCGCCCTTGGGCTCCATGGTGAAGAAGCTGTAGAAGGAGACGATGCCGTAGACCTTGGCCACGGGCATGTTCAGCTCGTGGGCCACGACTTCCTGCACCTCGGCGGGCAGGTAGCCGAACTTGCCCTGCACCTGGTGCAGCACGTTGATGACCTCGCCGCTGTTGTTACCAAAGCTCTTGCAGATGTCTTTGATAATGTTTATTTTCTCTTCAGAAATTTTTACGTTAGCCATTTTACTTCAGTTTTAAGCTGTGAGTTTTAAGTTTTAAGTAGCTACGCAGGTCGTCAACCGTACTTGCAGCTTAAAGCTTAAAACTCACAACTGATTATTTTATTTCGTTACTTCCAGTTTGTCGCTCTTGTCGAAGTAATGCGTGTGGAGCTGCTCGTGGCTGAGGTGGCCGCAGGGTTCACCGTAGTACTCCTTGTAGATGGCGATGATGTCGGGGTTCTCGTGGCTCTTGCGGATGGGCTTGCCAGCGTCCTCGCGGTAGATGGCGTCCATGCGCTTCTTGATGATGTCGCTCTTGCCGTGGTGGTAGGGCTGGCCGGCGCCGCCGATGCAGCCGCCCGGGCAGGCCATAACCTCGATGAAGTGGTAGCCGTTGGGGTTGCCGTCGCGCACCTCTTCCATGAGCTTGCGGGCATTCGAGAGACCGTAGCAGATGGCGATCTTCACGGGCAGGCCGTCGAAGTCGACGGTGGCCTCGCGGACGCTGTCGCCGAAGATGCCGCGGCACTCCTCGAAGTCGATCTTCGGGAGGGTCTTGCCGGTGTGCACCTCGTAGGCGGTACGGAGGGCAGCCTCCATAACGCCGCCGGTAGCGCCGAAGATGACGGCGGCACCAGTGGACTGGCCGAGCGGGCTATCGAAGTCCTCCTCAGGCATGCTGTTGAGGTCAATGTTGCTCTGTTTGAGCATGTGGGCGAGCTCACGGGTGGTGAGGCTGAAGTTGACATCCTGGTCGGTGCCGTTGCCGAGCTCCGGACGGGCGCACTCGCTCTTCTTGGCCAGGCAGGGCATGATGGACACGCAGACGACATCCTCGCGCTTCACGCCGATCTTCGGGGCGAAGTAGTTCTTGGTGACGGCGCCGAACATGCCCTGGGGCGACTTGGCGGTCGAGGGATGGCCGAGCAGGTCGGGGAAGTTCTTCTCGTAGAAGGTGACCCAGGCGGGGCAGCAGCTGGTAAACATAGGCATCTTGACATCCTTGTCGCCAGCGAGGAGCTTCTTCACGCGGCCAAGGAGCTCGGTGCCTTCCTCCATGATGGTGAGGTCGGCGCTCCAGTCGGTGTCGAAGACATAGTCGAAGCCGAGACGGCGCAGGGCAGCGGCCATCTTGCCGGTGACGATGGTGCCGGGCTCCATACCGAACTCTTCGCCGAGGGCGACGCGGACGGCGGGAGCGGTCTGCACGACAACCTTCTTGGTGGGGTCGGCGAGGGCCTTGCGCACGTCGTTGATGTTGTCGACGAGGGTGAGGGCACCCACGGGGCACACCTGGACGCACTGGCCGCAGTTGACGCACGAGCTGTCGCCGAGTTTCTGCTCGAAGGCGGGAGCCACCACCGAGGGGAAGCCGCGGTTGACGCCGCTCAGGGCGCCCACGCTCTGGAACTTGTTGCACATCTCCTCGCAGCGGCGGCAGTAGACGCACTTGTCCATGTCGCGGTAGACGCTGAGGGTGGTGTCCTTCTCATAGTGGCTCTGCTCGCCCTTGAAGGGGATCTCGCGGATGCCCATGCGGACGGCGAGGTTCTGCAGCTCGCAGTCGCCGCTCTTCTCGCACTGGAGGCAGTCGTTCGGGTGGTCGCTGAGGATCAGCTCGAGGACGGTCTTGCGGGCGTTGAGGGCGCGGGGCGAGGCGGTGAGCACCTCCATGCCTTCCACGCAGTCGGTGGCGCAGGCGGGAGCCAGGTTGCGGCGGGGCTTGCCGTTGAAGTCCTTGGTCACCTCGACCATGCAGACGCGGCATCCGCCAGGTTTGTTCTCAAATTTCATTCCGTCGAGCTCGAAGTAGCAGAGCGTCGGGATGTCGATACCGGCCATGCGGGCAGCTTTCAGGATGGTGGTGCCTTCGGGGACCTGGATCGCTTTATTATCTATAGTGACATTAATCATCTTTTTATTCTTTTTGGAGTTAGTGGGAGATAGAGGGAGATAGGGGAAGATAGAGGACAATACCTTTTGCTGATGTGTGCATTTGTCCGTTATCTCCTTTTATCTTCTTTTATCTTCCGTTATCTTCCATTTATCATTATTTTATTTAATCGAGATGGCACCAAACTTACAGTTCTGGTAGCAGGCACCGCACTTGACGCACTTGTCCTGACCGATGACCATCGATGCCAGCTTGTGGCCGGGAGCGATGTAGTCGGTGCGGGTGATGGTCTCGGCGGGGCAGTTCTTGGCGCACTTGCCGCAACCGATGCACTTCTCGGGGTCGATGACATACTGCATGAGCTTCTTGCAGACGCCGGCGCGGCACTTCTTGTCCACGACGTGCTCCACATACTCATCCCAGAAGTTGTCGAGGGTGGAGAGGACGGGGTTCGGCGAGGTCTGGCCAAGGCCGCAGAGGGCGCTGTCCTTGATGACGGCTGCCAGGTTGCGCAGGGCATAGAGGTCGTCCATCGTGCCGTTGCCGTTGGTAATTTTCTCAAGCAGCTCGCAGAGGCGCTTGTTACCGATACGGCAGGGGCTGCACTTACCGCAGCTCTCCTCGCAGGTGAACTCCAGATAGAACTTGGCGATAGCAGGCATGCAGGAGGTCTCGTCCATGACGACCATACCGCCGGAACCCATCATCGAGCCGGCAGCCACGAGGCTGTCGTAGTCGATCTCGGTGTCGAGGTGCTTGGCAGTGAGGCAGCCGCCGGAGGGACCGCCGGTCTGCACGGCCTTGAACTCGCGGCCGTCCTTGATGCCGCCGCCGATCTCGTAGATAATCTCACGCAGGGTGATGCCCATCGGGACCTCGATAAGACCCACGTTGTTGATCTGGCCGGCCAGGGCGAACACCTTCGTTCCGGGGCTCTTCTCGGTGCCGATGGTGCGGAACCAGTCGGCGCCCTTGGTGATGATGACGGGGATGTTGGCCAGGGTCTCGACGTTGTTCACGTTCGAGGGCTTGTCCATATAGCCGCGCACAGCGGGGAATGGGGGCTTCAGGGTGGGCTCGCCGCGCTTGCCTTCCATGGAGTGGATGAGGGCGGTCTCTTCGCCGCAGACGAAAGCACCGGCACCGTAGCGGAGCTCTATGTCGAAGTTGAAGCCAGTGCCGAGGATGTCCTCACCGAGGAGGCCGTACTCGCGGGCCTGGCTGATGGCGATCTTCAGACGGTCGATGGCCAGGGGATACTCGGCACGGATGTACACGAGACCCTTGCTGGCGCCGATGGCGTAGCCACCGATGGCCATAGCCTCGACGATGCTGTTGGGGTCACCCTCGAGGATGGAACGATCCATGAAGGCACCGGGGTCGCCCTCGTCGGCGTTGCAGATGATGTACTTCTGGTCGGCCTGGTTCTTGGCGCAGAGACCCCACTTCACGCCGGTGGGGAAGCCGGCGCCGCCACGGCCGCGGAGACCGCTCTTGGTGATCACGTCGATGACCTGCTGCGGGGTCATCTCGGTCAAGCACTTGGCCAGGGCCTCGTAGCCGCCACGGGAGATGCTCTCCTCGATGTTCTCGGGATCCACAAAGCCACAGTTGCGCAGGGCGATACGGATCTGCTTGCGGTAGAAGTCCATGTGCTTGGAGTCGCTGACGTGCTCCTTGTTCTCGGGGTTGGTGTAGAGCAGCTCGGGAACCTTACGGCCCTTGATGATGTGCTCGTTGACGATGCGCTCCACGTCCTCGGGCTTCACCTGGGTGTAGAACGTATTGTCGGGCATGATCTTCACGATGGGGCCCTTCTCACAGAAGCCGAAGCAGCCGGTCTTGATGACCTGCACGTCGTCGGCCAGGCCTTTCTCGGCGAGAATCTTATGGAAATTGTCGATGATCTTGAGGCTGTTGCTGGATTTGCATCCGGTACCGCCGCAGATCAGGATATGCATTTTGTATTTTGCCATAATCTTTTCTAGTTTTAAGCTTTAAGTTTTAAGTTTTAAGTGGGGCGGGGGCCGTCGTGGCCGCGTCAGCCCACTTACAGCTTACAGCTCGCAGCTCACAGCTTTAATTTACTTGTCAATCGTTTCGTAGTTCACGGGGATGATGCCCTCGACGAGTTCGCCCTGCTGGACGTACTTGGTGAGGATCTCGTCGGCGCGGTTGTTGTCGACGTGGCCGAAGACGATGGGGTCCTTGCCCGGCACGCGCACCTCGAGGGTGGGCTCGGCGTGGCAGTAGCCCATGCAGCCGGTCTGTGTGAAGACGGCGGGGATGTGGAGCTCATCGGCTTTCTGCATCATGTGTTCCATAACCTGCTTGGCACCGGCGGCGATACCGCAAGTGGCCATAGCGACCTTGATCTGCACCAGGCTCTCGGGGTGCTCAGCCTTCTCGCGCACGTCGAGGTTGGACTGCAGCTTCTCGCGCATGGCTTTCAGGTCAGCCAAAGATTTTACTTTTGTCATAATAGACTTTGTTTAGGATTAATACTATATTTATTTTACTAATTATCAACTGCATACATAAGCTTCAAGCCCATGTATGACAAGGCAAATATACGAAATAAATTTAACATGCAAAGCCTTTTAACAAAAATTTATCACCATTTTTGGTGACCCCACCCCTACCCTCCTGGCAATCAAACCATACGGCCACCACAGCCTTCCTGCATGCCGAAAGGCGCCGCCGCATGGCAGCCACGGTGGCGGTACGGCATTCCTACGGCTGTTCTACGGTTGTTCTACGGTTGTTCTACGGTTGTTTAACGGTTGTTTAACGGGTTAAACCGTAGAACAACCGTTAAACAACCGTAGAACAACCGTAGAACAGCCGTAGGGACGACGGTGCAACAGCGTGGACGGAACGCCACCGGGCAGGGGCGGCGGCGAATGCCGGGGAATGGAAAAAGGAGGCTTGTGCCAAATTAGGGCACAAGCCTCTCACGATACAGATAACAATATACAACTATTTCACAAGTTGTCAACGGGTGAGGACCACGCGGCGCGGCTCAAGGCCGTCCACGCAGACCACATAGACGCCGGCGCCGGGAACGGTCAGCCGGCAGCGCTGCGAGGCGGCGGCGCTGCGAGCCACGAGGCGGCCCATGACGTCGTAGACGCTGATGCAGCGGCCTTCGGCGCCGCCAACGGTTATGCAGCCGTCAACAGCACTGACTGTAAGGGCGTCGGCGCCAACGCGACGGATGGCGAGGGTGGGCACGCTGACAGGCGTCGGGGCCGTGGTCCAGGCTTCCTGCATGTAGTAGCCGTACTGGAAGTCCCAGCCGGTGGCGGAGTTCATGTCGCCGTATTTGAACACGTCGCCGTCGTGGAGCGTTGCCCCTGCGCCTTCGGCCGTGCTGACACCGTTGAGGTTGGTCCACCAGAAGTTGTAGCCCACAGCGGGATCAACGGGCGAGAGGTGCAGGGTGTCGCCGCTGGCGAGGACGAAGAAGATGTCGCCACCGTTGGAGGGGTTGCCGACAGTCCAGAAGCGCGGGTCGGCGGCGGCGATGGAGTCCACCATGGCCTGTGCCGTGGCGGTGCCGTCGAAGCGGAAGCCCCAGGCAAAGGCGGTGTCGGGCTGTGCGAAGTTGACTATGAAGGCTGCGCTGTTGCTGCCGGAGCCCACCCAGTAGAGGATGTCGCTGAAGGCGATGGTGGCATCGACGGGGTCGGCGGGTGGCACGGAAGGAGCGCTGGCGGCGTGGATGGCGTAGGGCCACACGTAGGCGTACTCCATGCCCCACGGGCCCATGGTGCTGTCAACGGCAACAGCCACGGCGAGGTCGCCCCACTTGTAGAAGTCGCCGTCGTGCAGCACGTCGCCCATGCCCATGCCACCCACGTGGTTGAGCAGGCTCCACCAGTAGTTGCCGGGGGTGACGCTGTGCGTGGTGCCTCCTTCGGTGAAGGTGATGTCGTTGATGTAGCCGTAGCCGCTGTAGCCGAAGCGCGAGTCGGCGGCGGCGATGGAGTCCATCACCTCGCCGGGCGTGGTCGTGGCGGCGCTGAAGCGGAAACCCCAGGCCAGGACCGTGTCGGCCCAGTTGAAGGCCATGACGACGCTGTTGCTGCCGCTGCCCACCCAGAAGAGGACGCTGTCGGCGGGGAAGGCGGCATCGACGGGACGGTTGGTGTCGAAGGCCACGACAGGCGCTATGGGCGTGGGCCAGCAGACACCCATGGGGTACCACTCGCCACTGAAGAGCGTGGAGTCATAGCCTATGCCGTAGGCCGACTCGCCGACCTTGAGGAAGGAGCCGTTGCCGACGGGCGTGTTGAGGCCCGCCTGCGGGTTGCCGTCGAGGATGAACTGCATGTAGTTGCCGCTGCGCTGCTGGAAGTGCAGGGCGGTGAGGCCGTAGGTGTAGTTGAAGGTGCTCATGGCGGCATCGGTGGTCAGGCGCGGGTCGGCGGCCACGAGGGCCTGCATCAGCTGGCTGACGTTCATGGCGCCGTCCCAACGGAAGCCCCACGCCATGGCGGTGTCGGGCTCGCCCCAGTTGATGGCCACCACGGCGCTGTTGGCGCCCTGGCCGAGCCAGTAGGTGACGTCGGCGGCGTCGATGGTGCTGTTGACGGGCATCACCGTCGGGGCCACGGGCACGATGGGCGTGGTCCAGAAGGCGGAGGTGTCGTCGCTGACCATCACCACGCTGCCGGGATAGATGTCATAGTCTGAGAACATGTCGCCCTCCTCGGCCAGCTCGCCGTCCACCTTGAAGCCGAACTCGCCGAGGGCTATGCGGTGCGGATAGTTGACGTAGAAGAGGGTGAGCTCGTAGGTCTCCCAGCTGACGGTGTAGGCCAGGCGCGGGTCGGCGGCGTCGATGTCGGTCACCATATCCATCGCCGTGGGGCCGTCGCCGGCGTCGAAGAGGTAGCCCCAGGCGTGGGCCACGTTGCCGGAGTTGACAACGAAGATGGCGCTGTCGGGGCCGCTGCCCACCCAGAAGAGGATGTCGGCGGCGGCGATGCCGGCGTCGGCAGTGTCGGCAGGGGTGGGAGGCGTGGGGGGCACGATGACGGTGTCGGCATCGGTGCTGTCGAGGCAGGGACGCTCTATGAATATGTTGGCGCGGTAGCGGCTGGAGCCGGGGCCTGCTGTGGAGAGGGAGGCGAGGGTGTAGGCCGTATGGTCACAGCGGTCAAAGAGGACGCGGCGGGCACCGGCGTCGCTGCTGGCGGCAATGAAGCCGGTATTGTTATGGTCGGCGCCAGCGGGCTGGTTGACGAGGGTGGTGATGACAATGCCGTCGGTGCCGTTCCACACGAAGGGACGCGAGAAGTCGTAGCGCGTCCAGCCGGTGTCGTTGGTGGGGATGGCGCCGCTGTACACCTGGTCGGCGGCACTGACCGCACGCCAATCCTCGGCATGAGCCACATCGGGGAACTCTGCGGTGTCGGCGGTATGGGTCATGTACACCGTAAAGTCCTTCGCCAGACGGCCCGTGTTATAGTTCTTCCAGAAATAGGCCAGGTGGTCAATGGTGTCGCCCGGACGAAGGCCCTCCACGGCAAGCTCGGCGGGGGTGTAGAGCGACTGGCAGATGGTGTTGCCCCAGTTATAGAACGCCACAGACATCTGGTTGAGGCTGTCGGCGCCGAAGACCATGTTGCCGCCGTTGAGGCAGTGCGTGCGCACGGAGACGGGGCCAGCCCACTCGCTGTAGGCGTCTGCTCCGCAGATGGAGCGCACGTATGCATGGTAGTAGGCGTCGCGGTCGAGGCCGTCAATGCTGATGGTGTCGGCAGTGGCTGTTATCGCAGTGCCCTCCGTCTCGGGGTCGAAGCCTTGCGGGCCGTAGACCACCTCCCACTGCGTGGCGGGCGTGGTGCTCACCTCGCGCCAGGCAAGGCGGAAGCCGTGGCTGCCCACGCTGTCGGCAACCAGGCTGCGGGGGTACTTGCACGCTGGGGCGGCTTCCACAACCAGGTTGTCTATGCCGCAGAAGATGTTGGCCGGAGCATCGCCAGTGTGCACAGTGTCGGTGGTCATCCACAGCATGGCCAGACGGGCGTTGGTCGGAATGTTGGCGTCGATGGCCGCGAAGTCGAGACGGTCTATATGGGTCAGGGTGCGGTAGGCGGTGGGCACCACATAGAGCGACGTGAAGTCAGAGGTGTCGGACACCACATAGCCAACATGCAGCACGGCGCCACGGCGAGCGCTCATGCTGTAGTCTAAGCTCAGCGCCAGAGTGTTCAGGGGCTGCTCGAAGGCAGGCAGCACGGCGAACTTGCGCGTGCCGTAGGCCTGCATGTTGGTGGTATAGGCGGTGTAAGTGCCGTCGTACGGCTCGCAGGCCATGAAGGCAAAGTAGGGATCGTTGGGGGTCACGCAGCCGTAGTTGTTAATGCTGCCGGCCTGACCAATGCCGCTATAGTACACCGCAGTCGTGGAGCTCTCGCTGGGGCGGTTGGTGCCGTTGCTGTACACCGTCCAGCAGTCGGGCAGCGGGGCGTTGGCATTCTGGGGGTTGCCGGTATAGTCGTAGCCGCCGAAGTCTGTGCTGTAGGGCAGCGGCTGCGCGGCGGGGCAGGCGGCACGCGGCGTGCGGAAGGCAAAGGCTGGCTGCCACCCGTTGGTGTCGCCGGCACCGCAAATGCTTCGCACGCTGATGCTGTAGTCTGTGTTGGGCGCCCAGGCGGGATTGCTGTATTCTGCATTGCCCACAATGGTGAGTTCGTCGCCCTCCTGCACCTGCCACTCGCTGGCACTGCCTGCCGTCCAGCTGACGCTGTTGCTTTCGGCATCATAGACGAAGCCAACAGGGTCGCTGCACGACGGTGCAGGAAGCACAGAGAAGTCGTCGATAAGCGTTTGAGAACCATACTCGCTTATGCCCTGCATTATGACGTACACGGTGCCACCCATAGGTATGACGCCTGTGTATTCATACCACCCCTCTTCGCTGACGGCAGGCTGCTGCTCTATGCTGCGGCGGGCATGAAAGAGCATGGTGCCGCCGACGGTGTCGGGCGTACTGTTGACCCACAACTTCACGCCTTCGTTCACCTTGTCAGTGTAGCTGCTGGTGCGTTTCACCCACAGGCTCACCTGATACTGGCCTGCGGCGGCTATGCTGAACTCCGGCGACACAAGGTCTGTCAAAGTGGTTGCACTCATATCCGGCAGTCTCATCATTCGGCTGCCGCTGTGGGCCGTGCCGCTGTAGCTGCCCCACAGCGAGGTGCCGGGGCCGCTGATGTGGCTGGATGTCCAGCAGGTGGGTACGGTGCCGCTCGTGGTGAGGCTCTCAAAGCCCTCACTGAAGGATGTCGTGCCGTCAAGGATAATGGCTTCGCAGGGCATGGCGAAGCTCACCGGGCCGCGCCAGTCGAGCGTGTCCCCTGCGCCGCAGATGCTTCGCACGTAGACGCTGTGGCTGGTGGCGGGCAGCCAGTCGCTGCCACTGTAGCTGTTGGTGTTGACAACCGCGTAGGTGTTGCCGTCGCGCACCTGCCACTGCGTGGCTGTGCCGGCCTCCCATGTAACCTGCAGGTTCTCCGCATCCCAGGCCAGCTCGGTGGGGTGCGAGCAGTTGGGCATTGCTGTGACGGTGATGTCGTCCACCTGTATGTCGTCGTTCATGCTGGCGCCGCAGATGACAATGCGTTGGGCGCCGGCATCGGGAATAACGCCTTCAAAGTAGTACCATCCAGCCTCCGACACCGTGGGGGTGGTGTTGATGTAGAGGGGCGCAAAGAAGAGCAGGGTGCCGTCGGCGGTGTCGGCCGTGGGGCTGGCAAAGACTCGCACACCGCTCAATGCGCTGGTGGTGGTGCCGCTGGTACGCTTGATCCACAGGCCGGCAGTGTAGCCGCCAGCCACGGGGATGTCTATCGGCGGGGTGGCAAGGGTCACATAGTTGGGCTCTGTGCGCCCATAGGTATAGGCCAGCTTCGCGCTACCAGTGCCGCTGTGGCCGCTGTAGCCCTTGTTCCAGTTCGAGGTACCGCCGGTGGTGAGGTGCGCCGTGGCCCAGCAAGCCGTGGGCAGGCCCGTGGTGGCAAAGGCATCCTCGAAGCCATAACTGTAGGGCACCTCCTCAACATTGCACACCGGGCGTATCATCTTGTACACCGTGCCGTCGGCAGGCTTGTTGGAGGACGAGATACTGCGCGTGGAAAGTCCTGTGGTGTAGATGCTGGGCGACTCCCACGAATAGCCGTTCAGGCACATGCTTTCGCCGGTGGTGTTGTCGTTCAGACCCACAGCCACATACTTGGACTGCGTCACCGTCAGCGTGCCGTAGTGGAACTGCACGTCGCCGCTGCTGGCTATCATCAGCTGGTAAGTGTACACGTTGTTGCCATGTTGCAGGCCTGTCCACTCCACCTCCACGGTGTCCGCGGCCACGCGGGTAGCCACCGTCTGCGCCCCTATGCCGGTGTATGTGTCGCCGCTGCTGAGCTGCGACAGGGGGGCGAAGATGCATCCCGTGGTGGTCAACGCCATGCCTTTGGCAGGCCACACCACCAGCACATCGCCGGAGTGTATGGTGTCGGTGCCAAAGGGCAGGTCGAAGGGCATGGTCACCTGCGCCATGCCGGCGGTCTGCTCTTCTTCTGTCCAGTAGGTGCCCCCGCGCGTCGCGAGGGATGCATAGGTGCCGGTGCCTGTCTCAAGGCGGTAGACACCCAAGCTCACGGGCGTCTGTGCCGTGACCCCGAGGGGGAGCGCAAGCAGCAGAGCCGCGATTGATTTGTAGATCTTCTTTATCATAGTTGTTTTAAGTTATTAAAAAGGTTTGTCCGCACATGACAATGCCATACGCACGTCACCCCCACCCATGGCCTTTGCCATCGGTCGGTGCGGAACGATAAAGAAGCGAAACGGGAATCAGGCATGGGCACACAGCCACCAGCCCGGCACTTTTCGACAACCGCCTTTGACGCGAAAGCATTGCCAATAATCCACCGAGGCAGGTCTCCTGGCTCGCCGTCATGACGGGGTGCGCCTTCTCAGGCCTTTGCCGGCCCAATGGCTTCTTGCATCCCGCCTTGCCGCAGCGCCCTTTCGGGTGTGCGGCATCACGGCTCACAGTTGCGCGACAGCTCACGATTCTTCACGTGATTCCCTCTTTATTCCCTACCCTTGCGGGGGGAAACCTCTGTGGCGTCATCTTCTCAAAGCTCTGGCGCAATGTCCGTTAAGCATTACACCCTTCGGAAATTGCGCTGCAAAGATACAAAATAAAAACATTCCGCAAGCGGAAAAATGCTTTACAGCCAGAAAAAAAACTCACCGCCTGTGCTTCAGGCGCAGGCGCAGCGGCAGATGGTCGCTCAGCCCGCCTTCGTAGCGCATGCCCTGGTTGGTGCGGCGGGGTCGCACTCCAGTGCGGTTCTTCTCGTCGGTGAGCAGGTGGTCGTAGCGCAGCAACTTCAAGTCGTGCACCTGCCAGTCCTCGCCGGCCAGCAAGAGCACCTGGTCTATATAGTCCCACTGCCCCTGAAACTTGTGGCTGCCCCACTCGCGCGGCAGCCTCAGCGTGAGGTTGCGCACCCCGTCGGCGTTGACGCTGTCGGCCCCGAAGCCCATGGCCTCGGCCATCGGCGCCTCGTCGGCAGTGCTGTTCATGTCGCCCATAGCCACCACGGCCCCTTCGGGGTGCCTGCGGTACAGGTCTTTCATCAGCAGTCTCAGCCTGACGGCAATGGCCATGCGGTGCACCTCGGCCTCCTCCCCTCCCCTCTTCGAGGGCCAGTGGTTGAGCACCAGGCACACGGTGTCGCCATCGGCGGTGACGCCTTCCACAACCAGCATGTCCCTTGTAAAGAAGCCCTCGGCGCTGTCGCTCACACGCACCACGCTGTCCTTCAGCACACGGAAACGGTCCTGACGGTAGATAAGCGCGCAGTCGATACCCCTGCGGTCAGGCGAATCGCGGTGCACATAGCGATAGCCTGCCCTGACGAGCGGCGTGCCCTGGCAGAGTTCGCGCAGCACATAGCTGTTCTCCACCTCGCCAAGCCCCACCACATCAGGCAACCCGGCCATGGCAATGGTCTTCGCCAAGCCCTGCAGCTTGGCCTGCAGCTTGCGCCGCGTCCAGTGCATGTCGCCCTGCGGCGTGAACTCGTCGTCGTTGGTGTGCGGGTCGTCGCGGGTGTCGAAGAGGTTCTCCACATTCCACCAAACGGCGCTGAACGTGCTGTCTTCCTGTGTCATCGCTCCTCCTGCCATAAACAAGGCAAGGGCTACGGCACACATCCTGACGTACCTCATAGCCCTTTGCCTGTCTGTTGTTTGTATCGTTTATTCAGCCGGTGCCTCTTCGGCCACAGCCTCCACGACCACGGTGTCGCTCACAACGGTTACGGCCTCCGGCGCCACGCTGTCCACGACCTCGGCCACAGGCTCCACGGGCTTGGGCTGCCACACCCAGCGGTGCTGCGTCAGGCGGAAGACGAGCAGGAAGAGCACGGCCAGCACACCGAGCCAGATGAGGCATTTCTGCCACCACGGCATCTTCTTGTCGGCGAAGGGGTCTTTGGCGACCACTTTCGGGTACTTGGCCATCGAGGTCAGCGTCTTGCCGAAGGTGGTGTTGATCTTCACGTCGCTGTTGATGGCCCAGCCGTTGGCGTTGAGCACGGGACCCAGGTTGCGCTTGCGCAGCTTGAGCCATGCCAGCAGCATCGACGGGCCGCTGATGAGGAGCACCACGGCAGCCACAAGGATGATAACATTGTACCACTTGGCCACGATGAAGCCACCCAGCATGCCGAGGGCGGCACCTATGGCGCCGAAGGCCAAGCCGATGGCGGCGAAGATACCGGCGAACTTGGCTATGTCGAACGGAGCGGCGGGCTTCTTCTCGGCCGCTGCACCCTCTGCAGGCTTGGCGGCGAGGTTGGTGCTGGCGCTGTCGGCCTTCGTGGTCATCTCGTCAAACTGCTTGCTCTCTTTCTCCGATGCGCTCTTGGTTATCTTCTCGGTGACCCAGTTGCCGAACTTGCGGTAGGGGCTCCAGAAGGCCTGTCGCACACTGATGGGGTTGTCCACAATCTTGGTGATGGTGGCGTCCCAGTCCTGACCCGCGCGGTCATAGAAGATGGCGTTCTTGCCTTCGTGCAGGCCGCCGATCTCGCCGTCGGTGAGGGCCGCCACGATGTCCATCTGCGCGCCGCCGCTCTTGGCCACGCAGTGGCAGTAGAGCAGGTAGATGCCGCTCTTGCCGGCCGAACCGGTGCTGCGGGGCATGTCCGTCACCTTGACGCAGAGGTCGCAGCAGCGCTGGTCGATATACAGCTTGCCAGCCTGGAAGACTGCCAGGCACTTGTCGTCGCGACGATAGAAATCCTTGAAGACGACATAGTTGTGCAGCAGGCGGAAGTAGTCGCGGCAGTAGCGCAGCAGGCGCTCCACGGGCTCTATGGCGGCGGCATGCTCGCCCAGCTTGGCGGCGATAGCCTCGTTCATGGCGGTCTCGCCTGCCGCCTTCCACGCGGTGTAGGCGTCGACCTTGGCCACAATGGCGTTCCACTCATCCTCGCTGATGGCATCCTTGCCGGCGCAGTCCGCGTCAAGCACGGCGCTCTTCAGCGTGGCCATGGCGCCCTGCCAGGCGGGGTTGAGACCATCCTCCACGGGCAGCAGACCTTCCTTCGTGGGACGCGCCAGCGGGTAGTCGGCTATCTCGGCCACACTGTCGCCCAAGTTGTTGCCGCTGATGGCGGCAATCTTCTCCACCTGCACGTCAAGCGCGCCCATGGCATCCTCGTCAAAACGGGCCAGCTTGCAGCGCATGAACCAGTCCGCCACCTTAGCGCGCACGGCGTTCACGGCGGCCTCGGCGGCGTCGCTGCCCTCACCGTAAGGCGGCTCGTATGGCTCCGTCTCCGCAGCCTTGTACTCGGCCTTGCACTTCTCCTCGTACACGTCCATATAGGCCTTCACGTCGGCCAGGCTGATCTCGTCCTTGTTCACGTCGAGCTTGCCGAGGATCATCTTGGCGGCCTCGACGACCTGCTTGCCCTCATCGGTGTCCTGCCTGATGGCGCCGAAGGTTATGCTGTCGCGGCCCTCGGTCAGGTAGTCCATGTCCGTCAGCACCTTGCGCAGCCACTGCGACGCGGCCACCACCTCGTGCACCCTCAGCTTGCCGTCCTTGTCGGTGTCCATCAGCGCCAGCGTGCGCTCGTCAAACTCCAGACCCTTCGTCGGGCAGCTGAGCACCGTCCACAGCTTCTGGTCCAGCTCGTCGAGGTGGGCGATGTCCTGCCCGTTCTCTATGTTCACACGTGTCACACCGCCTACGGTGCTGAACTTCCAGTCATACCCCTGTTTGGAGATTAGATTTTCTATCTTTGCCATATCATTATGTATTTATTTCATCCTTACTTCGGTGATGCACAGCCTGTTGCGCGCCCGCGCAGCACACCGTGCCTGTCTGCAAATATAGCAACTTTTTTCACATCTTGCAACATTTTTTTTCTTTTCCGCATCATTTTTCCTCCGCCTCCACCACGGAGCCCCTACGGTATTTCTTCCGCCGAGGGGCGTAGCTCCGTCGCCTCCGCAACGGCACTTCTTCAGTAGTTCTTCAGTAGTTCTTCAGTGTTTGACTGAAGAACTACTGAAGAAGTGCCGTAGGGGCTCCGTAGAGACCCAAAAGGGGCAGCCGACATTAGCAGCAACGTCTGCACATCGCCACTGACGACGTGCAGACACTCCTTTGCACAACCGCAACCAGCACACAGCCAACACATTGAACCAAACACAAAAAGATTTTTTCCAAAAAGAGGCCGCATATCGCAAAATTTTCGTAAATTTGCACCTCAATTGAAATAATTTAAAAACGTCATAACATGAAGAAAATCATTAACACACCCAAAGCCCCTGCAGCCATCGGCCCCTACAGCCAGGCTGTGCAGGCCGGCAACACGCTCTACATCTCGGGCCAGATTCCCATCAACCCAGCCACCAAGACCGTGCCCGAGGGCATCACAGCACAGACCGAGCAGGTGATGCAGAACATCAAGGCCATCCTCGACGAGGCCGGCTACACCTTCCAGGACGTGGTGAAGAGCACCTGTCTGCTGGCCGACATGGAGTATTTCAAACCCATGAACGAGGTCTACGCCAAGTACTACAGCACCGACTGCCCCGCCCGCGCGGCCTTCGCCGTCAAGGGCCTCCCCATGGGCGTCCTGGTCGAGATTGAAACGATTGCAGTGAAATGAATTTAATCAAGTAGTTCAGGGAGTTCAAGGAGTTCAAGGAGTTCGAGACAATACCACCAGACGGAACATTTGTCCTGAACTCCCTGAACTCCCTGGACTACTTGAACTCCCCAAAAATAAACAGAATGGATTTCAGCTACACCAAGCAAGAAGAACTCTTCCTGCAGATGATACGCGAGTTTGCAGAGAAGGAAGTGAAACCCCTCGCCGCCGAAGTCGACGAGGAAGAACGTTTCCCCATGGAGACCGTCCAGAAGATGGCCAAGATAGGCCTCATGGGCATCCCCATCCCCACGCAGTACGGCGGCGCCGGCGGCACCAACATCATGTACGGCATGGCCGTCGAGGAACTGAGCCGCGTCTGCGCCACCACGGGCGTCATCCTCTCCGCCCACACCTCCCTCTGCGCCGCCCCCATCCTCGAGGCCGGCACCGAGGAACAGAAGATGAAATACCTGCCCAAGCTCGCCAGCGGCGAGTGGATAGGCGCCTTCGGTCTGACCGAGCCTAACGCCGGCACCGACGCCGCCGGCCAGCAGACCACCGCCGTCCTCGACGGCGACGAGTGGGTCCTCAACGGCAGCAAGATATTCATCACCAACGGCTCCTACGCCCACGTGTTCATCATCATCGCCATGACCGACAAGAGCCTCGGCACCAAGGGCATCAGCGCCTTCATCGTCGAGAAGACCGACCCCGGCTTCAGCATCGGCAAGAAGGAGAAGAAAATGGGCATCCGCGGCAGCGCCACCACCGAGCTTATCTTCGAGGACTGCCGCATCCCGAAGGACCGCCAGCTGGGCCAGCTGGGCAAAGGCTTCGGCCTGGCCATGAAGACCCTCGACGGCGGCCGTATCGGCATCGCCTGCCAAGCCCTCGGCATCGCCCAGGGCGCCATGGACGAGACCGTCAAGTATACCAAGGAGCGCAAGCAGTTCGGCCGCAGCATCTCGCAGTTCCAGAACACGCAGTTCCAGATGGCCGACCTCGAGACCAAGGTGCAGGCCGCCCGTCTGCTCTGCCGCTCGGCCCACTACAAGAAAGACCACGGCATGCCCTACAGCGCCGACGCCGCCATGGCCAAGCTCTTCAGCGCCGAGACCGCCATGGAGGTCACCACCAAGGCCGTCCAGTTCCACGGCGGCTACGGCTACACCCGCGAGTACCCGGTGGAGCGCATGATGCGCGACGCCAAGATCACCGAGATCTACGAGGGCACCTCCGAAGTCCAGCGCATGGTTATCGCCGGTAAACTGTTTAAATAAACACTAGTCCAACTAGCAAAACTAGTCCAAATAGTTAAACTAGACCAACTAGAAAACCCAGAAAGAAAAGAAAAATGAACATCGTAGTTTGCATAAAACAAGTGCCGGACACCACCGAGGTGAAGATCAACCCGCAGACCGGTACACTTATCCGCGAGGGCGTTCCCTCGATCATGAACCCCGACGACAAGGGCGGCCTCGAGTACGCCCTGCAGCTGAAGGATAAATTCGGCGCCCACGTGACCGTCATCACCATGGGTCTGCCCCAGGCCGAGGCCATCCTGCGCGAGGCCCTCGCCATGGGCGTGGACCGCGCCATCCTGCTCACCGACCGCAAGCTCGGCGGCGCCGACACCCTGGCCACCAGCAGCGCCATCGCCGGCGCCCTGCGCACCATGGACTTCGACCTCGTCATCACCGGCCGCCAGGCCATCGACGGCGACACCGCCCAGGTGGGTCCACAGATTGCCGAGCACCTCGACCTGCCGCAGGTCTCCTACATGGAAGACCTCCAGTACGACGAGGCCACCAAGACCTTCACCATCAAGAAGCAGCTCGAGGACGGCTACCAGGTGCTGCAGATGCAGGCCCCCTGCGTGGTCACCGCCCTGGCCTCCAGCGTGCAGCCCCGCTACATGACGGTCAACGGCATCGTCACGGCCTTCGACAAGGAAGTCGAGGTGTGGGGCGCCGACCGCATCAATGTGCCCGAGGACCACATCGGCAAGGCCGGTTCGCCCACGAGCGTCTTCAAGTCGTTCCCCAAGCAGCTCAAGCCCGCCGGCCAGACCTTCGAGGTCAGCCCCGAAGAGGCCGTGGAGCTCATCGTCAACAAACTTAAAGAGAAACACATCATTTAACCGTTGGAGATAAAAGAAGATAAGAGAAGATAAAAGGAGATAAAGGACAATACTATCCGAGCGAACAAAGCATTTGTCCTCTATCTTCCGCGAGCAAAGCGAGCTGTCTTCCGTTATCTCCCTCTATCTCCCCTAAAGAAGAGAATCATGAATCTGTCAGATTATAAAGACGTATACGTGTTTGCCGAACAGCGCAACGGCAAACTGCAGAATGTGGCCCTCGAGCTGCTCGGCAAGGCCCGCGAGCTGGCCGACGCCAACCAGGAGAAGGTCGTCGCCATGCTCCTCGGCAAGGACATCAAAGGCCTCGCCCCCACCCTCATCGAACACGGTGCCGACCGCGTGCTGGTGGTCGACAACGACCTGCTGAAGGACTACATGACCGAGCCCTACACCGAGGCCATCACCGCCATCATCGAGAGCGAGAAGCCGAGCATCATGCTCATCGGCGCCACCACCATCGGCCGCGACCTCGGCCCCCGTGTCAGCGCCCGCAACCGCACCGGCCTCACCGCCGACGCCACCAAGCTGGAGATCAGCGACGACGAAGCCCACGAGTTCCGCATGACCCGTCCCGCCTTCGGCGGCAACCTCATGGCCACCATCCTCTGCAAGAACAACCGCCCGCAGATGTCCACCGTCCGCCCCGGCGTCATGCAGAAAATGGCCGCCGACAAGAGCCGCAAGGGCGAGATCGTCGACTTCAAAGTCAACTTCGACGAGAAGAAGATCGCCCGCGTGAAACTCGTCAAGACCGTCAAGGAAGAGAAGACCGTCACCGACATCAGCGAGGCCAAGATCCTCGTCAGCGGTGGCCGCGGCGTCGGCACCAAGGACGGCTTCGGCAAGCTCGAGGCCCTGGCCAAAGAGCTCGGCGGCGAAGTGTCGTCGAGCCGCGCCATGGTCGACGCCGGCGTCATGGACGCCAGCCGCCAGGTGGGCCAGACCGGCAAGACCGTCCGCCCCGCCCTCTACATGGCCTGCGGCATCAGCGGCGCCATCCAGCACCTCGCCGGCATGGAGGAGAGCGACCTCATCATCGCCATCAACAAGGACAAGTTCGCACCCATCTTCCAGGTGGCCGACCTCGGCATCGTGGGCGATCTCCACAAGATTGTCCCCATGCTCACCGAGCGCCTGAAGACCATGCAGAAATAAACCGCTACGCGGTACTGCATGCTGCATTAGTGGTGCAACCACACAGGGAGACACCCCTTGACCGGGATGTCTCCCTCTATAGTTGAAAAGACAGGTCAGATGGAGATACGGAATCTGATGACATTCGACGACCACGCGGCTCTACGCAGATGGTTCGTGGAGAACCACCAGCGGGAGCGGGAGTGCTGGGTGGCGTGCTACAGGGGGAAGACGGCCCTGGCGGGGGCGCTGCCCTATGCCGAGGTGGTCATGGAGACGCTGTGCTTCGGGTGGATAGACTCCACCATCAAGAAGATGCCCGACGGCCGGCTGGCACAGCGCATCTCGCCACGCCGCAAGAACAGCCACTGGACCGACCTCAACATCCAACGCTGCCAAGAGCTGGAACATCAAGGGCTGATGACCGACGCCGGCCGCAACGCCCAACCCCAACACTCACTAACGCATTAAAGCAATAACACACTAACGCATTCACCATGGAATACATCACCGAAAAGAACAGGATATACGCCGTCGAGGGCGACGAGGAGGTGGGCGAGGTGACGTTCCCCGAGAGGGACGGCATCTACGTCATCAACCACACCTACGTGGACGACCGCCTGCGGGGCCAAGGCATCGCCGGCGAGCTGGTGCGGCGCGCCGTGGAGGAGATAGAGCGCCGCGGTGGGCAATACAAGGCCACCTGCAGCTACGCCCAGCTGTGGCTGGCCCGCAACCGCGGCTGCGAAATCACCGGCCCGCTGAGTTGTCAGATTAAATAGAACAAACATAGTATACCAAAATGAAGAAAACATCCATAATCGCTCTCGCCGTCCTCATGCTGGCGGCCTGCACAACGGGCGAAGAGAAACTGAAACAGCGGGCCGAAGAGCTCTGCCGCTACATTCCCGACCACGAGCTGCGGGAAGAGGCCAAGGGCTACATGACGGCTGACTTCTACGCCGTGCTTGACACGATGTTCAACCACCTGCCGGAGCATGAGGCCATGGACCATGAATGGCTCTACTACTTCGTCACCGGCAACGGCGGCACCATAGCCGACTACACCGTCACCGCCGTGGAGCAGACCGACAAGGACCACGCCGTGGCCACCATCAGCGTGCGCCAGCAATGGGAGGACGGCTCGTTTGACTCCACCACCGACATCGAGGAGCACAAGCTCTATATGGAGCGTGTCGACGGCCAATGGCTGATGGCAGACTTCGACGGCCACAAGGCCGACTGCCTGCGCCACATCGGGATTGCGCGCCAGGAGCAAGCCGTGCGCGACGCCATCGGCGACTATCTGGTGCGCGAGATCGGCGAACACTACCTCAAGGGAGACCTCTGCATTCCCTCACTGATGATTGTGGCTGCCGAGGAAGTGAGCGACACTGAGGCGCACGTGTGGTGCGACAGCTGGGTGTTCTGGTACTCGCCGGCAGGCGACACGCTGAAGTGCGTCTCCGGCGGCAACCACAGCGGCCTCATGACTCTCGCCCTACAAGACGGCAAGCCCATGGTCAAGAGCTTCGAGCAGACCGTTGACGGCGCCGGATGGCTGCCAAGTGCACACCGCATCTTCGGCTCGCACTACGATGTCTTCCAGAACATGCACTCCAACCACGACGTACAAGAGGCCGTCCGCCGCGAACAGCTGCGCTACTACCTCCGGCACCACAACCTCCACTACAGCTACTATCAGGACTACGGCTGGCCGGCGGTATGTATCCAATGACAGTGGTACCATGGCCACTATGCACATTGAGGAGATCAAGGCTATTGCCCGGCGGGCGCACAGCGACGCCGCCTTCCGCGAGGGTTTGTTCAGCGCCCTGCAAGGCAACGACCACACCGAGGCTGTGCACGCCGCCTGGGCGCTGACACACCTTCCCAAAGAAGACAACAACCACATAGCCTATCACCGAGAGGAGCTGACCCACAAGGCCATCTCCACACCCGACACCTCGCTGCGCCGCATCACGCTCTCGCTGCTCGAGCGGCTTGACTGGAGCACCGATGACCCGCCGGAACACTACCTGCAGCTGCTCGACTTCTGCTTCCAGCACATGATGTCCGCCGACGAACCCTACGGCGTGCGCTCGCTCTGCATGAAGCTGGCCTACAGCATATCGCTTCCATATCCCGAATTGCTCGGCGAGCTGCGCCAAAGTCTGCTATTGCTCGAGCCGACGGAGCTTGGCGCCGGGGTGCGCTGCACAAGGAACAAACTGCTCAAAGCCATCAAACAATGAACATCACCGCAGAACTGCAAGCCCAGCGCGACGAGCGCTATGCCGTCTTCCAGCGCCGCCTGCTGCCCACCCTGCCGCCGGAGAGCATCGTCGGCGTACGCACCCCGGCGCTGCGAGCCATGGCCAAACGGTTAGCCAAAGAGCCTGATGCCGATACCTTCCTCGCGACGCTGCCCCACGGCACCTTCGAGGAAAACCAGCTGCATGCCTTCGCCATCGCGCTGGAGCGCGACTTCAACCGCTGCCTGGCGCGAGTCGAGGCCTTCCTGCCCTACGTTGACAACTGGGCCACCTGCGACCAGCTCTCGCCACTCTGCTTCGCGCGCCACCACGCCGCCCTGCTGCCCCACATACGCCGTTGGATGGCAGCACCGCACGAATACAGCGTGCGCTTCGGCATCGGCATGCTGCTGCGCCACTTCCTCGACGGCGACTTCCGTGCCGAACACCTCGGGTGGGTCACCGCCATACGCCGCGAGGAGTACTACATACGCATGATGCAGGCCTGGTATTTCGCCACAGCCCTGGCCAAGCAGTGGGACGCCACACTGCCGCTGATAGCCACCCTCCCCGACCCCTTGCGCCGCATGACCATCCGCAAGGCCTGCGAGAGCTTCCGCATCAGCGACGCGCACAAAACCATGCTGAATAGCTTCAGATAATAAAATAGACGTGGGGCTGGGCTATTAAACGAAAGCGCCTACGGCGTAGGTTGTGACGGGTGGAGACAGGCGCGGTCTATTAAACGGAAGCACCTACGGCGCATCGTGGATTACACCGTAGGCGTTCCCGTTTAATAGCCAAATAAGTATATCCTATGTAAAACTATTGTTTGGTGTATACGGTTCCGTCCAGGTTCAACTGGTTCCCTGATATGGAGAATGTAATGGTTGTACCGCTTGCAGTGATGGTTCCGTTGCCGTCATTATATGTGTATGAGAATTGTACAGTTTCAGAGTCGCCCTCGTTGTCAATGTAATCATACAAGCCGTCACTTGCAGTATAGAAGTTGAGAGTCTCACTGTATGAATAGTAATATCCGCTGCTGTATCCGCTCTCGGAATGCTTCCATTGTGTACCAGCAAGAGAGCCTGCAACCGGCTGATCTCCTCCGCCACCATAATTGGCCAGCGTTTGCACAAAGCTCTTGCCAGCCTGCTGCATCCTGCTGAAGTCGTTGCCGAGCGAGTTGGTGCAGTCAAGCACAAGCATGATAAGTGCGCTGCTCTTGTCCTCGGTAATGTTGCTCGAACTTGCGGGGTCGAACTCCGACTCACGGTCCCAACCACCGGTGCTGGTTTTCTTCCACAGCATGATGTTGTTGATATCGGCCTGCGATATGGAGGTGCCGTCTGCATACTTCAAGTCTTCGAACAGGAACTGATAGTAAGTGCCCTGCGAGGAGGAGGATGATATCGACGTGGCTCCCTGCGCCAAACCGTGGTAACTGATGCTCTCCAGCGTGCGGCCGTTGCTGCGGCGATAGGTGGCCTCGATATAACGGCTGGAGCTGGTAGCTGCACTCGCGTTGTCGAACGTGAAGCGCAGCACCTGGCCGTCGTCGTAGCCGCCGGGCACGTTCACTCCCAGGTTGACGGAGGTGGAGACGGAGTACAGGTTTTCGGCAATCTCGCGGAAACGCTGCATGGCCTCGTCCATGTTGGCCACCTGGAAGACATTGTTGTCACTGCTGGCCAGTTTGCGCAGATTTTCCATAAACAAGGCGTTGTCGGTGACGTCGTTGCCTTTGAGACCTATGGTGTAAGCAGCTACGTTGATGCCATGGACCTGGTCATTGATAATCTTGTTGTGCAGTGCTTCGCGATATTCTGCCGTGCTGTTGTAGTTCTCAGGGTTCAGTGCATCGTTGGCGAGCGACACATTGTCCAGGCCGTCGGTGAATGTTACCAATGCCACGTTCTTGAGTTTCGGCGGTTTTGCGCAGGCGTGCATTTTTTGCAATGCCGTGTAGTCAGCGAAATACAGCCCGGTGCCGTTGCCTGACGTCAAACCGTTGATGAAACCAGTGAAACCGGACACCGTCGACTGGTTCAGTTTGCTGATGTCTTTGATATACAGCTGGTCGTTGAAGCCGATAATGCCGAGGTAGATGCCCTCGCCAGTTTCATTGTCGCTTCCGTTGCCATCGCTGGTAGAGTTGGCGTTTTCGTCCTTGCTGCATCCAGCGAGCATGACGGCCATGCCCATCACCATGCATGCCATGAGTCTTGTGACTTTTCGCATATCGTCAGCACTTGGTTCGTGTCGTGCGCAACCTCTTGCTGCTGCCCCGTTCCGCGGACGCAATGTATAAAACAAGAAGCGTGGAACTGTATACCACGTCTTCAATCGGAGGTCGTGAGAATTACCTAATAAAGCAGATGCAGTAAAAAGTCCACGCTACGCGCGCGAACCATTATTACTCGCTTGCCTTATTATTCCTGGAAATTTCTCACGTTTCCGATTGCAGGCCGAGCATAACGCTTCGTATTTTCAAACACTTTCGGTTCTGGTGTTTTCAGACACCGAAACCGAGTGCAAAGATACAAAGTTTTTCCAAACCGGCAAAATATTTTTTTCGGGAGGCAAAATGGGGGTGTTTTGACACGGAGTCCCTACGGAGCCCCTACGGAGCCCCTACGGCCGTTCTTCAGTGGAAAGCCGAAACTCAGCCGTAGGGACTCCGTAGGGGGGCCGTAGAGGGTCCGTAGGCGATGCATGATGGCTGGCAGAGAGATGTTGTACATGAAGCCTCGAAGAGGCTCAATCCCAATAACCCCACACTGCAGTGTGGGGTATGAGCAACAACAGGACCCGTCATGCGTCCCGGAGAGACGCCACCTCGTCCCGGAGTAGCGTCTCTTCGAGACGCATGGGCAGCATGGCGTCCATTCACCCCAGACTGCGCCGTGAACGCTTGTCCGGGGTTATTGCAATCCAGCCTCTCCAAGGCTGTCTGCGTAAGGAAAATGTTAAATTTCATGCATTTGCCCTGAATCATCCAAATTTTTCGTATTTTTGCAGCGTTTTTCAAACAGCCCCGACAAAGCCACAACACATTGAAACAATGAAACAATACAACTTCGACACACAGATAGAGCGCCGCGGGACGGACTGCTTCAAGTGGGACGCCCTGCCGGGCATGTACGGCCGCGACGACATGCTGCCCATGTGGGTGGCGGACAACGACTGGGCGGCGCCCGACTTCGTGGTGGAGGCCATGCGCCGGCGCCTGGAGCATCCCGTGCTGGGCTACACGATGCCCTCAGCGGGCTACTGGCAGGCAGTCACCGCCTGGCTCTCGAAGCACTACGGCATCCACACCGACAAGGACACTCTCCACTTCATCCCCGGCATCGTGGCCGGCATCAGCTACGCCCTGCTGGCGCTGACGGAGCCCGGCGACCGCGTGCTGGTCACCACGCCCGTCTACCCGCCCTTCCTCAACGTGCCAAAGGGCTGCGGCCGCGAGGTGGTGTGCAGCCAGCTGAAGATTGCCGGCGGACGGTTCGTGATAGACTTCGACGACCTCGAGCGCAAGGCCGAAGGCTGCAAGGTCTTCATCATGAGCAACCCCCACAACCCCGCAGGCACCCTCTGGGGCACGGAGACGCTTCTCCGCATCGCCGACATCTGCGAGCGCAAAGGGCTCATCGTCATCAGCGACGAGATACACGCCGACCTCACCCTGCCGGGCGGCCGCCACGTGAGCTACAGCACCGTCAGCCCCGCCGCCGCGCGCCACAGCATCACCTTCATGGCTCCCAGCAAGACCTTCAACATCGCCGGTCTCGGCAGTTCCATCTGCCACATCAGCGACGAGCCCATAAGGAAACGCTTCTACGGCTGGCTCGACGCTCTGGGTGTGGCCGGAGGCAACATCTTCGCCTTCACAGCCGCCGAGGCAGCCTTCGCGCAGGGCGAGGAGTGGCAGCGCCAGATGCTGGAATATCTGAACGCTAACGTACAGGCACTTGGGGCCTTCTTGCAAGAGCGCCTGCCCAAAGTCAAGGCCGTGCTGCCCGAGGCCTCCTACCTGGCATGGCTCGACTTCTCAGCCTACCGCATCCCCCACAACGTACTGGCCGACCGCTTCATCAGCGAGGCCCGTGTGGTCATGAACGACGGCACGACATTTGGTGGCAAGGAATACGAGGGCTGCTTCAGGCTCAACATCGGCTGCCCCCGTGCCCAGCTCCTCGACGCCCTTGAACGGATTGCCGCCACATTAGACGCAACAGACAGATGAAACGCCTGGCTCTCGCCATACTGGCCACGGCCATCGGCCTCTGCGCCAACGCCCAGCAGCAGACCGTACTGCAAGGGCGCATCACCGACAGTGAACGCCACGAAGCCATGGCGGGCGTGACCGTCTACGCCGAAGACGGCAGCGCATACACCTCGTCCAACGGCGAAGGGCGCTATGTACTGAAGCTGAACGCAGAGCAGGCCAGGGGCAACATAGTCTTCTCCATGGTGGGCTACCGCCGCGACACCGTGAGCGTGGCCACCCTGCTGCGCAAGCCAGACCGCCGGCTGGCGCCCAATATCGTCAAGCTGCGGGAAGTATCGGTGGAGGAATACAAGAAGATACCCGACCTGGTGCAGGCCGCCGTGGCGCGCATACCGCGCAACTTCCACTGCGACACCACCATCGGCACCTTCTTCTTCCGCGACTGCCGTCTCCTCAACAACGACATATTCCTCTTCGACGAGATGGTCTTCGACGCCCTGCGCGTGGGCTACGACAAACACCACAAGACCAAGAAGCTCAAAAAGGGCAGCGACGGGCGCTACATAGGCAGCAACTACAAGGCCATACGCTACGACCGCCTGCTGGTGCTCGACACCGCCTACGTCAACAGCCTCACCGTAGGCCTCGGCGACGCCTACTCCACATACTATGACGAGGGGGTAGTACAGGACGACCTCGAGATGCCGTATATCCACGAGATGTTCGCCAAGCCAGGCAACTGGACCTACAGCGCCAAGGAAATCACCGACGCCGAAGGACACTCCTACTACCTCGTCACCATGCGCAGAAAGAAGGAAAAGGAGAATGTGGGCGCCGGCATCAAGGCCAACGTCAGAATGACGGTGCGCCTCACCATAGAATACGGCACCCTCGCCATCACCAAGATAGAGACGAATGCCACGGAAGGCATCAACAAATTCCCTCTCATCCTGCGGCCCATCATGCGCAAGGTAGGGCTTGACTCGGTGAGTGCAACAACACACAGCGTGCAGCACTTCGGCGAAGTCGGCGGCCGCCACACCCTCACCTCCTACAACGACCGCAACGAGCTGACGCTCTACTGCGCCGCTGGCAGCCGCATGGGGGCTCCCGTACAGCACCTCGTGCTCATGCAGCAAGGCTACCTCACGCGCCTGCGGCCGGGCAACAGAAGCTTCCTGCGCCGCAACGACATACAGCCTGCCAAAGCCGTCTCCATCACCGACCGCAACGTCGGAGAGGTGCGCTACGACGACTCCTTCTGGCAGCAATACAACTACGTGCCGCTGGAGAGCGACCTGAAGCAGAAGCTTGAGCGACGCCTGAAGAGAGGCAAACAGTGACAGAAAGAGACGAAACAGGCGGCACCACCATGGCACCGCCTGTCTTTTATCAATCGGCGCAGTTGTACGGCATCCTGTATCGTGTGGAGGAATAGCCGAAATTGTGGATGTATCCCACCGTCAGTGAAGGTATACCAACACCGTAGATGCTTCCCGAAGGCCCCAAGCCTCCGCCAACACGCGGAGCCATCATTATATACTTCAGGTCAACGAAGAAGTCTCCCTCCTTGTTGATATAGCGGCGGCAAAAGATGCCGAAGTCGGCAGCCATGTCGAACGACACATGGTCATAGCGCCAGATGGCACCAGCTCCCAGATAGGGCATGATGCTCCAGCGTGCGCCGCGCTTGAAGTCAAACAGATGGCTGAGGTTGACCATCAGGTCGGCATGTACCATGGTGAAGGTGTAGGCGTCACCGGCTTCCTGGCGCACAGTGTCGAATATCTCGTGTGCCGTCAATCCTGTAGCCTCAAACCTGATAGTCCAGAAGTTGCTGAAATTGCGGCCAAACATAATCTCCGGCGCCACACCGACCATAGCAAAGCCGCCATGGTTCTTGTTGGTGAAGAGGTCGAACGACGAGTAATTGGGGCCGAGGCCGAAGCCCACGAACCAATCCTCGTCGGTGCTGCGCGACTCGTATTCCGTGCGGCGGTGGAACGGGCTCTCCGTGAAGTTGTACGTGAAGCCGCCGGTGATGCTGTGCATGAACACAGCGTCGCCGCCAAGGTCATAGTGTGTCGGCAGGAAATAGCACTTGTACTGTGCGAAAGCCGCCCATCCACCCCACAGCCTCACCGGCACATGCAGACCGAGCAAAGAGTGCACCTCACGGTCGGTGCCGTACATGTTGACACCGTCAGTCATTGCCGGGCGGAAAAAGACGCCAAGGCCTATCATCGGATACACATTGACGCGCCAGTTTCTGATGCGCATGAACGTCGAAGTAAAGTCCCACAGAAACTCCACACTTGCCGAGGCAAAGGTGAAGTTGTAGTCCATCGGCTCACGGTTGAGCGACTGGAAGTCAAGGCTGACGCGGGCTGCCAAGGGGCTGAGGATCCACTTGCCCACGCTGATGCCGCCCGAAAAACCTTTCATCAACGGCACGTCGCCGTTCTTGTACAGACTCATGCCACCACCCATGTTCATGAACATATTGACGCCAAAATCGGAGCCAATCTGCGCACGGCCAGTGGCGCATGCGGCTATCAGCAGTAAGGATATGATTGCTTTCTTCATAACGTCGATATTTTGGGGGGCTTAATCGGTACAGTGGTTTACAGGCATGCGGTAGCGCACCGTAGAATGGCCGAAGTTGCATATATAACCGACAGTGAAGGTCAGGTAGCCCGTGCCGAAGATGCTGCCGTGAGGGCCTGTGCCGCCCGCCACACGCGGCGGCACCATCATGTACTTGGCGTCGAAGAAGACATCGCCCATATTGTCCACATAGTAGCGCAGCATGGCTCCAAAGTCGGCACCGACAGAGAACACCGGCTTGCGATAAGTCCACACAGGGCCTGCGCCGAGGTAGGGCAGCACGCTCAGCCTGTCGCCGCGCTTGAAGCGGAAGAGGTGAGCCATGTTGACCATGAAATCGGTGTGCAGCATGTTGAACATGTACCACAGGCCTGGCTGTCCCTTATCAACACTGCCATAGCGTCCGCGTGCGAAATAGCCCGACAACTCGAAGCGTATAGTCCAGATGTCGCTCCAGTTGCGCCCCACCATCATGTCGCCCGTGATATTCCACAGTTTGGTCTTGGCATTGTCACCGAAAATCTCCTCAAACTCGAAGGAGTTGAAGAGAGCACCTACACCGAAGCCCACGAACCAGTCCTCGCCAGTGTTGCGGGCCGCAAAGGCGGTCTTGCGGTGGAAAGGGTCGTCTCCCTGGCGCCACATCAGGCCCAGCGAAAGGGTGTGCATGTAGTTGTCGCCGTACGAATTGTCGAACGTCTGCGGCAAAAAGAAGCACTTGTACTCCAGCTTGGCGCTCAACCTGTCGGTGAGCCTCACGGGCATCTGCAAACCAAGCATGGCCTGGAAGTCGTTGTCCGTGGGATGCGTTTTGCTCTCCTCCGTCACCCCGTTGCGCCACAACAGGCCGAGGCCTATCATCGGATAGAATGGTATCGGGTACTGGAAGGTCTTGTTGTAGACATGGAAAAAGGTGGCGTTGAAGTCCCATTTGAACTCGGCGCTGACGAAAGAGAACAGCGCCTTGTTGCCACTGTTGGCTTGGAAGGTGCTCGGAGCCATGACGCCGTCGTAAGCTATCTGGAATGCCAGGGGCTTCATAATCCAGCTGCCTATCTCGGCACCAAAAGAGGGGGCACCGAACGACACCTCGCCGTAGTGGTTGTAGGCGAAACCACCGCCATGGATGGAGGCATAGAGGGAGCCCGGCATCACCGCCGGCTGGGCTTTGGCTCCCAGACAGCAGAGGGCGAACATCAGCGTCAATAGTATTTTCTTCATGTCACAACAGTTTTGTCAATCGCCGGCCACCGCAGTGGCCGGCGACAAGAATTTATGCTTTGGCACGCTCGCCAAACTCTTTGGCAGAGATTTTCTCCACCTCGGGCTTCACCTGATCTTTGAAGAGTTTGGCCAGGTTGTCGGCATAGAGGCGGTCCACAATCTGGCGAGTATTCTGGCGGTCGGCGGCAATGCTGCGTGCGGCCTGCTCCAAACGCTCCTCGGCCTTCTCCTTGGTTTCGCCCTCAACGGGTTTGTCACTGCGGCGCAGGATGTCCTTGATGTAGTCCACAATCTGGTTGCTGGTGGGCTCCACGGGCTGTATCTCTTCAAGCTTGGCTTCTATGAGCTCCCATTTGAGCGAGGGGACGTACTTATCCTGCCAGCCGGCCTCGATTTTCTCGGGGGTCATGTCCTTCTCGCCGCGGCTGGCAAACCAGCGCTTCAGGAAGTCCTCGGGCAGCGGAGCAGTGAACTGGTCGAGCAGGGCCTTACGCACCTGGTTGACGAAGAGGTAGTCGCTCTGTTCGCTGTTGGCCTTCTCAATCTCCTTCTTCATGGCTTTGCTGAAGGCATCGGCGTCCTTGATTTTCTGGCCGGGGAAGACCATCTCGAACAGTTCGTCATTGATTTCGTGGGGTATGATGCGCGAGATGCCGCTGAGGGTCAGCTCCACGTCGGCCTTGAACTTCTTGGCGGCGGCGTTGTCAATGTGCAGAGCGCGCTCTATGTCGGCCACAGGGAACGCTTTGGCCATGTTGAAGACAATCTTCTCCTCGGCCTTCTTGCCCTCGAAGAGGGGCAGCAGCTCCTCATCCTTGAGGTTAAGCAGGTTGAGGCTCACGAAGGTGTCCACGCCACCCTCTTTGACGGCGCCCTTTTTGTCAAGTTCCACGACCTTGCCGTACATGATGTCGCCCTTGCCGACGGTCTCCGGGGTCTCAAACTTGCCGTAGCGATTCACGCAGTTGTTGATCTCGGCCTCAACGTCCTTGGCGGTGACCTTTATCTGGTTGTATTTCACATCCACCTTGCTCCAGTCGATGCTGAACTCAGGAGCCACAGCGACGTTGAAGTAGAAAGTGAAGTCCTGCTGCTTGCCGAAGTCAATCTCGCCGGTCTTCTCGTCGTCGCTCATGGGCATGCCGAGGATGTGCAGCTTTTCGTCGTCAATATATTTGAACAGGCTGGTGTTCAGCGTATTCTGTACTGCATCGCCGACAATGGCGGCTTTGTACATGCGCTGGATGAGACCCATGGGAGCCATGCCCTTGCGGAAACCGGGCACAGTAGCCTTCTTCTGGTAGTCTTTCAGCTGCTTCGTGACGTTCTCGTTGTAATCTTTTTCCTCGATATCAATCTTGATACGGAGTTCCAAATCACTCAAATTCTCTCTTGTGATGTTCATCTGATTAGTTTATTTTATTGATTTTTAACTTGTTTATATTTCATACCGTTCTGCAAAGTTACACATTTTTATTAACATAGCGCATATTTTTTTATATATTAACACATATTTGCGAAAAAGAGGTCCCGGTGGAGCCCCTACGGAGCCCCTACGGAGTCCCTACGGCCGTTCTTCAGTGGAAAACCGTAGAACAGCCGTAGGGACTCCGTAGGGGCTCCGTAGGGACTCCGAAAAAAGGCTGCAACACAATGTGTTGCAGCCATACCATTTACATAACTACCTGTTAGAAGCCAACTTGCAGCTGCTTGAGTTGCCAGGCCAAACCGGGGGGCATGGAGAGGACGGAGCTGTCGGCGGGATACCAGCGGTGCAGATGAGTGCGCCGGGCGGCAAAGATGCCGCGCCCGCCTTCAATGTTGGAGTAGAGTTCGCGGCTCTGGTCGAGGTTGCCGGCGGCGGCCACATTGGACATGTAGGCGCTGAAGTCTTCGCTGCAGGCGGTAAGATAGAGCTCAACCTCCTTGAGATATTCCTTGGGGCGCGGGTCGTCCTTGAGCTGATCCTTGACGTTGGAGAGAAAACTGGTGGCGCTGTAATAGAGCGTGTAGCGGTCGGCATTGTTGATTGACGAGACCGAGGGAGTCCGGACGTCGATATAGCGGCGTTCGCCATCCACAGCGTAGTAGAAACGCACGAAAGGCTGGTAGAGGCGGGCGTTCTGCAGGGCGGGCCACTCCATCTGGCAGGTGTTGCCTGAGTTCTTGAAGGCAAACATGCCGCGGTAGGTGTGCTGCAGGGGGTTGTAGGTGAAGTTGGGCTTGGTGAAGACGCTGTCATCCGGATTGCGGACGATGAGCTGTATGGGCTGTTTGGCGTGGGCCAGGAGTTGTCCGTCAGCAGTGCGGACAACACGGATGTCATAGGTGGCGTAGTCGTTGAGAAGGTTCCGCGAAGGGAGGTAGTAGATGGGCTGTGCCGTGCTGGCGAAGGCACCCGGAGCACGGTCGAGGACGGTGTCGCGGAAGGGATGGAGCACCTCGGTGCCGTCGCGCTGTTCCACGAGCCACACGGATATGGAGCCAGCCGGATAGTTGATGGAGTCGCTGATGGCGCTGTAGCTGTAGATGCTGCCCTCGCCGAGGTAGCAGCGCTCCACGCGGGCCCACGTGGTGTCGTCGTCCTGGTCGAGGAGACAGTAAACAACAGGGATTTCCTTCCACTCGGCATTGGGCGAAAACTCCACCTCGCAGGAGGTCAGCAGCAGGGCTGCCGCGAATAGTACTGACAGGTATCGCTTGGCTGGTTTCATTTGTCGTCAGGTAGTTGTTCTGATACTTCTATTTCATCCATCATTAGCCACGGCTTGAGGCTCTTGGCGCGGTGCCATGCAGGTATGCGGTCCAATGCCGACGGTTCTATCTTGATGTAACCAACGGCCTGCCTGCGGGCGGGAACGCGGAGTTCGACAAGCTGGTCGGCATTGTTGTCCTGCGCCGCGGGGTCGAATGGGATGTCAATGCTGACGGTGTCAGCCCACGTGGTGCCGTCGGCCGAGAAGGTGAGGGTCACGCTGCGCGGTGCAAATGCCCACACAGCCGGAGCGTGAGCGAAACGAAGCACCACATAGTCCACATCCACGGCTTTTGCCAACTCGACGGTGACCACAGGGGCTTTGCCGGAGAAGCCGAGCCAACCGCGCGAGAGGTCATCGACGGAGGCGCGCTCGCCGTCATAGAGTATGGTGTCGGTGCCTACGTTGTAGGGGTGCTGGCCTTGCGCGAGAAGGAAGTGCGCACTATGTAGTCGTAGTTGAACCTGCGCGTGGCCGTGAACGACGGCGGCGTGCCGGGCTTGAAAGTGCGCGCCTTGACCACGGCAGTGGTGGCAAGGGTGAACGGCGAGGTGTAGACGGTCGAAGCCTCAGTGGGTTCGGTTCCGTCAAGGGTGTAGCGTATGGTTGCCTGCACCGGTTCCATGGCTTTGGCCCTGCGCGCAGCCTTCGGCTTGGCGGCAGGCGTGGCAGGCTGCACATCGGGCGAGGTGATGGTCACTGTGAGGGGCTGCGAGAAACGTGCCACGGAGGCTGTGATGGTCGGTGGTTCCAGTATGCCGGAGGCCACATGCGGACAGCTGACGGCGTGGCAGTCGGAGGGCTGGCGGTCGGCGCCGAAGGAGGAGAGCCTCAAGCGCAGGTGGCGCGTCGGGGCAAGGGGCGACAGACGGAGCGTGGTGCCCACGAAAGAGAAGGTGCACAGGGTGTCCACCAGCTGGCAGAAAAGTCCGCTGTCGTTGCCCACGGCACACCAGCGCACGTGGCTGCGGGTGCCGCTCACGGCGGCAGCGGGTTTCTCGAAGAGGCCCACGATGGTGCCAACACGACGCATAAAGGTCTGGCTCTCGTCGCCGAACCAACGCAGGGTGTCGGCCCCGCCACGGCCCGTTTCCACCGTGAGCACAGGCATCAACTCACCCCTGACACGGTCGGTTGGCGCGAGGCTGTAGTCGGCCACGAGGTCGCCGGTGCCGTAAAGGGTGTAGGAGAGACGCACGTCGCACATGGGAACTCCCGTGGGAGTGCAGTATTGCAGCATGGCATCGACGCAGAGGGTGCGGATGTCTGGCTGCCGGCGGGCCACGGCCAGCGTCCGTGCCTGCCAGTCGGCATGGCCGTCAAAAGAGAGCGTCGGAGCCAGGAGGGAGGTGTCGGCCAACACTGCGCTGTCGAGCACCGCGCCGACGGTGTCGAGCATCTGGCGCCCGGCGCTGCGTGCGGGGAGCTTGAAGACCGCCGAACCGACTGCATGGTCGGCCTTGCTGTTGCCTATCCAAGGCTGGCGGCTGCCGCCGCGACGGCTTACGTCGAAGCGCACAAAGAGCTCTTCACCGGCCTGAAGGTCGAGGTCGGGGATGCGCATGCGCACCTTGTCGCTCTCGCCGCCGCCCACGGCCACGGGCAGGTCGCCTGCGACGATGTTGGGACGGAGGTTGGTATATATAGTGTATTCAAGCAGCAGTGTTCCGAAAGAAGTGAAGTCGTTGCAGTTGCGGACAATGAACTCGCCCTCGTCCTGGGTGACTTTGGAGAGGGTTATCTCGAAGGGACTATATAGGCTCTTGAGCTCGGAGAGCATGACGCCTGTCAGGGGCCATGCCGAGAAGAAACCGCCCTGAAGCTGGAGATTGGAGGCCACAAGGTTCCACAGGTCGCCAAGGTCGGCAAAAGAGGCCGCGTCGGCCGAGGGGAGCAACAGGAATGGACGCTCGCTGTTTTTAGCGAGGGTCTGCCTCATGGCGAGGGCTGATGGCATGGCAGGAGCAACGATATCGGTGACGTCGGAGAAATCGGCCCCTGGGAAGACAACAGGGCGCTGCTTGTCGAGAGCCTTGAGGCGGCGGTAGGCTGCCGCCATGCAAACGCCGTTGTCGCGGGTGCTGCCGAGGCACCAGGCGATGATGCTCGTGTGGTTCTTGTATTTGCCATAGAGGTTTTCCACGCGCCTCTCGAAGAGGGGCACGAAATCCTTGTCGGTGGCCACGGCGTGGCGCTGCGACGAGGCTGGCATCAGATTGGCGTCGGCCACCACATAGAGGCCATAGCTGTCGCACAACTCATAGAAATAGGGGTCCATGGGCGAGAAACGCGCGGTGCGCACAGCATTGATGTTGGCGCGTTTCATCGCCATGACATCCTGCCTCATCTGTTCCCGCGAGGCATACCCTTCGGTGTGTTCGATGCCGTAGTCAACGCCCTTGACGGTGATGGCCTTGCCGTTGACAAGCAATTGGCCCTCCTTGATTTCCACCCGGCGGAAGCCCACTCGTGCACCGATGGTCTCTTCCTCCTCCATGTTTTCGTTGCGCAGGCGCACCACAACGGAGTACAGCGAGGGACTTTCGGCGCTCCACGGTTCCACGCCGTTCCACGAACGGCTTATGTCGGCATGCTCCTCGCTGTTCTTGTCGAAGACAACCCACCGCCCCATACGGTCGAGTTGACGTCCTTGAGGCGTCCACACCTCGACCTCAACATAGTAACGGCCGCGACGGTGGCTGTTGAAGATGCTGGCATCGATGGAGAGGGTGCCGGTGGTGGTGAAGGCATCATAGTCGGTAAATACCACGATGTCGGACAGTCCCGGGTCGGTCTTGAAGAGTATGTACGGCTCGCCGTTGAGGCCCACGGCAATGGCGGAGTCCTCAAGCAGGGCGCCCTGTGGACGTTTGAGGGCCTCTATGGCAAGGGTGTTCGGCTTGCCGTATTTAAGATGTTTGTTGAGGAGAAACTCGTTCCAATGGCGCGAGTCGTCGGCATAGCCGACCTCCTTGCTGTTGATGTACACGCGGCAGGCACGGCCGCAGCGTACATTGAGGAAGACAAGATAGTCTTTCCAAACACGCTCCGCATCCAGCTGGCGCGTGTAGATGAGAGAACTGTCGGTGCGGCGTTGTTTCCAGCTGCCAGTGAGCTCCATATAATAAGGGGAGTCTCTATAGGCCAGACGCTCCACCGCAGCATCGTCGTCGTAGGCCGCCACGTTGGCACGCGGGGCCTCGACAGACTGTGCCACCACCACAAATGGCAGGGCCACAAGGGTCAAAAGCCATGCAACAAATCGGCGCATGATGCTTCGACACTAAAAGTAGAGACTAATGCCGGCGTCGAGGACGTGCAGCATCGTCGGGTCGGCCATGCGGTATTGCAGTTTGTTGCCGACGAGCTCATAGCGCGTCACTTCCGTCATGCTTAAAAGCTTGTAGCCCACATGGACGCCAACGGCAAAACCACGGTCTATGGCAAAACGGCCGCCCAACTGCGCTCCGAAATACAGACCGCCCTTTTCAATCTTCTTCGTTGGGCTCGACGCACCGAGGGGCAGCGAGTAGCCCACCTGCAGGACCCCGTAAGGGGTGAGGCGCGAGCGCATGATATGGCTGCGCAACTCGGCATAGACGGGCATCTGCGTGAACGCCCCCGTCGGGTCGTGCAGATAGGTGATGCCCACACCTACGGCGGCCTCCTTGCGGAAATGGAAGCCTCCGGAAATGCCAAAGCCGAAGCCCGAGAGCGTATCGGCATCGCCGCTGACACCGGGAGCCTTGTTGAGGTTCATGACATAGCTGCCGTCAACGACAGCATAGAAGCCACGCCACTTGTGTTCTATATGCCGCTGGGCGGCTGCTGTGCCACAAAGGCACAGCAGCGCTACGGCGACAAGAGATATTCTTTTCATGGTTGTCGTTTATTCATTCATCGGCTTGAGGTCGGGGCTCACAATGAGAGTGGCCTCGGTGGCAGCCTGAACCTGCTCGACGGTGAACTCGGGGTTAATCTCCGTCAGGACGATGCCCTTGGGAGTAATCTCCATGACACCCATCTCTGTGATAATCATGTTCACCTGGCCCTTGGCAGTGAGCGGCAGGGTGCACTTCTTCAGTATCTTGGGATTGCCCTTGGCGGTATGCTCCATGGCGAGGATAACCTTCTTGGCGCCTACCAGGAGATCCATGGCGCCACCCATACCGGGTGTCTTCTTGCCGGGAATCATCCAGTTGGCCAAGTCGCCTTCCTCATCCACCTGCATGGCACCAAGAACACTGACGTCCACATGGCCGCCACGGATGATGCCGAAAGACGTGGCGCTGTCGAAGGTGCAGGCACCCTTGACAGGAGTCACGAATCCACCGCCGGCGTTGATGAACCAGGGGTCTTCCTTACCTTCTTCGGGGGTGGGGCCCATGCCGATCATGCCGTTCTCGCTCTGGAGAATGACGTTGACGCCCTCAGGCAGGTAGTTGGGGATAAGGGTCGGCAGACCGATACCAAGGTTGACGACATCGCCGTCGTGCAGCTCCTTGGCGGCACGCTTGGCGATAAAGGGTTTAATGTCTTCTTTGTTCATAGCTGTTATATGTTTTTTTGTTTGTTACTTCCATCCTCTGGCCACCATCTCCTGTGCCACGAACGAGGCAACGTCGTCGGCATAGGTGTTGGCGCCGAAGCCGGCGTCGTAGCCAAGCTCTTTGGCCAGCTCGTGGCTGATACGCGGACCGCCGCAGATAAGTATCACCTTGTCGCGCAGGCCCTCGGCCTCCAGCATCTCCACCAGCTCGGTGAGGTTCTTGATGTGCACGTCCTTCTGGGTCACCGTCTGGCTTACCAGCAAGGCGTCGGCGTGCAGCTCTATGCCTTTGGCGATGAACTCCTCGTTGGGCACCTGGCTACCAAGGTTGTAGGCGTCTATCATGTCGTAGCGTTCCAGGCCGTAGTGGCCGGCGTAGCCCTTCATGTTCATGATGGCGTCGATGCCCACGGTGTGGGCGTCCGTTCCCGTCGAGGCACCAACACAGACTATCTTGCGTCCGATATGCTCGCGGATATACTCGTCGCACTCCTTCATCTCCATCGTGGTGCTCTCCACCTTGGGCACATGGATGTTGGTGTAGTCCACTGTGTGGGTCAGGCTTCCGTAGCAGTTCATAAAGCAGAAGCCCTCCGTCAGCTCCTTCTGGTACACCACCAGGGGGTTCTCGAAGCCCATCTTCTTCAGCAGCTGCTTGGCGGCCTCCTCGGCCTCGGCACCTGCGGGCACGGGCAGCGTGAAGCTCAGCTGCACCTTGCCGTCGTTCATCGTGTCGCCGTAAGGCTTTATCTTGGTGAGGTCAAGGGTTTTGTCGTAATCCTTTGCCTCCATCGAATACAATCCTTCGCTCATCTTATTTCTTTCCTTTCATAAGTTCAACAAACGGGTTAAAATAATGCTCGCCCTTCAGCGTGACGCCGTCCAGGCCCTTGCCGCCGTTCTTCGGGCGCTTCACGTTGGCGAAGATACCCTTCTCCAAGGCGGTGAAGAGGCCCTCGCTTTCCATGGTCTCCAGAAGCTTGGTGGCATCGTGCAGCACCTTCTGTGCACGCTGGCGTATGATGCCGCCCTCCTTGAACTCCACCTCTTCGCCGATATCCTTCATGTTGTTGAATATATACTTGGCGTTCTCGATGCTGAGGTAGCGGTCGCTCATGAAGGGGGTATGTATTGCCTCGGTGGGCATACCCAGCAACTGCAGGCCCTGGTGCGTCCACTGGCCTATAATGTTGAACAGAGCATCCTGTATATGGCCGCGGAAGATATTGCCTGTCATGAACTTCGTTGGGGGCATGTACTTCAGCGGGGCGTTGGGGAATATCTCACGCAGCATCTGCGCCTGTGCCAGCTCGTAGAGGAAGCCGTTCTCCAGCATGGGGTCCATCTCAAAGGCGTGGCCGAGACCCTGCTGCTCACTGGGCAGGCCTGCCATGAAGGCCAACTGCTCGTTGATGAAGTCGGAGGCCAGCACGGTATGCGCCTCCTCGTAGGCGTCGGCGGTAGTCAGGTAGTTGTCCTCGCCGGTGTTGATGATGACACCTGCGAAGCCGTTGATGATGCGGCTGAAGTACTGGTCAATCAGCGTGCGCTGCATGTTGATGTCGCGGAAAAGAATACCGTAGAGAGCGTCGTTGAGCATCACGTCAAGGCCTTCCAGGGCGCCCATGGCGGCAATCTCCGGCATGCAGAGACCCGAGCAGTAGTTACAGAGGCGGATGTAGCGGCCCACCTCTTCGCCCACTTCGTCGAGCGCCTTGCGCATGATGCGGAAGTTCTCCTGGGTGGCGAAGGTGCCGCCGAAGCCTTCTGTGGTAGCGCCGTAAGGCACATAGTCCAACAGGCTCTGACCCGTGGTGCGGATGACGGCTATGATGTCGGCACCTTGACGGGCACCGGCCTGGGCCTGCACGACGTCCTCGTAGATATTGCCCGTGGCAACGATGATGTAGAGGTAGGGCTTGCTGCCTTCGCCGATGGTGGCGATGTATTTCTCGCGGCGCAGGCGGTTGCCGCGCACTTTCTCCACCGTCTGGTTGATGACGGGCTCCAAGGCCTTGTCGATATCCGCCTTGCTGTGCACCGGAAGCTGTGTGATGTCAAGCTTGCCGGCGCTGATGGCCTCGGCAATCTCCTGCGGACTCTTGCCGGTCTCGGCCATGGCGTTGCCCACATAGAACATGACACCCTGTCCGAGCACGCCTTTGCTCTTCAATTCATCCACCACAACGTTGGGCATGGGCACATCGTTTTCGTCCACCCCGTCGATACCGAGAAAACGGCAGAGGGTGCGCTCCACGGCCACTGTGGTGTAGTCCTCGACGAAATCCTGAACCTGTCCGGCGATGTTTCTCGCCACCGAACGCGCGTGTTCAACCTCGTTAAAATCAAGACCTACTTTACTTTTCTGCATTGTCTGTATATTGTTTGGTTTATCGTTTTCACTCTATGTTTTGAACTGCAAAGATACGACTTTTTTTTTACATAGTAAAATTTATTTTATCGCGGATGCCTCCCGTTGCCCGAAACAAGACAAACGACCGATGCCGACAATCGGCATCGGTCGCAATCCATCTATCTGTCATTGCGGCATATAGAGCCACCCGCTAACCCCTCGCCACAGTATCTGCCTTGGCGGCGGCTTTCTTCTTCGGCCTGGGCATTTTGATGTCGCTCAACGAATGCTTGCGGTGTATGCGTATAAAGTCCACATAGCCCTTGATGCCGGCGCAATGTCCTGTTTCGGTGTACTGCCACAGGGTGAACCGAGTGGTGGGGTAGCCCCTGTAGTTGGCTATGAAGATGTGGTACTTCGAGTATTTCTTGCCGGAGAAATGCAGCTTGTACACCCTCTCGCTGGTGTAGATGACCGGCCTGACCCCGTATTCGTTTTGCATGAGTTCCAGCAGCTTGTCCACACGCTCCATGTTGAGGCGCCCCGAGTGATGGCCCTCTATGTCAAGCACAGGCACCAGGTCCTGATCTGCCTTTTTCACCATCTTGCGTATGTTGCCCATCTGCTGGTAGGCCGTGGTCTTGCTGCTGTAGACGTGATAGCTGCCCACCAACAGCCCCGCCTTGCGGGCATTCTTGATGTTGGCACGGTAATAGGGGTCCTGTATCGAGGTGCCCTCGGTGCTGCGCACATACACGAAGCGTATCGTCGAATCCTTGGCCACCTTCTTCCAGTTGATATTGCCCTGGAACTTCGACACATCTATGCCTCTGGTGCGCGTCTGCCCATAGGCGGAAAGCATGGAGAACGGGGTGTGGAGCACAAGGAGCACCGCGAGACAAAAGCCCGCCGCTCTCCATGGCGCCCGCTCTCCACACCGTGCTTTCCTACATCTGTATCTCATCGCCCTGAGCGTTGAAGAAGTGGTACTCCAGCAGACCGTAGCTTTCCGACTGCTTGATGCTGAGCCACACCTTGTGGCGGCGCATCCATTTCATGCGCAGGCTGCCGATGCCGCCGCGCGTGAGGTAGGCGCAGATGTACGGATGCGTGACTATGGTGTAGCGATGCTCGTTCTGCGAGGTGGAGATATACTTGAGGTTCGACTCAATCTCGTCCACCACCACGAGGCTCTGCTTTATGTGGCCCGTGCCGTCGCACATGGGGCACTTCTCCTGCACGTCCACCTCCACTGCCGGGCGCACGCGCTGACGCGTAATCTGCATCAGGCCGAACTTGCTCAACGGCAATATGGTGTGGCGGGCCTTGTCGGCCTTCATGGCCTCGGTCATCACGTCGAAAAGTTTCTTGCGGTTCTCGGCCTTGTCCATGTCGATGAAGTCGACGATGATGATGCCACCCATGTCGCGCAGGCGCATCTGGCGGGCAATCTCGAGGCCGCTCTCTATATTCACCTGCAGGGCCGTATCCTCCTGGCCGCTGCCGGCCTTGATGTGGTTGCCGCTGTTCACGTCGATGACGTGCATGGCCTCCGTGTGCTCCACATAGAGGTAGACTCCGGAGCGGATGGTCACTATGCGGCCGAAGGCGCGCCTTATGTCGCGCTGCACGCCGAACTGCTCGAAGATGGGGGTCTCCAGCTTGTAGAGCTTGACGATGTCCTCCTTGCCGGGCGACATGACGCCCACGAACTTGCGCACCTCGTTGTAGAGGTCCGGGTCGTCCACCTGCACCGAGTTGAAATCGTCGGTGAGCACGTCGCGCAACAGCGCCGTGGTGGTGTCGAGTTCGGCGTGCACCTTGCAGGGGGCGCTGACGTGTTTGAGTTTCTCCGTCATCTGGCGCCAGCTCTCCATGAGCTGCCGCAGGTCGCTGTCAAGCTCGGCCACACTCTTGCCCTCGGCCACCGTGCGCACGATGATGCCAAAGTTCTGCGGCTTGATGCTCTGCATGAGGCGGCGCAGGCGGTTGCGCTCCTCGGCGCCTTTAATCTTCTGCGATATGGAGATCTTGTTGGAGAATGGCGTGAGCACAAGGTAGTGCCCGGCGATACTTATGTCGCCCGACATCTTGGGTCCCTTGGTGGAGATCGGCTCCTTGGTGACCTGCACCAGGATGGGCTGCCCCACTTTGAGTATGTTGTCGAAGTTGCCCACCTTGCCCAGGACGGGCTCTATCTTGAAGTCGGCAAGGGTAGCCGCGTTCTTGTCGCCGTTCATGGCCAGACGCAGGTACTTGTCGACGGAGTTGTAGTCG
This sequence comes from Bacteroidales bacterium, assembly GCA_017522105.1. GTDB lineage: Bacteria > Bacteroidota > Bacteroidia > Bacteroidales > P3 > Colimorpha. Next base: position 56,111 of record JAFXAA010000016.1, on the reverse strand, counting down.
GGGCCGAGGTCAAGGTAGTGCATGAAGCCCTCCTTGTCGCCCCCCACATCGATGAAGGCGGCGTTGAGGCCCTGCATGATCTTGCGCACTTTGCCGAAACAGATGTCGCCCACCGCATACTGGCCGCCGGGTTGCTCGCGGTGCAGCTCGACGAGGCGCTTGTCCTCAAGCAGGGCTATCTGCACCCCCTCCGGCGTGCGCGATACTATCAGGTCTTTTTCCAATATAATGTGTCTTTAAAAGTGGATAGGAGTAAACATAAAACAAATTACAGACCAACCCGCTGACGGGTGGAGTGTAATTTGTTTTAGTCTTGTTGTGGGAAGAAATCCCGGTCTCGTCACCTGCGTCCCGTCCGGGACGCCGACGGCCTTCAGACCTTATTTCTTCTTATGTCTGTTCTTGCGCAGGCGTTTTTTACGCTTGTGCGTAGACATCTTGTGGCGTTTATGTTTTTTTCCGTTGGGCATTGCTATAAACTATTTACTTATTTCACTTTCTTTTTCACATCCTGCATGAAAGTCTTGGCGGGCTTGAAAGCGGGGATGTTGTGGGCCGGGATGATGATGGTGGTATTCTTGCTGATGTTGCGGCCAGTCTTCTCGGCGCGTTTCTTCACGATGAAGCTGCCGAAACCACGCAGGTAGACGTTCTCGCCCTCGGACAGACTCTCTTTGATGACAGTCATGAACTCCTCGACGGTGGCCTGGATGGCGACTTTCTCGATACCGGTTTTCTGAGCTATTTCAGCTACGATTTCTGCCTTTGTCATTTTTCTTTATGATTTTTGTTGTTATTAATAATTTGTTTTTCACCAAAATTGGACTGCAAAAATAATACTTTTTTTTGACATGCAGCCCAAATATTTTCTCTTTTTCTGTTTTTTAACATTTCGCACAAAGCCAAAACTCTGCAAACAAACAATATACAGCAAAGCAACTTTTTAGTGTTAACATCGTGCCATGGGGCTAAAAGATGCTGCAGACAGGGGGGCTAAAGGCTAATTTTTAGTCTTTTATTCGCCTTTTTTCATGCCGTCGCGGGGGCGCGACATGAGGAAAGAGGTGTAGAAGAGTGTCAGTGCCGCCAGCGTGCAGCAAAGGGTGACGAGCCAGGGCACGGCGAAGGGCTGCACGGGGTCCACCGCCGAAAGGCCGTTGGCGTGGAGCCAGTAGAGCAGCACGATGACGGCGTTGTTGACGAAGTGGGCCGCCACATTGACCACCAGCGAGCCGCCGTAGAAGTAGAGGTAGCCGAGCAGGAGGCCGTGGACGAAGCGCGGCACGAAGGCGTAGATTTCGAGGTGCACAAGGCTGAAGAGCGCCGCCGTTGCCACAACGGCCAGGTGCGTGCCCGCCCGCGGTCCCCACCAGCGCCGCAGCAGGTTCTGCACGCCGGCGCGGAAGAACACCTCTTCGCAGAGCGCCGGCACAAGGGCCACCGCCACAAGGTTGAGGGCCAGGTCGGCCCCCGAAGTGCCGCCGAGAAGCACGGCCATGGTGGCCTCCGACTTCTCCTGCACCTTGCGCATGTACTCGCCCAACGTGCCGAGCTGCCAGCCGTCGTTCCAAGCCGTGAGCCAGTCGATGGCAGGCACCATCAAGAGCAGCGTCACCACGCCGGCCACTGCCCTGCCCCACGCGCGCCCCGAGAAGTCGAGCCCGAGGAAGCCCCCCTCACGACCGCGGTAGTAGATGCACGCCGTCAGCACCACAGGCAGCAGGAACACCAGCAGCTGCGACAGCGCCTGCCACAGCGAAAGGCCGACACCCTGCGCCACGTCGACGCCGCAGGACTCAAGCAGGAGATATATCAGGGAGGAGAGAAGGGACATCGCCAGCATCAGGGCCAGCATGCACAGCAGGTACATCAGCGGATGTGTGCTTTTCTTCATGATCGGTGACCCCGGCGGGATTCAAACCCACGAGCGACGGACGCAGGGGGCGGGGTTAGACATGAGTTGACTGACAGAGGGTTGCAGGAACATAGGCGGTGATTTTTCCGGGTGTTTTGTTTCAAATTTGTTTCGGTTTCCTATTCATTATATATATGTGCTACAGGTCGATGGTGACACCACCGGCGGAGAGATGGACGCGGGAGAGGGACTTGGAGGCTTTCTTTAGGTCGCTGATGGCCTGAAAGTGGTTGATGAGGGAGAGTAGGCCGAAGACACCCGCGCCGATGACACAGATGCCCCGCGCGTCCTCGGAGACGGCGGCAAGGCCACCGAAGCCACCAGCGACAACGCCAAACCAGAACACCCGCGACTGTGCATTGGCAGAGCTGCGGAGATAGTAGGAAGGCGAGAGGAGCGAGGTGTCGAGGGTGAGGGTGACAGTGGCAAGCAGCGTGTCGGGTGCCGGCAGAACAGGCGCGGCAACCTTGGTAGTATCGACAGGCTTCTTTTGGTATGGGACAGGTGTCTTCCCTTTGAGCCAGGGAAGCTGCGCGGAGGCAGAGAGGGCGAGACACAGCAAAGCGGTGATAATGACAACTCGTTTCATGGTGATTATATTTTTGAGTTGTCATTACCAAGTTCGGATGTGTCAGAAGTGCCAATACGTAAGTCCTTCTTTATCAACCCATTGCGTGATGGGGGGGGGTAATTGCCTGAATATGAGCGACTTGCTCGCGAATTTGATAATTTTCAATTATCAATTCCTCGATGCGGCGGTCTTTGTCGGCGAGGATTTCCTTCCAAATTTTGTCCGACTCAGTCGGAGAAATTGCCGATTTTGGAGCCTCGGAACGGAGCATTTCGCCCTTTCCGAGTATTAGCCAATCGGGACTAATTTCGTCAAAAGTGGCCAAAATTTTCGTCAAAGTGTCCGCTTTGAGGCCAATTTGACCAGCCAAAAACTTCCGAATAGTACCTTCGGACACGGAAATTTTTTTGCTAAACGCATAGGGGTTTAGCTTGTAAAAATCAATCAGTTGTTGTATTCTCTCTTTCATCTCTCGGATGTTATCAAATGTTAAATTCGTCAAAATTGGCAAATAAATTTTGCCAATTCGGCAAAAATTACTAATTTTGCAGCCGAAATCAAATGCAAAGATAGTAATTATTTCCGAAACGGAAAAATAAATTTAAAAATTGAATGGAACAGCTGATTAAGATTAACCCGGAAATTCGGGTAGAGTTGATGAAGGAGTTTCCTGTGAGCGAGAAGACCGTCTATAACGCTCTCAACTTCCTCACCGGCGGCTACACCGCCGAGCAGATACGCCGCCGCGCCCAGGAGCTGGGCGGGAAGCTGATGAAGGAGGTGACAGACACCGCCGAAGCATCGCCGAAGGAACAGCGCGAGGAAAAGGCATTCTGCCCGGACTGCACCCTGATGAATTATCCGAACTGCAGCAAGGGTATTCCATGCTGCAAATGCGACGAAGAAAGCTGCAACAGCCGCCAGACATGTCCCAAGGGCGAACGGAAGGAGGACGCAGCATGATGTTTCAGATTAAGAACGAGCCGGACGGCTACCTTCTGGAGGTGTACACCGACATATTTAATAATGTAGGACACCACCAATGGGTGCCGCTGATGAAGTTCTACCTTCAAGGCGATGCTTTCCTCTTCCGCGACCACTACGCGCCACAACTGTCGGAAGCTAAAATAAAGAAGATTGCCGAGATGTATTGCCCCAGGGAGCTATACGGGCAAAAAACAAACAGAGAATGGGGAGTAGTAGGCACAACAGACACAATCAATAAATAAAAATAAAGAATATGACACCGCAGAAATGTATCGAAAGGAAATGCCCGCGCCACGGACTGCATCAGGGCACAGACGTATGTATATTGTACCAGGTTAGCCAGACGAAGAAAGACCTGGCCGTGCTGGACGTGTTCAACGTCACCGAAAAGCAATGCAAGCGACTGAGGGAGGACGTGAAGGAGTGGATGAAAAGCGAAGAGGGCCGACGTTTCGCCCAGCCGACGGAGGTAGTCGTGGCACCTGTCGAAGACTCGCCAAAACCTGACATACAACAAGAAAGTCCACGCGACTGAGGCTCTGGTGGCAGCCGGGAAAGACCGGCAGGGGGATTAGGGGAGAAACACCCCTCTTCCCCACCAAGCAACAATATTAACCCAAAAGCAAACTGATATGACAACACCCAAAAAAGACCCCTATCTGCCGGAAGAGAAGCAGCCGGTGATGGTATGCCGGACGTGCCAGCATTACGACAGGAGGAGGAGAGCCGACGGCAGCGAGGACACACTGACCGGCGGCTGCAAGATGATGGGGTACAGCCACACGCCCCACAGCCACACATGCGCCCTCTGGGCGAAGCGCCGCAAGGTGAGAAAGGAGGACGAGGAATGAAAACCAAAGACCACACCTGCGCATCGTGCGAACACAACACGCTGGATGGGCGCTTCTGCCACCTGTGGAATCGACCCACAGACCTTAACCTCGAATGCCAGCAGCACAGACACGCCACGGAGCTAGAGCACCATGTGGCCGTGCAGTACAGAAAGGAGGTGAGAAAATGAAAGTGCGCTTTGTATGGATGACCCCCAGCAAGGGGCTAATGGTACACCTGGTACCCGATATCATGCTCATCCCCACGGAGAGCAGCTTCGCCATCGTGGCCGGATGGCTGAATATGCACCTGTCTTTCAAGTTCAAGAAGAGGCAGAAGACAGAGAAGGACACCATCAAATATAAGTTCAGCGAGCTTCACAACGCCACCCAGGGACTAAAGAAGGAAATAGGCAAAACACGGCTTGGACTAACCGCCTCCGAAATTCTTAATGCCATGTCGAATTTGGGTAAAGCAATAAAGGAGGTAAACAATGAATAAACAATATAAACTGACCGACAGCAGCAAGTTCACCACGGTAATGAAAGCGGCCGCAGAATACGGCATCGAGATAAGCACCGTGGCAAGCACAAGCCGAATATCTATCTGGTACAGCATCGACGATGGCAGAAAGCAGGTTGCCTACAGCAACATCGATGAGTGCAGTGTGAAAATTCAGCGCATCATCGACGAGATTAAGAACTACCGCCGCATCCAGGAAGAGGGCGGAGACTACCAGGAAGGAGGTGAGAATGTATTATAAAATAACCAACAAAAAAGGCGACCTGTATAAGAAGCTGCACGAACTCCGTAAGAAAGAGCTGGAAATCGAAGAGAATAACAGAAAGCTCGTGAAGGAGATAGTGGGTGATGATTGGAATGAGTTTGTTGGCCATAACGGTCAGCAGAACTTCGAGCGTTGTACACAATTCAATGGCTTCAAGTTCAATCATCCCGAAAACTTGCCGCCTAAAACATGGGTGCTACATAAGGAGTTTGGTAAGGATGGCGTGTATGTCCCAAACAAGCGGACGAAAGCCGGGCGAGAGATAAGGGAAAAGCTGAACAACATGCCTCATTCGTCGATAATCCGAGTGTTTGAGATACTGGAGTGCGAAATGAGCGGTAGATTTGCGTACCCATACGTTGAAATATGCGACAATGGAGCAATCGTTGTCTATATGTCCGACCGATACGACCTTGAAAAAAAGTTTAAGGATATCATAGAGATAACCCGAAAAGAGGCCGAAGGATTGCTGGAAGGAGGTGCGGAATGACAGACGGCATCCTTCACTTGGTCAACAGCTATCAGTGGTACGACATGATAGAGCGGGGAGAAAAGTTGGAAGAGTACCGGGACATATCGACCTGGGAAAAAGTAATAAGCAAGTGCCACATGATGATTTACGCCAACGGCATAACAGTGCCTACAGACGTAAAGCAGATATGCTTTCACCGTGGCTATACCAACACCACAATGTTACGTGACGTTGAAGAAATCTACGTCGGAAAAGGCCGCCCTGAATGGGGTGCGCCCAATTATCCAGTGTTTATCATCAGACTAAAGAAAGTAAGGAGGAAAAGAAAATGAGCGCACAAAGAAGATGCGAAAGCTGCCTGAGAGCTAAAATCATCAGGACAGGAAACGGCACCATGTTACAGTGCAATATGGATAAAGGAATCCACCTCGGAATGGATTTCTGCGAAAACAGAGTAGGCAAAGAAAGCATAGAAAGAAGAGCTGATGAAATAAGGAGATTTGTAAACACGGTGTCCGATGAAACATTAGTAAAGTACATGCTAAATCTATAAAACAATGGAAATGTATGCAACGCCTGTAGAAGGCACCTACGTCAGAAGGAGACCCGACTTTCAGGGCAACTTCTACCGCGAAGAGGTCAAAGTAAAGGTACTCGGCGAGACCGACAAAAGCTTCCTGATAAAGCTTTATTGCGCCGTCGGGAACCATCGCGGCGGCGACCAGCTGAAAGTCCGCAAGCACAACGTGAGGCTGCCGCGCACGATGAGCGTGTCTTCGGGCCTCGGCCCTTACGACAAGCCGGTGCGACAGTACGACTACAGCGGTGCATTCTGGAACCAATAAAAAGCAAGCACAATGAAGATAGGATATTGCAAACTTATAGGCTGTCCGCGCCTGGTGACAGCCACGACAGAGAAAGGGTGCAAACCATTCGCACAATGCAACCAGCAAATGCCGGACACGGCTCCCTATTGGGAGGATTGCCGCTCGGTGAGCCGCGAGAAGTGTAAGGAACTGCGCAAGGCGCTGAAGCAAAGAAGGGAGAGGCAGCAATGATACGGTTGCTTTACATCGACCTCTTCTGTGGTGCCGGTGGCACCTCGACAGGTGTAGAGCTGGCCACGCTCCACGGCGAGAAGTGCGCCAAGGTTATCGCCTGTGTCAACCACGACGCTCACGCCATCGCTTCACACCTCGCCAACCATCCCGAAGCCAAGCACTTCACCGAGGACATCCGCACACTGGAACTGTCGCCGCTGGTGCAGATCGCCGACGAAGCACGGCGGCAGCACCCGACGGCTCGGCTGGTGGTGTGGGCTTCGCTCGAGTGTACCAATTTCAGCCGCGCCAAGGGTGGCCTTCCCCGCGACGCGGACAGCAGGACACTCGCCGAACACCTCTTCCGCTACATCGAGGCACTGCGCCCCGATTACATACAGATTGAGAACGTGGAAGAATTCATGTCGTGGGGTGCGCTCAACGAGAACGGCAAGCCCATCAGCAAGGATGCCGGGCGCGACTATGTGCGCTGGTGCGAGAAGGTGAAGGGCTACGGCTACACATTCGACTGGCGACTGCTTAACTCGGCCGACTTCGGGGCCTACACCAGCCGCAAGCGTTTCTTCGGCCAGTTCGTCCGCGTGGGGCTGGCGGGAGCCTTCCCCACCCCGACACACTCCAAGCAGGGCGGCGGCCTATTCGACATGAAGCCATGGCGGCCTGTGCGCGAGGTGCTGGACTTCGACGATGAGGGCGAAAGTATCTTTGGACGGAAGAAGCCGCTGGTGGAGGCCACACTACGCCGCATCTATGCCGGCCTGGTGAAGTTCGTGGCCGGTGGCCATGAATGTCACCTGCTGCTGAAATACAACAGCGTAAACGGCAAGACTGGCGTACACACGCCGCCGTCGATTGACGAGCCGTGCCCCACCGTGGCGACGCAGAACCGTCTCGGAATGGCAACATGCCATTTCCTATCCAAGCAGTTCAGCGGCCACGATGCCAGCAAGAACATCAGCGTGGACGAGCCAGCCGGGGCCATTACCACCAAAGACCACCACGCCATTATTACCTACTACGGCAATGGCCGCATGGCATCCGTTGACAGCCCCGCGCCCACTGTCACCACCCACGACCGGGTGGCCAAGGTACAGGTGCGTTTCCTCGACGCTCAATACAAGAGCGGCAAGCCTACCTCGGTAGAAGCGCCAGCGGGGACACTGACCACCAAGCCGAAGCACTCACTTGTGAGCTGCTTCCTGATGAATCCACAGTATAGTTCTGCCGGTGGCTCCGTGGATAGTCCCTGCTTCACCCTCATTGCCCGCATGGATAAGATGCCGCCCTACCTGGTGCAAACCACCGAGGGAGTCGGCATTGAGGTGTACGAGGATGACAGCCCCATGACACGCACCATCAAGGAGTTTATGGCCGCCTACGGCATCATAGACATCAAGATGCGGATGCTGAAAGTTGAGGAGCTGCTGGCCATCATGGGCTTCCCTCGCGGATATAAGCTCGTCGGCACACAGAGCGAACAAAAGAAATTCATAGGCAACGCCGTAGAGGTGACCACAAGCCGCCGCCTTTGCGAGGCGCTGGCAGAAAGGATAGCATCATGAGCAAAATTGAAGGACTGCCCTACGGGGCATGTAACAAAGCCGTCGGGCTGCTGAAAGCCGAGGGCTACAACTATTCCCTGTCAATGGTCATCAAGGTGGCCAAGGGGAAAAGAGAGAACATCATTATAGAGAACGTGCTGCTTCGCATAAAGCGGGAACATGCAGCACGACAGAGGAAAGTGGAGAGAGCAAAGGCCAAAATCAACTCCGAAATGGAGAAATATCGCATCGGCGAAATCGACACAAGACAAAACTAACAAGCTATGGCTTTTCACTATACACCAGACACGGCCGCCCTGTACATCGAGGAAGTCTGCAAATACCTGACCGAACAAAAAGATTGGTACGAGAGCCAAATACCATTGCAGACAGAAGAAAATCTGTCGAAATGGTATAAAGGCAATGCGGGAAAGATGCAGAAGTTCATCATTGCGTTACAAGGCATTCTGCGCCGTCTTGAAATAACCAACGACATCACCATGAATCTCATCGCCGAAGACATCAGCGAGAGGATCATGGCTGTGCGGAAAGACAACCTGGCCGACAGGTACGTCGGCATCATCGTCTATTACGAGCTGAAGCCACGCTGGCAGTGGCGCGACGACGGCTTAAACCCTGTGGCCTGTGTCGGCAACGTGAAAGGGTGGCCTAACGGACACAGAGAGGGGTACGACTGGCAGGGGGGCATGTGTGACCTCGGCGACGGCCGCTTCGTGGCAGACAATCCCAACGCCGGTCCCGGATGCTGGGTGCTCGGCGGCGAGTATGTGCCTATCTCGGTTGACCTCGAAGAGGGAAAGGAGGTCAAGAAATGAAAGTAAGAGAGCAGACACCGGCACCCGAAGACCTCAACCCCAACATGGCCACACCCACAACCCCCGAAGCGGACGGCCAGGACAAAGGCCAAGAGAAAGAGCAAGGAAAGAAGCCTGAGAAGGAGATTACGCCACAGATTACCCGGATGCACAACAACCTGTCGAAGCGGTACGAGTTCCGGCGTAACCGTATCAGGCAGAAGATGGAATGGCGGGAAGTAGGCACGGAAGATTGGCAGGAACTCGACGACCAGTCAGAGGCCGATATCATCTATTGGCTGAAGACCCTCGGCTATAAGAAGCCGGAGAGCGACCTGGCAACCATCCTACACAGTAGCCACATTGATAACTACAACCCTGTTAAGGAATACACCGACGGCCTACAGCTGCGAGGCCTCGGCCAGCTGCGCAAGCTGATGAATGCCGTGAAGCTCGACCCGAACATTGAAGGGGAGATAGAAGGCAAGACCTACCGCCAACTGTTTGAGCTTTACTTCGTAAAGTGGCTGATGGCTTGCTACAAGTGTATGACCGGCGAGAAGTTCAACGACGTTATGCTCTTGTTGATCGGCGCACAGGGCCGACACAAGACCTCGTTTTTGAACTTCCTTTGTCCTCGAGGACTCGACGACTACCGCCACACCGGCCACATCGAGCCGACACTTAACAACTACCTCACCGCCTCTTACCTGGTGGAGAAAATCTGGATTAACGTAGATGACCAGATGGAAAACATTTTCGGCAAGGACTACAACAGCATGAAGTCGATTATCTCACAGGACAAGGTTTCCCGCCGTCTGCTATATGCCAAGCACAGCATCCAGCAGACGCGCATAGCCAATTTCTGCGGCTCGGTGAACGAGGCGGGTTTCCTGCGAGACTCCAACAACCGCCGCTATCTATGCTTCGCCATCGAGGACATAGATGTCAGCTATTCGGAGGTCGATATTGATTCCGTCTGGGCCGAGGTGAAGGAACTGTGCGACGCGGCACCAAGCAAATACATCTTCACTCAGGACGATTTCCGCATCATCGACCTCATGGATGACAACTTCATCGCGCCGGTGGAAGAGAACGAGCTGCTGAAGAATTGCTTTGAGCCGACAGACGGCAAGGCACAATGGAACTACTACATGCAGTTCACCGAGATATTGAGTGTGCTGAAAAAGGTGGGCGGCAACAACGGCCTGAAGAGCTACAACCTTCAGACGGCCATGCGAAAGTACAAATACCAAAAGTTGAGCATGCGCCGCCCGGAGCGCGGCATGATGCCGCTGCAACTCTACACCGTGAAGATAGCACAGGGCAGCATCTACAAAGACGTTCTCATGCAAGCCTGCAAAGATTTCCGCTATCCGGCAGAGTGGAAGGACGTAGAAGGAGCGACCCAAGAGCAAGACGGCTGTCCGTTCTGATGAGCAAACCAAACATTAAAGATATGGCAAAATACGTTTACATCTGCGGCCCTGTAACAGACAGGGACTATGACGAGGCAAAAGCACAGTTCGACGCGGCGGCATACGAAATAAAACGACTGTACGGCGAAGCGGTGGAAGTGGTAAATCCGTTTGACTTCTGCCAGCGCGGGGAGCCATGGAGCCAGGCCATGAGAAAGTGCATCACAAAACTCATGGAGTGCGACTATATCCATGTGCTGCCGGGCTGGATGGATAGCCGAGGAGCACGTCTGGAAATGAACAACGCTTTTGAGCTGGGCTTCGGCCTGGTTGACAATTTCTACCAATTTTTCAGCCACATAGAATGGAGAGGACAATTAACAGAAAAAGCCAGGAAGAAGATTGAACTTGTTACCGGGCAGGAGCAACTTGCCGAGCATGTAAGGCTTCTACACAAAGAGCTGCGTTGGGCCACCGGCCACCTCGCCGCTATATATGATATCATCAAGCCAGCCGACGCTCCCGAGCTGGTGGACCCAAACCAACTAAAACTATTCCAAGATGACACCCCAGGAATTTGAAGAGGCCGTGCGCGAACTGCGCCGCCGACAAAAGCGTTTCTTCCGCTGCCGGAAGGATGACCCAGACAGAGAGAAGGCCAAGATGCTCATGCGCGAACAGGAGCAGCTTCTGTGGCCCACCATCAAGATAGGCATGGCCAACCGCTCCCAAGGGCAGAACTTCAAAAACAAGCGCGAGGAATTCTTTGCCGTCGTGGTCGATATGATGAAGAAACAGCACGAATGGATGAAGCAGGGAGGCGGCAGCGGCTTCATGTACGCCGCCCACGAGGCCGAGAAGATGGTCGACAAATGGCTGGCCAAATACGACGAGGAACACGCCGCCGAGAGACGGCACGAGATAAAGCAAGTTCAAGCGAAACAACCGACACTATTCTAACCATGGCCGAGAAGATAACAGTAGATATCGCCCTGCATCCGCTGGCGTGGAAGGTGCTCCGGGAGCAATACAGCTACGACGGCACCGCCGTCGATGTCGGCCACGGCTGGCTGTACTCCGTCATCGTGCAAGGGCTGGAACGTAAACACATCATCACCGCCGGAGAGCTGCGCCGCCGCCCGAAAGGGCTGGTGGACGGCAAGGTCTATATCTACTACGATGACTTCATACGCTACGGACGCTTCATCAGGCTGACGAAGCAAGCCAACATCAGCAGAGTAATCTATCGAAAGGAGAGAGAACGGCTGTGCTACCAGATAGCCGTGTTCCATGTTGCAACAGGCATAGAACGTAACAAGGTCATGCGCCATTTTTTGGATAAACACGGCATCGAGGAGGACGAATTGAGCTTCGAGGCCCTGAAGAAATACTATCAAAGGAAGTTCCGACACAAAGAGGATGATTATTTGCAGGACATCAAGCAGTTAAACGAATAAAACAGACACAAAACGCACACAAAAATTTTTGTGCGAATTGTCCCTAATCAAAATTTTATGAATACAAACATCGAAAAAAATCCATTTTGCAGTGCAATGGCAGGAATCAAGACACTGCATTACGTTGACATTAAAAAAGTTGCGGCATTTATGCCGTCGGGAGAGGGCATGAGCATCACCCTGGCGCAAGGCGCGGCATGGTCAAAAGTGCTTTTCAGCGAGGCATCCTGCAACACAGTTCCCGAAGGCGACGCTTTCAGCCACACCGTCAACGCCACAGTGCCTGGCAAGGGCAAGGTGTCGGCGCGCGACCTCATGGAACTTTGCTATGGCCGCTACATCGTGAAGGCTACCGACAACAACGGCGTGAGCTGGCTGATTGGCGACACAGAAGAGGGACTGCGTTTCGCCTTCGAGGATGTCAACGAGGGCACCGCCGAAGGTGAGACAGCCTACCGGCTGACATTCTCCGGGCTGTCAATGTGGCCCCAGATGAAGAACATGTAGAAACCCATGTGCATCTTTTTAAGGTAGGTGGGGAGGCCGCTGGCAGCCCCACCTATTATTATATATGTATGCAGCCCTTACGCTCCGCGATCCGACCCGACCAAACCGGCCACTGTGTGGCTGCCTCGGACGCGGAGCGTCAGGGCTGCTGCTGACGCGGCCAAATGACCACAACACTCATCCTATGTGTTGCTAACTTTGCAGCAAAATAATAGGAATGAAAGTATTTAATATCATAGAAAACCCCGCCGACGTGACTGTGGAGATACAGGGCGAAATCGGCGGCAGCTGGTGGGGAGAGGGCGTAACCCTCGACAGCGTGAAGCGTCAGCTGGGTAACATCGCAGCCACCAAAAAGAACGTCATCGTAAAAATCAACTCCCTGGGCGGCGACGTGGACGAGGCACTGGCCATCTACGAGCTGCTGGTGGCAATGGGCGACCGCGTGACCACCGAGTGCTACGGACGTTGCGCCTCGGCGGCCACGATCATCGCCATGAGCGGCGACAAGAGGAAGATGAGCCGTTACGCTCTCTTCCTCATACACAAATGCTGGAGCGGCGTTGTCGGCAACGAAAACGTGCTGGAAGAGGTACTGGAGGAGCAACGCGCCATCAACGGCCGACTGGCTGCCATCTACACCGACCGCACAGGCTCAAAGCTGGAGGACATAGAGGCACTGATGGAACGCAACAACGGCGACGGCGCATGGCTCACCGTCGAAGAGTGTATGCAGTACGGCTTCGCAACAGAGGAGATAACGGCCACCACCGCCGACAGCGACTACCTGAAAAGCAAAATCCAAAATATGTTTCACTTAAATAACAGACCCATGAAGAAAAGCATCATGACTTTCGCGGCCCTCGCCGCGCTGCTGGCAATCCAGGAACTGGATGCCACCAAGGAGGGTGCCGTCCTGATGGACGACGAAACCCTCAAAAAGATTAACAACGCTCTCGAGGCAAAGCAGTCCGAGATTGACACCCTCAAACAGCAGAAGGAAGCCGCCGAGACCGCCAAGCAACAGGCCGAGGAGGCAAAGCGTACTGCCGAGACAGCCAAGGCCGAGGCCGAAGCCGCCAAGACCAAGGCCGAGGAACGCGCCCAGGAGCTGAAATCTTTTATCGACAAAATCCCCGCCGCGCCGACTTCGGTGCAAGGCCCGGACACCAAGGTCGAGAACAACGACGAGAGCTGGAAGAACTCCGAAACCTACAAGGAGGCCTGCCACGAACTCGGCGTGGAAGAGTAAACGGAGTATTAACCAATTAAATCAGCAAAAAAATGGCAGATATTGTTTCCGAGATTGTCAGCGCCTATGGCAGCTACTATCTCAAAGGTCAGAACAACATGAGCCGACTGGTGAAGAAACTGATGCAGGAGAGCGAATCGCTCAATCTCCCCGGCATCCGTCACATCAATTCGACCGAAACGGTCTATCAGTCGTCCAACGTCGAAAGCACCGAAGTCCTGCAGGGCTACCAGCACGACTTCACGCCCAAAGGCGACACCACTTTCCACCCCAACACCATCTACCTCCGTCCGATGAAGGTTGACCGCCGCATCGAGCCGGATGTCGTTTGGGACAATTGGCTGGGCTTCCTCTCCAGCGACAACCTCCACCCCAAGGATTGGCCCATCGTGCGCTACGTCATGGAGCAGATTGTCGCTGGCAAGATTGACGAAGACCGCGAAATGCGCCTCGTCTATTCCGGCGTGTACCAGGAACCCGTTTCGGGTACTGCCGGCGATGCCGTGAACTGCATGGACGGCTTCAAGAAAATCATGACCGATGCCGCCGCCGCTTCCCACCCCTACCCCATCAACAAGGTGCCCGAAATCGGCGAACTCAACAAGACGGAAATCTTCGACCAGGTCGAATCCTTCGAGGATGCCATTCCCGGCATGCTCAAGAAAAAGCGCATGTACATCTTCATGGCCCCCGAAATGGCCACGGCTTACTTCCGTAAGCTCCGCGACCTCGGCTTCTACGATGTCAGCAGCGCCAGCGGCCTCAGCGACAAGGTCGACAAGACCAACCACGAAATCAAAGGACTGCCCTGCATGACCGGCACGACCGATATCTGGTGCACCCTGCCCGAGAACATCCTGCACCTCACCAAGCGCAGCAAGCGCAACTTCAAGGTCCAGGAGCTGCACCGCGACGTGGATATCATGTGCGACTGGTGGGAAGGCCTCGGCTTCATCGATAACAACCTCGTCTTTGCCTCCACCAACACCGTGGGCTGGAACAAAGCGGGCACGGCTCTCGCTTCCAGCAGTGCCAACGCTGGTGACAACGGCGGCGAAGGTTAATTCATTAACCATTAAAGAATAGGAGAATCAACAATGAGTAATTGCAGTCTTTCTATCGAGTCGCTGGCAAACGATGAGTTCTGCCAGAACAACATGTCGGGTGTGAAGACTATGTATTTCATCCCGAAAAAGGATGTCAACGCCATCAACGCCGTGCTGGCCACCACCAAGACGACCTTCACGGACTATGTCGAGATTGGCAGCTCGGCCATGGAAGGCAAGGCCTTCACCTGCGCCACCGGCAAGGGCTTCGCCAAGCTCTACTGCACGAAGGACCTCGGCGAGCTGAAATATGCCGTCCAGGGTGCCGGCGTGGGTAGCCGCTCCATGAAGGCCACCCTCGAGGTGTTCCACCCCAACTTCAAGCGCAAGATTCTCGGCTTCCTCGGCACCATGATTAACCAGGAGTTGATTATCGTGGCCGTGCTCAACAACGGCGACAAGCACCTCCTCGGTGACCTCGAGCGCGGTGCTCAGATCGCCGACGGCGTGGAGGCAACCAGCGGCAAGGCCGTGACCGACCAGAACGGAGCCACCCTCCAGTTCGAGTGGGACACCCCCATGCCTCAAATCTTCTACGAGGACTGGAACCCCGAAGACTCCACCAACGGACTCCCGCTCATGGCGGCCGCTGCATAGCAGACAACCCGGCAAGGAACCCCTATCATGTACCGATAGTGTGGCAAGGCCCTCGGCAACAATGCCGGGGGCTTCTTTTTTAAGACTTTTTAAGAATAGTGGGTTACTACAGAGCCGCTGTAGTGAAGAGGTGACTACACAAAACTACGCCCTACTACGCCATTTTTGACCAAATTTTTACCAAGTCCAAATTTAGGTTACTACGCCTACTACCTTACTACATTCTATATATTTTTTTATAAAAGAAGAATATATATGTAGTAAGGCAGGGGGCAATGTAGTGGCTGTAGTAACCCCGCTTTCGGAAAAATGGCGTTCGGGTTGCCAAATGTTAAAAAAATTAACGTAGTAAGTGTAGTCACGTTTTTTCGCTTTGAAAGACTTTTTTCACTTTGTCCTTACCCGTGCGCACGTTCTATATTATCTTTGCAACATGGAAAAAGCAATAAAAGCCTGGGTTGAAAACCCTAACCGCGACTACGCCGAGGGCGTGAGGCTGCTGGAACGCTTCGGCTCCAACAGCCACCAGGTGCGCGTGTTCGCACACCGCGCCCCACGCTTCGCCATGCCCGACCTCGTGGCAGAACTGCAACGGCTTCTGTCATCAGCCGCCGCAGATCATACCACCGCACCGCTCACCACCTCGGCTCCAGCACCCAAGGTGGCCCAGGTCGTCGAGGCTGCCAAGCAGCTCGTACACGACTGCTGGGTCAAGCTGTCGAAGTTCCTCAACGACCTCTTCAATGTCGGCGAGGGAAACAGCGATGTCGAGATTGCAGCTCGTCGTCTGCTGCTCGATGAGCGGGAACCTTACATCGAGCGGTATAACTCAGTCTATGAGGCCAAGGAGGCCTACTTCGCCGGAAAGCTCACCGAGGCGCAGCTTCAGGAGGTCGTCGACGGCAAGACCGTCGAGGCAGTCCTGCATCCAGCACCACCCAAGAAAGAAACTCCGCTCCGCTCTCTCTCCGACCTCAAACTGTTTAACCGGGCCAAGGCCGCCAAACAGTACATCACTCGCTGCAAAAATCAACTGCGCTACCAGCAGGACACCGCCGCCAAGGCCGACAACCCTATGCCCGACTGCCCCAGGCGAAAGAAAATAGAAAAGAAGCTGGCAGCCAAGGAAGCAGAGCTGAAGGTGCTGGAAGAGGAACTGAAAAAACGTAGCTGATGGATTTGAATTTTGAGACACAGGAACCTACTACTAACGAGGAAGAGAAAAAGAGTGTCAAGCGTGAAGGCTCACACCGCCGGACTACCGCCTGCACCACGTTCTCAAAGCAATACCTCTACCGTCGCGGCTTCTCGGAAGCCCGGCTGCTGGAGGCTATGCGCCTCGAGCCGTTGCTTCCGGGCCAATGCTGGCATTTCATCACCGCCGGCGACGTGGACTCGCTGTCGTTCCTGAAGGTGGTGCTTCTCCATCAGCCTAAACTCCACTACATACTATTCTCTACCTGGTGCATGGCCGCCGAGGATATCCTACAGTTCGGCGAGTGGTTGGACCAGGGTGTTATTGAGAAACTGGATTGCTACGTCGGCGAGATTTTCCCCAACCAATACCGCGTGGAGTGGCGTATGCTTAACGAGATGGTGGAGCGTACCAAGTGCGGACGTGTCGCCGTGTTTCGCAACCACTCAAAGATTTATGCCGGTTGGGGTGACAAGTTCCACTTTGCGATTGAGTGCAGCGCGAACATAAACACCAACCCGCGCACGGAACAAGGCAGCATCACAATCGACAAAGGCCTGTGTATGTTTTATAAAGAGTATTTCGACGGTATCAAAAGCTTTGTATGATGAGACAACTGACAGAGGCCGAGCTGGCCAACATAGAGAACTGTGGCAAGGTGGGCTTCTCTTACAAGGAGCTGGCTATCATCCTGTCTGTGCCGGAGATGGACGTAAGAGAGGAATTTGAGAAACAGCGGGGAGACTTATATATGGCATGGATGAAGGGACGGCTACAGACGGAACTTGATTTGAGAAATGCCATACTCAAACAAGCCAAAGATGGCTCCTCACCAATGCTCACACAGATTAACACTATCCTCCAGCGTACAGACGAGGAACACAATAAATTGATTTACTGATTATGAGATATATGGCTCTGGAAAAGATTACCGACATAGATTTCTCCGTTCTACAGGAGTATATCAACACAGGCTCCTCCAAGGGCATCGACGAGGACCATCAGCGTATGCTCGATATCTGCCTACGCTGTTATGGTCTGCTGCGTGACTACCCACAGCGCAACGTCTGCATACGCAAACTGATGGCATTGATGAATCTGCCGTATAGCACGGCTGCCCGCTTTGTGGATTTCACCCGGCAGACTTGGGGCGACTACCTGAGTTATAAGCGTGAGTTCCTGCAAACATTCTTCCTCGAGCGGATAATGTACGAGATAGCAAAACCCAACGCCTCGGAGAATGTACGCGCTAAAAACCTCGCCACGCTACAGAAATACCTCGAGAGTATGCCGGACACAACTATTGACCCACACCTCACCGAGGCTAACAATGTATATATCCAGGTCAATCTCAACAATAAGACGTTCAACCTACCAGAGAAGGCCCTGGCCGCCCTGCCGCTGGAGATACGCCAGCAGATTCTCGGTGCCATCGATGACACCGTAGACGATAAGGGTGCCGAGGCTATTCTTGAAAACTGATGTGCTATGGCTGATGTGTTCGTGTATGGCAACCGCGCCCAGCTCCCGAAGCTGCTGCTACAGGCACCCTGCGAGGTGTCTGTCGAAGGGCGCGGCACAGGCAAGTCTTTCGATATAGGCTTCAAGATGGATGCAGTGATCCGCTACCTTCCTCGCGGCATCTGCACCATCACCGGCAAGACTTTCGGCCAGCTGCTGACTCGCACCCTTCCATCATCGCTCAAACTGCTAAACCAGATAGGACACCAAAAGGATTTCGACTATGTCATCGGGCGCAAACCGCCGGCAGGGTTTCTCTCTTCCTACGAGGCATTGAGTAAGTTCGACAATGTCATATCGTTTCGGAACGGCACCCGATTTGTGATGATATCACAGTCGGAGCCGGGCAGCGGTCGTGGTGCCAACGCCGACTATGAGATAGTCGATGAGGCCCTGACTATCGACCGCGAACAATACAATAACGAGGTCAGCCCTACCAACAGGGGAAACAATGAATTCTTTGGCAAGAAAAGCGGCCACCCGATACCTATGCACCACGGCTTCAAATACTCTACCTCCATGCCGGTGACCAAGGAGGGGCGCTGGGTGCTGGAATACGCCGACTACTACTACAAGGAGCGCGGTGTCCGTATCTTCGATATATGGAACCGCGTCGTGATGATGCAGGTGGATATCCTGAAGGTGGTGGATGAATACAAACAGCTTGATGCCCCCCAAGATGCCGCCGTTCCCTGCCCGACCACACCGGCGGCTGTCGCCGCTGCCCAGGGTACGGCGGCATCGGGGGGCAGGAAAGCGGAATTGATTGCAGAGTTCCGTCGCCAATGGAATGAAATCCAACGTCTCAAAAAACAGATAGCTCCCTTCGTGTCAAGGTCGGGCGTGTTGTTTACCCTCTCTAACGCTTTCGATAACCTTGAAATGCTCACTTGGGATTACCTCCTGAAAAACCAAAAGCAACTCCCAGCACTCATATTTATGGTGGAAATCATGAATATGTATTATGATAAGGTGGAGGATTGCTTCTATTCGCTCCAGGAGCGAAAGCACGTCTATTACAATTTCTATGACGAAGACCGACTGCGAGGCTTCGCCTCACAGGTCGGCTTCGACTTCGTCAATGCCGACTTTCGGTCTTCCGTTTTTGATAAGGACTGCGAGCCATCCGACCCCCTGGAACTGTCTTTCGATTGGGGTAGCAAGATTTGTGTGATGCAAGTGTCTCAGCCTCGGCATTGGGATTTTGTGAACGGCTGCGCCTCGGAACAGATTTGCCAAACGATGATTAACGAGTTCTACAGTAAGCCGGACGGTAACGATAACGTGCTGATTGACGATTTGCTGGGGCAGTTCTGTAAATACTATGAGCATCATGTCTGTAAGGAAGTGGTGTTTTTTAAGGACAAGTATGGCGACCATAGAAATCCTAATGTGCTGAATAGTAAGACTTATAATGAGATGGCTTTGGATGTGCTCCGTAAGCATGGGTGGAGTGTGGCTATTAAGGAGCATAAGGGTACAGAGCCTCCTCAGTCTGATAAGTATGTGATGTGGGGTATTATTCTGAATGAGCAGGACGATAATTATCCGCGCTTCCGTATCAATGGGGATAAATGCCACTATACTCTTATCTCTATGAATAATGCCAAGGTTAAACAGGTGAAGAATAATCTCGAAAAGGATAAGTCCTCGGAACGTCCGGGGTCTGGTGTGCTTCCTGAAGAGGCTACCCATTTTTCTGATGCTGCCGATAAAATCATGTGGATTAAGTACGGTAAATTGCTGGGTAAGAAAAGCAAAGGGGGCGGTATCTTACGAGTCGGCGGTAGAAGTTTCTGATTTTTCTTTTGGGCGTTCCGGCAAGCCGTCGGGCTTTGCAGGGGTTCCGTCGCCAGGCGACCGCTTCGCGCCCTTCCAATCCCTAACGCGGGGGCTGCAGCCCATTGTGGCAAAAGCAGGGGTGCTCTGTCGAGACACGCCTGTTATTGCCACAGAGGGCGGCAGCTGCGCCAGCCACAGCCTCGCCAGGGCTTCGGCAGAGGCTGGCTTTAAAAGGTGTGGCATCGTGGCCCAAGTGTCTGCCGACAGTAGGGCTACCATGCCACGAAGCAGCATACAAAATCACTCCCTGGGGCTGCGTATGGCACGGCTACGCTACGCTTCACTGTGCTATTACTCGCCCTGCGGGAGTGATATTGTATGATTGTGTCCGAAATAGAGTGCCGCTTTGGTCGTGAACTCTGGATCCGGCAAGCCAGGACCATAGACCCCTCCCGGCAGCGGCACACAATTTCGGACGGGGGGAAGCACTGCCACACCGAGGGGAAGCGTTCCGGCTACACAGCCTCGCCGATATTGCATGTCGGCATGGCGGTTACGCCTACACTAATTCCGCTCGGTGTGGCAGAGCTTCTGAAAGCGGTATGAGTGTTGCGCTATTCGTCGCACCCTTGACAAGCCTGCGGCAGCCAAGGTTACGACGAGCGCAAAGCCGCCGCTGGCGGCGGTGTCGGCTATGGCGGCGGCAGAACGGCAGCGGCTGACACTAAAACGAAAGCGGCGCGGCGACCATCGCCACGCCGCCCATCAGCGGCAGCCCCTCACATATCGGTAAAAGTTTTTTTCTCGTGCGCACGCCGTCGGGTAGGGCGAGCCCCGGGAGCAACGTGTCTATGACCGCGTAGCGTCAGCTTTTTTGTCGGTCGTTTCGGGATGTTGCGCGTCTATTGCGGTTGCGTCGGGTACAATTTCGATGTGGTGGTGCAAGGCTCCCAGAATACGCTCGAAAATGTCAAGATTGACTCCGACTTTCGCCGCCTCGATACGGCCAATGTTCTGCTGCTGCATGCCTGTGGCGGCTGCAAGTTCCTGCTGGCTCATACCAGCAGAAACCCGCAACGCCTTGATTTTCTTTTGTGTTTCTCTCATGGTGTTATTTCTTTGTTTTTGCAAAGATACACCTTTTTTGGTGTTTTTCAAACAAAACAACACCGATAACCCGCTTTTATGCAGTCTTTGGTCACCTGGTCGAGGTTGTCGGCTGGAAATTCCAACGAGGAGGAAAACAACTCGGCAACCTTCCCAAGCTTGCCACTGATGGCATTGGCCACCTGCTTCACACAGTCGCCGACTACGACCCAATCACTGTCGTCTGATAACTCCTTTTTGATGAATACGACCACATCGTCACCGTATTTCTCTCTGATGTTGTTTGTTATGTCTATGTCTTGATACATGGCTTTTCGGTTTTGTGTGGCGGCAGCTCTCACCACCGCCACGGATTTTTAACTATTTGCTTTCGCTGTAACTCATGATGTACTCGGCGGCTCTCTGCGCCCTGCTGGCAGCATAGACCACCAGCGCATTGTCCTCCGTGAGCGCCTTGCTCCAATTCTCGATGTAGCTGGCCGAAGCTTTCAGGCTGTCGTCATCGGCAGTGCCGAGGATGGCCGACAGATAGGCGGCTCCCATCTCGGCGACTAACTCCTCGCGGGCATACTTTTTCGACCCGAAACGGCCTGACATGTCACGCTTCAAACGCTTCTCGGCTCCTGTGCTGTGCGTCATCTCATGGAATAACGTGGAATAATAACGCGCCACGCTGTCGAACTGCTCCCGGCTCGGCATGACGATTTTGTCCTCGCTGCAGCTGTAGGCTGCCGTGTCGCCGATACGCTGCAATAAGGGGATGCCGGCACCATCAAGATAGGCCATGGCGGCAGCTTCGGCTCGGTCCGACACCTCCAAAACCTCGCCACCCTCGGCGAGGGCCTTGGCCGTGTGCCGCCGCTCGATACCTTCGCATTGGCTGACCTCGAAAACATGATAGGCTTTCAAGATGGGGCGGTCGTACTCATGTATGACTGTCATTTCCTCGCCGTCCTCGTCTTTCTCCTTGGTGCTGTAGTCTTTGCAGTAGAACATGATGAGCGCGGACTTCTCACCCTTGCGAACATTGCCGCCTTCTTTCTTTACTTGCTTGAAGGTGAGATATTCACCTCCCACTACCGAAGCGGTGGAGCTGAAACTGATGAGCATTTGATTGAGAAAGGTGTATGCCCCGCCGGTGGTATGGCTGACGGCGACACCACCCCGCCAAGGCTTCGCCCAGGGAATGACACCATTCTTTAACTCGTTGAGAACTCTGTCCGTTACCTCTTGATAAAGATTTCTTTTTTCCATTGTTTGAGAGTTTTAGATGTTACACACTACATTAAATAAAGCGCGATGTCGGCGATGATGCTGTCCAGCTCCCGCTGCATTTCGGCACGGCTCTCTTCGCTCCGCTCCCGCTTTAACTGCTTGTTGATGACTTTTGCACTCCTTACCATTTCGGCGATGTACATTTTGACTAACTTACTCATAATTACCTAATTTTTTGATGTTTATAAATTTCTAACTACCTAATTTCTTTGATTTGGCTGTGCTGCTGTCTTTCAGTCACTTACACATCTAACTCCCTCATTTCTATAATACAAAGATACGAAAAATATTTGAATACACCAAATTTGGTGTATAAAAATACACCAAAAATGGTGTTAAATAATGTTAAAATTTGGTCTCAAAAATTTTTTTTCGCTGCGCTTTGCTTGCGAAAAAAAGGACTGCGGTGTTCCCTGCGGTCACTCGTTTGACGGCCTCCGGCCTATTTGCTATGTCCCTGCGGGATTGTTCGGTACATTCTATCTTTGCATTATGGAAAAGGAATATAAGACTATCCGAAGGGTGGACGCTCTGCGCCAGATGGAGGTGAGAGAAGACCAATACGGCCACAGGGTGCTCTTCTCCATCCAGTTTTACAACAAGGAGGGGGAAGTGGTGACGATGAGCCACGCCTACACCTGCGGCCTCAGGGCCGATATGAAGAGCAACCGCCTCAGGGGAGTCCAACAGTGCGATGCCAGCGGCAACAAAATCGGCCACGTCGTGCCGGTGAGCATCGACAATATCAGAATGTTTAACGGTCTAAAAGTTGTTTTGTAATGGCAGACGTGATGAAATTGGCACCTTTTATCCTCTCCTTCGAGGGAGGCTTCGTGAATGACCCCGACGACGCGGGCGGTGCCACAAACAAAGGGGTTACTCTCGCCACCTGGCGTAAGGTGGGCTATGACAAGGACGGCGACGGCGACATAGACGTTTCCGACCTGAAGCTTATCTCCGACGCGGAGGCCGTGGACGCGGTGCTCCGTCCCCACTATTGGAACCGCTGGAAGGCTGACCAGATTGAGAGTCAGTCGCTGGCCAACATCCTCGTGGATTGGGTATGGGGCAGCGGAAAACACGGCATCGTCATCCCCCAGCGGATGCTCGGCGTGACTGCCGATGGCGTGGTAGGTCCCAAGACCCTCGCGGCACTCAACGCCACAGACCACCAGGCTTTCTTCAACGAGATCAAGAAAGAACGCGAGGCGTTCTTCCGTCGCATCGTGGAAGCCAAGCCTACACAAAAGAAATTCCTCAAAGGGTGGCTGCGCCGCCTCGACAGCATCAAGTGGGGTAAGCTAGTGATGAATAACGGAAAAATCATCAAATTTTCAGACAGATAGTTATGAGCAAATCACCCTATCCCAAACCTTTCCCCACTGCCGGAAACGAGGGCTACCATTGGCAGCCCGAAAGCACCCTGCGGGAAATGGCAGCTCCCAGCTCCATAGGCTGGAAAGCCATTCTGACGGCTATAGTTTTAGGATTAATATTGTTGCTGGCACTGACCGGGTGCTGCCGTAAGACGGCGGCACCCCCCTCGGTGTCACACACCAACCAACAGGACAGCATCCGCGAGTCGGTGGTGGTGCGTATCGACACGGTCATGGTCATGGTGCCGGTGGAAATTCCTGTGGAGCGTATCGTCAACGTGCTGCCGGACAAAGACACATCCAACCTCGAGACCAGCATGGCCGTCAGCACAGCGTTCATCGACAGCCTCGGCTTCCTTCACCACACGCTGGATAACAAGGCACAGACTATCCAAACGCCTGTGGATGTCGCCGTTCCTGTGACGGAAACGACACACGAGGAATACCATAGCAACGAGAAGTCCGACACGGTATATGTGGAAGTGCCGGCACAACTCACCGGCGGCCAGAAGTTCCTCATCAAGGCGGGCTGGCTGGCTATCGCCGCCGTGATCGCCTTGATAGCATTTGTAGTGTTCAAGTTATGGCGAAAAAGCTGAATATCCGCGACGTGTACAGCGGGCGGCGCGACGTGCTGACCGATACGGAGTATAACCATCAGATGCAGCTCTGGAGTGAGACGGTGCAGAAGATGGCCAAACTCCAGGCTACGGCGTTCCAAAAGGGTAAGAAGAAAAGCCACACCTACAAGAGTGGCCCGAAGAAAGGCACCACAGAGACCATCCTTCGCAACCACATCCAATACCAGCTGAAAACAAATGCCGGTGAGGTGGCAGGGGTGGCTTTCCAATTCCCGGTACACGGCATCTTCCGCGAGTACGGCGTGGGACGCGGTACTCCCCGCGCCCTCGTGGGCCACACCTCCCGCTCGATGAGCGACTGGCTCAGTGGGACGCTACAACGCCAGGAGTCTCGACTGCTCGACATTGTGGCCGACCAACAGGCCGGAAAGGTGGTGCGGCTATTCGGCGGCGTAGTGAAATAGGGTGTCCCCTATAGATAATAAGGTATGAGGTACTTTTGCAGTAAAGAATAGAGTATGCCGCTAACAGTTCAAGAAGAGCCTTTCCTGCTCGGGTGGGTGAAAAACAGAAACCGCCTGAAGTTGCACAGCAACAGCATCCAGCTGTCGGCTGGCTCTGCCTGTCATTTCAAATGGACGTTTCCAAACTCCTACCTCGGCTCTTCCGGGACGGTGGTGTTGAGCATCGACGGCTTCCTGCTGGTGTACAA
Source organism: Bacteroidales bacterium (assembly GCA_017522105.1). Lineage (GTDB taxonomy): Bacteria > Bacteroidota > Bacteroidia > Bacteroidales > P3 > Colimorpha. The sequence goes on along the minus strand of JAFXAA010000016.1, from coordinate 31,245 downwards.
CATCAGCAGCGCCGACGATGAATACTCGGCCACAAGCCGCTCGACGCTGACTTTGAAGATGCAAAGGAACTACTACGTCAAGCAGCTCTTCACCGCGACACGCACCTCCACGACAATAGAACTGACAGGGCTGGATGTCGGCCACCACGTCGCGGAGATTTATTTCACCGACAACAACGGCGTGAGGACCAGCACACTGACACCCGACATTTACGACGAGGGAAGCGACAGAACAAAAAAACCCAACTATGCCGTGGTGGCCAAGGTGTCGGCAGTCGTGAATAACAATAACGTGCTGGTCAACCATGTATGCGACGGCCTGGTGTTCAACCCAGACGATAACGGCGACGTGGCTATAGACCTCGCCGTGCTGAAGGACTTTATCCCACAGCCCGATATCCCCACCGGGGGAAGCTCCGTTTTCCAGCTGCTGACTAACGCCCTGATGAAGTACCGCGTCAGCTACGGCGAGACCTGGGGCAACGGAAGCCCCAGAATACAGAATTGGGCCACGACACCGACAAACGACGGATGGTATTACGCGCTGTGCGGCGAAGAGGTGGAGCGTTACGCCGCCCTCAATCTGCCGGACTGGAAAAGCGGCCAGTCTTACCAGATAACAGAGTCGAGTGACCTCTTCTGGGTGATTGGTGAGGACACAGGCAAGACCTTGAAGGTGCGCCGCTCACAGTGCGAATATGTCTATGGCCTCTTCTATGACAGGTTTACCAGCATGGGCGTGGCCGTGAGCAACAGCAGAAGGGTTACGGTGACGCTGAGAGGCACCAAAAGCGACGGCTCCACGGTGACAGTAACGGACACATACAACCAGGTCAACGGCCAGGTGTACCGCATAGATGTCAGCCCTTCGCGCTTCAACGTGGAAGTGCTGCACTACACCGTTGAAGTGTCCTCCACGGGCGGCACATGGTATCGGACCTATGTCGTCCTGCCCGATTTCTTCGAGCAAAACCAGTTCCTTCTACAGAACAAATACGGCTTCCTGAAGTCCGTGGTATGCGGAGAGCTGCGCAAGGAGTCACAGACAGAGGCCGACGTGCTGAAAAAGGACGGCAGACGTTACCTCGACTTCACAGAGAAGGGTGAGGTCTATACTGCCGTCCTCAATACGCTTTCACACGCGGAAGCCAGGCTCATAGGCCAGTGCGTCAGCAACGAGTACCACTATATCAAGTCTAACGGCCGCTGGGTGCGCGTGACGGTGGAAGCCGGTTCCTTCGTCACACGCGACGACGCTAACGGCTTGGTGTCGGTGGAGTTTTCTTTCCGCTTCGTGGAGAATCAGCAAGAAAATATCTCCGACGGCGACACCAGCCGCGTCGTCTCGGTTACAGATGTGATAGAAGATTGGGAGGTAATCGTCGACGATGAAATACGCACTACACCAACAATTAACAACCTATTGACATGAGTGCTATACCGACAATACAACAGGGAATGACTTTCGGGCAGATGGTGGAGATAATCAATAATCTGATTGTCGCTTTCAACGAGCGCACAGGTGCCCTCGACAACTGCATCACGGACGGCAAGATTGACTATAACAAAATCATCAACCGCCCCAGGATCAACCTCCATGTGCTGGAAGGCTCCCTGTCACAGTCTGACCTGGAGCTGTCGCTGGACAGCGAAACGCTGGATGCCATTGCTCAATTCTCCCAGCGCGTGAACGGCTGCGAGGCACACGGCCCTCGCATCGTGGTGCTGGAAGGCCATCGCACGGAAGACCGCGAGCTTATCGACGGCCTGACACCCTATAAGGCCCGCGTCGAAACACTGGAAGGCCATCGCACGGAAGACCGTGCCCTCATCGACGGACTGACACCCTATAAAGCCCGCGTCGAGTCGCTGGAGCAAGGCCGCGTGGCCGACACCAGCGAGAGGCTGGGACTCATCGACTCCATGCAGGAAAAAGTGGGACAGGCTCAAACGGCTGCATCGACAGCCACCAACGCGGCTTCTCAATGCTCCTCACTCAGCAGCGACGTACAAAACCTCAAGACAACGGTCGGCGGCAAAGATTCCGGCCTCGTGCAAAAGGTGAATACACTAGAGACAGAGGTGGGTAATAACAGCTCAGGCATGAAGAAACACCTCGAGCAGACACGCGAAAAGACTAACGATATTATCCAGAACATCAAGGAAGGCAAAGGCCTCGATGCTGTCGCCACTCTGGTATTTGATTAACAATATAATATAATAGGTATATGTCAACAGTATGTAATCTGTCAATATCGGAACTCTCGCTGCCCGAATTCTGCGAGAACGTCACCAGCGGAGTCCGTCGCCTGCTTTTTGTGCCGAAAAACGACATCGAGGCTATCAATGCCGTCATCGCGGCACAGCCTAACGAGATGGAAGACTTCGTCATCGTCGGCAACTCGGCAATGACTCAACGCGCCATCACGCTCAAAAGCGGTGCGGAGTTCGGCGAGATATACGCCCAGCGCGACCTCGGCGAACTGAAATATGCCGTGCAGGGCAGCGCGGCAGGAAACCGCTCCTTCCACGTCACATTAGAAGTACACCACCCCGGCTTTCGCCGTAAGATGCTGGGCTTCCTCGCTATCGCCGCCAACCTGGAGTTTGTCATGCTGGCACAACTCAGCAACGGAGTTTGGCACCTCCTGGGCGACATCGACCGGGGCGCGACACTCGCCGACGGCACGGAAGCCACCAGCGGCAAAGCCGTGACCGACCAGAACGGCGCGACGATGACTTTCGAATACGACTGCCCCCTGCCACGCGTCATGTTCGCCGGATGGTCGCCGGACGATGAGACCTACGGCGTGGAGATGTTCCGCATTGCATGGCTGCTGGCAGACGAAAACGGCGTGGTGCTGACCGACGAGAACGATTTGCCTTTAGAAATCGATGTTTTTTAAATTCAAATTTTAAAGCTTATGACACAGTTTAACGTAAAAAGAGCCAAGCTTCTGCCGTTGTATACCGGCGACGCTGGCAATGTGAAAGTCGTGGCTGTCCGAAAGGACAATGGCCAAACGGTGCTGGTGGACCAGTCGGATGTCATCCTCCAGGCGTTCTTGATGACCAGCAAGCCGTTCTATGGCATCTGCCAGAAGAATTGGCGCAGCTCCATCAGTCAGGAACTCGAAGCCGTCAACCCCGAACTGATGACACCCACCGCCCAGCCGTGGTGGGAGCGCATCCGCTCCTTTGTGGAGAATCCCGACGGCTCCGTCAAGTATTACCTTGACAAAAACGACAGCCGCTACAAAGAGGGCGGCACGGTACCGGCAGACCTCACCGGCAAGGACGGCAACGTCATGGTGGAGATTCCCGAACACTACCTCCGTATCGAGTACCAGGACGGAGACCGCTACCGCCTCTACTCGGACTTCGAGCTTCCGGGCTTCACGCTCATCCCCCGCATGGTGATCTCGAAGTTCATGGCCTCCAAGTACACCGGCACGACGGTCGCCAACAGTGCGCTGGTGCAGAACGGCATGGTGTCGAACTGCCTGCTGAAATGGGCTGACATGGCATACATGCAGACCAGCAGCGGCGACGAGTCGCCCATCCTGCGCCACGTCGTGCAGAACGCCGCCGGTACCATCAACTACAGCACTCCCTACTTCGGTGCCTTCGACAGCTCGTTGGAGGGTAACGAGGGCCTTGTGGCTGACGCTGACTGGCACACCCTCGCCGAGGCTTGCCGTGGCGGCAACGTCACCGGCAGCACGGACGATGAGACCTTCCACTCGGAACTCGGCATGTGCCGCACAGGCATGACACGGACGGAGTTCCGCACAGCCTGTAACGCCGTGAACACCGCCCACAGCATCACCGCAAGCGACGAAAGACTCCACATCGGCTCCTTCCATGTGCTGAATGAGCTGGCTTGGGGTGCCCGCTGCAAGTACCTCAACTACGACATTCAGAACGTCACCGCCTTCGGTGAGGGCAGCACAGAGAAGCTGACCTCGTCCGAGTGGCAGAATTGGGGTGCCGTCGCTTACGAGCCTTTCATCCCCAACGGCGTGACGGCACCGCTCGGCGACAACACCGGCTATGTGACCTACAAGCTGGAGATGGCCAACGGCACCGAAAAGACCATCAAGTGCGGCTGCGTGTTCGGCGTGGAGCTGCCTATCGGCTACATCTGGGCCAACTGCGACGACCTCCTGGCCTACAATGACGGCGTGTCCTTCAAGGCCTACTGGTGCGACAACCCCGCCAACTACTTCACGCCAGGCGACACCGACGCGGAGAGTAACGGCGCAAGCCACGGCTACACCCTTATCGCCACCATGCCGATGACCGACGGCTACCTGGCCCGCGAAAGCATGGCCGAAAATGGCCTGTCGCTGCCGATGGTGCAGGGCGGAGCTGGCGTAGGTGCCACCGCCGGTGTCGGTGACTACTACTACCACGGCTCCTCTACGGGCTGGTTCGCTGCCTTGCTCGGTGGTGTTGCGTCTGGCGGAGCGAATGCGGGCTTCGGCTTTCTGGGTGCGCGTCGCCGTCCCGCGTATTCGGATGCGCCCGTCGGGGCCCGCCTGTGCCGAAATTAAGACACGAGGCGAAGCTATGCGGAATGCGGTGCGCGGCGCGCGGCGCCGCCACCCTTCCGCTTTCGAGAATCAAAGTAGAACGAAAAATGAAAACAAAGGTTACACCCACAAGGGGCTGGTTCGCTGCTTTGCTCGGTGGTAATGCGAATAACGGAGCGAATGCGGGCTTCGGCTATCTGAATGCGAATAACCGTCCCGCGAATTCGAATGCGAACATCGGGGCCCGCCTATACCGATAAGATGTGAAATAAATATTTATGTGGGTGCAACCTCACCCCTTGGTGAAACAGATAAAATAGAATATAAAGAGTTGTAGTAGCTATAGGCAAGGCACCTCAAAAAATATTCGGCACAAAAACAGAGTATGGCCAATTATATGTACAGTGACTTTGAAGATTGCGGCTTCTTCTACGAGAAGACGAAGAGGGTGCGCCATATCTATCAGTACCTGTACGACCAGGACAATCTTCTGCATTGCATACACCGCTCACAGCAGCGCAAGCACCGCAATAAGGCCGTCATCAAGTTCAACGAGAATTTTTCGGAGAATGTCGACCGGCTCTATTGGTTGCTGCATGATGAGAAGTATGTGCCTGGGCCACTGCGCAAGCGCAGAATCTTTGAGCCGAAGGAGCGTATATTGCAGATACCGCCATACGACCCCGACCGTATCATTGACCATTGCGTGGTGAGCGTTGTGGAGCCTATCTTGATGCAGACGTTTATAGCCCATACCTATTCCTGCATCAAAGGGCGCGGCATCCACGGCTGCATGAATGACATCGTGGCCGCCATCCAGCGCGACCCGGAAGGGACTCGCTACGCCCTTATAATGGATATCCATAAGTATTATGACAATGTTGACCACGACAGGCTGAAATGGAAGTATCGCCGGAAAATCGGCGACCCGAAAATGCTGCGCATAATGGACTTGATTGTCGACTGTAACGGCCTGCCGGTGGGTGTGCCGATAGGCCGCTACACAAGCCAGATGTACGGCAATTTCAACCTCACCGACTTCGAGCATTTCCTGTTGGAGATGCTGCACGTCCATTATCTCTATGTCTATATGGACAACATCGTCATTCTGGGTAACGACAAAGCCCGGCTGCATGAGATTTTCACCAGGGCGGCGTTGCACCTGGCAACACATGATCACTTGGAGATAAACCCCAATTGGCAAGTGTTCCCCCTCGCCGCCCGCGACCTCGACCACGTCGGCTTCCGTATCTCCCCGCACGACATAAGGCTGCGCAAGACCATACTCTACCGCTTCTACGAGAAGCTGAAACGTACTCGCAAGATGTACGACCTGCAGTGTGAAGCCGACATCAAACACGCCTACCCTTCGGAGTACGGCTGGCTGACTCATTGCAGCCCACAACACAAGGAATCAATCATTAACAAAATCTTATTAAACAATGGAAAAAAACATCATCAATCTGCATGAAGGGCTGGTGTCCGACACCATGCCCGAGACCATTGCCGACCTCAACGACGGCAAGGGCGGTTTCATCTACAACTACGGCACGGAGTCCTTCACCGAAGAGGTGACTGTGGACCCCGCCGAAGAGGAAGAGGAACCCCACACCGCTACGGTGACCAAGTACCGCCACAACTCGCTGGTGATGACCGCGCCGAAGACGCAGAATCACATCATCGAGACATTGCTGACGCACAAGTACCCCACCGACGTGGAGCAAAAGCTGGTCAACGACTACAACGCCGCCAACGAGGAGCTGCTGCCGGCATCGGCCAAGGAAGGCTACCTCGCCTTCCTCGCCGACCGCATGGCCATCAAGGCTATGGTGGAACGCGACTGCGCCGAATACGGAATCCCCAACACACTATGACCATGTACGACTTTGCGGATGACAACACTACAAAAGACATGTTCGACGTGGAGTTTTGCTCCATCGACGACGTGGTGAATAGTGTTGTCATCTACAAAGGCATGGAAGAGAGGCAGACCAGCAACGGAAGCCGCCAGCTTATCGCCGTGACAATGCCCGACGGAACGGAGTCCGCTTTCCTCACCAGCTCGAAGAAAATCATCGACCAGGTGGGGAGTATGCGCGGCAAGTTCCCCTTCCGGGCTGTCATGAAATGCGTCCCCTACGGCGGCGCGTTTATCGGCTTCCGTCTGTTCCCTCCGTCGGCAGAGATAACAGACGATGACCGCCGCCTGTTCCAGACGTACAAAAAGACGAAGTTTAAGCGTTGAAAAACGAGAGGGCCGTCCTGATGGGCGGCCTTCTCTCTTACATGTATGCCGGACGATGAGCCGACGGCAGCAGCGTTTCGTCATCGGTGACGGCATCCGTGGCTATGTCTGTCGTACTGTCTATGTCGGCTCCAGAGAGGTCAGCGCCGGAGAAATCGGTGCCACTCACCACACAGCCCTCTATCCTCGCAGAGCTTAAATCAGCACCCCGGAAATCAGCCCCGGAGAGGTCACAGAAGCCAAGGTAAGCTTCGGAGAGGTCTGCCCCTGCCAAAGAGGCACCTCGCAAGTCCAAGCTATCGAGATAGACACACGCCAGACTGTCCGCGCCGTCGAGGCGGTGTAGCAGCTGGCCGTGTATGTTTCTTATCTCTATCATTTCGACTGCAAAGATACGAAAAAAAATTGAATACACCAAATTTGATTTAATTTTTTTCAATTTTTGTGTCCCCATGGGGTGGGGGCATTGATGGTATCTTTGCAGTAAATATAATGAATTATGGCTAAAAACCTCAACCGAAAAGTTACCGTCTATATCAACGGCACGGAGATAAAAAGCACCCTCGCCAGCCTCGAAGCTGAACTGAAAAAGTTGAAAAATCAACAGAAACAGTTGACTATCGGCACGGAGGAATATGTGCAGACAGGGTTGAAAATCCGCGAAATCGAGAATATCATCCATCAGCAGCGGGCGGCGACTCACAGCCTCAACCAGGAGTGGAAGAGCACGACGGAGCGCGTCGCCGAGGCCGCCAACGTCCTGATGGGCTTTCAGTCTGCCTTACAGATGATTGACCTCGGCATTGGCAAGGTGAAAGACCTCGCCAAGGATGCCGCCGCCCTCGATGATATCTATGCCGACGTGATGAAGACCACCGGCCTCACCCATGAGCAAGTGGAAAAGCTCAACGAGGCTTTCAAAAAGATAGATACCAGGACCAGCCGCGAGGAACTGAATAAGCTGGCATACGAGGCTGGTAAGCTCGGTATCAACAGCGAGGAGGCCGTGGCGGGCTTCGTGTCGGCAGCCGACAAAATCAATATCGCCCTGGGCGACGTGCTGGGCGACGGCGCTATGGTGACCATTGGCAAGCTGTCGGAGGTGTACGCTAAAAGCACACACCAGCTGGCAGAGAACAGCGGCGACATCGAGAAGCAGATGCTGGCCATTGGCTCGGCTATCAACATGCTGGGACAGTCCTCCACGGCTAACGAGAACTACCTGGTGGAGTTCCTCGGCCGACTCGGCGGCGTGGCGACACAAGCCGGACTGTCAGCCGACCAAATCCTGGGCTACGCTTCCGCGTTAGATCAGGATATGCAGAAGCTCGAAATGTCGGCTACGGCTTTCCAACGCCTCATCGGCCAGATGATTAAGAAGCCTCAGGAGTTTGTCCGCGCCGCGAAGATGCCGCTGGAAGAGTTTAAGCAGCTCATGGAAACGGATATGAACGCCGCCATCAAGAAAGTGCTGGAAGGCTTCAACGAGATGGGCGGTTACACCGCCCTCGTGCCGGTGTTCAAGGATATGGGCCTCGACGGCCAACGCGCGGCAGCAGCTATCTCTTCCATGGCCAGCAGCCTCGACAAAGTGTCCGAGGCACAAGCTATCGCCAACCGGGAACTGACCACCGGAAACAGCGTTATCAACGAGTTTAACACAAAGAACGAGACGATGCAAGCCAAGGCCGAGAAAGCGAAGAAACGCTTTGAAGAGGTACGCATCGAACTCGGAAACGAGCTTTACCCTGTACTTATCCACCTACAAAAGTCCGGCACCGTCCTGATGAAGGGCGTGGCTGGCTTCGTGCAGCTTGTTAAGGAGAATAAGGCCATCCTGCCCGGACTCATCGCCCTCATGGCGAATTGGGCGCGCGTGAAGCTGCTGAATCTTGCAGCCGACGGCAAACTCATCAAGACGCTCACCTCTATGCTCGGCATCAAGAAACTAAAGGCTCACCACGAAGACGTGCTGACGGCCAAGATGCTGAAAAAGACCGCTGCCGAGGAGAAAGAACGTCTGGCGGTGTTGAAAGCTGAACTTGCCGAGGAGAAGAAAACCGCCACGATGAAGGTGGAGATGTACGACTACGACGGCCTGACCAGAAAGATGCTTGCACAGGAGAGGGTGAGAGACCTGGAAACATTGAAAACAAAACAGGCTACCGTAGCAACCGAGGCCCACACGGCGGCAGTAAAGGCGCAGAAAGCAGCCTTTGCCTCCACACCGTGGGGCCTTGTTATCACGGCATTGACCACAATCGCTGCCCTAACGGTCAGCATTGTAAAGAATAGCTCCGCATGGAAGCTGAGTCAGTCCATCAAAGAGGCTGGCCGTGCCGCCGGTGAGGCGGAAGGCAAGGTAAAAGTCCTTGTGGACCAACTGCGGGATGCAAAAGAAGGAAGTTCCGAGTATCTTTCTGCATTGAACCAGTTGAAGCAGGAATATCCGGAGATTATTGCCCTGCATGAGGACGAGACAGGAGCCATCCGCAACATTGAGGCCGCCTACAAAGACCTCTCGAAAGCAGCCAGACAGAGTGCATTCGACAGGGTGTATGCTGAGAAGACAGCCGAAGCGTACGGAGAGCTTGGTGAGAAGACGGCAAGCACTTTGAGAAATTTAATGAAAGGTCTTGAAGGAACAGGCGGAGGAAGTCTATCTTCGTCAGTAATGGGTCGGGCGCAGGAGATTATTGGTGAAGAATTACAGAGTATAACGGATGGGGCTATATCTGCGGACAAAGCGTTGGAGAATATCAATAAAAGACTCAAGGATATAGGGGCGACATTTCATTATTACCAACAAAGTTCAACGGAGGCTGGAGAGGGTGTGTATATGGGTATGGTTCCAGAAAGGGAACTAGAGGAATTGGAGAATAAATATAAGAATACTGAGAGAACGGTCAATGAGTTTAAAGCCGCGCTGAAGCCATCAAAAAAAGATGAATTTGATTTTGACGGAAAATCCTTGGAAGAATTACAACATGAATTGCAGTCACTCAACAACACCATCAAACTACAAAAGAAACTTTGGGAGGATAACAAGGACATACAGACAGAGAGCGCTCAGGAGACCGCAAGGAACGCGAAAGAAAACCTAATATACCTCTACAGGTACCAAGCTGCTTTAGAGGCAGCCATAAAGAAAGAACCCAAAAACAAAACAAAAAAACCTGTAACCACTCCCGACGGCTTCGACGAAAAAGAGGTAAAGAAATGGGAACACGTCAAAGAACGTGCATTGCGTATGATTGCGGACTTCAACACCAAGGCCGAATCCGGGTTGCTGAAGCTGCGCGACGAAATCCGCAACAAACGCGACCAGATGATTAAAGACATTGAGGAGTCTGTCGGTGCTACAGAGGAGCAAAAGCAAAAACTCATCGACCAGGTGAATGCGGCGGCGGCGGCCATGGAACGCTCCAAGATTTCACAGTACATCAAGAAGCAAAGAGAAGAATTGGAGAAAATGAGACGGCAGCTCAAAGGCTCCAATGATAACGAATACCTCAACAAGATAGAGGAGGCCGAGCGTAAGTTGCTGGAACAAATCAGGGCCATAGATGACAGTATTGCCGCCGCCGAAGAGGATGCCCGCCATATCGAGGAGGAAGAGATTAAGCGGCTGGAAAAGAAACTCGCCGTGGCCAAGGATGAGGCTGTCATTAACGCCCTGAAGAAAGAAATCCAAGAAAACAAAGACAATCTCGCCGCCATCCGGGCAACCATAGTAGCCTACCAGCAGCTGCGCCGCGAGTTCTCCAATAACGTGTATCATGGCATCACCGACAAAAAGAAGCAGAAATCCAAGCCTCTCTACAACGATGAGAGCCAGTGGAGCGAAGCGACACAGGGCAAGGTTGAGGAAATGCGCGGCAAAGGCTACGGATGGCTATTCGATGAAAAAGCCTTCGAGCAGTATGGCCGCGCCCTCGAAAGCATCAGCGCGAAATACGAGGAGCAGGAGCAAGACATCCGGCAACGCGGCGAGGCAGAAGCAGAAGTGCTTCAAAGACTGACAGAGCAACGAAACAGTGCCATCGACACAGCCGATGCCGAGAATGACTATAACGAGCAACTGATTAACGACCTCGACAGGCAAATAGAGGAGCACGAAGCCAATGCCAAAGGCATCAAGAAGGAAAAAGAGGAGCTTGACCGGCTCAATAAGGAAGCACAAGACGCGGCGAAAAAGGATGCCTTCGGCAAGGCTATCGACCGCTGGATTGTCGGCATTGAAAAGTTCTCCAGCGCGGCCATGGAAATATGGGGCAACCTCAACACCTTGCTTAACAACATGGCACAAAGCCGCATCCAGGAGCTGGAAGAAGAGAAGGAAAACAGCGTTAAGCTGCTGGATGACCAGCTGGAGCAGGGGCTGATTTCAGAGGAGGAATACAACGAGCAGAAAGAGCAGCTTGATGAGGACTATAAGAAGAGGGAGGACGAACTTAATGCGGAGATATGGGAGAGAAACAAAGCCTACTCCATATCCGAAGCAACGATATCGGCCGCCCTGGCTATCCTCCGCGTGTGGGAGAGCAAGGGAACCGTGGCCCAACATATAGCAGAGACAGCACTTGTTGCAGCCAACACTGCCCTGCAAATCGCCGCCATATATAACGAGCCAAAGCCATACGCAAAGGGTGGCTATGTGGAGCGCGAAACGGTTTACAAAGCCGGTGAGGCTGGCCCCGAATGGGTGGCCTCTAACCAGCTTTTGAAAGACCCGCAGGCGGCTCCGATGATCTCAGCACTCGAAGCCTACCAGCGGGGCAACCGTCGCGCCCTATCCAGCATCCCCATGGCGGCGCTCGATATGCCAGCGGCCACGGCTGCAGCCGGGCAGATAGGCCGAAGCCACGGCATGACTCAGCAGTCGGCCGCCGCCGTCTGGGAACACCCGACAGCAGCCTCCGTAGGTACCGACAGCCACGAGCTGGTGAAACTCATGGCCGAGCTGGTGAAGTATGAGAAAGACCCACGCAACAGACAGGCCGTCATCAGCCGTCAGACAATGGAAGACTTTGAGAATAACGAAAAGTTCCTGCGCGAACACGCCATGTTGTAGTGTCCCCTCTCGGATTATCCCCTCATTGTATCTTTGTGAAAAAATAACAAGGTTATGGCAAAAGAAAAAGAATCAATAGACACCCGCCGCTTCTGGCTCGGAGCCACAATCGCACTGTGCGGCGTGGCCATGCTGTTTGTGGCTATGTACATCGAGCCGAAAGGTGAAATCAGCGGCACAGTGCTTGGCGCTGCCGGTGAAATGTTTGTGCTGGCTGGCTCGTTGCTGGGCCTCGACAGCTATGTAAACTACAAGATTAAGAAGTATATAGACCAAGAGAGAAAGGCGAACAATGGAGATAGTATTTAACAACAAAGGGCTGCCGGTGATGATGTCGAGCGACATGATTTTCGCTACGACCATCAAGGGCAAAAGCAAGGTGGCCGAAGACCCGAAGGAAACCTTTTCTTTCAAGGAAAAGGAATTTGTATGCTGGGGGCCTGACAACCGCTATCCCGACGAGGCCGTGCGCGTCATCGGCAAGACAGGCGTACTGTCAACGGCCATAGGCTTCAAATCGAGGACTTCCTTCGGCCAGGGCGTGGTGCCGATGGATGTCAGCGGCTACTCCGAGAACGGAGAGATGCAGCTGACACCCTGCCAGGACAAAGACATCCAGCTTTACTTCCGCTCCTACGAGTTCCGGCAGTACATGAGCAACGCTTTCCGCGACCTCTTCAAGTTTGGGAACTGTTTTCCCATCTTCTACTTCAACGAGGACGGCACCAAGATAGTACGGCTGATACTCCGTAACGCCCGCCATTGCCGCATAAGCAAGGATAAGCAGTGGCTGTGTGTCTATCCCAACTATGACGAGGGCTTTCCAACGGAGAAAGACACGGAGGTTATCCGTATGCTCGACGAGGACGATCCTTTCCTCGAACTCGACCTGTTGAACATCCAAGGCAAGCTGAAAGGCCGTCCTGTCGCTTTCCCTCGCATCAGAAACTATTTTTCCAATAACGACTACTACGGCATTCCCGATTGGGATGCCGCATGGAAGAGCGGCTGGGTTGACATCGCCCACCGTATTCCGCAGTTCCTGGCCAAGAGCTACGCCAACGCCATGACGCTGATGTGGCACATTCAAATCCCGGACGATTATTGGGAAAACCATTTCCCTGAAAACGAATACCCCGACAAGAACAAGCGGAAACAGGCCATCGAAGAGGCCATGCAGGAGATAGAGGACTCCCTTTGTGGCGTGGAGAACGCCAACAAAGCATTGTTCTCGGAGTATTCTATCGAGGAATATGCCAAGGTTCCCAAGGAGTGGAAAATCGAGCGACTGAAGAACGAAATCGATGCCAAGGAGAGGCTTTCCACCTCGGCGGCGGCCAACAGCGAAATACTCTTCTCGCTGATGCTCAACCCCTCCGTGCTGGGTGCCGGTATGCCGGGCGGTGCCTACGCTGGCAACGCGGGCAGTGGCTCGGACATTCGGGAATCATTCCTCGTGTCCGTGATCACTACCTATATTGAAAAGCAGCAGGTCCTCGACCCGGTCATGCTGATGCTGCGCTTCAACGGCCACGGCGACGACCTGGTGCTGAAATACAAGGAAACCATCCTCACCACCCTCAACACAGGGCAGGCCAAGGAAGAAATCGAAACGTAATTGCTTAATATCATGCTGACAGAACCCAGCTTTTTCAAGAAAGAGAATAACACCGACGGCGCGGCAGAGTTCAAGAAATGCCTGCCGGTGAACGTCAACACGTCGTTTACCACGCTGGCACCCGCCATCGCCACCGTGGAGCAACAGCGGCTGAAGCCCATACTGGGAGCGCCGTTGTTCACCGAGGCGGCCACCTACTACGCCAATGGCGGCACAAACGACGATGTGAAAAACGAGCTGGTCGCCCTGATCCAAATGGCCGTCGTGCGCCTGGCCTATTGGGACAGCTTCGACCAACTCTCCGTGATAATGGCCGACAACGGCATCAGGGACGAGAACGGAGATAACCGCGCCTACCGCTACCAGGTGAACGCGCTGAAGAAATCCCTGCAACGGCAGGGCTTCAACTACCTCAACCAAATTGTGGGCTATTGCTCCGACCATATCCTGGCACTGCCGCTATTCCGACAGTCTGAGTATTTCAGCGTCATGGAAAGCAGCACCATCCGCTCACTGAAGGAGATGGAAAGCGTGGTGCCGATTAACGGCGACTTCTTCCTCTTCGCCCGGCTGCGCGAGTATATCCGCGAGACCGAACTGATGACGCTGCCGTTCCGAGTGGGGCAGCAGCTGGCAACCCAACTGACCACCAACCGGCAGGAAGCGCGTATCAATACGCTGCTTCGCTCGGCCCAGGGCTTCGTGGCTCATTGGAGCATGGCCGAGGCCGTGCCGTTCCTGAATGTCATACTGACAGCCCAAGGCCCTGTAGTGATGAGCGAGGAGAGCACCGGGAGCAACAGCGGCGAGGTGGCCAACGCCCCACGCCCGGAACAAATCGGGGCACTCCAGCAACGGCACCGCGACATGGCAGAGCGGTATATCGGCCAGCTCGTGACATACTGCAAGCAGCACTCCGACACCTACCCCGAAATCGCCGAGATAGGACTTGATACGGAACATGAGAAAACGGCACTACGCCGCGACAACAGAGGCAAAAAAACATTTCTCGCATGAATAGCTTTTTGATAGACTACACGGCCTACATGCGCTCGCTGGCCACGAGGCACAGAGAACTCCACCACACCACCACGGAAAAGCATTTCTTCCGTGGCGAGCTGGAGGAATTTTGGAAACAGTTTCGCTCCGAGGTGTGCTTCCCCTGCCTGATGGTGGAGGGGAGCGACAACGAGTATTCCGGCAGCGAACACAACCTGACGAAAAAGCGTAATACATCGTTTATCGTGGCCGACAGCTACGACCAGCACGACGACTACGACGAAATCCAGCTGAAGATGAGCCGGTGCGAGGAGATTGCCGAGCAGATTATGGGGCGCATCATCATGGACGAGGACGCGACCATATTCCAGAAGGTTGAGATAGAGAGCATCACAGGGCAATATCTCCAGAACACGACAAACCGCTATGTCGGCTATCGTATCTCGTTCAGCGGTATCACTCCGAGCTGCTTTTTCTCACCCAACGCTTTCACCAATGAAACAGATTGATTTCGTCGTAGCCGGGAAACGCTACGAGTATTCAGTGCCGGAAAAGTGGGACGAGGTGACCGCCGAGCAATTCATGGCCTACGTCGCCGCCGACGGAAAAATAGATGTTGACTTCGTGCGCCGCCTGATGGGGCTGGACGATGTTGTCAGCGTCAGCCTCACCATCTCCGACTGGTGGGTGCTGGTGCATGAGTTCGACTGGATGACGGACACCGAGGCGGTGCGCCGCAACTACATGGACGAGGTGAAGATGCCCGACGGCACCACCTTCTACGGCTACAACGCCGACTTTTCGGACGTAACATGGGAGGAGTGGACTTTCGCAGACACCTACGCCAACGCCGGACGCTGGGAGGTGATGGCCGCCGTACTCTACCGCCCGGAACGCCCAGATTGGGACCGCGAGAGCGACCGCCGAATCCCATTCACCAAGTACGGCACCGAGAAGCGCATGGAGCTGACACAAAAGCTGGATAAGCTCACCATGAGAGCCATTCAGATGAATTATGTGCTTCTGCGTAAACGGCTCACCGACCACTATGTGCATCTATTCTACGAGCCTATGGAAGACGACGGCCACGGCCACCGTAAGCAGACCAAGCAGAACACCGACTGGCTGGGCCTCATCCGTCAGATGATGGGCGACAACTTCTACGAGGAGCAGAAGTATCTAAGCCTGCCGGTGCCAAGCGTACTCTTCCAGCTCGAAAACAAAGTCAAGGAATCAAGAAACAATGGGAAGTGACCAGCAAATAGTCATCGTGGCCACCGGCTACATCAAATGCCTGGCCGACTATGTGGAGTCGCCGCGCTTCGCGGAAGACCGCCCAATGCTGGTGGTCGATCACGACGGCACGGTGTACGGCTACCACACCGACGGCAACACTATCGCCGTCATCAACGCGGGGCCGCTCGTGAGAGTCGGCGCCGACTTCATCCCTGCCGTGTGCAACCACCAAGGGCGGTATGAGGCCATACCGGGCGCGGAGGCCCAAGTGCCCTACGAATACTGCACCGCCAGACCGTACCACGGCTGCACCCTCTACGAGTATATGCCGACGGCACAGCTGGAAGCCCTCAGGCGGTTGCTGAAGGACACGCTCCAGGAGCGCGGCATAACATTCCCCTACGACAACCAGCTGGGCGCGGTGTCGCCTCGCGCCATGGCCGGGAAAAGCGGTGTATATTTCGCCAGCAGTTTCAACCCCAAACGCTGGGACATCCACCCTCAACACGAACTGCTACACATCATCAAATCACTTGCCTCATGATAGATATTAAAGTAAACGGCACCTTCCTCTATATTCCGGCCGACACGTCGCTCGTGCTGGAACAGAATAATAACAGTTTCGATATTGACAATATCGGCTCTGATATTATTTGGACTTTCGACATACCAGCGAAGCCTAACGCCGTGGCCCTGAAAAGCGCCCACTATATCAGCGTGTCGAACTACAAGAAATACCGTTGCGAGGTGCTTTTCAACGGCGTAATTATCGCCAACGGAAGCCTGTATATCCAGAGTGTCAGCAACGAGAAGACGGTGTCGTGCGGTGTGGTGCTCGATGGCCTGGGAGAAGACTTCGGAGGTAAGAAGCTCAAAGAAAACGACTACGGTGCCGACGTGGTTATTTCCCAGCCAACCGACAACCTCGAAAGCCACCGCGCCAATTGGATTAACTTCCTGACAGGAAGCCGGTCGGAAAACAGCATCTACAAATTCTTCTTATTCTGCTGCGAGAAGTTCTACAAGAATAACGAGGACTACGGCTATCACAAAAACCACAGGGCGACGCTCCGAGGGCAACAAGGAGAGGGATTCTGGTGCGGGTACGTCAACCGACTTTTCTTCAATGACTATTACAACGAGATTGTAAACCAGCCGGACACCGACACCAGAGGATTGCAACTCTTCAATACACTGGGTAACAATACAGAAAAGCTTAATGGTTATTGCTTCGCTCCAGCCCTGAGGCTCGATTGGCTGACCCGCAAAGTTTTCGACAATGCCGGGTATAGTATCATCGGCGACTTCCTCACCAATGCGAATGTCAAAAAGCTTTTCATTCAGTCCATGAATGCCATGGACGGCGACCTACGTCAATTCGGATTAGATGAATACTTATATTTGACAGGTGGAGCCATCGGAACAAACCAAATATCAGAAACGAGAAATTCATTAGACGTTGGCATCAATGAAGTAACATTTAACGGATTCCAGGTAGGCAACATAGCACCTGTTTTTAATTTTAGACTGAGGGCAGATGTGGATTCCCTGCAACACACAAACGCGGATAACAATTTCTTCCAAAAATATGATGAGGTATTCATGCTTTTTGTAAGACCGTCAAATTGGGACGGAAGTTATCCTGCATTGAGGTGTGTTGTAAATCACAATGCCTCAGTCAAGGATTACAGATATGGGAAAGCACAGCCAAGCTGGTTAAGGCTAGGATACGCAGCTGCCGACAACGGATATCCGGGGTTTACAAATAATGCGATGACAACATGCGCATTTATAAGAATGAAAGACAATGGCCGATTCTACGGAGTCGATGGGATGGGGAACATTTGCCAAGACGCTGATTTCTTTTATGGAATCGAACCAAACTACGCTTTCATTCAACTAACAACAAGCTACGAGAACACGGGTGCAAATTACAACGACCCAGAACAGGACGTTGACATCATAGGGAATTTTACAGCTAACGCTTTTTTCACCAGAGCACAATACAGCGGTGGACAATATGTGGTCGAGCTGGTGAAAATGAGAGTCAAAACGCCTAAACATTACATTTATGGACAAACGACAACAAACGCGGCTCTATGGCTACAGCAGACAAATGACGGACCAGGAGGAAGCGTCCAGGCACCAATCTATATTGAATATGCAGGACAATTAGAGTGGTTAGAGTATATAGAAACATTGGCAACGAGGAGTGTAGCAAACACAAACACACTCCTAAACGTGTACGACACAATGCTCCGCTGGAAGAAGCACGTTCCAAACGTCACCAATGCCGACTATATAAAGAAGATATGCAAATTCTTCGGGCTGTCGCTCTATGTCAATCCGTTCCATAAAGAGGTACAGCTTTCATTCGTTAACAATGTATTCGAGGCCGGTGCCATAGACATCACCGACTATGTCACCGACATGGAACGGCTGACATACGAGCCAAAGCTATATAAAGTCGGAGTTGACACCGTTCTCGCCAAGAAAGGTGTCGCCGAAGACTTCATGCTCGAAGATATCAAAAAACGCGCCGACCTCCCACCGGCACGAAGCAAAAAAAAGTGTTCCATCTTCATAAAGAACGAAAACGCCTACAGTCATTCCGTCCAAGATTCCAACACGAACAAATACAAATGGGAACTGTCGGCGGGAAACGACAAAGTCCTAACAGCCGGAAACGACGGCGACGATGTCGAGGAACTGACCACCGAAATAAATGTGCCTAATATGCGCGTCGTTGATACCGACAGCACAAGTGATATTGAGAAGGAATACCTTTGCGACATATCGGCGCAAGGGTGTTCCCGCCTGATGGACGATGACTATACAGGGGAGTTTGACATGATTCTCATGCAACAGGTAGCCGAGAGAATGATGGGCTTCTCCAATGTCGGAGGAGATAACAACTTTATGTGGATTAAGGCACAGACGGCCAACCCGACAAATCTTTCCGAATACGGAAACAAAGTCAATGGATTAATCAATTTGTCGGCAACCGGCGAAGATTCTGTCGGAGAGAAATGGCTACGCAAATTCTACGAGTTCAAAGCCCATCAGGAGCGGTTCCGCTTTGTGGCACGTCTGCCACTCTCGATGTTTATGGCCATCTATAACCTCCAACAGCCCCAGCACGTCGCCGTGTGCGATGAGAAGCGGTGGATTATGATTAAACACAGAAAGTACCTACCCACCAAGGTCACATACGAGTTTGGCAAGGGCGACTATGTGCTGACGACCATCGAGTGCTCCAGGCAGCACTACGACTAAAAGACAGGGGCATTGTGGTAAATTCTGTCATTCAGGCCAGGGTCGAAGTGGTCGGTATAGATGTTTTGGATTGACAAGCTGCTATGATCGGCGTGGTGCTGCACTGACAGCTGGTCCACGCCGGCATGCAGCAAGTCGGTGAGGCCTGTGTCGCGGAGGCTGTAAAGCTGCATCTCCTTTGGCAAACCTGTGGCCTTGCGCATCCTCTCCCATGATTTCTGAAAATAGGACTTAGTCACCGGCACGGTGTCTGGATCCAAATTTTCATTTCTGCCAAATAGGTATAAATCAAGGTTTTTGTATTTTGCCAAAATGGGAGATAGCAGCCCATCAAGAGAGGGTGTCAAAGTGGCACACCTCTCTTTGTGGTTTTTGGCATTGTCGGCCGGAATGACAATATAGTGCTGGTCGAGGTGAATGTGTTTGAGCTTGATTTGTAGTATTTCTGCCGGGCGTATGGCCGAGGAATAGACGAGCTGGCAGACAATATTCATGGCCGGACGTTTGGCAGCATAATGAGCCGCTACTTTCTTCCGCGCTTCCGCTGGTACCAGAGTGCGGATTTTCGGCTCTTTCTTCAAGGTTTTCATTCCGATAAACGGATTTTCTTTAGCATAGCAGTGTTCTACAGCCCATTGGAAGAAAGCCCTCATCACCTTCACAGTGTTGTTATAGCTTCGGTGACGGTTGCCCTGGGCCAGCACGTCATCCATGTAGCGCACAGCCTGGGGTCGGAGGAAGGTGCCGCTGTATCGGTCGGCAAGGCCGTTATCCTCACACCAGCGGAGCCAGATGTCGGTGATGCTGCCGTACTGTGTGAGTGTGGTGGCCCTGCATCCTTCCGCGCCCTTGGCCGTCAGGAACTTCTCGCGCAAGGTAGCCAAAGGAGTGTACAACCGGCTATCCTCCGTCGCATGAAGCGGACTCCAGCCGCCGCGAAGCTTCGCATTCAGATTGTCTGCCACCTGTTGGGCCGCGAGTAGGCGCTGCCGCTTTGAGGGCATACGCTTCACAAGCTTTGTGAGCCGGACACGTTTCCGCAACATCTTCCCATCTATGGGGTCAAGCACATAATACTCCACCACAACCCCATAGGAGGGCAGGTCTTTGACTACGGCAGGGAGCCAGGTTTGGATTTCGTGTAGATGACTTGAAGGCATTTTTTTTCTTGGCGAATGAAAATCAGTTCATTCACCCAGAAAAATCACCTTGTTTCGATTTTGTTTCAGTTTTTTCTCACTTCTCACTGCAACTCTCTCACATTCAATCTTTGTGACCCCGGCGGGATTCAAACCCACGACTTTCGGAACCGGAATCCGACGTTCTATTCAGCTGAACTACGGGGCCAAAACACAGATAAAACTGCAAAAGCCGATTTATATTGTGCAGAGGCGAAAAAAAATTTTCACGCCGCCTCCCCTCCCCCACACCACGTTACGCGTACCGCTGGATGCTAATTTTAGTTAAAAACAACCGCCCACCCACCCTATCCTCTACGGACCCCCTACGGCATTTCTTCAGTAGTTCTTCAGTAGTTCTTCAGTGTTTGACTGAAGAACTACTGAAGAACTACTGAAGAAATGCCGTAGGGGCTCCGTGGAAAATGCGTCGGGCGGCATGACACGGGGCAGGCTGACGGCACAAAATTTGACGCGGAGATATACAATAAAATAATAAAAGCATCGTTATGGGAAGCGTGAAAAGAATAATGACCATAGTGGCCGCAGCCCTGTGCCTTG
The DNA here is from genome assembly GCA_017522105.1 of Bacteroidales bacterium. Classification (GTDB taxonomy): domain Bacteria; phylum Bacteroidota; class Bacteroidia; order Bacteroidales; family P3; genus Colimorpha. The sequence continues at coordinate 10,523 of JAFXAA010000016.1, read as the reverse complement.
CGGCGGCGGCCTCCGGGCAGACGGCGTCGGTGCTTGCCGACGGCGAATGGTGGCGGCTGACGGTGCACGAGACCGGCGTCTACCGCCTGACGGTGGCCGAGGTGCCGGGCCTGCAGGGGGCCGACGTGGCGCGCATAGGCCTGTACGGCGGCAGCGGCACGATGCTGAGCATGAAGAACAGCGAGACGCCGACGGGCGACCTGCAGCCCGTGGCCATCGAGGTGCACGACGCCGACGGCGACGGACGTTTCGGCAGCGGCGACTGGCTGCTGTTCTTCGGCGAGGGCACCGACGTGTGGCGCTACGTGGAGGCCGACAGGCGGTGGGAGCTGATGCGCCACGCCTATGCCACGGTCAACAACTATTTCCTCACCACCGATGCCGCTGCACCGCTGCGCATAGCCACGGCACCGGCGGTGGAGGCCGACACGGTGACGGCCACGCACACGGTGGTGGCCACCGTAAACAACGACCTGATCAACCTGTTCAAAACCGGGCAGGTGTGGCTCGGCGAGAAGTTCTCGCTGAGCACCACGACGCGGCGCGTGGCGCTGACGCTGCCTTCGACGGCCGACAACCTGCTGCTGCGCTTTGCCGTGGCCAACAAGAGCGCTGCCACGGGGCGCTTCACGCTCTCCACGGCAGGCTACAACCGCACCCACATGGTGTCAAGCGGCGGGGTGTACGCCACCGTGCTCGAGACCATCGAAGGGTCTGCACAGAGTCTCACCTTCACCATCACCTTCACCCCCGGCGAAGGCACCGGCGAGGGCTATCTGGACTACATAGAACTCAACGGCACCGCCCCCATAACCTTCGGCAACGGGCAGACCATGGTGCGCAACAGCCGCCACCTGGGGTCGACAGCCGCCTTCTGCTACAGCGGCGGCGGCAGCGGACTGCGCGTGTGGGAGGTGACGACGCCCGGCATGGAGCGCGAGATGGCGCTGGAGGGCGGCCGCTGGACGGATTCCACGCCGACGGCGCGCCAGTACATCGCCTTCGGCGAGGGGAGCTACCTTGCGCCGGCAGGCGTGGCCAAGATGGCCAACCAGAACCTGCACGGTGCCGCGGCAGCCGACCTGGTGGTGGTCTCGCACCAGCGCTTCCTGGAACAGGCCCGGCGCCTGGCGGCGCTGCACTCCGTCGTGGACGGGCTGGAGACCCTCGTGGTCACGGACCAGCAGGTGTACGACGAGTTCTCTGGCGGCAAGCAGGACCCCATGGCCATGCGCTCGCTGCTGCGCCACCTGCGCCTCCAGCACCCCGACCGCGCACCGCGCTACATGCTGATTTTCGGCAAGGCCACCTACGACCCGCGCAACCTGACGGGCTACGACATGCCAACGGTGGCCACCTACGAGACGGCATTCTCGTTCGACAACGACGGTGTATCCTACTGCAGCGACGACATAATGGGCTACCTGGACGACAACGAGGAGGGCTCGCCCTCGCAGACACTCGACGTCAGCGTGGGGCGCCTGCCGGCCAAAAACGAGGCCGAGGCCACGTTCCTCGTTGACAAGATAGAGAGCTACATGATGCGGCGCGACCTTGGCGACAGGGCCTTGCACGGCGGATGGCGCAACGTGGTGGCGCTGCTGGCCGACGACGCCGACCCCAACCGCCCGGGCGACACCATCTTCGCGCACTCTTCGGAGGTCACGGCGAGGAAGATAAAGGCCATGAACCCGACGATAAACGTGGACCGCCTCTACGCCGACGCCTACAAACAGCAGAACAACGCCATAGGCTCTTTCTACCCCGAACTGAAGAACGCCCTGATCCGCAGACTCGACAACGGGTGCCTGCTGCTCAACTACATAGGCCACGGGTCGGTGCACTACATAGGCACCGAGCGATACATCGAGCCGACGGACATAGAGGGCTACACCAACAAGGGACGCCAACCCCTGCTGGTCACCAGCACCTGCTCCTACGGCTTCCAGGACCTCATCGACGAGATATGCGGCGCCGAGGCCTTCATGCTGGCCGAGGGGGGCGCCATAGGCATCATCAGCGCCTCGCGGCCCATAAGCCACGTGGAACGCTTCAACACTGACGTCATACTCAACGCCCTCGACACCGCCAACACCATCGGCGACGCCCTGCGCATGGCCAAGAACCGCACCGCCGTGAACCCCTGCATCAGCCTCATCGGCGACCCGGCGCTGCACCTCAGCCTGCCACGCAACGTGGTGACGGTGACCGCCATCGACGGCCACGCGGTGGACTCCGCCTCCTGCGACACCGCCACGGTGCTCTCGCAGGTCACTGTGCGCGGCGAGGTGCACGACGAGCACGGCCTCCTGGTGGAGGACTTCGACGGCACGCTCTTCCCCATAGTCTACGACCGCGAGAAGGAGTGCCGCACTCTGGCCAACGACAACCCCGGCACCGAAGTGTCGTTTGTGCAGCAGAAAGACGTGCTCTTCCGCGGAGCCGTGGAAGTCAGCGGAGGACGCTTCGAGTACACATTCACCGTGCCGCGCGACGTGCCATACAGCTACGCTCCCTGCAAGCTGAGCCACTACGCCGTCAGCGGCTACGACCATGCCGCCGGCAGCCACGACAGGCTCTACCTCGGCGGACTCAACGAGACAGTGGACATCCGCGAGACGCGGCCAGAGATAGAGCTGTACCTCGGCGACGAAAGCTTCCGCGACGGCGGCCTCACCGACGAGGCTCCGCTGCTGGTGGCGCACCTCTTCGACTCCGTGGGCATCAACGCCTTCGGCTCGGGCCTGGGGCACGACATCACGGCCACCATCGACAACAACAGCGGCAGCCTGGTGGTGCTCAACGACTTCTACGACGCCGACATTGAGAACCCGCTGCACGGCACCGTGCGCTACCGCCTGGAGGGCCTCAAGCCCGGCAAGCACACGCTGACGCTCAAAGCATGGAACATCTGGGGGTTCTCCAACAGCAAGACCATCAGCTTCACCGTGAAGACTTCGGACACCGTGGAGTTCATGCACATCACCGTGGCTCCCAACCCCGCCTCGGACTACGCCCTGTTCCGCTACGAGACCAACAGCACAGCCCGCGTCACCTCGGCCCTGCTGCAGGTATATTCGCCGCAGGGAGGCCTGATGCTCAGCGTAAAGCCCACAGTGGCAGATGGCAGCTACGTGGTGGGGCCTGTGCGATGGAACCTCTCGCAGGTCAGCCCCGGCATGTATCTGGCGCGGATGCTTGTCACCACCGACGACGGCGAGACCCACCAGTCGACAGCAAAAGTTATTGTACGCTGACACAATAAAAGCAAACGATAAGCGTTATTAGCACACACCAATGACAAAAAGGATGAAAAGACTAACACTGCTGGCCCTGCTCACAGCCCTCGCCGCCACGGCAACGGCGCAGAGCGGCACCACCACCAACTGGACTGGCCAGAACACCGATAACAAGAATTATATTTCCACCGGCATGCCCATACTGCTCATCGCCCCAGACGCCGTGAGCAGCGGCATGGGCGATGTGGGCGCGGCTTCGGCGCCCGACCTCTACTCCGCCCACTGGAACAACGCCAAGCTGGCCTTCGTGGACGGCACCATGGGCGTGGGCCTCACCTACACCCCCTGGCTGCGCAACCTCAAGGTGGGCGACATGAACCTCTTCTACCTCAGCGGGTACTACCGCATCAACAGCCGCAGCACAGCGGCAGCAGGCCTCACATATTTTACGCTGGGCGACATTGACAACACCGACGAAGAGGGTCAGACCCTGCAGACCATACACCCCAACGAGTTCGCCTTTGACCTCACCTATGCGCTGAAGATTACGGACAACCTCTCCCTCGGTGCCAGCGGACGCTTCATACGCAGCGACCTCACCAACGGCGCCGTCGTCGGCACTGATGGCGAGCATACTTCGACGCATGCCGCCAACTCGCTGGCAGCCGACATAGGCCTCTACTACCAGGGCGAGATTGACAAGACGCAGGACTTCGCCCTTGGTATGCATATATCCAACCTCGGCGCCAAGCTCTCCTATGAGGACGACGACACCAAGAAGGAGTTCCTGCCGTCGAACCTGCGCATCGGCGGGCGCTACACCAACCGCATAGACGAATACAACAAAATCAGCGTGCTCATCGACGCCAACAAGCTGTTGGTGCCTACGCGTCCGTACACGCGCGACAACGTCACCTACCCCTCACGCTACGCCGACAACCTGACGGAATACAACAATATCGGCGTCATAGCCGGTGCCTTCCAGAGCTTCGCCGACGCCCCCGGCGGCTTCAGGGAGGAGATGCAGGAGATCCAGCTCTCCGGCGGCGTGGAGTACTGGTACGCCGAGACCTTCGCGGCACGCGCCGGCTACTTCTTCGAGCACGAGAACAAAGGCGGACGCCAGTATGCCACCGTCGGCGTCGGCCTGCGCTACAATATCTTCAAGTTCGACCTCTCCTACCTCATACCCACCACCAAAATCTCCACCAACCCCTTGGCGCACACCATCCGCATCGGCTTGATGGTGGAGATGATGCCTGAAAAGAAGTGAACGATGCGCATAGGAACGGGATATGACGTGCATCAACTGGCCGAGGGGTTGCCCCTGTGGCTGGGTGGGGTGCTTGTGCCACACACACACGGGTTGGTGGGCCACAGCGACGCCGACGTGCTGCTGCACGCTATCTGCGACGCACTTCTCGGCGCCGCGGCGCTGGGCGACATCGGCAAACATTTCCCCGACACCGACCCACAGTACAAAGGTATCAGCAGCCTGAAGCTGCTGGCACACGTCGGCGCACTGCTCCGCGAGCAAAGCTACGGCATTGGCAACATAGACAGCACCGTGGCGGCGCAGAGCCCGAAGCTGGCGCCCTACATACCGCAGATGCGCCAGAATATAGCCGACACCCTTGGCATCAACGTCGGGCAGGTATCGGTCAAAGCCACAACCACAGAACACCTCGGCTTCGAGGGCCGCAAAGAAGGCATCTCGGCGCAGGCAATAGCACTACTTGTATAGACATGGAGCAGCCACAGAAGCCATACGTCAGCCCGGAAGCCAGCGAAGAAGTGGACACCCTCGAAGACAGCGGATGCACACTGGTGCTGTGGAACGACGACGTGCACACCTTCGACTACGTCATCAAAGCCCTTGTAGACATCTGCCGCCACACAGAAGAGCAGGCCGAACAATGCGCCATACTCGTGCACTGCCACGGCAAATGCGCCGTCAAACACGGCTCCTACAGCGAGCTGCTGCCCATGCACAGCGCCCTCCTCGACAAACAGCTCACCTCCGAAATACAAGAATAGCCATGAATACAACCCTCCTCATCATCGTCCTGCTGCTCGGCGTACTGCTTCTCACCCTTGAGATAGTGGTGCTTCCCGGCGGCATAGCAGGCTTCTTCGGAGCCATCCTGATAGGCCTTGGCGTATGGCAGACCTACGCCCTCTTCGGCAACACCACAGGCACGATAGTGCTGCTGTGTGCCGTGGCCCTGGTAGTGCTCACGCTCATCCTCTTCCTTCGCAAGCGCACATGGCAGCGTTTCAGCCTCAACGAAGAGGTGACGAGCCGCGTCAACGAGGTGGAGACTGCCGTCAAGGTAGGCAGCCGCGGCAACACCATCTCACGTCTGGCCCCCACCGGCAAGGCTCTCATCGACGGCCAACAGGTGGAAGTGCACGCCGTCAACAAGTTCATCGACCCTGACCGTCCGGTCGAGGTGGTGGCCATTGAAGGCTACCGTATAGACGTCGTGGAGGTCAGCGACGACCGTTTCAAGGAAAACCAATAATCAATCAACCAAACAAACATCATTATGAACGTCTTTATCATCATCGGCATCATCGTTGTCGCGCTGATCCTGTTCCTTTATTTCGTGCCCGTTGGAATATGGTTCCAGGCACTCGTGTCCGGCGTCTATGTGTCGCTCGTGCAGCTCGTCTTCATGCGCTTCCGCAAGGTGCCCCCCACCGTCATCGTGGGCAACATGATTTCCGCCAGCAAGGCCGGGCTGAAGCTCAAGCAGAACGACCTTGAGGCCCACTATCTGGCAGGCGGCCACGTGGGCAGCGTCGTCAACGCCCTCATCAGCGCCGACAAGGCCAACATGAACCTCGACTTCAAGACCGCCACGGCCATAGACCTGGCCGGCCGCGACGTGCTCAAGGCCGTGCAGACCTCCGTCAACCCGAAGGTCATCGACACACCGCCTGTGGCCGCAGTGGCCAAAGACGGTATACAGCTGATCGCCAAGGCCCGCGTCACCGTGCGCACCAACATCAAGCAGCTCGTCGGCGGCGCCGGCGAGGAGACCATCCTGGCCCGTGTAGGCGAAGGCATCGTGACCTCCATAGGTTCCGCCACCAGCCACAAGCAGGTGCTTGAGAACCCCGACAGCATCTCCAAGCTCGTCCTCACCAAAGGCCTCGACAGCGGCACCGCCTTCGAGATACTCTCCATCGACATTGCCGACATCGACGTGGGCAAGAACATCGGCGCCCAGCTGCAGATGGACCAGGCCAACGCCGACAAGAACATAGCACAGGCCAAGGCCGAGGAGCGCCGCGCCATGGCTGTGGCCCAGGAGCAGGAGATGAAAGCCAAGGCCCAGGAAGCCCGTGCCAAGGTGATACAGGCCGAAGCCGAAGTACCTCTGGCCATGGCCGAAGCCTTCCGCAGCGGCAACCTCGGCATCATGGACTACTACCGCATGAAGAACATCCAGGCCGACACCGACATGCGAGCCTCCATAGCAGGCCCCGTAGCGACCAAGGCCCCCGCGAAGCCCGACGGCAAATAAACCGGCGGCAAACAACAAGCCCCTGCGGTTGCAGGGGCTTTTCTTTTTCAGTACTGTTCTTTCTCGTTGGGGAAGTCGCCGCTCTTGACGTCCTGTATGTAGTGGCGTATGGCGTTGGCGATGTCCTCGCCGATGTTGCCGTAGGTGCGGAGGTAGCGCGGCTGGAACTGCCGCGTTATGCCCAGCATGTCCTGCAGCACGAGCACCTGCCCGTTGGTGGCGCCGCCGGCGCCGATGCCTATGGTGGGGATCTTCAGCTCGGCAGTGACATCGGCGGCCAGCTTGGCCGGAATCTTCTCCAGCACGATGGCGAAGCAGCCTGTCTCCTGCAGCAGCATGGCGTCCTTCTTCAGTCGGTCGGCCTCCTCCTGCTCGGTGGCGCGCACCGCGTATGTGCCGAACTTGTTGATGCTCTGCGGCGTGAGGCCGAGGTGACCCATCACGGGGATGCCGGCCGAAAGGATGCGCTGGATGCTCTCCAGGATTTCCTCGCCGCCCTCCATCTTGATGGCGTCGGCGCCGGTCTCCTTCATGATGCGTATGGCGCTGGCCAGGGCCTGCTTGGAGTTGCCCTGGTAGGTGCCGAAAGGCATGTCCACCACCACCAGGGCGCGCTTGATGGCACGCACCACGCTGGTGGCGTAGACTATCATCTCGTCGAGGGTGATGGGGAGGGTCGTCTTGTGGCCTTCCATGACATTGGCCGCCGAATCGCCCACCAGCACCACGTCAATCTTGGTGCTTTCGAGCAGCGACGCCATAGAGTAGTCGTAGGCTGTGAGCATGGCAATCTTCTCGCCGTGCAGCTTCATGTTCTGCAACACACGCGTCGTGACCTTGGTCACGTCAGTCTGTAAATAAGCCATATTCTTGGAGTATTAAGCTGTGAGTCTTGAGTTTTAAGTGTTTTTTCCGTGCCCGCCGCCTATTCAATTATCTCGTCGGGGCTGAGCTTGCCGCGTTCGTCCTTGGCCGGCAGCTCCTCCTCTTCCTGGTCGGGCACAATGCGGAACAGGGCGCGGAAAGCCTTTTTCAGCTCGTATTCGCCACCCTTGGCCACGCTGTAGGCCACCCAGTAGCGCTCGCCCACCTTGAAGGCGGCGGCCTCCGTGGGGCCGTCCACCTCATAGAAGTACTTGCCCAGTTCGTTCTCCTGTATGCGCTTGCCCACATAGATGGTGTCGAACTGCGTCACGTTGATGGGCGCCTGCAGCATCAGCTCGGCGCGTCCGGGGCTCTTGCGCGTGGGCAGCTGCTTGTATTCCACGCCGCGCGCCCCCTTCACCTTGGCGAAGAACTTGAGCTTGGCGGCCACCTGCTCCTCGGTGGCCGGGATGCGTATGTATATGCTGTCCTTCTGCGGCAGCGCACAGCTGTCCATCTGCGCCGCCCAGTTGCTCTTGACGACAATGTAGCCGGCCTGCACTATAATCTGTTTGCGGTGGGGCACCATGGTGTACTGTTCCACCACGCGGCGGTAGTCCAGGTGGTCCTCGATGGTGATTTCAAGGTCCGAAGGGCAAGTGTCCTTGGTGTTGTCCACGGCGCGCACCGAGCCGCGCATCATCATCAGCGAGGCGTAGTAGCCGCGCACGATGCTGTCTTCGGCGGGCACATAGCAGCCGCGGGCGGCGCCCACACACTCGTCAGGGTTGTTGCGGAAGGTGACGAGCACGCAATTCTGCAACGGAATGCTCTTGTTCAGCATGCGGCGGCTCTCCGGCAGCTCGGCGGCGTTGTAGACGGCCGTCGTGGTGGGCACCTCGAAGCGTAGGGTCTCCACCGTGTCGCCCTGGCACGAGCAATGTATGGGGTTGTGCGCCGTGCGCACAGGGAAAGGCTGACCGCCGCGCATGGCGAAGTAGCGGTAGACGCCGTCCACGCGCTCCTTGCCGAGCGCCTCGTTGGCGTTGCCGTAGGATTCCACAGCCATGGTGTAGTACATCGGGTTGTCGATGTCGAAAGCGATGCGGTAGGCCGAGTCCAGCAGGTCGAGGTCGCTGACGCTGTAGGTCGGCGCCGAGCCGTCGTAGCACAGCAGCAGGTAGAACACCTCCGGGTTGTGCAGAGCCTTCTGCATGTTGCGCACAGGCCCCTTTGCGGGCACATAGAGGCCCGTCTGCGCCTCGGCGCAAGGCACCACCGCAGCGGCCACCACTGCCGCAAAGAGCACAAACAAACTCTTTACCAGCCATTTATAACACATCTGCATCATCTCCAATCCAATGCAATCAAGATGCAAATGTACACAAAAAAAAGAATATGGGCGCAAAAAATATAAAAAATGCACCGCAAAGCACCCCTCCCCCACCCGACCTGGTACGGAGTCCCTACGGCATTTCTTCAGTAGTTCTTCAGTAGTTCTTCAGTCAAACACTGAAGAACTACTGAAGAACTACTGAAGAACTACTGAAGAACGGCCGTAGGGACTCCGGTGGGGATGCGTACCGACGGCAGCACCGTGCAGCAGTAGCGACCTACAACCTACAGTTCTGCTACACAATACCATCCGCATTTTTCCGACAGTTGAACGGAAGCGCCTAACGGCGCAGGTTTGACAGGTGGGCGGGGGCAAGGCTATTAAACGAAAGCGCCTACGGCGCATCAGTGCATCGTGGATTACGCCGTAGGCGTTGCCGTATAATAGAGAACAGCGCGATACATCAGCAGTGTGGATGCCCCGTAGGAGCTTCCGCTTAATGGTCCAATACATAACACAGCAAGAAAAAACGGAAGCTCCAATAGGAGCATCCGTTTAATAGACCTCGCCCCACGTCCGCCACCTCTCTCCCTTGCCCGCGAGGCGGAACGGAACAAGGTTAGCTCTAACGCACAGCGCGCACAGAGAACCCAGCATAGCGGCGGTAGTAGTTGCCCATACCTTGGCTGTCCGCGCCAAAGCGGAAGTCCCAGGCGCCGCTCGGGTAGTCCGCGTCGAGCGTCGAGGACCAATAGTAGCCGAGGGTGCCCGCATTGTCGAGGCCGCCGCCCCAGCGGCCGCCGGCGGCGGGCAGAAAGAGGCTCTTGCCATTGGAGGCGGTGAACTTGCGGCCTTTGACGCCGTTCATGGTGGTCCACACCGCAGTAGTGTTGTTGATGAGTTCCTCCCACTCCGCTTTGGTGGGGGTACGGGCGCCATAGCCCAGCAGCGCCTGCGCGGCGGCATCGTCCATCGCCTGCAGGGAAGTCAGCCCGTCGGTGAAGCCGTTGTCGCCATAGCGGCTGTTGTTGCAGTACTTGGTCAACTGGTCATAGTCGTCGTTGCAGTACTTGTACGTGCTCCAGGTGTATGTGCTCTTGGCTGTGGTCTCGCCCCAAGCGTAGTAGCCGCCACTCTGCTCGGGGCTGCCGGCACCGAGGTTGCACTTGGCCCACAGCAGGCCTGACGGCAGACCAAGGTCCACCCATTCCATGGTGGTTCCACCGTTATTAAAGCCGTTGTTGACGTTCTCGATGATGCTGTTGATCTTTTCCTTCTGGCACGAGGCGAAAGCCAGCCCCACAGCTATGGCCACAAGGGCGATCATTTTTACCGTTCTTTTCATGGTGTCGTTGTTTATGAGATTATTATGTATTGACTACGATTTGCTTATTGACAACAAAAGCGGTCGCATCCACCAGCACGATGGATGCGACCGCCTGCGGCCACCGGTTCAACAATGCCTACTCCTCTACACCAAACATGGTGGGTGGGGGGGGGGGGGGCAAAATGTTTATATTTAGCACACTAAAAAAAACAAGCATTACTTTT
>JAFXAA010000015.1 GCA_017522105.1 Bacteroidales bacterium | reverse complement strand
AGCGGCGTGCATACGGTTGTCTTCCGTCCAGAAGAGGAAGCGTCCTGCCTCAAACATTTTTCCGGTCTTGGACAAACTTACCTGTCCGAGGTTTCCAGCTTCATCCCAGCGCATATCGTAAAGCATTCCGTTTTTGTAGTCAAACATACGTTTTACGGCGTGGGGCTGGTAGTCATCGCAATAGCCGAAGCTTGTTTCCTCGTCGCGTTCCTTGCTGGATGTGATGATATTCATAGGTACACGGTTCCCTTTAGAGGGTACATCACCAGTGAAAATGAAAGGGATAAACCGCACGATTTCATGTGCTACAACTTCCACTGAATTATTATACTAGTATTTCAAGAATGAGCCTGGATTATTGTGGGACATACAGGTATCCCGTAAAATTGTCATAGCGGAGCTGGTTACTATTGTTTGCAAACCATCTCTCATAGTTTTCTATACTTTGTGAGTCATACCATATCTCTATTTCTCCAGCAAAACTATGGTCTTTCCTTATTCTGTACTTATTGTGGGTTATGATGTCAAAGTTTGTAATAATACACTTAATGTCATCTGTTAGTTTTCCGAGAGGATCGTCATGTTCTGCTCGAATTAATTCAATTCGTGCCACAAATACCCTCTTTGCCATTTCGTTGTTTAAACTGTCATTTAACGGATCAAAAACGCCATGGCTTAGTTCTCTTATTTTTTCAGCAATATACCAATCTTCATTCATTCGAATAAAAGTCAAAGAGGTACTATGCATAGATATGTTTCCACCCAATTGCTGGGAATTGGTTTTTGCCGTGTTGATTTGGGCCGCAGCTAAAATACTGTGTGTTATAAGGCATAAGATTATTGCATTTTTTTTCATTCGTTAATCAGTTTAAAATCGTGTGACGTCTTTTTACATCTAGTATATTATTTTTTCCATCCGTATAGCACATTACGGAAACCGAGTTTCTTTGCTCAGTATCTATATAGTTAAATTCTATCCATCTGTTAAAGCAGTAACTCCTGTCTGCTTGTCGCAAACATCCTTTCATGTTTTTTTCAGTAGATATTGCATGAAAATAATGTCCTTCTTCATAACTGGGGAACAAAGTTGTCTGCTTGTATTTCTGCTCTGCCAATTCATGACCAATAATAGAATACATATCAACCCCATCACCTTCTCCTAATGCACTAACATCAGCGACATCAATCTGGCTCAATTTCCATGAACCAAATAACACCTCACTACTATTGCTTACAACACCGATTGTTATTTCATTTGGATCATCAATGACAGACATGACTGTTTTATAAAATTCCTGTTGTTCTGTCGTCATATTTGCAATTTCATCCTTGGTTAGTTCTCTTGACTGCATTTTACCACCTACCACTTTAAACACATCTGTTGAAAAAGAAAAACATTTATTTATAATTTTTAATAGACTATTCACGTTTTCTGATTCACCCGTGAGGACCAACTCTCTTCCATCCGGATCCACCAACTTCACAGGATTCCAAGCACAATACGCATATGGCGAGATGCTCGGATACTTATCAGCCATCGGGTCAACGCTGAGCCACATGGTCATCAGTTCGTGATCCATGTACCTCGCGCCGAAGTACCCGTAGCCGGTTTCGGCGTCGCGCTCTTTCCCGGTGAAAGTGAATCTCTCGCTGTAGCCAAACGGATGCTGGTTGATGTACGGCTCGCCGTAGGGCAGGTATTGCAGGTGCTGAACGTAAGTTGTGGTGATGTGGAGTATTCCGCTCCTCGCCTCTTCGGCTCGCTCGCTGGCGAAAGGTTTACCAAACCTTTCTTTCTTCCAGCTGGCAGAACCCAAGTGCTTGCTTCGCACGCTTTGCTTCATCTCGGCATAACTCAAGCAAGCTTGGCTCTGCTCTCGACTTGCGCAAAGGTCGGAATGGTAGAAGTACACCTCCTTCTCCTGTCCGTTGTTGAGGTCTACCAACATTGAGTGGACCATATCCTTGAGCTGGCTGTGGTCAAGCTCGACTCCTGCCTTCATTTGGTACGGGATGCCATCAATCCAATGGCTCAACTCCTCCTTAGTGAATTCGTTGTTCTTTATACATTCTATTATATATTTACGTGTACACATTTCATAAAATCCACGGCGCAAAGATACGAAAAAAAACTTACGTTGAATGAATTTATATTATATTTATATGCATCCGCTACGGAGCCCCTACGGCATTTCTTCCGCCCAGGGGCGTAGTTCCGTCGCCTCCGCAACGGCACTTCTTCCGCCCAGGGGCGTAGTTCCGTCGCCTCCGCAACGGCACTTCTTCCGCCGAGGGGCGTAGTTCCGTCGCCTCCGCGACGGCACTTCTTCCGCCCAGGGGCGTAGTTCCGTCGCCTCCGCAACGGCACTTCTTCAGTAGTTCTTCAGTAGTTCTTCAGTCAAACACTGAAGAACTACTGAAGAAATGCCGTAGGGACTCCGTAGCGGATGCGTTGAAAAAGGGTTTTTGGCGCACTGGTGGGATTTTTTTTGTATATTTGCAAATGGAAAAAACATCGATTGTGGTGCATAACAGAATGATTTATAACTCTATGAAACGTATTTTCCTTATCCTTTCCGGTGCGGTGCTGCTGCTTGCGGGCTGCTGCAACAAGAAGAATGAAGCTCCGCGCAACGTCATCCTTATAGTGGGCGACGGCATGGGAGTGGCCCAGGTGTATGCCTCGGTGGTGGCCGAGAAGGGCGACAACAGCGCCTTCCTGCGCTTCCCATACAGTGGCTTTTCGCGTACCTATTCGCTCAACAAGTACCGCACCGATTCGTCGGCCGGCGGCACGGCGCTGACCACTGGCGAGAAGGTGGAGAACTACCATGTGAACTGGGCGCCGGACTCGTCGCGCCACCGCACCATCTTCGACGACGCCGTCGACGCCGGCAAGTCGACGGGCTTCGTGGTGGTGAGCGATGCAATGGACGCCACGCCAGCCTCTACCTACGGCCATGTGCCCTACCGCAAGATGTACGACACCCTGTCGTTGCAGCTGGCGCAGTGCCGTCACAGTGTGATGGTTGGCGGCGGCTATCGGTATTTCCTGCCGGAGAACCGCAAGGACGGCATGAGCCCTCTTGACACCCTCGCCGCCCGCGGCTACACCGTGGTGCGCACGCTCGACAGCCTGCTGGCTTTCGGCGGCGACCGTGTGGTGGGCCTGCTCTACGACGGCGACCCTTTGACGGAGCCTGAGCGCGGCGACGTGTTGCGTCCGGCGTCGATGAAGGCCATCGAGATGCTTAGCCGCAACCCCCAGGGCTTCGCCATGATGATTGAGGGGTCGCAGATCGACTGGGCATGCCACAACAACGATTCCGCCTACCTGCGCGCCGAGCTTGCCGACTTCGAGCTTATGCTGCATGCCGTGCTCGACTGGGCCGAGAAGGACGGCAACACGCTTGTGGTGGTCACCGCCGACCACGAGACCGGCGGCCTCACGCTGCCTGACGGCGACATCGAGCAGGGACTCAACGACTTCCGCTTCCTGTGGGGCGACCACACGGGCTGCATGGTGCCGGTGTTCGCCTATGGCCCGGGTGCCGAGCGCTTCAGCGGCATACAGCAGAACACCGACATACCGCGCAAGATAAGAGAGATAATGAAGTTTTAAGTTTTAAGCTGTAAGTTTTAAGCTGTAAGTTTTAAGTGGGCTGACGACACTTAAAGCGAACAGCATGCAGCTCACAGAGTTCTATGATTAAGTTTTGTGTACGCATAGTGCAGCGGTGGCTGCCGGAGCCTTTCATCTTCGCCCTGCTGCTCACCTTTGTGGCGGCGGTGGTGGCCATGCCTGTGTGTGGCCAGACGCCCTTGGAGGTGTTGGAGCACTGGGGCGGGGGAGTGTGGAACCTGCTGGCCTTCGCCATGCAGATGTCGCTGGTGCTGGTGTGCGGCAGCACGCTGGCTGCAGCGCCGGCTGTGAAGCGCGGCATCGACGCCCTGGCGCGAGTGCCGCGGACTCCGGCGGCGGCCATAGCGCTGGTGACGGCGGTCTCGGCGGTGGCCTGCTGGCTCAACTGGGGCTTCGGCCTCATCGTGGGTGTCATCTTCGCCAAGTCCATAGCGCGGCAGCTGGAGGGCGTGGACTACCGTCTGCTGATAGCGTCGGCCTACAGCGGTTTCGTGGTGTGGCATGCCGGCCTGTCGGGCTCCATACCCCTCACCATGGCCACGCCCGGCGAGGCTCTGGCGGCTGCCACCAACGGTGCGTTGACGGCACCTGTGCCCGTGAGCCAGACCATCCTCGACCCGCACAACCTCGTTATGGTGCTGCTGACCATTGTTGCCATCACCGTTGCCAACACCTTGATGCACCCCAAGAAATTTGCCTTCACCGTAGACCCCACGTTGCTCAACGAGAGCGAGGCGGCAGCGGTTGTCGCCTCACAGCAGGGCGCCAAGACGCCAGCCCAGCGCATGGAGCAGAGCCGTGTGCTGTCGTGTGTGACGGGTGTGCTGCTGCTGGCCTACCTGGTGTTGAAACTTGGCTTCCGCGGCGGCACGGTCGACCTCGGGGCCGTCATCATGCTCTTCCTTGCCCTCGGTCTGTTGCTGCACGGCACGCCGGTGGCCTATGTGCGCGCTTTCGGCAAGGCTGCCACGGGTGCCGCGGGCATCATACTGCAGTTCCCCTTCTATGCCGGCATCATGGGCATCATCACAGGGGTTGGGGCCAGCGGCGTGAGCCTCGGCAACGTGCTTGCCGAGGGGTGCATACGCATCAGCAACCCCGTGACGTACCCGCTGCTGACGTTCCTCTGTGCGGCGCTGCTCAACCTCTTCGTGCCGAGCGGCGGCGGCCACTGGGCCATACAGGCGCCCATCATGTTCACCGCAGGTGCAGAGCTGGGCGTGGATGCGGGCCTCACGGGCACCGCTATAGCATGGGGCGACGCATGGACGAACCTCATACAGCCCTTCTGGGCGTTGCCGGCGCTGGCCATCGCCAAGCTCGACGCCAAGGACATCATGGGCTACTGTCTGATAGACCTGCTCATCACGGGGGTGATAATATGCGGCGGTCTGGTGGTGTGGGCGATGTGAGGGGGGTGGTTAGTGGTTAGTGGTTAGTGATTAGTGGTTAGTGATTAGTGGTTAGTGGTTAGTGGTTAGTGGTTTGGGGGTCAGTGTTGAGTGTTCTGTTTTGGGTGTTGAATTAAGTATCAAGATATATGTTTGAAGAAGTTATAAAACACTATCCGGATTTCCCGAAGCCGGGGATCGACTTTATCGATGTGCTGCCGTTCCTGCAGGACAAGAATGCTTTTGCCGAGGCGGTGAAAGAGATTGACCGCTGCTGCACGGCGCCCAACATAGCCACTGTGGAGGCCCGCGGCTTCTTGTTTGCGGCGCCGCTGCTCTGCATGTCGCAGAGGGTGGACACTATAGTGCCCATCCGCAAGAAGGGCAAGCTGCCGCACGACGAGGGCGACCTGGTGAAGGTGAGCATCGAGAAAGAATACGGCAGCGACGAGGTGTTCTATCGCCGCAGCGACCTGGCGGCATGCAAGGGCGACGGCGACACCATAGAGCTGACACTGCTTGACGACCTGCTGGCCACTGGAGGCACGGCGCGTGGCATCGCCGAGGCACTCAACGGCGAGGTGGTTGGCGGGCGCCGCGTGGTTGTGAAGGAGTTCGTCTTCCTTGTGGAGCTGCCCGCCCTCGGTGGGCGCAAGGTGCTTGAGGACATAGCGCCGGTGCGCACGCTGATGAGCCTTGAGGGCGTGGAATAGGGGAGTGGAGAGCTACAGTAGATTGGCTATAACCACTATCAGCAGGGCTATGCAGTAGACCAGCTTGAGCAGTGTGCCTGTGAGGAAGCCGAGGAAGGCTCCCCAGGCGGCACGGAGGGCTGGATGGAGGTCGCGCTTGCTGATGTATTCGCCGATGAGCGCCCCAGCGAAAGGCCAGAAGATGACGCCCAGCAGGCCCTGAGGGCCGAAGGGGAGGCCTATGATGGAGATGACGAGGCCTATGTTGCAGCCCCAGATGCCGTACTTGCTGCCGCCGTTGTGCTTGGTGGAGAGGGAGGGCACCACGTAGTCGAGCACGGTGATGACGGCGGCGATGACGGCGGTGACGATGAGCGTTGTGGCGTTCACAGCGGCAAAGGGCGTCAGCGCTGCCAGCAGCAGGCCCAGCCAGCTGACGGGAGGTCCCGGCAGGCCGGGGATGACGGCACCGGCGATGCCGATGGCGAGGCAGAGGAAGGCGAGGATGATCAGGGCTGTGTTCATTTGTGGTTGTTGGTTTAAGGTTTAGGGTTTAAGGGTTTAGGGAGGAGGGTGTCGAACAGTTCCCGTAGTTTTGTTTCGTCTTTTATCAGGGTGCGGAGCTCGGCCAGAGGGGCTGCGTTGGGGCTGTCTGGCAGCCACAGTTTTATGTAGCCGCCTTCGGCGTATTTTTCGTGCAGATGGTCGAGGCATCGTTGCCAGTGCTGTTCGCGGTTGTAGTCGGGGAAGTGTGAAAGGCTGTATTCCACGGTGCGTCGCACTATGGTCTCCGGCTCCACGTCGCGGTCGGCCTCAGCCACTATGGCGCCCAGTGAGGAGCGCGGCGGCTCCTTTGCTGAGGCGCGATGGTCTTCGGCAGCCTGCGCAATCTGTTCCACCTCATCGTTGGAGAACCATTGGTGCAGAGGTGTGCAGGCTCGTATCATACGTCCAGAGGCGAGATGGTGCACCTCGCGCCCCTCGCCGAGGCCGATGTCGTGCATGGCAGCAGCGGCATAGACCATAGGCGTGGGGTGCATGTGCATGGCGCGTGCTATGACGCGGCGGGCGTGGTCGCGGTGGTGGGCGGTGTCGAAGGCGTCGTATTGCGGGAGCACAGACTCCTCCACCCATGTCTTGAGGGAAGCAGGCACTGTGTCGTAGCGCCACCATTCGTATGCCACGCGCTCGCTGCCGTCGGTCATGAACACAATGCCGCTGAACACGAAGCCCTCCTTGTCGAGGATATGGCGCATTGGGTGGTTGTCGGCGTGCGTGTCCACGCGCAAGTAGGGGTAATGCTTTTTGGCGTAGGCGAAGGCTGCCGCGGCTATGCCGTGGGTGCCGCGCAGGGCTGCTATACGGTGTACGGTGGCGTAGGTGCTGTCGTCGATCCATCGTCCGTGCACTATGACATCGTAGGTGGGTTCCACGCCCGGCACCACGGCGAAGGAGCCCACCGGCTTTCCGTTCATCTCGGCGATGAACGAAGCGTTGCGGGCAATGTCCTCCTCCACATATTCGCGTGTAGGATAGCCCACCCATTGTGTGAAGTTGCCGTCGGCGCGCATCACGCTGCGCGAGTGGTCGTACATCGTGAGAACGGTCTCTATGTCGTCGGTCGTCGTGTGGCGTATCTGCATGGTTAGAAGCGGTGTCCGATGTTGAGGTAAATGTTTACAGCCTTGGTGCGGTTGCTGTAGCCGAGGCGCAGGTCTATCGGGCCGAAGATGGTGCTGTAGCTATAGCCTACCTGGAAGCCGAAGATTGTCGGCGCCTCGACGAGTGCCTGAATGTTGTCGCTCTGTTGTGCTGCCGCGGCGCGCAGAATGATGTACTGGTTGTTCAGCACCTGGTAGTGCAGCTGCAGCTGAGCGGCGGCGAAATAGCGGCCCATGTATTCCAGGTTGCCGATGCCTGCGAAAGGCATCTGCTGTTCCACCTGCTGTCCGAACCACTCGCTGCCTATGGCGTTGCCGTAGGCCAGCGGCACGTCGCCGCCGAGCAGCAGGCGTGTGTATACCATTGGCTGTATGGTGATACGTGGCATGGGAGTGACGTTGGTGCGCACATGTACGGAGATGTCGTTGAGGCCGATGCCGCCGTTCATACCCAGGAAGTTGTCGGTGCGGTAGCTGTAGGCGGCGTGGAAGCGAGTGCCGTGTGAGGGGTAGTACCAGTGGTTCTCGGTGTTGAGGATGGCCGAGGCGCGGTAGGAGAAGTAGTGGCTGTTCGTCAGGTGCAGGGAGTCGTTGCCGCGCGAGAGCAGGTTGCCGTAGTAGTTGAAGTAGTCCCAGCGTACGCCGGCCTGTATGATGAAATTGCGGAACTGGAAGTCCACGGGGGTGAAGTCGCCCTGGTGCTGTCGATATTTGATGCTGTGGGTGCGTGTGCCGAGGGTGTAGATGTCAATGTCGTTGTTGCGCAGGGTGTAGGCCAGAGTAGGGCTGAAGACGCGGCGTGTGAAAGCCGAGTATTCGATGCGCCCCATGATGCGGCGTCCGAGGCGCACGGTGCCCTGTAGGACCATTGGTATGCGTGTGTTGATTGGCAGCTTGCCTGCAATCTGAATGGCGCCCATCTCTTCGCTGTCGAAGCGGAAGCCAGCGCTGACGATGGGGTTGGCCGGCTGGCTGCTGACGCTGTGTCGCCGTGGTGACGAGGCGGAGGCCTGCATGGTGTCGTTGTCGGCGCGGAACGAGCGTTCCGGGCGTTGCATGTGTTTATACTGGCTGCCCGAGATTGTGGTGCTGAGTCCGCTGCCGTCGATGCGAGCCTTCAGTGCCGTGAGGTCGTCGCGGTGGCGGGCAGCCTCCTCGGCGCCGTGGCGTATCAGAGTGTCGATGGCTGCCGGGGTGAAGCTTGCCGCCGAATAGCCGCTGACGTCCACGCGCATCACCACGTCGCTCAAGGCGATGTTTTCCGCGTACTTGTTCATGCAGTTGATGTCTATAATCTGGCTGAGCACTGTGGCGGCGTCGCCAATGTCGTCGGCCTTCAAGGGTTCGCCCTGCACGGTGACGCCAATGATGATGTCGGCCCCCATGCTTCGAGCCAGGTCGGCAGGGTAGTTGTTGCGCAGACCGCCGTCGATGAGCACCATGTCGCCCATGCGCACGGGTGTGAACACACCAGGTATAGCCATGGAGGCTCGCATGGCGCGCACCAGGTAGCCGCTGCGGAAGTCGACCTCGTTGTTGGTGACGATGTCCGTTGCGACGCAAGCGAAGCGTATCGGCAAGCTGTCGAAGCTGATGCTGTCGAGGTATCCGGCGCAGAGCTTGCGGAAGAGGCGGTTCAGGTTGCGTCCGCGAATGAGGCCCCCCTGCTGCGGGCGGTCGCTGCTGAGGCCGCGTATGATGGCGTAGGTGTTCTGTTCTTCGCGCTGCCGCAGGGTGAGTGTGGACTGGTCGGTGCGGTCGCTGAGTAGGAATGTCCAGTCCTGTGCGCGCACGAGGGAGTCTATGTATTCCGTGGAGTGTCCGGTACAGTACAGTGCGCCGATCAGTGCTCCGATGCTTGTGCCGCACACGATGTCTATCGGTATGCCGGCGTCCTCTATGGCGCGCAGAGCGCTGATGTGCGCCATGCCCTTGGCGCCGCCGCCGCTGAGCACCACGGCCACCGTAGGCCGCTCCTTCTGCGGGGCGTGCTGGCAAGGCGCCGTGAAGGTCGCCGCCATTGCTGCAATTATGAGAGTCAGTCGTTTCATTCCGCTTGTCGGTAAATGTCCTTGCGCACCCGCAGCCCCTGCAGCAGGCCGCGCAGTATGAGGTAAACCATGAATGCCAGCCACAGGATGTTGTTCCATGTCTGTTCGCTGACGGCCCCCGCCGAGAGCTTGAGGCCGAAGTAGAGGGAGAAAAATGCCGCCGTGGCCACGAACATAGCGTTGCGCATGGTGCGGCTTGCCGTGGCGCCCACGAAGATGCCGTCGAAGAGGAAGGCTGCGAAGCCGCACACGGGTATGGCCAACACCCAGCCCATGTAGTCGCCGGCAGCCTCGATGATGTCCTCGGCGTCGGTGAAGATGTGCAGGAACTGCACGCTGAAGAGTGCGTAGAGGACGGTGAACAGTGCCGTCAGTGCCAGTCCCCACAGCAGCAGCAGCCTCACCGCCAGGCGCAGGTTGCGCCCTTGGCGTGCTCCGATGTAGCGTCCCACCAGAGCCTCGCCGGCATAGGCGAAGCCGTCCATGATGTAGCTGAAGAGGGTGAAGAACTGCAGCAGCAGGGCGTCCACGGCCAGCACTTCGTCGCTGATGCGTCCGCTGGCGGCGGTGATGAAGGTGAACACCGCCGACAGGCATACCGTGCGCAGGAAGATGTCGCCGTTGACCTTGAAGAAGCGCCGCATGTCGGCCCAGCGGAGAGCCTCTTTTATAGTGGACAGTGACGAGTGGTCAGTGGACAGTGGGGAGGGGGTGGTGTTCAGTTGTTTCAGGCGTTTGCGCAGGAGGGCGATGCCGAGGGCGAGGCCGGAGTAGTTGGCCAGCACTGTGCCGAGGGCCACGCCGGCGATGTCCCAGTGCAGCACGATGACGAAGAGCAGCGACGCCGCTATGTTCACGCAGTTGAGGAATATGGCTATCCACATCGGAGTTCTGGAGTCCTGCATGCCTATGAACCACCCCTTGACGGCGTATAGTCCCAGGGTGGCGGGTGCGGCCCAGATGCGCACGAAGAAATAGGTCAGTGCCAGCTGCATCACTTCGTCGCTGCCCTCGAAGATCACTGGCACGGCCAGCGAGATGGGCCACTGCAGCGCTATCAGTGTCAAGGCGATGCCCAGCGCTATGGCGCAGGCTCGTATGAGAGTCTTCACGGCCTCGTCCATGCGTCCCGCGCCGTAGGCCTGCGCCGTGAAGCCGCTGGTGCCCATGCGCAGGAAGCCGAAGTTCCAGTAGATGAGGTTGAAGATAGAGGTGCCTATGGTGATGGCGCCTATGTGTGTTGCCGAGAGGTGACCCACGATGGCCATGTCCACCATGCCAAGGAGCGGCACAGTGATGTTGGTCACTATGTTGGGCAGTGCGAGGCCCAGGATGCGTCGGTTCATCTAATGTCGCATTGAGCGCAGCCCATCACGCGGTGTGTCGCCGCGTCGCACACCAGAGCCACAATGTGGCTGTTAGCCTTCACGATGGCCGGTGTGCCGATGGTGTAGGAGGTCTGGTCGGAGGCCGAGGCTCCGGCCTCGGTGCCTATGCTGATGCTCTTGCCCCACGAGTCGGTCACCACGGCGCGCAGCATGTGGTTGTGGTCGTAGTGCTCGTTGTATCCGGTGCCGTCGAGCTGCATGTACTTCAGCGAGTCTTCGGTGACGAGCAGCGTCAGCGTGAGGCCTTGCTGGCAAGCTTCGCGCAGCTCCATGTTGGTGTTGATGGTCACCGTGTTGCCGTCGGCTGTTGCCGTGACCTCCACCTTCACCGGCGGCAGGGCTGCGAGGGCCTGCTCTATGCTGCTGCCGATGTCGGCCATAGAACCGTTGAACGCCGTCCCCTGGCGGTTGATGTAGGCTGTGGGCAGCGCGGAGAAGCCCCAGTGGTTCTCCCAAGCGGCGGCCTCGCTCACGCGGGTGTCCATACTGTTGGGGAAGGGTTCGCCCATGCTGTGGTTGGGTGCCGTCACGCTCACCACCACCAGATGGCTGCCGTAGACGGCGTGCAGGCGCTCCAGCGTGCGGTCGGCCGACGGGCAGTTGTTGCATTTGGGCCCCGTGTACTTCTCCACGTAGGCCACGGCCCCTTCGGGCCACGGGTCGCTGTCGCCGCCGTTGCCGACGCTTATCAGCCGCTCGTCGGGTTCTATCTTGTCGCATCCCGCCGCCATCAGTGCGGCGGCTATCATTGTCAGTATCGTTGTCTTTTTCATAACATCCTGTTGTCTATTATCTCATTTCTCATTTCTCATTTCTCATTTTCAGAAACTCGTCGTCAGACTCAGCGTCAGGCCGTTGCTTGCCGGCACCTCGCGGCATACGCCGCCGATGCAGAGCATGCCGCGGCGCTGCTTGCCGTAGCCCAGCTGGAGGCGTGTGGCGCCGTGGGTGTAGCCGGCGCTGATGTTGTAGTAGTTGCCCTGGCCGTCGTTGTAGGCCCACTGGTCGCTCAGCGAGACGAACCAGTGGCTGCCGATGCTCCACTCCACGAGGCCCATGAGCCAGTCGCCGAGGCGCGGGTCGGTGTGGCCTGCCGAGGCGTCGCGGCGGCTGTCGCTGCCCATCCACTCGCCCTCGAAGCGCAGGGTGTGCTGCTTGCTGACGCGCCATGTGGCGTCGGCCACCACGATGTTGTTGTGGTAGAGCCCCGGCAGTTCGCCTTCCACCACGGGGTTGAACGCCTGGTAGGCGTAGGTGAGCGTGAGCTTCACCGTCTTGCTCAGCTTGCGAGCCACCTCCACGGAGGCCTCGCCGAAGAGCAGGGGTCCCAGGCCGCCGTTCACGCTGTAGCCGTCGGTGCCGGCCCCGCCGGTCCTGGTGGTGTCGAGGCCGCAGACCACGGCGCCGTTGAGCCTCACGTCCATGCCGTACTTGCCGCCCAGCCACGTGTCCTTCTTCACCTTCCACATCACGTTGCCCTGCAGCCCCTGCTCGCCCATGACGTTGGTGGCGTAGGGGTACATGGTGAGGAAGGCGTAGGTGTGGTTCTTGGTGATTGCGGGTAGGTAGTTGATGTACAGCTGCTGTCCCGGCGTGGAGCGCATCGACTTGAAGGCCATGTTCTCCACGCGCTTGGCCTGGAGAGTGGCGCTGAAGCCGCGCTGCGAGTAGGCCAGCGTGGCCGTAAGGGCCTCGCCCTCGCGGTAGGTGTAGTCGTTGACGACCGAGGGGTCCTGTCCCTTGCGTGCATATTCGGCCTGCAGGCTCCATCCGCCCCATCCCAGCTCGGTCCTCACGGCGCCGGCGCCCACGTTGAGCGGCAGCTTGAGGCGGTAGCCTGCCTGGTCGGCGAGGATCATGGCGTCGGCCTCGTATTTGCTCACGAAGCCCGCGCCGATGATGGCGCGCAGCTTGCCGCCCTGCAGGGGTTTGATGGCCTCGGCGAGGTTCACCTCGGCGTCCACGCCGCGCACCAGCCCGTCGCCCAGCCCCCAGTAGTGGCGCTGCTTGCCCGCCAGGGCCTTGACGGTCACGCCCTGCCACGGGCGCAGGGCCACGTTGAGGCCGAAGATGGCGTTGTCGAGCCCAAGGTAGCGGTCCTCGTAGGAGCGTAGGATCAGGCCCGAGCCGAACTGCTCGTAGAAGTGGCCCACGGTGACGCTCAGGCGCTCGCTGTTGTAGGCCACGAAGTAGTGGGCGAGGCCCTGGCCCTTCCACTCGGCGTCGAAGCCCAGCAGCGGGTTCTGGTACATCTCGAAACGCAGGCCGGCGCTGAAGCCCCCGTTCTGGTAGAGGATGTCGGCCCTGGTGTTGAGCAGCAGGCGCTCCTCCACCTCGCGGGCGCCGATGGTGCTGTCGGCGCGGCTCATCTGGGCGTCGGCCTGCACGTTGCCCGTCACGTGGCCGCCCATGATGCCCTGGGCCTGCGCTGCAACGGCCATGGCTGTAGCTGCCACAGCCACAAGTACTTTCTTGATTGTCATACTCTCGTTGGTTCTTTTTTTGATTGTGCAAAGGTACGTTTTTTTTTCAAATGGAAGGCTTTTTATATTCCTGCTCGACCAAAAATAATGCCTTCGGCACCCGCTCCCCGGCGCATCCCCTACGGAGTCCCTACGGCATTTCTTCAGTAGTTCTTCAGTAGTTCTTCAGTGTTTGACTGAAGAACTACTGAAGAACTACTGAAGAAGTGCCGTCGCGGAGGCGACGGAACTACGCCCCTCGGCGGAAGAAATGCCGTAGGGACTCCGTAGCGGAGCCGTGGGGGAGGGGTGGGAGAGAGGGGACGGGATAATTTTTTTTGGCCGGGAACGGAAAAATGTGTATCTTTGCATTTCGTAAGTAATAAATTATAAAAAGGGATAACTCTAAAACACAGTGCAATCATGAAGAAAGCCATCCTCACATTGGCTGCCGTCGTCATGCTTGGCGGCGCAGCATTCTCGCAGGTCAGCCTCGGCGGCCGTTTCTACAGTGGTCTCACCTCTGGCTTTGAGGCGTCGCTGCTCTACGGCATGGGCGGCAACACCCGCATCGAAGCCGACCTCGGCGCCAGCTTTGGCGTGATGACCAAGAAGTACAACGCCGTCGATATTTTTGGCGCCCGCTATACCTACGACGGCTACCCGTCCTACTATGTGTTCACGGCCACGGGCTCCTACCAGTGGGAGTTCAACATCGTCAAAGGCTTCGGCTGGTTCGTGGGTCCTGCCGCCCAGGTGGGCTTCGGCTCCAACCACGACGGCGACTTCTACATGCGTCTGGCCGTGGGTGCCCAGGGCGGCGTGCAGTACAAGTTCGACTTCCCGCTGCAGGTGTCGCTTGACGTGCGCCCCATGCTTGACTTCATCCACCTTGCCGACCCGCGCTCGCTCTTTGACCTGGGCGTGGCGGCGGGTGTCCGTTATTGCTTCTAAATGCTGGGATTATGAAATATTCAATAGGAGTGGACGTGGGCGGTACGAACACCGACCTGGGTCTTGTGACTGAACGCGGCAACATAGTGCAGCGCCGCAACCTGCCCACCAGTGCCTACACGGAGCTCACGCCCTACGTGCGCGACCTCATGGGCATGGTGGACGACATGCTGAACGAGCAGGGAGGCATAGACGGCGAGGCCGTCAGCCTCGAAGGCATCGGCATCGGTGCCCCCAACGGCAACTACTACACGGGCTGTGTGGACAACGCACCGAACCTCACCATCAAGGGCAACCTGGACTTCGGGCGCGAGATACACAAGTACCGCGACGTGCCCGTGGTGCTCAGCAACGACGCCAACGCGGCGGCCTACGGCGAGTACATCTACGGCGGGGCCCGCGGCATGAAACACTTCATCATGTTCACGCTGGGCACCGGCGTGGGTAGCGGCATCGTGGTGGACGGCAAGCTGGTGCACGGCAGCACCGGTGCCGCCGGCGAGCTGGGCCACGCCATCCTCATCCCCCACGGGCGCAAATGCAGCTGCGGGCGCGAGGGATGCCTGGAGACCTACACCTCGGCGCGCGGCATCGTGCAGACCTACATCGAGTTGCGCCGCGAGGACCCCGACGGCGAGCGCATGCTCAAGGAGGTGCCCGACGGCGAGATCAGCAGCAAGCTCATCGGCGAGGCTGCGCACCAGGGCGACCCCGTGGCTCTGAAGACCTGGGCCACGGTGGCCGACCAGCTGGGGCTTGCCATGGCCAACAGCGTCACCTTTTCGGCCCCGGAAGCCATCTTCCTCATGGGAGGGCCCGCCCAGGTCGGCGAGCCCCTGCTGAGGCCCCTGCGCGAAGCCTTCGAGCGCTACCTGCTCAACATCTACGCCGGCACCTGCCAGATACGCATGAGCGAACTGAAGGCCAACGAGGTGGCCATACTCGGCGCCGCCGCGCTGCTGAAAATGAAAAGTTGAAAGCTGAATATCGAAACAGGATGAAGAGGTCGTTACTATTATTGCCAATGGTGGTGTTTTTGGCCGCCTGCGGCAAGACGACGCTTACGTCGTATGTGGACCCAATGGTGGGCACCGACGGTTTCGGCCACACTTTCCCCGGGGCCATAGTGCCTTTCGGGCAGATACAGCCCGGGCCCGACACGCGCCTCAGCGGATGGGACGGCTGCAGCGGCTACCACTACAGCGACGACACCATCTACGGCTTCAGCCACACGCACCTCAGCGGTACGGGCTGCGAGGACTACGGCGATGTGCTGCTGATGCCGGTGAAGAACGACCATAGTTTTGAGCCGGATGTGGTCACTTGCGTGGGGGGCGAACCCGTGCCATGGGCCTTCCGCGAGCTCTACAAGAGCCATTTCAGTCACAAGAACGAGACCGCCAAGGCGGGATACTACAAGGTGCTGCTCGACCGCACGAACACCATCGTGGAGCTGACGGCCGACCGCCGCGTGGCCTACCACGCCTACACCTATGCCGACGACCACAACAATGCCTTCGTCATCGACCTGCGTCACCGCGATGTGCTGCTCAGTGGCAAGATTATGTTGAAGGACGGCATGCTGGTGGGCTGGCGCGAGAGCTCGGCCTGGAATCCCGACCAACACCTGCACTTCGCCATCCGCGGCGACGTGGACCTGAGCAATGTGCTTTTCAATGAGGATTCCACCAACGCCATAGTGTTCCTGCCAGACGGCACCAAGCAGGTGGAGCTGCAGGTGGCCATCAGCGGTGTGGACATCAAGGGCGCCATCGGCAACCTCATCACCGCCAAGCACAGCGACTTCGAGAGCGCCCGCAAGGCCGCCGACCAGACCTGGGAGGAGGCCCTGGGCAAGCTGAAGGTGGACGGCGGCTCGAAGGAGCAGAAACGCTGCTTCTACACCGCCCTGTACCACTGCATGACGGCGCCATACCTGTGGAGCGACGAGGACGGCCGCTACCGCGGCACCGACGGCAAGATACACGTGGCCGACGAGGGTAGGGAAGTGTACACCGTCTTCTCGCTCTGGGACACCTACCGCGCCCTGCACCCATTGCTGACGCAGATAGAGCCCGAGCGCACGGTGGACTTTGTGTACACCGCCATGAAACAGTACGAGCAAGGCGGCGAGCTGCCGATGTGGGAGCTGGCGGGGCATGAGACGCACTGCATGATAGGCTACCACGCTGTGCCGATGATGCTTGAGGCCTACAACTACCTGCATGAGGAGGACGGCACCTTGGCGGGCTACACACCGAAGCAGATACTGGAGGCCATGGTGGCCACCAGCAACCGTACCGAGGCCCACCGCGAGTACGGCAGGCAGGGCTACCTCAGCTCCGAGATTGACAACGAGAGCGTCAGCAAAACGCTGGAATATGCCTACGACGACTGGTGCATAGCCCAGATGGCGGACATCGCCGGCGACAGCGCTACGGCCCGCACCTACTGGCTGCGCAGCCAGAGCTGGCAGAACATCATCGACAGCAACGGCTTCGCCCATGCCAAGCGCAACGGCGGCTGGGTGACGCCCTTCGACCCCACGGAGGTGAACAACCACTACACCGAGGCCAACGCGTGGCAGTACAGCACATACGTGCCGCACGACATCGACGCATGGGTTGCACGCCTGGGCGGCAAGGACAAGGCCATAGCTTTCCTCGACAGCCTCTTTGAGGGACGTAATGCCATGAGCGGTCGCGACCAGGTGGACGTCTCGGGGCTCATAGGCATGTATGCCCACGGCAACGAGCCGAGTCACCATGCCGCCTGGCTGTATTCGCTGCTGGGCCAGCCCGGGAAGACGAAGAAGTATGTGCACAAGATACTCGACGAGCTCTATACCAGCAAGCCCGACGGCCTTTGTGGCAACGAGGACTGCGGCCAGATGAGCGCCTGGTATGTGCTGGCCTCGCTGGGAAGGTACGAAGTGTGCCCCGGCAGCGGCGTGTGGGTGGAGACCGAGCCGTTGCTCAAGCTCGACTGCGGCTTCCCCCTTGTTGCGCCGCGCTCTCCTCTTGTCGCTGGTACATGCCCCGACAGCCTCCGCATCACCCCCTGCCCGGTTTTCGCCGACTGGCGCATGCAGAGCACGCGCGACAAGGTGACGGACACTGTGGCCCGGTGGGAGGGTCTGCTGCCGTCGCAGCCTGTGAGGCATGTGGAGGTGAGGACAAGCACCGACAAGCATGTCACCTACCTCACGCAGCCTGCGCCGCAGTACACGGAGAACGGCCCCGAGGGCATGGTGGACCGCATCTTCGGCACTACCAACTACCGCATCGGCGGCTGGCAGGGCTGGCAGGAGGACATGGTGGCCACGGTCGAGCTGGACAAGGTGCAGACCGTCCGCACCGTTGGCGTCGACTGTCTGGAGAACATGCGCTCGTGGGTCTTTTTCCCGAAGAGCGTAAAGGTGGAATATAGCCTCGACGGCCAGGAGTGGCATCCTTACGGCGAGGTTGAGAACACGAGGTTTGCCGCCGTCCATGCGCGCCAGGAGGAGAGTGTGCAGCACACCTTCGGCGTGGATGGCTTCGCGCGTGCGCGCTATATTAAGGTAACGGTTAAGAACTACGGCCCGCTGCCCGACTGGCACATTAGCTCCGGCGAGCAGGCATGGGTCTTTGTTGACGAAATAATAATAAAATGAAGAAGATAATGTTGTTGGCCGGTGCAGTGCTGGCCGCCGTTTCGCTGGCTTCTTGCGACAGTAAGATGTGCTATTGCTACGATAATGGCCATGAGGAGGTTCTGTACGTGAACCCCGACGTTAAGTGCAGCGCCTACAGTTCGGGTCGCCGCGGATGCGTGGAGTCCAACGAACGCATGAACCCCAGCGAGATAGGGCAGGAATACAAGAAGCGTTAAAGCACCAGGATGGCGTTGCTCACGGGGCGTTGCCCCTCATGGTCGTAGCGCTTGTTGTCTGAGGGGTAGTTTACCACCCCCTTCTCCTTGATGTACATTGTTGACGAGCCGCCCCCGTCAAGGTTGATGGCATCCGTGCAGCCAAGCCAGTGCATCACCATCTGCAGCTCGGGCAGCGTAAGGCCTTCGGCGCGGTGCTTGAAGCGTCCGTCGGCCACTACAAGCAGTGTGGTGCCGTCGGCCCGCAGGCCGAGGGCTGTGCGGTTGTGGCGGTGGGTGACGAATGTGCGGTCGTCGCGCTGGGCCACATAGGAGCCTTCTTTGAGCAGCATGGGGCCGGCGGTCATGATGTCGCCACAAGCCAGGGCGTTTTCCCACTGGCGGTTACTGTCGGGTATTGTTAGTTGTGTAGGGCCGAGGGTTAGTACGGCGTACTGGTAGTATTTGCGGTTGACGCTGTCCGTCTTCTGCGGCGTGTTTTCGCCCACCTGCTTGCCGTCTATGCGCAGGTAGCACACCGGGTTGCCAGCTTCCATGTCGAAGAAGCTTCCGTTGACGGCGGCATAGGCGCCCTTGCGCTCGGCAAGCACCGACACCTCTGTGAGGGTGCTGTCGCAGACGAAGGACAGGCGGCGGTGCGACCGGGCTGGTATCTCGATGACAAAGAGGTGTTGCGCCGAGCAGAACAGCGCTCCTTCGCCAAAATGGTAGCGTTTCAGGTAGAACCCTTCCATGGTGTCTATGCTCCATTCGGCGTCGGCCACGCGCATGGAGTCCACGCTGTAGTCCACCTGTGCTGTTGCCGGAAGCCACAGCGCTGCCATCAGCGCAACGGCTGTAATCATCCTCCTCGCCATGCAGTCTCTCATTTGTCTGTCTCCTTTTTGCTTTTCTTCTTGTTCTTCTTTTTGGCCTTCAGGCCGAGCATCTCGTCCCATCGGTCGAAGTCTTTGGTAAGTTTCAGTCCTATACCTTGCTTGTAGGGCAGGTCCATGCGGGTGTAGTCGTTGGTGTTGGTGCGGTTGTAGGCGAAAATGTGCACCAGCGGGTTGATGCGGTAGCCTATGAGTGCGTCTATCACGGTGCCTCCTGTGGTGGAGGCCTCCAGTTCGCGGCTCTCGCCGCCGTAGCCGAGGGTGCTTTCAAGGTACCAGCGCCCCCAGTCTTTGCTGATATTCACGTCCACCTGCTGGTTGGTGAGTTCTGTGGCCGCCTTGTAGTTGACGTCCACGTCCACGAACTGCACCATGTCGCTCACGATGCTGCTCACCGACGATGCCATCATTGAGTAGCCGCTCGACAGGCCGTTGTTCACGGCGTTTCCGTTGCCGACATCGTTGCCGGACACGTTGTAGAACTGGCCCATCAGCAGCAATGACATGGTCTGGTTTATCATGTCGCGTTCGCTGTTGCGGTCTATGTAGGCGAACACCTCGTCCTCCACGCTGGCGTCGGCGTTGGGCAGACGCAGGTCGAAGCCTATCGTGGGCTCCTGCAGGGTGCCGGCCACGGCAATGACGTTCTCCACCTGTATGTATTTCTGCGTGTTGTCCACTGCCGACAGGCTGCCGGTCAGGGTGCTCAGGTTGGCGCGTTGCGAGTAAACGGCGCGCAGGTCGAACCGTGCGTCGGGCACGCTGCCTTGGAACGCCAGGTTGCTGCCGCTTTCAAGCGTAAAGTTCTTCTCAAAGAGCGACATCATGCTGAGCTTCATTGTACCGGCCACAATCTCGTAGCTCCCCACCACCTGCGGCTGTTCTCGCTCGTCAAGGTCCATGTGCAGGTCGCCGTTGCCTGTGGCGCCAACACCCACCTTCACTTCCGAGAAGTCCATCGGCAGGTTGAGTTTCAAGTCGGGTGTGATGCTGAGGTCCACACCCAGCGTGAAGGGCGTGGCTTTCTTGGTGCGGCTCCTTGCGGGGTCTTTGTCTGGCGCCATGTCGCCCACAAAGGTGATGTAGTTCTGCGACTGCATCTGCTTCTGTCCGTTCACGGGCACCGTCAAGCTGCATCCGGGGTTGGTCTGCGCGCTGACGTCTATGGCCAGCTTGTCGAGGCTGCCGTGCACCGTGCCGTCGGCTTTGGCCAGCAGGGTGCCGTAGAACTGCTCGCCCTCTTTCTTGTCGAGCACAAGCAGGTTGTCAGTGTGCAGGCTTAGGTCGAGCTCTATGTCCTGCACGCTGTTGTAGCGTATGGTGCCGTCCACGGCGGCCATGTTGCCTCGCGTGTCGTGAAGCATGAAGTCCTCAAGCATTATCTGCTTGTTGCGGAAGCGTATGCTGTCGTCGAAGAAGTAGGTCACCCCCGTGATGTCCACCTTCAGGGCACCGTTCTCCACTACGGCCTCGCCCTCAATGTCGGGCTTGGATGTGGTGCCGCTCACGTCAAACGTTCCCTGCAGCTGCCCCTCGAAGCGCGACGTGAATGTACTCATCAGCGGCGCCATCAGTGCCAGCTCCAGTCTGTTGAAGTCCACGCTGAAGTTCAGGTCGGGCTCCCGCTTGCCAAGCCCCATCCATCCGCGGGCGTGTATCTGGTCGCTGCCGAGCTGAAGGTTCAGAATGTTAAGCTCTGCATTCCAGTTGCTGCGCACCTTCACATCGCCCAGCGGCTGGCGGTTCACCATGCAGTTGGCTATCGTCAGGTTGCTGTTGAAGTATGGCGTTGCCGTCAGGCCGTACATCGAGAAGTGTCCCCCGATGCTCCCCGCCACATCCATGCCCGTGCCCTGCAGCAGCACCTCGCAGAGCCGTTGCAGGTCGAAGTTGTCGAGGTCAAGCATCACGTTGTCGTCGCTCCGGCCGTGCAGTTCCACGGCGGCCTCCACACGCTGCTCGTCGCTCGCCGCGCTGATGCCTTTGCCCTCGGCCTCGAAACCGTTGGCCACACCTATGGCAAGGCTGTCGATGCCCAGCGT
This sequence comes from Bacteroidales bacterium, assembly GCA_017522105.1. Taxonomy (GTDB): domain Bacteria; phylum Bacteroidota; class Bacteroidia; order Bacteroidales; family P3; genus Colimorpha. The sequence goes on along the minus strand of JAFXAA010000015.1, from coordinate 3,008 downwards.
CCAGTGCGTGTTGCCTATGTAGAAGTCCGGCCGGACCACACTCACGCGCCCTTCGTCGAGCCGCAGCATTAGGTCGCCGCGCGTGGCGTCGTCCTCCTCACCCCAGTACAGTTCGGCAAGCGTGCGGCGCTGGTTGCTGTTCAGCGTCACCGACAGCCGGTCGAACAGCGGTGCCCGGCCGGCAAACACCTCTTGGGCCTCGGCGTTGACCACGTAGGCTCCCGCCGACGGACGCCCGCCGAGACCGAAGTTGTCAAGCAGTATGCTGCCAATGCGTACCGAATCGCTCCGCAACACCATCTTCACCAGTTCGCGGCTGTTGTAACTCCCGTTCAATCGGGTGCCGCGGGCCACGGCCACTTTGTCGCCGAGGGCTTCGAGTAGCCGTCCGTCGTCGTTCCACTGAATGTTGAAAACCATGCTGTTGTCTTCCAGGTCGGCAAGCTCTTCCTCGCTCACCGCCGTCGTGACGCCAAGGTCTTCGGGCACCACCTCGTGCAGCATGTGGCGCACCATCACAGGCAGGTCGCCGTAGTCGAAATAGCCTGTCACCGTAGCCTCCATCGGGTCGCTCTGCAGGCCTATTGCTTTCCGCTCGCCCTCACTCTCCACGTCCAGCCGCAAATCCCTGACCCTCACGGCACCTATTTTCGTGTTCACCAGCTCCAGGCTCCCCGTCAGGCTGTCTGCCGTGTTGCCCTTCGCGGTGGCGTGAAGCCGTGTGCTTGCCAGCTTGAACTCCTTGGGCAACAGGCGGAAAGCGCTGGCGTCGAGCCTTTCGATGTTCACGTCGGCGAGATATTCCTTGATGGTGTCGCCAAGAGCTCCGCGCGCCTTCAGGGCAAAGCGCAGCAGCGTGTCGGTCGAGGCCGCCTCCACCGTGGCGTTGCCATCCTTCAGCGACCCATTGATGTTTATGGGATCCAGCCTGTTGCCGCGCACCACGGGGCTTGTCAGCTCCACCTCGGCCACGCCGTCGATGGCTTTCAAGCCGTCCTTCAAATCGCCCACCTCAGCCTCTGCACTCAGCGCCAAGCCACTGTGTGTCAGCCATTCGCTGCCCAGCAGGCTCAGCCCCAGCCCGTCGCTGTTGGCCTCCACGCCCACACTCCAGCCTCCGCCGGCGCTGCCACGGCCTGTATTGGCCAATGGCTTGGCGCGCAAGTCGGCGCGCAGGTTGCCCATGCCGCTGGCAACGTCGAGGTTCACCGTCCCCCCGTCGGCCATTCCGCCATGCACGCGCGCCGTCATGTCCACATGGCGCACATTGTTTATGATATGCTTCATGCCGTGCGACAGCTTCAGCGGCAAGCCCGCCAGCACGCGTTCTGCGTCGCCATCGGCCACGCGCACGTCGAGCCTGTCAAGGTCGGCGCGCGCCGTCTCCACGTCGGGCAGCCCCTTCAGCAACCCCTCCACTGCAATCCGCGAATTATGCCCGAAGCCAAGGTGCAGTCCCTTGACAACCAGGCTGTCTATCGGTCCTTCAATGTCGCCCTCGGCATCAATTTGAACGTCGTAGCCCCACAGCACGGGCGCCCAGTAGGCCACATCGCTCATCGCCACGGTCGTCCCCTCGTGAATCACCGCGTGGTGGTGCACTGTGTGCTCGTATCGATCCATCACGTCCCAGTCGTCGTACACCAGATCGGCGTCAAGCATAATGTGGCTCCCCCCTGTCGTGATGTCCATGTTGTGCGCGTGGATGCCCCTCGGGCTTACGAATGCGTCGCCCCTTATCTCTTTGACCACAAAACCGCTGCGCTCTTCGGTGCTCAAATGCAAAATGTGTGCCTCCACGTCGTCGTTCACCACATGTACCCCCTTGATGCGCCCGCAAATGTCGTAGAACTCCATGTGCGGTATCTGCACGCCGTTCTCGTACACAACCTTCCGCTTGTCAATCAAATCCATCTTGTAGTGCACATGGTTCAGCGTCAGCATCCCCACCTCCACCGTAAACGTCTTGTCCTGTGGTGGCGTCGCCGAGTCGTGCTTGTAGCAGTCGATTATAAACTGAAGGTTAGTGACCGGCTTGCCATTGCGCTCAGGGTCAGGCGTGATTGCCAGATGGTAATAGGCGTCGCCCAGATACACGCGGTCCAGGCTCAGCGTCCCCGTGTTCTTGCCGCCCTCCTTGAGGTTTCCGCCCTTGAACGGGAACCGCTTGAAATTCAATCTCAAAGTGCCGCAGTCAAGAACCGTGTCGCCGTCGGGGGCCACAAGCAGCACCTCGTGCAGTATCACGTGGTCCAGAGGCATCACCCCCAGCGATCCGATTCTCACTTTCCCGCCCCACTCCTTGGAAAAATAGTCGCCTGCAGCCGTACCGATATACGACTGCACAACCGAGTAATTGACCGCTGCCACAGCCACATACACCGTCAGCAACAGCCCCAGCAACACTCGTCCTGCTATTTTGGCCACTTTCTTCAACTGCAATTAATAACGCGCATGTACGCGAAATATTTTGCCCTCCGCAAAAAAACATTCCCCCGCCGCCTCCCCTACGGAGCCCCTACGGCCGTTCTTCAGTAGTTCTTCAGTAGTTCTTCAGTCGGATACTGAAGAACTACTGAAGAACTACTGAAGAACGGCCGTAGGGGCTCCGTAGGGGAGGCGGTGCGCGGCGGGGGGGGCGGCGGCTGTTGATAAAGGTGTCGCGCGCACGGTGTCCTGCGCGCTATAACGCGCTGAGCGGCAGTGTGCTGCGCGTGTTTTGCGTGTTTTTTGCGCTTTTTCGGCCGCGAGGGGGGCCATTTTTGGTGTTTTTGCGGTCCGCGACGCCTGTTTTGAGGGGTCCGCGGCGAGGCCCGGGTGAATTTTTTTCGTTCCTGGCGGTGCTGGTACACAGCGTTTTCCGCTGGTGTGGGCGATTTTTTTCAAAAAATATTTTGGCGGAATGGAAAAAGGTTGTATCTTTGCATCCGCTTTCGCCCGGAGAGAGGGTGTTGAAAAAAGCGACAGTTGTTTGAAACGGATGAGAAGAGAGAGATAGCGTGTGTCGT
>JAFXAA010000014.1 GCA_017522105.1 Bacteroidales bacterium | reverse complement strand
GCTGGGATGAAGCTGGAAACCTCGGACAGGTAAGTTTGTCCAAGACCGGAAAAATGTTTGAGGCAGGACGCTTCCTCTTCTGGACGGAAGACAACCGTATGCACGCCGCTGTAGACGACAGATACTTCAGCTACTATGCATTCGATTACGGCGGGGAACGCCGTTTGAAGTTGACAGGCGACAACAAGTTGCTGGATGTCAACGCCGACTTTATGGCCACCTACACAACACTGAACGAGCCGACCCTCTATCCCTCGGCCTACATGGTGTTGACCAACAAGGGCTATACCAAGCATTACTATACAGGCACCGAGCGCGTGGCCGCGCGTCTCGGCGGTGGTGGCCTGAACGCTCTGTATCATGTTATCGGCAACGATGTAGAACTCCAGAAAAAAGCTGATATATTGTTTAAACAAAGCCTTGAGCAGGTGAACCATCGTGTGCTTCATGAGAATAATCTCGAATGTATAAAGAACAACGAATTCACTAAGGAGGAGTTGAGCCATTGGATTGATGGCATCCCGCACCAAATGAAGGCAGGAGTCGAGCTTGACCACAGCCAGCTCAAGGATATGGTCCACTCAATGTTGGTAGACCTCAACAACGGACAGGAGAAGGAGGTGTATTTCTACCACTCCGACCACCTCGGCAGCGCCAGTTGGATAACCGACTTCAGCGGAATGGCCGTACAACACATCCAATACCTGCCCTACGGCGAGCCGTACATCAACCAGCGTCCGTTTGGCTACAGTGAGAGGTTTACCTTCACCGGCAAGGAGCGCGACGAGGAAACCGGCTACGGGTACTTCGGTGCGAGATATATGGATCATGAGCTGATGACTTCGTTCTTCTCCGTCGACCGTTACGCAGATAAATACCCGTTTGTATCACCGTATGCCTATTGTGCATGGAATCCCGTTAGACTTACAGATCCGAGTGGTGACACAATTGTGATAAGCAATAAAAGTGAAAGAATTGTATATCAAGCAGGCATGTCATATAATGGAAATGACAGTTTTATTGGTAAAACAATAGGCTTTTTAAATGACATGTCAGAAACAGATGAAGGGAGAGTAGTGATAGATAAATTAATAGAATCTTCCAAAAGTTATACATATACATCATTAATTCCGTCGAAGGGTAAGGCTGCATTCAATGATAAAACATTGAATTTTGAGATGGGTAATGCGGTTAGTAATGATTATGCTCATGAAACATTTCATGCGTATCAATATGATTATGGTATGAGGGGCAAAACTGCAACTCGAGAAGTGGGGGCCAGATTGTTTGAAGCAATTATGTGCGATAAGATTCAACAATGGGGATCTCTTAATCCTACAACACCTCTTAAAGGAACCGGCTCAACCTATACTAAGAGTATAATGCATTTATTTCTTTGGGGATTTGATGCTGAGAATTATTCCAATGCATGTAATCTCTTTTTAGATCAATCGATGGCAGGACCAGAATATAAGAGCCTGGGTTACTCTACGGGACAAATACTAGCAGACCCTCCAATTAGAAAAATTCTAAACATCAATCAATCCTCCCTAAAAAATCAATGATTTATGACAAGAAAAATTTTTTTTATATGTTTCCTTGGATGTTTGGGAATGTATTGTCATGCTCAACAAGAAAAAATGAGTTTTGATACAATTCCAATAGCAGAAGAACACCATGTCCGCGACTTCACCCTATACGCAGTCGTACCTAAAATGAAAGTAGGTCTTCATACGGAACAAGGATTAGGCTCATGTAGGGTCTATATACAGGTAGACGCTAAAATTGATGTTGACGAGAAAGGTGTGCTTCGTGACAAGCAAAACAATATTTCAACGATTACCATTCTTGCTATAAAAGATATAATGTCTGGACGGTATTGGTACAAAAAAGGCGATGAATCTGATATTATCACGACCACTTTGGTTGAAATGTTAACTTGTTATTTTCAAAATAAACTAAATCTAGTTAGTTATTATCTGTCGGGGCAATATGACATACCTACAGAAATGATCTATTTTTTTGTGGAGAACATACGGATGGAACAGGAAACAGCTGGTCCCAATGAAATGGATAAATAGAAAGTAGTAATCACTTGACCCCGCCAGTACATAAAACCACTCCGCAAAACCAAACAAAAATCATGCGGTTTTACCCCTTCGTTTTCACCGGGAAAGAGCGCGACGAGGAGACCGGCTTCGGTTACTTGCCTCGTCAAGCTCGGCAGGCACACCACGGCGCCAGGTATATGGACCACGAGTTGATGACCATGTGGCTGAGCGTTGACCCCATGAGCGATAAGTATCCCTCTATATCACCTTATGCATATTGTGCTTGGAACCCTGTGAAACTGGTGGATCCTGATGGGAGAGATGTCTAGCTGGAGTTCCACCAGCAGAAGACCGACACCTATGAGAGATTGCCGTTGTGCGCCGAAGCGGAAGCCCTGCTGCGCAGCCAGAAATGCAGCGGCGAGTATGTCTTCAAGGAAGAGAGCAACCAGAAAGTCAACGTGGTGTTGAAGCGTTGGTGCAAAGAGGCCAGGATAAAGAAACCCGTCTCCTTCCACAGCGCCCGCCATACCTTCTGCGTGCTGTTGCTGACGAAAGAAGTCCCCATCTACACTGTCCAGCAACTCATGTGCCATTCGGACATCGGGACGACAAAGGTCTATGCCGACCTGCTGAACAAGACCAAGACCAAGGCCCTCCGCAAACTCCCCACCCTCGCCGCCCACCAACAATAGCTTCAGAACAGTCTCAACAATCAGGTCATGCCAAATTAAAAGACCAAAACTGCTGATAATGATAATTCATGGTTGATATTTTCAACCACTACCCACATCAACGCCTTTATCATCTACGGGGGGAGGCGCTTCTCTTTACACTCTGTGCTGCATTACTTGCACAAGATCAAGCCAAAGGCTGTCCGACAATTCATATTTCCAACCCTCACCCACCCCTCCGGCAGGGATTTGGTACGGCATATCAACGATACTAGTATCGTTGATATGCCGAATGGGAGTCGTGGAGACGACATCGCGAATAAAACACTAAAGTATATCATTTTTAGACAATATAGTTTTTTTTTGTATCTTTGCCGAGAGCAAACTGACATGTAGACGACACGTAACTACGTATATATATGAGAAGAACGATATTTACAGGCCGCATGAAGATGGCCGACATGATAGCGACAAACTACGATTTGATACTGATGCTGCCCCGCTTCGGCATCCCCCTGGGCTTCGGCGAAAAAAGCGTGAGGGAGGTGTGCCGCGAGCGCGGTGTGGACGAGACGCTGTTCCTCGCGGTGTGCAACATATACTCATTCGATGATTACCTGCCAGACGACGAGGAGATGGCGCACATAGACTGCCGCAAGGTGGCGGAACACCTGCAGGCCAGCCACCGCTACTACACCGAGGAGCGCCTGCCGCACATGGAGCGCCATCTGGCACATATAGCCGAGCAGGTGGGCGAGCAGGCAGCGGCAATACTGAAGAAATACTTTGCCGACTACTGCCGCGAGGTGCGCGACCATGTGCGTCGCGAGGAGCGGAGCCTGATGCAGATGCTCGAAGGGTTGCGCGACGGGGGCAAGGTGAGCGAACAGTATGCAAAGAGCCACGACAACATAAAAGACAAGCTGGCCGACCTGACGCAGATTATCTACAAGTATATCCCCGGCGAGCGGTTGAACGAGGAGATGATGGAGCTGGTATTCGACATCATGCAGCTCAGCCGCGACCTGGAGAAACACGCTATGATAGAGGAGCTGTTGCTGTCGCCGGCAGAGGACTACCAGCTCAGCGACCGTGAGCATGAGGTGCTGGAACTTGTGGCACAGGGTCTGAGCAGCAAGGAGATTGCCGAGCGGCTCAACATCGCGGTGAACACCGTGAACACCCACCGCAAGAGCATCACCCGCAAGACGGGCATCAAGAGTGTGGCCGGCCTGGCGGTGTACGCCATGCTTAAGAAGCAGTAAGGCAAAACGATAAGACATCAAGAAGTCAAGAAATAAAGACAAATGAATAAATCGCTGAAAGTTATACGCATCACCCTGGCAGCGCTGATGCTGCTGGGCATCACGGCGCTGCTGCTCGACACCACGGGTGTGCTGCGCCACTGGCTGGGATGGATACCCAAAGTGCAGCTGTTGCCAGCCATACTGGCTCTGAACGTCGTGGTGGTGGTCGCCATACTGCTTGTCACGCTGGTCATCGGCCGTTTCTACTGCGCCGTGGTGTGTCCCATGGGCATCTTCCAGGACCTCTTCGTATGGGCGCACAAGCTCATCTTCGGCAAAAAACGCCCCTATCGCTACCGCAAGCCTGCCAACTGGCTGCGCTACACGGTGTTGGCGCTCTTCGTAATAGCCATGCTCGTGGGGATGAACAGCATAGCGGTGCTCATAGCACCCTACAGCGCCTACGCCCGCATGGTGACGGGGCTGCACGCCACGGGGCTGGCTCAGTGGGTGGCAATAGCGACGCTGGTGGTCATCGGACTTATGAGCTTCACCATGGGACGCCTGTGGTGCAACACTATCTGCCCCGTGGGCACGCTGTTGGGCCTGCTGTCCAAGCACCGCCTCTTCGGCATCAGAATCGACGCCACAAAGTGCGTGGGCTGCCGCAAGTGCGAGCACGGCTGCAAGGCCATGTGCATAGACATCGACAACAAGACGGTGGATCACTCGCGCTGCGTGGACTGCTGGAACTGCCTCGCGCAGTGCCCGGTGGGAGCCATAAGCCTCGGCGGGAAACAGCCGGCGGAGAGCACGAAGCCTGTGGACGACAGCCGCCGCAAATTCGTGGCGAGCACCGTGGCCGTGGGAACCACCATGGCGTTGCAGGCCCAGGAACAGAAGATGGACGGCGGCCTCGCAGCCCTGACGGGCAAGCAGGTGCCCCTGCGCAAAACTCCACTCAAGCCTTTCGGAGCCCTGAGCCTGAAGAACTTCAGCACACGCTGCACAGCCTGCCAGCTGTGTGTGAGCCAGTGCCCCGAGAAGGTGCTGCGCCCCTCGACCAAGCTGGAGAGCCTCATGCAGCCCGAGATGAACTACACCGACGGCTACTGCCGCATGGCATGCACGCGCTGCAGCGAGGTGTGTCCGGCGGGGGCTATACAGCCCATCGGCAAGGAGGAGAAGACTGCCATCAGTATCGGCGTGGCCGTGGTGCTTAAGGACAACTGCATCGGCTGCGGCACCTGCGCCCGCCACTGCCCCTCGGCAGCCATCAGCATGGTCGACGGCAAGCCCGCCGTCAACGAGGCCCGCTGCCTCGGCTGCGGAGCATGCGAGTACTACTGCCCGGCACGTCCCATGACGGCCATCTACGTGGAAGGCCGCGAGATACACACTGAAATCTAAAAAAAAACAAAAAAAATAACACAAACAATGAGCTTTAACATCAAACAATCTCTGATTGATTTCGTAAAGTACATGGGTACTTGGAAATTCTGGAAAGAACTGATCATCATGACGCTGGGCATGGCTGTGACCGCCGCCGCCGTCTACTACTTCCTTGTGCCGAGCAAACTGATCATCGGCACTATCAGCGGCCTCTCCATCGTGCTGACCAAGATATTCGAGGGCGTGGGCATCAACATCTCGCTCGGCACCCTGATCATGGTCATCAACATTGTGCTGCTGATACTGGCATTCCTGCTCATCAACAAGGAGTTCGGAGCAAAGACCGTCTACACAGCACTTATCCTCGGCCCGCTGGCCGACCTCTGGGCCAAGATACTGCCGTGGGATGCCAAGAACGCCGCCGGAGAATACATTCTGGCCAACCACAACCCCATCACCGGCTCGGCCTCCATCATGGGCGACCCATGGCTCGACCTCTGCTGCTTCGTGCTGCTGCTCAGCGCCTCACAGGCCCTGATGTTCAGCATCAACGCATCGACTGGCGGCCTCGACATACTGGCCAAGATTGTGAACAAGTACCTGCACTTCGACATCGGCGCCTCGGTGTCAATAGCAGGTGCCGTCATCTGCTGCACGGCTTTCGCCATCAACCCATTCCGCATGGTTATCATCGGCCTCATCGGCACCTGGATCAACGGCCTGGTGGTCGACTACTTCACAGCCACGCTCAACAACCACAAGCGCCTCTGCATCGTCAGCAAGGACTACGAACGCATACGCAAGTACATCATCAATGAGCTGCACCGCGGCTGCACCCTCTACGAGGTCACGGGCGGCTACAGCGGCGAGAAGAGCATAGAGCTTGAAGTATTGCTCACCAAGGACGAGTTCAGCAAGATACTGGCCTGGATGAAGGACGAGAAGATCGAGGCCTTCTCCACCGCCGGCAATGTCAGCGAGGTGTACGGCTTCTGGGCGAGCGGCAAGAAACGCAAACAACTCAAGGAGCAAGCTGACAAGCGATAACCCAAACACAAATGGAAAGACGAGCATTTCTCAAAGGATTGGCAGGAGCCGCCGTGGCGGGAGCCGCCATGGCGGCCGGCTGCGACAACCCCAAAGGCACAAAGGCCGAGGGGTTTGCCACGGGTGAGGTGCCGCAGGGCTCTATGACCTATCGCACCGACAGCCACGGCCAGCAGGTGAGCCTGCTGGGCTTCGGCATGATGAGGCTGCCCGTGGTGGGCGGCGGCGACCTGCGCAAAGACCCCAACGCGGTGCTTGACCAAGAGCTTATCAACCGCATGGTGGACTACGCCATGGAGCACGGCGTGAACTACTACGACACATCCCCGGTCTACCTCAAGGGCATGTCAGAGACGGCTACGGGCATAGCCCTCAGCCGTCACCCAAGGGAGAAATGGCTCGTGGCCACCAAGCTGAGCAACTTCCGCAATTGGACGCGGGAAGCAAGCATGGAGATGTACAAGAAGTCGTTTGAGAACCTGCAGGTCGACAGTATAGACTACTATCTGCTGCACTCCTTCGGAGGCGTGGACCCCGACGGGAAGAGCGACTTTGAGAAACGCTTCGTGGACAACGGCATGATAGACTTCCTGCTGGAAGAACGGGAGAAAGGACATATACGCAACCTCGGCTGGTCGTTCCACGGCGAGCAGAGCGAATTCGACAAAGTGGTGGCCCTGCACGACAAGTACCACTGGGATTTCGCACAGATACAGATGAACTATGTCGACTGGCACTACGCCCACGAGATAGAGCCGGAGAACGTCAACGCAGAGCACCTGTACACGGAGCTCGACAAGCGCGAGATACCCATAGTCATCATGGAGCCGCTGCTCGGCGGCAGGCTGGCGGCACTCAACGACACCATGGCGGCACGACTCAAGGCAAGCGAGCCCGACCGCAGCCTTGCATCGTGGGCGTTCCGCTACCTCGGCATGTTCCCGCGCATCATGACGTCGCTCAGCGGCATGAGCGCCATGGAACACGTGGAGGACAACGTGCGCAGCCACTGCCCCGTACTGCCACTCAGCGAGACACAGATGCAGCTGCTGGAACGCGTGGCCGACGAGTTCGCCCACTACCCTGCCATTCCATGCACCTCGTGCCAGTATTGCATGCCGTGCCCCTACGGCCTGGATATACCCGGCATCTTTTCCTTCTACAACAAAAGCCTCATGGATGGCAACATCGCCACCGAAGGCACCGTGGAGCAGCGCGAGTACCGCCGTGCCCGACGCGCATTCCTCACCACGTATGACAAAAGCATCGCACGGCTGCGCCAGGCCGACCACTGCATCAACTGCGGCGAATGCCTTACGCACTGCCCACAACATATTGCCATCCCCGACAAGATGCGCATGATTGAAGATTACACTAATAAACTTAAAGATTCATTGGTATGAAGCTGTTATTTCTGGGCACATGGGAAATCCTCATTATCGTCTTGGTGCTGCTGCTGCTTTTCGGCGGCAAGAAGATTCCCGAACTGATGAAAGGCCTCGGCAAGGGCGTCAAAAGTTTCAAGGACGGCGTCAACGGGATTGACGAACGCGAGAACGGCAATCCGGAAAAAGACAAAGGGAAGAGAAACGAGTGACCTTCTGGGAGCACCTTGACGAGTTGCGGCGGCGCATCTGGTATGTGCTGCTGGCGGCCGTGGTGGCGGCCGTGGGTTGCTTCTGCTTCAAGGACGCCCTCTTCTCCGTCATCCTGCACCCAAAACCCGCCGACATGCAGCTCATCAACGTGGAGCTCACGCAGCAGTTTCTCACTCACATGCGCGTGGCCTTATGGGCAGGACTGCTCTTAGTCTCGCCATACATTATCTACCAACTCTTCGCCTTCGTGGCACCAGGACTCTACAGCACGGAACGACGATTGGCTATACGCGCTGTGGCTGCAGGCTACCTACTCTTCCTCGGAGGTATTGTCCTTAACTATTTCATCATCTTCCCCTTCACCGTACGCTTCCTCGGAGGCTACCAAGTGAGCGCCGATGTAGCCAACACCATCACGCTGTCGAGCTATATCTCCGTACTGGGAGTCATGAGCCTGGTGATGGGGGTGGTGTTCGAACTGCCGGTGCTCTGCTGGCTGCTGGCCAAAATCGGGGTGCTCAAGGCCGACTTCATGAAGAAATACCGCCGTCATGCCATCGTGGCCATCGTCATCATCGCAGCCGTCATCACCCCCACCGGAGACCCCTTCACGCTGGCGCTGGTGTCGGTGCCGATATACCTGCTGTGGGAATTAAGCATATTGATAGTTAAACACACAGAACAATGAAAAAAACAGCCACCGTCTTGTTCGCAGTCGTCATGCTTGCCTCTTGCCAGCAAAAAGCACACGAGACCACATGCAACAGCTGTGCGGAAGCTCTTATTGCATACTCAGAGCAATACCCGGCAGCAGAGCCCACAGACCTATACAAGATGGTCTTCCAAGACCTGTACGGGCCCGGACACCTGCTCACCGACTCCACCGCTGCCTTGCGCTACATCACTGCCGAGCTTGAAACAATGGACAGCCTCAGCGGCATGCCTCCCTACGAATATACCCTGTGCGACAGCAACTTCGTGCGCGTGAACCTAAGCCTTGTACAGCACGGCGCCATCACCGCCGAACAACTGGCCGATGCTATGGTGCGCAGCGCGGAAGGTCTGCCCACACCAGACCCCAGATACGTGGTCAGCCACAGCGCCGCCTTCAAGGCCGCCTATAACCCACACTACCGCATCATACGTCGCGACATCTTTGAACAGGAAATATTGCCATTAATACAATGATAGATAAACTTTACAACGCATATCTCGCAAGTCGTCATGTAACCACAGACTCGCGCGCAATCACCCCGGGCTGCATATTCTTCGCCTTCCGCGGCGCAAACTTCGACGGCAACGCCTTCGCACCGCAAGCACTTGAGCAGGGCGCCGCACTATGCGTCATCAGCGACCCTCAGTACAAGGTCGACGACCGCTGCATCGTGGTGCCAGACGTGCTCGCCACCCTGCAGGAGCTGGCACGCGAACACCGACGCCACCTGACAATACCCGTGATAGGAATCACGGGCACCAACGGCAAGACAACCACCAAGGAGTTGGTCCACGCCGTCCTCGCAAAACGCTATAAAACCTCGGCAACAGCCGGCAACTTCAACAACCACCTCGGCGTGCCTTTAACGATACTCGCCATTCCCGCCGACACCCAGATAGCCATCGTCGAGATGGGCGCCAGCCATCCGGGTGAGATTGCCGACTTGTGCGGTATTGCAGACCCAGACTTCGGCCTGATCACCAATGTTGGGCGTGCCCATCTGGAAGGCTTCGGGAGCTTTGATGGGGTTATACGTACAAAAACCGAACTATACCGCCATCTCGCCGCCAAGCACGGCCTCGTCTTCGAGAATGCCGACAACGACATCCTCATGCGCGAAGCGCAAAAGCTGGCAACCATCCCAGACACACCTTCCGTCATTCCAGCCTATGCACCCGGTCAGCCCATCCTCAGCCCCGAAGCCATAGGGCATACGCCACTCGGACTGCTCACATACGGCACCGCAGCCGATGCCGACATCCGGGGCACATACGTCGGCAGCAACCCCTATATGCACTTCTACTTCGAGGTTGGAGACAACGTCTACAACGTCCACAGCCACCTCCTCGGAGCCTATAACTTCGACAACGCCATGGCAGCCGTCGCCGTGGGTCTTCACTTCGGCGTGGAGCCTTTCGACATCAAAGAGGCTATAGAGCAGTACACACCCGCCAACCAGCGTTCTCAGTGGAAGCAGACCGAACACAATAGCCTCTACCTCGACTGCTACAACGCAAACCCATCCTCCATGGCCGCAGCTCTCAAAGCCTTCGCCGACATCAAGGCACCACACAAAGCCGCCATCATAGGCGCCATGCGCGAACTCGGCCCGGCATCGCGTCAAGAACACCAACAACTTGTGGACACATTGGAGCAATGTGGTCTTGACCACTGCATCCTTATCGGACACGAGTTCGATGGCATCAGACTGCCCTCCGGCATGCAGCTCTTCGCCACCACCGAAGAAGCCGCAGACACACTGCGCACGGAGTGCCCAAAAGGCTTTACCATCCTCATTAAAGGCTCCAATTCTAACAGGCTTTGGACTCTCGCCGACCTACTATAGGCATAAAATTTATCGGTGCAATAGACTACAAATCAAGCTACCAGCAGACAGCATTCACTTCGGGGCAAAAAAAAATTTTGCCATATCACAAAAAAGTAGTACCTTTGCACCCGATTTCAGCGACAGAAAGCTGAGTAAAAGTTCGGGGTGTGGCGCAGTTGGCTAGCGCACTTGCATGGGGTGCAAGGGGTCGAAAGTTCGAGTCTTTTCACCCCGACTTTTTTTATATATACCATCCAACGCCAATCATTCATATCAAGAAGCCAGACAGTGCCACCACGGCATCACGACGGAAATCCCATCACATCTGGCCGTATGGACACCGTAGAGTAGAGACTCCGAAAAAAAGAGAACCAGTATAACACACTGTACACTGGTTCTCCTAACCTTTACAACAATATGCCCGACTAATCTTCGCTGTCACTGATGACAACCGTCAGACGTGACAACCCAGTACCTCCCGAGCATCCCGAAGGACCGGTACAAGCATTCTCGAGTTTGAGAGCGACCGTAGGCGGCAGAACGCCATAGAGATAGTTCTCAAGCGTTTGGAGACGATGAGACGTGAGGTATTCGTTAAACTTGGCGTCGTCGGTGACGTCGTTAGAAAGTGTCATTTCTACACTCATCTCAGGATTGTCGGTGAGAAAACGCACAAGTGGTGCGAGCTGGGTCTTGCCATAGTCGCTTAATTCAAGGTCAACGTTTGGCCCAAAAAGGTCTGTGTAGTAGATGCGTTGGTCGAGGAGAAGACGGTCGAGGGCTACGTCAAGCCTGTCTTCTGCAATGAGAAACTCGTCGCTACTCTTGGCTGTGTTGAGCACTTCATAGGAGACAAAGTAGCCGTGGAGGTTGAAGGCAAGGTCATAGTACTGGTCACTCTGCAGGTAGAGGCGGTAGAAGCCATCGCTGTCGGTGACGGCGGTGCAAACGGTAACGCCTTGCTGCGATGCGGCAACACGGACACCTAAGAGTGGGGTGTCGTACTTATCGGTGACACGGCCCCACAGAAGGACGCCGTCGAGGCTGCCACTGAAAGAGTAGAGCTGCGAGTCACTGTCGCTCTCGACGCGCTTAGACACCCAATAGCCAAAGTTGCTGACGGTGTCGACGGTCATATCGAAGTCATCGGCGTCGGAGCTATTGATAGGTTCGGGGAGTTTCTGTACGCGACAGCGACCTATCTGAAGCATGCCAACTGTGTCACCCGTAACACGGTCGGAGATGAGGCGCGTGGAGTAGATGTTGAGGTAGGCATGGTCGGTGTCGTGCCCATTGGAGGAAAAGAGGAGACAATCGCGGTAGACTGAGGGCGTCACCTCATCATACTCTGTGTTTATGCGGTTGCCAAGGTTCATGGGCTTTGACCAACGGCCATCCTCGTAGAGAGAATACCACAGGTCCTGGCCACCGAAGGAGCGCCGACCTGCAGCCGATGAAAATATCATTATGCGGCCATCGGCGGTAAAAGTTGGGTGCTCCACAGTCATACCTCCCATGCGCACCCTCTTCACCCTACCCTTCTTACCCTCGGGCTGGCGATAGCAGTAGAGGTAAGACTGGTCGTGCTTGTTGCGCTGCGTGAAGTATAGATCGCCAGTGCCTGGCTGGCGCACGATATACTCTATGTTCTCCTCGAGACGCACAAAAGCCGTGTCAGCCCAGAAGCCAAGAAGCTGTTCACCACTGCGCTGCGCTACAAGAAGCACCTGCGAGGCATAGCAATACATGCTGCCATCGACGATGGACACATTGCAGACGTCGCCAGGCAGGAGTGCCATCTTCTGCTGCGTGGCACTGAAGGCCGACTCCTGGGCGCACAGCACCGAAGGCTGCATGGTGAGACAAAGGACTGCAAAAAACAGGAACAAGTGTTTGTGTAGCATGACTGAAGGGGCTATTTTGTTCGTTTGCGTACAGTTTTCCTAACGCCTTTTTCCGCCATGAGTACCAGTGGCAAAGCGTCGCTGACAGTATCTATGTAATGGAATGTCAGGCCGTCTATATATGACGCATTGATATCCTCCACATCGCGTCGGTTGTCGCGACAGAGCACGATATCTGTGATGCCGGCACGCTTGGCGGCGAGGATTTTCTCCTTAATACCGCCAACAGGGGTCACATCTCCACGGAGGGTTATCTCTCCAGTCATGGCGAAATCCGGTCTCACCTTGCGGTGAGTGAAAACGGAGACCATCGCGACGAACATCGTTATGCCTGCCGAGGGACCGTCCTTGGGTGTGGCGCCCTCGGGAACATGTATGTGGATGTCGCTCTTGGCTATAACACCTGCATCTACGCCCAGCGTAGCGGCGTTAGACTTGATGTATTCGAAGGCAAGCGTGGCTGACTCTTTCATAACGTCGCCCAGGTTGCCCGTCATTGTCAGGGTACCTTTACCCGCACTCAACGAGCTCTCGATAAAAAGAATCTCACCTCCAACAGGAGTCCAGGCAAGTCCCGTAACCACACCCTCACGTGGTTCCTTGCCACGGTGCGAGCCGTCATGTATGGGCAAGCCGAGGACTTCCTTCAGTTCATCAGCCTCTATGGAAGCACGTGTTTTCTTGCCCGTCTCGCACATCACCACACGATGGCGCACAAGCTTGCCGAGCTGTTTCTCCAACTGGCGCACACCGCCTTCACGCGTGTACTCATTGATGACTCTTGTGAGCATGCCCTGGCTGAACTTCAGACTACGCCCGTCTATCATGTTGTCTTTCAAGATACGCGGCAGAAGGTGGCGACGAGCAATCTCCAACTTTTCCTCAAGCACGTAACCGCTGAAGTCAATGACCTCCATGCGGTCAAGCAGAGCAGCAGGAACTTCACTAAGGTTGTTAGCGGTGGCAATGAAAAAGACGTTTGAAAGATCCACCTCAACGCCGAGGTAGTTGTCGTGGAAGTGACTGTTCTGCTCGGGGTCAAGCACTTCGAGGAGGGCTGAAGTGGGGTCGCCTGAATAGCTATTGTGTTGCACTTTGTCAATCTCATCGAGAACAAATACAGGATTACAGCAAGCCGCATGGACGAGTTCCTGCACGATGCGGCCTGGCATGGCACCTATATAAGTGCGACGATGACCGCGGATTTCAGCCTCGTCGTGCAAACCGCCAAGAGCCACACGCCGATAGGGGCGCCCCATGGCCCGCGCGATGCTGCGGCAGATGCTGGTCTTACCCGTGCCCGGGGGGCCAACGAGGCAGAGCACATTGGCCTCGGAAGTGGCCAAATGGTTCTCGCGACGTCGCTTCATGACCGCCATATACTCTATGATACGGTCTTTTACCTTCTCGATGCCATAGTGGTCGGCATCCATGACACGGCGTGCATCTGCAATGTCCGACTTTTCTTCAATAACTTTATGCCACGGTACTTCGGTGAGTGTTTCCAGATAAGTGAACTGCATGGAGTAATCTGGCGACATGGGCGAGAGCTTGGCGAGCTTTTTCAGTTCCTTGTCGAAAAGAGTCTTTACCTGAGCGTCCCATGTTGCGCCTTCTGCCTTCTGGCGCAACTCGACAACATCAGGGTTGTTGCTCATGGCTGCATCCTCGCCATTACCCTCGGCCAGCTCTTCCTGTATGACGTCAAGCTGGTGGCGGAGGAAGTACTCGCGTTGCTGACGGCCAATGGTTTCGCTGGTCTTCTGGTCTATCTCACGGCGCAATTCCTCCAACCCTTTCAGAGTACCCATGTGGGTAAGCATCTTGTCCACGCGGGCAGTGTAGGTGTCGCATGCCAGAAACTCATACTTTGAATGGGCGTCAAGTTCCATGTGGGCGGCAGCGAAATTGACAAATATCTTGTCGCTGCCTATGCCACTGAGCATAGACCCCATCTCGTCATCAGGCATGCGCATGCGTAGCAACTCGCCATACTGGGTGCGCAGGCGCTTCATCTTGCGCTTGAATGCCGGGGTGTGCATCCCCTCGTCGTTTTCGGGAGCAAGCGTGACACGACCTATCATATAGGGAACCGAACGGCTCACAAAGAGAGAGTGACAGCGCATGACACCCTGCAGGACGGCAATAGTGACATCTTTCTTGAACTCAAAAACCTTCAACACCTTGGCCACGACACCAACAGGGTACAGGTCGAGTTCCGTGGGGTCGTCGGCATTGTTGTTCTGTGTAAAGACAAGGATATGACGGCCGGTTCCCTTTATATCGTCAAGTAGTTTGCGAGACTTTTCACGGCTGGCCGCTATCGGCAACAGCACTCCCGGCAATAGCACCTGGTCGAGGACTGGCAACAATGGCATTTCATCCTCTATGCTACTGTCGCTGAGGAGCAGGTCTTCGTCGTTCTCATCAATAACAGGCACTATGTCGGCCCTTATATTCATACCCTTGGCAAACATCTCGCCAAGTTCTTCAAGCGCAATCTTCTTCATAAAACATCACTATAAACGCAAAAAGAGGCAAAAAAGTTTCGTTGTAAGCCATTATTCATCATGATAGTATATTCTTTTCACACGCGGCGACACCGCAGTCAGCAGTTCGTATGGTATTGTGCCGGCTTCCTTGGCATTGCGCTGCAAAAGGTCGCCCTCGCCGAATATAACCACACGGTCTCCCTCCCGACAGTCTATGTCGGTGACATCAATAAAGCACATATCCATGCACACGCTACCGATAATAGGAGCCTCATGACCACCTACGAGCACACGACCTTTGCCATAGCCGAGGCGACGATACAGACCATCGGCATAACCTATGGTGATAATCGCTATGCGCGACGGTCTCTCTGCACGCCAGCGACAGTTATAGCCCACAGTGTCGCCAGCTGGTATATTTTTCACCTGCGATATACGCGACACGAGCCGGCTCACCTGCTTCAGGTTCTTCTGTATGTCCGGTTCTGGACTGACACCATAAAGGCCTATGCCAAGGCGCACCATATCGAGTTGTGCTTCCGGGAACCTGGTGATACCTGAGGAGTTAAGGATATGCTTTATGCCAGGCAGAGTAGCACTCCAAGTCTTGAAACGGTCTATCTGCATACGGGTGAAGTCGTCCATGGCAGGGTCGTCGGCACAGGCCAAGTGTGTGAACACGCTCTCCACCTTAAGCAGATCATGCAGTTCTTCAAGTCTTCCAACAAGCCTCTTCACATCGTCGCCACTAAACCCAAGCCTGTGCATACCTGTGTCGAACTCCACATGCACCGGGTATGGAAACCCGAGTGAAAGCAGCTGCAGGCGTGCAGCAAAAAGGTCAAGGATACGGAACGAATAAATATCAGGCTCAAGGCGGTAGCGTATAATATCATCAAACGATGCCTCCTCGGGATTCATGACCATGATGGGTAGCTTTATGCCACCACGGCGCAGGTCAACACCCTCGTCGGCGTATGCCACAGTCAGGTAGTCTACACCACTATATTGCAAGGCCGAGGCCACCTCTACTCTTCCGGCCCCGTAGCTTGATGCCTTCACCATAGCCATTAGCTTGGTCGTATGTCTGAGCCTTGACCGATAGAAATTAAGGTTGTGCACAAGCGCATCGAGGTTCACCTCCATCACAGTCTCGTGGTTCTTCTTCTGCAAGAGCTTGGCAATACGCTCAAAGCCAAAGACTCTGGCCCCCTTAAGCAATATGGTGCAGTTCTGCAGTTTGTCTATGTTGAATTCGTCAATGAATGCTTGTGTGCTCGGATAAAACTCCGCATCCACATCGTCGAACATAGTCCTGCAACGCCCCAATGCATCGCCTATGCCTACCATATACGTAATCCCGTGCTGCCTTACCAGCGACGCCACCTGCGAATAAAGGTCTCGCTCCGGAAGTCCAGTCTGCATAAGGTCACTGATTATGATGGCCTTGTTATGATGCTGGTTGACATGCCCAAGGTAATCGAGCGCTATGTTGAGCGAATTGATGTCGAGTGAGTAGCTATCGTTTATGAGCAGGCTGTTGCCTGTGGCTTCGTTCATTTCGAGACGCATCTCCACAGGCGTCAGCTTTGCACATCGAGCCACTATCGTCTCCGCGTCGTAGCCGAGATACAGCATCATGGCGACACAGTGCATGGCGTTTTCTTGCGACGCCATATCTACAAACGGTATGGTCACCTGGAAATCCGAACAGTCGAATCTCACGCTCAACACCGACACATTGCCATGCACCTCCGCACCGAGCAGCCTTACGTCTGCTTCCTCGCTCTCGCCCCACGTGAAGAGCCTCACTCTCTTGAAGCTCTCCAATCCACTCACCGACGAGTGAATATCTTTATGGTCTATGCAATAAACAAGAGTCTCACAATGGGTGAACAGCTGCAGCTTTTCTGCAATCTTCTGTCCTCGTGTCAGGAAGTTTTCGTCGTGAGCCTGCCCAATGTTGGTGAAGAGTCCCACCGTAGGGCAAATGACTTTCTGCAAGCGCTGCATCTCCCCTACCTCCGATATGCCAGCCTCAAAAACTCCTATCTTGTCCTTGGCACTCATGTGCCACACCGACAGCGGCACCCCTATCTGCGAGTTATAGCTTTTAGGGCTCGATGCCACATGGCCCTCCGCCGACAGAAGCTGCACCAGCCAGTCCTTGACAATCGTCTTGCCGTTGCTGCCGGTAATGCCTATGACGGGAATATCAAACTGTTGCCTATGGGCGGCAACAATCTGCTGCAGTGCCAAGACAACATCCTCCACATGCCAAATATTGGCATCTTCATAATAGACATTGCAATCTTTCGGCACCACAAAGGCCCTCACACCCTTGCGGTACAAGCTGTCTATATACTTCACGCCGCTGTTGCGGCTTGTCGTTATCGCAAAAAAAACGGTGCCCCGCGTGTCGCCAAGGCGTCGGCTGTCCGTGAGCAGTCGCCGCACCTCCACTTCGGGGGTCACCACATGAGCCTCACTGGGCTTCACTATTGTTCCAATCTCACTTATATTCATTTGTGCTTCAGTATTTGAAAGCCTATACTGCATTCCAGGCACCTGCTGTTACGACAGTATGCACCGTCAAGCTGCAACAGGGCCTGGCTCTCCGCCGCATTGGCAGGCTCAAGACCGACAGCCTGCCAGCGGCGTATCACATTATTATCTTCGGCAGGCAGCTGCATGAGCAGATCCATGGCCTGCTCCTTGTACGCCTGGTTCCCCTGCATGACGCCGTAAAGAAACAGCAGCGGCACCCACGCATTGATTATCAGCAACTGCGCCTGCATCTTGCCAACATTTTTTTCCGTCGTTTTTGCCGCCACCGTGTCAAACCTGTAATGATTGTCCCAGTAGGCCGACGCTTTCTGGTCAAACAGTTTCACCATCTCTTTGACGTCTGTCATGGCAAGCAGCGTGGAGAAAAGGTTCGACGAGGCCGATACCAGATGTGCAAACTGGCTGATACGTATGGTCGGGAAACTCGACGGCCTGATACAGTAATAACGCCACAAATGGCCGCCTATGGGCCTCAACGAAGCCCCCGTGCGTATCGCCTCATAGTCGTTCTGCAACATGCGCGGGTACTCATCCTCAAAATAACCTTCCAGCAACCCGGCCTGCCCCATCAGCAAGGCCTCCACCCTCTGCGGGTTGTCCTTCCATCTGGCCAACAGACGTTGATCCGTGGACTTGGCGAGCAACTCAAACGGTAGGGCGTTGATCTTTCCTCCAAAGTACCGCGCCATAAGCCAGTAGCATGTCTGCTCCCATCCTCCGCGACTTTCTTCGAGCAACCGTTTCACAGCCTCCGTCTTGGCCGCCACACGCTCCACGGCGAGCCTGTCCATAAAAGACTTCACCACAAACTGTGGCACACTTGCGACATCGCTGCCACACGGCACCACACCACCCTCCGACGGTCTCATCAGCCTGTCATAACTGGCAATCAGCGAAGGATGCAGAAAGCGCTTCAGCTCAAGGGTGGAAGGCGTCCTGCCGTCCTGAAGCCTCACCTCGCAGTCATGGTCATACACTACATGCAGCACCACATTGTTGTATGCCGCATCCGACGAGTGCCCATGCGCATTCCAGTCCGATGTATGTATGTGGACCTCCACATTGCCAGCCCATTCCACTCCTCCTATGCGCACCCTGGCACCGAAGAAGTCAGGGCCTGCGTCGGTGTTCAACTCGCCAGCCCGCAACACCGCAACAGGCTGACCATCCGTGGTAGTCAGCCCGCCATCAAGCAACTGATGTTGCCACACGTATTGCAGGAAAGCCTCTGTCATCAGTTGAACATCTCTTTCATCTTGTCAAAGAAACCGCGCTCCTGCTTTGTCGGGTTGGGCTTGAAGTTGTCGTGCTTCTGCAACTCGTCAAGCATCTTTTTCTCTTCTTTCGTAAGGCTCTTCGGCACCCATACGTTCAAGCACACCAGCAGGTCTCCCCTGCCGTAGCCGTTGAACACAGGCAACCCTTTGCCACGCAGACGCACCACGCGACCCGACGGGGTGCCGGGTTCAATCTTTATCTTCACCTTGCCCCCAAGGGTCGGTATCTCCACCGAAGCGCCCTGGGCAGCCTCACTGAATGTGATGAAGGCATTATAGTAAAGGTTGGCGTCCTGACGCTCGAACACCTCGTGCTCCTGCTCTTCCACGAGCACTATCAGGTCGCCCGCTATGCCACCGCGCGGAGCGGCATTGCCTTGTCCCTGCATGGCCAGCTGCATGCCGTCCTGCACACCGGCCGGTATCTTGATGGTGATAATCTCGTCACTCTTGACGATACCGTCGCCATGACAGTCGTGGCACTTGTCTTTCACCACCCTGCCTTCGCCACCACAATGGGGGCAGGCGCTCTGCGTCTGCATCATGCCGAGCATGGTGCGCTTGGTCTCGGTGACCACTCCCGTGCCGTGGCAGTGCGGGCACACCTCGGTCTTGCCATCGCGCGAACCGGTTCCGTTACACGTCTTGCAGGGCACATACTTGCTGACTTTTATCTTCTTCTCGCACCCGCTGTCAATCTCTTCCAGGCCGAGCTTCACCTTTATGCGCAGGTTGGTCCCCCGCAGCACACGGCGTGTGGCGCCACCGCCACCTCCGAAACCTGTAAAACCCGTGCGGAAGCCTCCGCCGAACAAGTCGCCGAAAATGCTGCCGAACTGCGAGAAAATATCGTTCATGTCCATGCCTCCCTGCCCATAGGCTCCGTCGACACCGGCATGGCCGTACTGGTCGTAGCGGGCCTTCTTTTCAGGGTTGCTGAGCACATCGTATGCCTCTGCAGCCTCCTTGAACTTCTCCTCGGCTTCCTTGTCGCCGGGGTTACGGTCCGGGTGGTATTGCAAGGCCAGCTTGCGATAGGCTTTCTTCAACTCTTCGGGGGTGGCATTCTTGCCCACCCCGAGCACTTCATAGTAGTCTCTCTTTGCTGCCATAGTGTTTATCCTCCTTTGCTCCTTGTTTTTCGTGCGTCCGTTGCACCAGCTCTACTCCCTGCTCTCCACGCACTCCTTGCTCTTCTTATTTCTCAAAATGCCACCACCACTTTGGCGTAGCGCAGCACCTTGTCGTTGAGGTAGTAGCCTTTCTCCACCACGTCCACCACCGTGCCTTTCTGGTCTTCCTGGGCGGCAGGTATGCGCGTGATGGCCTCATGGAGGTTCTCGTCGAACTTCTCACCCTTCACCTCCATGGCCTTCAGGCCCTTCTGCTCCAATATCTTCATCATCTTGTTGTATATCAACTGCACGCCTTCATCGTTGCCTGTGGCAGTCAGCGCGCGCTCAAAGTCGTCTATGACGGGCAGTATGGCCTTCATCATCTCGCGGCTCCCGTTGAGCAGCAAGTCGGCTTTCTCCTGGTTTGTGCGCTTGCGGTAGTTCTCGTATTCTGAATACAGGCGCAGATACTTGTCGTTCAACGAGGCGAGCTTCTCTCCGAGTTCCTGCACCTTCTCTGTCTCCGCGGTCTCGGTGTCGGCCTCTGCTGCCGGTTCCTTGGTCGGTTCGGCTGCCTGCCCTGCCGGCTGTTCCTCCACAGGCTGCCCCTTCTTCTCTTCCGTCTCTGCGGTATTATTCTCTTTTTTGCTCATATCGTAGTTGTTTTTTTGCATAATAACAGCAAAAAGGCTGCCATAGCAGTCTTGACTGACATCTTGTCACTTCATTCTATGACAAAATGGCACTTCCTGTGTCACCATTTGAACACGTCCTCCGGCGACCGGGGCCTGCGCGCCGTCAGCCACCTGAAGTCCTGCAGCCTCTTCATCTCCTCCGGCAACTCCATGACAGGATAGGTCTGCATGTCGGGCTTGTCGTATGTGACCACGCGCGATGCGGCATGCGTAGTGTCGAAGTATATGCGCATGTCCGTACCTATGCCCACGTTGGCACCCACCAGCTGCGGCTTGCCGTCCGGGGCTTCGTCGGTGATGTAGTACACCATCTGCGCGTTGCTCAATATGTCGGCGTAGAGAGGCTCCCCTTCCCTGAAGTAGACTACTCCCTGCCGTCCTTTCATCTGGTTGTATTTCTCGCGATCCACCTGTTCCACCACAAAGCAGTCCGTCCGCAGATACACCACGCTGACTCCCGCCGTGTCGTGGTGCAGCTCTATGGTGTCCGACGTGCACTGGTAGTGCTCATACCACACCACGGGGTCGTAATAAAGCGTCAGCACCGAGTCCTTGGCGCTGTAGAACGTTGAGTCGCACATGGCCTGCGCATCGCGGCGGAACACTTTGACCTTGTAGTTGGCCCTCACGGTCTCCAGGTGGTTGGTACTGTCGGTGGTGAGATAGACGGTGTCGCCGTGCATGAACAGCGAGTCGCCGTTGTCCACAAAGAGCACATGCGCGCTGTCGGTGACGAAGGAGAAATGACGTTTGCGATGCGTCTCACCGTAGCGTCCCGAGCAGGTGATGTCGTTGTCAGTGTCCTTGATCCTGACATTGCCGTAAGCCCTGCCGTACTCTTCCTCCTCGTCATAGTACAGCGTGTCGCTGTCAATCATGTGGCCCTGGTTCTCCACGTGCGATGCACGGTAGGAACTCGCATAGCGGGTGTCAGTGTTATAGTCGCCCAGCTCGCTGTATATCATCGACGAATCACTATAGATACGCGTGGCGCTGCGGAAGTGTGCCACCTTGTCCTCGGTGGTGTACACCAGGGTGTCGGTGACCAGACGCATCGTCGAGTCGGCCAGCTGCACGTCGTTGTAGATGTAGAAAACCTTGATGGCCGAGTTGTACTGCCCCTGTCGGCTGTCGAGGGTGCGGTCGGCACTGGTGCCGTGCCCCCACTCGTTATAGTAGGCCGTCGAGGTATTGCGCTCATAGGTCATATGGTTGGCCTTAAGCACATTGCCACCGTCGATGAGCACCACCGTGTCCGCCCAGATGTCAATGATGCGCGTGTTGCCGTCGTAGAAGAGCATGTCGCCGTAGATAGTCGTGGTGTCGCTGAGGGTGATCACCACGTCGCGGAAGGCGGTAAAGCTGTTCTTCTCGGTGTCGTAGTGGGCCGAATCGGCGTTGAGCACCATGCCCTCGTGGGTGGCCACGACGTCCTGGTACAATATCCACACCGACGTGCGCTCGGGGTCGCGCGAGCCCATGCCCGACGTATATTCTATCAGTTTCTGCGCCCGCAGGGCCGGAAGCCCTGCCAGCAGCAGCAACAGCAGTGCCGTAAAGCGTTTTCTGTTCATTCACAAAAGAGGGCGACTTCTAACCGTTCAGTAGAAGCCGCCCGATTTTTCATACTGTCAATTCCGTTTTACTTCGCACGCGAACCCAGACGGTCCATGGCGCAGCGGAAACCAATCCATGCAGTGCCCTTGTCCTGGTCGTAGAAGCGACGCGTGCTCGACTGCAGGTAGTAGGCGCGGTCTTTCCAGCTGCCGCCCTTGACGACGCGCACTTTGTTGTTGACCATCGACGAACTGGGGGCTTCTTTCTGGTTGTCCGACTTGCGGCGGTACATGTTGTTGGTCCACATGTCGTCCTCGCTCTCGGCGGAGACCTCCTCTTCGGACTCTTCGTCCTCATAGACAGCCTCTTCGCCTTCCTCGCCCTCTTCGTCACCGCCTTCGGTGTCTGCAGGCTGCCAACCGTCGGTGCCGAGGTTCGAGGCACGGTCACCGTCGAGGTAGTTCACGTTGTTGGCCTGGCGGTAGTTGCGGCGGTTGTAGTCCACGGGGGCGTCCTTGTAGGCAATCAAGCCGTCCTCGCCAATGAGCACCTCGCCGTCCTCGTCCACCTCATAGGTGCGGTAGATGTTGCCGCGGAAGGGGTCGATGTCCTCGCCGCCACGCGGGTTGACAATCTTACGATAGACGTCCATGCACCATTCGCTGACGTTGCCAGCCATATTGTACAGGCCGTAGTCATTGGGGAAGTACCACTTCACCGGGCAGGTGTAGTCCCAGCCGTCGTTCAGGTTGCCGGCCACACCCATGGCGTCGCCGCGCGAACGCTTGAAGTTGGCAAGGAACTGGCCGTAGTATTTCTTGTTGGCGGAGCGCAGGCTCTGGCCGGCCCAGGGGTAGGTCTTGTGCTCCACGACACGCTCGTCGTAGGTGTTGCCTATCAGGCCCAGGGCCGCGAACTCCCACTCGGCCTCTGTCGGCAGACGGTAGTAGGGGTACAGGATACCGTCGGTCCTGCGCACCTGACGCTCTTCGCCGCCGGCGGCGGGGTTGAGGTCCTCAAGGCCCTGGCGGGTCTCGCCCTCGTAGCGGCCTGCCAGGTAGACGTCGGTCTGGAAAGCGTTGGTACCTATGTTCTCCTGGTCGAGCATCAGGATGCCGCGGTCGACAAGGATTTTCTCGTTCAGGCGGTCGGTACGCCAGATGCAGTACTTGGAAGCCTGCTCCCAGCTGACGCCCACCACGGGGTACTCGTCGTAAGTCGGGTTCTGGAAGTAGTGCTCAACAAAGCTCTCGCGCCAGGCCAGCTTGTCGCGCCAGGCCGCGGTGTCGGGATAGATGGCACGCACCTTCTCGGCATACTCCTCGCCGTAGGCACGGTTCATCCAGTACACGAACTCGCGGTACATGCGGTTGTTCACCTCGCACTCGTCCATATAGAACGACGACACGGTGACGGTGTGGGCCATGTTGTCCCACTTGTAGCGGGTGTCCTCGGAGACGTGGCCCATGACAAAGGAGCCGCCCTCGATGAACACCAAACCGGGGGCAGTGCCCTGCTCGTTGGCTTCGGACACCTCGAAACCGCCCCACTCCGGGTCGTTGTAGTTCCATCCGGTCGCGTTCGACCTGCCGGCTTTGTTGCCGCAGGAGGCCAGCAGCATCAGCGCCGCCACGGCCATGCATGAAAATCTGACAATCTTCATATTTCTTACTTTTGTATTATTCGTTTCTTTCGTTTCTTAACGCACCATGTGCGTTTTTGTTTCGTCATTATAAATATTTAACACACAATCCCCACTCTCCGTTCTCCACTTTCCACTCTCCACATCAGAACGACGGACACCTGATGGCGCGCACCTTTTTCTTCTGTTCCGGCACGGGCAGCATGACGCCGAGTGTCACCTCATGGGCACCGGCGGTGCTGTTAGCCAACTTGCTGACGGTCACGTCGTAGCTGTAGCCCACCTTGAAGTAGTCCTGCTGCACTCCAACCTGGAAGATGAAGGCGTCGGCGTTTTCCACACCGTTGCGGAACCACACGCCGACGAGGAAGGGCATCCAGTCAAGGTAGACACCGTAGTTGAAATAGTGCATCCCGCCCTGGTACTGGTAGACGATGTTGGGCGAAATGATGGGGCTGCCGAGGCCGAGCGACGACTGGCGACGTTCCTCCTCGGAGACGTTGATGAGGCCGCCGCCATGAACCGTAATCTTCATGGGCAGAGGCGACTCCGAATAAAAAGCCACGTTGGGTTGCGTCAGGTGCGCGGCTGCCACGCCGGCATACCACTTGCTGCCGTAGGCCACCACACCGGCATTGAAGTCCACACCCCACTTGCTGGTCTTGTCTGGAGGCTGGGCCCCAGTCTGGTAGGTGATACCCATCTCGGGATGGATCTGGTCCGGGAAACGCAGGTTCTCGTCCCACCGCAGGTTGGTGTTCATCAACGACACCTGCAGACCCGCGCTGATGTTCACCGTGCGCGACACACGGAAGTTGAAAGCATACATCGCTCCAACAGTGTTGGTTGACAGCGCTCCGTGGTCACCCACGCGGTCAGTCATCAGGATAACACCAAGACCGCCATGCAAGTCGTTGACATACTGGTCGTATGATGCCGACACGGTGGTGAAGGCGCTCACCAAGCCGGGCCACTGGCCGCGATAGGTCAGCGAAATGCGCGGCGCCACTGCCGTACCCGCAAAGGCGGGGTTGAGATACAGGGGGTTGGCATAGAATTGAGAGAAGCCTACATCCTGCGCTCCGGCAGCGCCCGATGCCAGCAGCATCGCGCACACCAGCGCTCCTTTCAGCTTCCTTTTCAACTTCGTTTCGATCATATTACAGGCCTATAATTGAGATGCAATATTACAAAATATTTTCAAATAAGACGTTTTTTTTCACAAATAAATTTACAATACACATGGAATCAGGCAGATATTTTTTTATTCCAAGGCTCGCCATCCTCGCAAAAACCCTTTGCCGGAAACCGTTTTCTGCATTTTTTCGCCCCTTTGCGGAGGTGCTGCCGAAGCCAATCCGGCCGCCCCCGGCCCATGCAACGGCACCCCACCTTCCCATCCCCCGTCCACCCCCTCCGTCACCACACAGCTCCCGACAGCCGGCACCCATCCCTATCCGCACCGACTGTTTAACGGTTGTTCTACGGTTGTTCTACGGTTGTTTAACGGTTAAAACCGTAGAACAACCGTAGAACAACCGTAGAACAACCGTAGAACAGCCGTAGAAATGCCGTAGGGGATGGGTGGACGACAGGGGGCAGATGAAAGTTTTTTTGCCTACAGCACAGGAAATAAACTTTTTTTCGTATATTTGCATTCGGAAGTTTTGCGGTTCTAAATACGTAAAGTACTGTGATTGGCTACATTATCATATTCTTTGTGCTCTTCATAGTCTTCATCGCGCTGCCTTTCGGCATCGTGATGATATTTTTGTCCATACACTACAACCGCCGCGAGCGCACCCTGCGCGAGGAGGCCGAAGCCCACCGCAAAATACTGGAAAGCACCTACGACCACATCTGGAAAGTGGTCAAGAGCCACTGCGGCCTCAGCGAGGAGAACCGCCGTTCGTTCAACAACATCTATCCCAACCTCATCGACACAGACATCGACGACGACATCATGCTCAACTGGATTCTGGACCAGAACATTGACTTCGACCCCTCTGAATACATGGTGATTATGGACAAAATTGCCGAAGACAGGCAGCGGTTCGTGATACACCAGCGGCGGATGCTCGTCATACTCCGCGAGCACCACAGCATCATCACCAAGGGGTGGCCCGTGAAATGGATCCTGAAGAACAAGTCGCCTATCCGCTACGAGCCAATAGACACCAACTATGCCCGTTGGGGTTCAAGCATTTGACACCCCGCCGACGATGCTTTCCACACGCTTCATAACATGCCTTGCCGCAGCGACACTGCTCGCCGCGGCATGCACCGGCGCCGACCCGGCACCCTACGGGCCTGTGCCCACGGAAGCGCAGCTGGCGTGGCAACGCATGGAAATCAACATGTTCTGCCACTTCGGCCCCAACACCTTCAGCGGTGCCGAGTGGGGCGACGGCACGGAGGCCGAGGAGCTATTCTCCCCCCGCAGGCTGGACTGCAGCCAATGGGTGAAGGTGGCTCAAGAGGCCGGCATGCGGGGCATCATCCTCACCGCCAAACACCACGACGGCTTCTG
>JAFXAA010000013.1 GCA_017522105.1 Bacteroidales bacterium | reverse complement strand
CCGTTCTTCAGTAGTTCTTCAGTAGTTCTTCAGTGTTTGACTGAAGAACTACTGAAGAACTACTGAAGAACGGCCGTAGGGGCTCCGTAGGGACTCCGTGCCAGGGCGGCAGGGGTGACGATGTTTTTTTGTGGGCGACATACAATATTTCAGACGCGAGGGCGTTATATACTTGTTACATGACCAAAAGAGCATACATATTGCTGCTTATGGCCCTGAGCCTGATGCCGTTGGCCAACGGACAGGAGTCTGACACGTCGCGGTGGCGGTTCCACCTGTCGACGGGGGTCACCGCGGAGGCCGGCTACGGCCGTGCGCAGTCGCTCATGTGGACGGCGCCGAGCGTCACCTACCACGCCAGCGAGCGGCTGACGGTGAGCGGCGGCCTGGCGGCGGCCGGGAGCCTGCTGCCTGCAGGTGGCTACACCCTGCAGGGGCGCGGCGAACGCAGCCTGGCACCGCGCAAAGAGGGCACAAAGGCCGGGGCGCTGTGGGTCAGCGCCACCTACAGGCCCAACGACAGGCTGACACTGTGGGGCTCGGTGGCCCATGTGTCGGGCTACGCGCAACCCTTGTGGCTCGACGGGGCGGTGCCCATCGAGGCCACTGCCATCAGCGGCGGCATGGAGTATGCGCTGGACAACGGCAGCATGATAGGGATGCACTTCCAATTTGTGCACGACCGCTACGGCAGCCTGTGGCATCCGCCCTACGGCCATCCGTGGTACGGCCCCTATGCGCCGCACTGGGAGATATACAGCGGGCCCTGGCCGTACTGAACACTAAACACTGAACACCAAACACTGAATGGAATACAACACACAACGCGAACAACTGAAGATTAGCGACTACGGGCGCCACGTGGCCAAGATGGTGGACTACTGCAAGACCATTGCCGACCGCGGTGAACGCACGGCGATGGCCAACACCATCATCGACGTGATGGCCCACGTGAACCCCAAAATCAAGGAGCGCACAGACTACAAGCACATCCTGTGGGACCACATGATGATGATGGCCGACTATGGGCTGGACGTGGACTGCCCCTACGAGATCAGCCGCGAGGAGACGGAGAACATCCGCCCGCAACGGATCAAGTACCACGAGGGGTCGATACGCTACCGCCACTACGGGCGTGCGCTGGAGGACATGGTGAAGGCTGTGGCCGAGATGCCGGAGTGCGAAGAGCGCACGGTGCTGACGGGACAGATAGCCCACGCCATGAAGCGGCAGTATCTGCAGTGGAACCGCAACACAGTGGACGACGCGCTGATAGCCGAGCAGCTGGGCGAGCTCAGCGACGGGCGGCTGCGGCTGCCCGAAGGGTTCACCTTCACGCCGTCGCAGGATCTGCTGAACGCCATGGAGGCCGCAGCGGCGAAGAAGGAGGCCAACGAGGCCAAACGCAAGAAAAAGAAAAAGAAGAAATAAATGGCAAGCTTTGAGATCACTGGCGGACACCGCCTGAAGGGCGAGATTGTGCCGCAAGGCGCCAAGAACGAAGCCCTGCAGGTGCTCTGCGCCGTGCTGCTCACCGGCGAGAAGGTGCGCATAGAGCACGTGCCCGACATACGCGATGTCAACAAGTTGATAGACCTGCTGAAGCTGCTGGGCGTCAGCGTGAGGGAAGACCACACGGCACTCTGCGAGAGCGGGAGGGCCTTTGAGTTTGAGGCCGACCGTGTGAACCTCGACGTGCTGACGAGCCCCGAGTACCGCGAACAGGCCGGCACCCTGAGGGGCAGCATCATGCTTGTGGGACCGCTGCTGGCGCGCTTCGGCCAGGCCGTGGTGCCGCAGCCAGGGGGCGACAAGATAGGACGCCGCCGGCTGGACACCCACTTCATAGGCATGGAACGCCTCGGTGCCGAGGTGGACTACAAACGCGGCGCCTACACGGTGAAGGCCAAGCGCCTCAAGGGCTGCTACATGCTGCTCGACGAGGCCTCGGTCACCGGCACGGCGAACATCGTGATGGCCGCTGTCATGGCCAAGGGCACAACGACCATCATGAATGCCGCCTGCGAACCGTACGTATACCAACTGTGCAACATGCTCAACAGCATGGGGGCGAAGATTAGCGGCGTGGGGAGCAACCTGCTGACCATACGCGGCGTCAAGGAACTGCACGGCTGCACACACCGCCTGCTGCCCGACATGATTGAGGTGGGCTCGTTCATAGGCATGGCAGCCATGACGCAGAGCGACCTGACCATCAAGAACGCACAGGTGCAGCACCTGGGGTTGATACCGCAGGTGTTCCGCAGGCTGGGCATAGAGGTGTGGCAGCGGGGCGACGACCTGTACGTGCCGGCACAGGAGCACTACGAGATAGAACGCTTCATGGACGGCAGCATCATGACCGTGGCCGACGCGCCGTGGCCGGGTTTCACGCCCGACTTGATAAGCATAGCCCTCGTGGTGGCCACGCAGGCCAAGGGGAGCGTACTGATACACCAGAAGATGTTTGAGAGCCGCCTGTTCTTCGTGGACAAGCTGATTGACATGGGGGCACAGATAATACTCTGCGACCCGCACCGCGCCACGGTGATAGGCCTCGACCGCGAGCACAAGTTGCGCGGAGTGCGCATGGCCTCGCCCGACATCCGCGCCGGCGTGGCGCTGCTCATCGCGGCCCTCAGCGCCGAAGGCAAGAGCCGCATAGACAATATTGAACAGATAGACCGCGGCTACCAACACATCGACGAGCGCCTGCGCCGCCTGGGAGCCGACATCAGAAGAATATAAAGAACTACCCGATATGCTAAGACTTTTCAAGAAGAAATACGAAGCGCGCCCCATCTTCGCGCCACTGGTCACAGACATGCATTGCCACCTCGTGCCGCGTGTGGACGACGGCTCGAAGTGCATAGAAGAGACGATAGAGTGCCTGCAGACCCTCCAGGCTGTGGGCTACAAGAAGGTAATCATAACCCCGCACTTCCAGCATCCACGCTTCCCCAACGACGAAGACGACATAAGGCGGCGCTACGAGGAGGTGGTGAAGCAGGCCAAGGACGAAGGTTTGGAGATTGAGCTTGCCGGCATCGGAGGGGAATACCGCATCGACAGCGGCTTCGCCCAACGCCTGGAGAACCCCCGATTCCTCAAGGTGGGCGGCAGGTACGTGCTCGTGGAGTTTTCGCTGCATCAGCAGATGATGGGCAGCGACGAGCTGATTTTCGACATGCAGATGAAGGGTTACGAGGTGATCCTGGCCCACCCGGAGCGCTACCCCTACCTGAACACCAACGGCATGCGCATGGAGCAGCTGAAGAACCAGGGCGTGTACTTCCAGATAAACGCCCTCTCGCTCGGCGGCTTCTACGGCGAAGAAGCCAAGCGCCGCGCCCACGAGATGCTGGAGCGCGGATGGGTGGAGTTCATGGGCACCGACACGCACAACACCATGTACGCCCAGGCTCTGCGCGACTTGAGCAACAACCGCAAGGTGGAGAAGCTGATAGAGAAATACCAGTTTTTGAACAATACGCTATAAGCAATGAACAGTCTGAATGCCGTGTCGCCCATCGACGGGCGCTACCGCAGCAAATGCGAACCCCTGGCCAAATACTTCAGCGAAGGGGCGCTGATAAAATACCGTGTCCGCGTGGAAGTGGAGTACTTCATAGCCCTCAGCGAGAGGCTGAAGACGCTGCGCCCGCAGCTGGCCGCCGTGGCCTCGAAGGCCGAGGCCCTGCGCGACATATACCGCACCTTCACCGACGAGGATGCGCAGGCCATCAAGGACATAGAGAAGGTGACCAACCACGACGTGAAAGCCGTGGAGTACTTCCTGAAGGGCAAGTTTGACGAGATGGGCCTCGCAGAGCTCAAGGAGTTCATACACTTCGGCCTGACGTCGCAGGACATCAACAACACCAGCGTGCCGCTGAGCATGAAAGAGTGCCACGACGATGTGCTGCTGCCTGCCTACCGCCGCCTGCAGGCCATGCTCGACGAGCGCGCCGAGGAGTGGAAGGACATACCCATGCTGGCCCACACCCACGGGCAGCCGGCATCGCCCACCACGCTGGGCAAGGAGTGGGGCGTTTTCGCCTACCGCCTGCGCCGCCAGATAGAGGAGCTGGAGCGCATACCATTCACCGCCAAGTTCGGCGGCGCCACGGGTAACTTCAACGCCCATCTGGCAGCCTTCCCGGAGGTGGACTGGCGCGCCTTCGGCAACGACTTCGTGAAGAACCACCTCGGCCTCGAGCGCCAGCAGCTCACCACCCAGATAGAGAACTACGACATGATGGCCGCCTGGTTTGACGCCTGCAAGCGCATCAACGTCATCCTCATAGACCTCTGCCGCGACGTATGGACATACGTCTCCATGGAGTACTTCAAGCAGAAGATAAAGGCCGGCGAAGTGGGCAGCAGCGCCATGCCGCACAAAGTGAACCCCATAGACTTTGAGAACGCCGAGGGCAACCTCGGGCTGGCCAACGCCATCTTTGAGCACCTAAGCCACAAGCTGCCTATCAGCCGCATGCAGCGCGACCTGACGGACAGCACGGTGAGCCGCAACATCGGTGTGCCGATAGCGCACACCATGATATCCATCGCCTCGCTGGAGAAAGGCCTCGGCAAACTGCTGCTCAACGAGCAAGCCCTGGAGCGCGACCTGGAGAACAACTGGGCCGTGGTGGCCGAAGCCATACAGACCATCCTGCGCTCGGTGGGCTACCCCAACCCCTACGAGGCGCTGAAGCAGCTGACGCGCACCAACGAAAAGGTGACGGCGTCAACCATAGAGACCTTCGTGGAGACCCTTGACGTGGCGCCCGACGTCAAAGAGCGCCTCAAGAAGCTCACCCCGCACAACTATATAGGCTACAGCCTATGAACTTTACGCTCCGCAACCTGAAGCCCTACAGCCCACGCATGGCGCTGTACACGCTGCTGGTAGTGCTGAGCGTCGTGTTCACCATGTGTACGGCGCTGAGCGTCGCGGACTTCCTCAAGATACTCTTCGGCGAGGGCGAGGCGGGCATGCCGTCCGTCAACCTCGTGGCGCAAGCCCTCGACGGCCTCTACGGCTGGCTGATAGGCTTCGGGCGCAAAGAAGCGCTGATACTCTTCTCCGTCATCATCTTCGTGCTCTACAGCCTGAAGAACGTCTTCGGCTACCTCGCCGCCGTGCAGATAGCCGTGGTGCGCGCCAGCGTGGTGCGCGACCTGCGCAACAAGCTGTTCCGCAAAGCCATGCACCTGCCGCTGAGCTACCACGACCGGGCCCGCAAGGGCGACGTCATGGCGCGCTTCAGCAGCGACATGGTGGAGTACGAGGAGAGCGTCCTCGGCTCGCTGCAGTCGCTCCTGTCGTCCATCATCAGCATGGTGCTGTACATGGCCATGCTCGTCTACCTCAACGTCAAGCTCACCCTCTTCGTTCTGCTGATGCTGCCTCTGGTGGCGGTGGTGGTGGCAGGCATTGCGCGACGGCTGAAGCGCAACTCGCAGGTGGTGCAGGAGATGAACTCGCGCCTCATCTCGCTCACCGACGAGACCATGGGCGGCCTGAAGGTCATCAAGAGCTACAACGCCATAGACTTCTCCAACCGGCGCTTCCGCCAGTACAACCGCGACTACACGCGCCGCCGCAACGCCATGTACCGCCGCATCGACGCCGCTTCGCCGGTGAGCGAGTTCCTCGGCAGCGTCATCGTCATAGGCATCCTGCTCTTCGGCTCGTGGCTCGTCATGAACGGCGACAACGGCCTCACCGCCGACCTCTTCATCAGCTACGTGATGCTCTTCGTGCTCATGATCCCCCCGGCCAAAGACCTCACCACAGCCCTCTCGCAGATGCGCAAGGGACGCGCCTGCGCCGACCGCATAGAAGACTTCCTCGGCGAAGAGGAGGAGCGGGATGTGGAGAGTGGAAAGCGGAGAGTGGAGAACGGGGAGCGGAGGACAGGGAACACTGACAGCTGCGGGACCGCTGTGGAGCTGCGGCACGTCAACTTCAGCTACAACGAAGGGGTGCCGGTGCTGCACGACATCAACCTGCGTGTGCCCCGCGGCACCACCCTGGCCCTCGTGGGAGCCTCGGGCAGCGGCAAGAGCACCATCGCCGACCTGCTGTGCCGCTTCTACGAATGCCGCGACGGCGAGATAATGCTCGACGGCACGCCCATCGACGCCCTGCCGCTGAAAGAACTGCGCTCGCGCATAGGCGTCGTGGCGCAGGACACACTGCTCTTCAACGACACCGTGGCCGCCAACATAGCCTTCGGGCGCCCCGGAGCCACGATGGACGACATCACCGCCGCCGCCAGGGCGGCGCAGGCCCACGAGTTCATCAGCGCCATGCCCGAAGGCTACCAGACCGTCATCGGCGAAGGCGGCGGCATGCTCAGCGGCGGCCAGCGCCAGCGCATCAGCATCGCCCGCGCCCTGCTGCGCGAGCCGGAGCTGCTGATCCTCGACGAGGCCACCTCGGCCCTCGACACCGAGAGCGAACACCTGCTACAGGCCACCCTGGCCGAGGTGCTGCGCGGGCGCACAGCCATAGTCATCGCCCATCGCCTCTCCACCGTGGCAGGGGCCGACAACATAGCGGTGCTCGACCACGGCCGCATCGTAGAACAAGGCACCCACGAGCAACTCATGGCCCTCGGCGGGCGCTACAAACAGATGATTCTCCTACAGTCCCTCGACTGATGCGGCGCCTCCTGCTCATACTGCTGCCCCTGCTGGCGCCCCTCACCGCGGCGGCGCAGGCACCCCTGAGGCTCTGCGAGCGCTGGGTGGCCACGGTTGACGACTCGCAGCACATAGTGCTCCGCTGGAGCCCCTCGCCCGACGAGCGCGCCGCTGGCTACAACATCTGCACCGGCGACACCTGCCGCCCCTACGCCGTCATCCACGGCCGCTACGACACCACCCTCACATGCCGCGACCACAGCGCCACCGAGCGCCACCTCTACCGCCTGCACGTCTTCGACAGCCTCTACAACCCCAGCGCCCTGACGCCCCACTTCGGCAACATAGTGGTCAGCGCCGACATACCGCGCTGCGACACCACGGTGAGCGTCAGCTGGACCCCCTACACCGGCATGCCCGGCGGCGTGGAGCACTACAGCCTGACGGCACGCATGGAGCCCCAGCAGGACGCCTTCGCCGAACTCTACACCACCGACAGCGCAGGCCCCCTGGCCTACAGCTTCGTCATGCCCGAATGGGCCACACGCGTACACCTCAGGGTGCAGGCCGTGGGCAAAGACCGCCGCCTCGTCAGCACCTCGAACACCGTCAGCGTGGAACGCGGCACCGTGGACAGCGCGGCATGGGTGCGCATAGACAGCGTCCGGGCCGACAGCCTGCACAGCCTCGTGCTGGTGCACATGCCCGTGGACACCGCCTTCCACGGCGGGCGCTACACCCTGTGGCGCAGCATCGACGGCAGCCCCTGGAACCCCATAGCCTCCTTCAGCCCCCACACCCCGGCCTACACCTACACCGACCGCGACCTGCAGCCCTTCCGCGACTCGCTGCACTGCTACCAGCTCTCGGTGGTCGACGGCTGCGGCCTCAACCCGCGCTACAGCGCGGCCCGCTGCGCCGTGCTCCCCGAGCCGCCGCCGGTGCAGTGGTGGCTGCCCAACGCCGTGGTGGCCGGCGACGACGCCAACGGCACCTTCCTGCCCATCCTCAGCGGCCTCAACGGCGACCTCTACGAACTCAGCGTCTACGACCGCAGCGGCCTCCTGGTCTTCCGCACCACCGACCCCGCCCAGGGCTGGCGCCCCGACGCCGACACCCCGCAGGGCGCCTACGCCTACACCCTCCGCGCACGCTACATCGACAACCGCGTGAGAACACATACAGGTACAGTAACAGTTATCAAATGAAGACAGCACTCTACATACGCCACATCGACGACAGCGCACGCCCCTACCTGGCAGCCCTCGTCGAGACCCTCCACAGCCACGGCGTGGAGACCCGCCAAGTGGCCGACGGCGACAGCGTCGACGGCTGCGACCTGCTCCTGAGCATAGGGGGCGACGGCACCCTCCTCTCGTCGGTGCAGTTCGTCCACAGCAGCACGCCGGCGGCCTTCCCGCCCATCCTGGGCATCAACTTCGGCCACCTGGGCTTCCTCACCGCCGCCGGCAAAGAGGACGCCGCCACCCTCGTGGACGACCTGCTGCAAGGGCGCTACACCCTCGAAGAACGCACCCTCCTCGAA
The DNA here is from genome assembly GCA_017522105.1 of Bacteroidales bacterium. Classification (GTDB taxonomy): domain Bacteria; phylum Bacteroidota; class Bacteroidia; order Bacteroidales; family P3; genus Colimorpha. Next base: position 217,603 of record JAFXAA010000013.1, on the reverse strand, counting down.
GTGCAGGACGGCGCCTCCTACGCCCTCAACGAGGTCTTCCTGCACCGCAGCGAGAGCGCCTCGCTGCTGCGCACTGAGGTGCGCGTGGACGGCGACTACGTGGCCACCTACGCCGGCGACGGCGTCATCGTGGCCACACCCACAGGCTCCACAGCCTACTCCCTCTCCTGCGGAGGCCCCATCCTGACCCCCGACTCGCGTTGCCTGGCCATCACACCCGTCTCAGCCCACACCCTCACCCTGCGCCCCATCATAGTGCCCGACAGCGCCACCGTGGAGCTGCGCGTAGAGGCCGCCGACCGCTACACCCTCGGCGTCGACTCGCGACGCACAGCCTGCCAAGGCCCCTCGCGCCTCACCCTGCGACGCGCCCCATTCACCATACGCCTCGTGCGCACAGGCTCGCAGAGCTTCTTCTCCGCCATACGCGACAAACTCTCCTGGGGCAACTGACCGTCCCTTTGGCACACATTTTGCAGCACGGCAAAGTATGGAAAAGATGACCTTCACCACCGACCGCACCACCCTCGACGAGGGCGAAATAATAACCGTCAGCTGGGACTGCAGCGCCGCCGAGCGCGTGGAACTGACCATCGACAACGGCTTCCGCGCCACCCCCATAGCCCTTGACCTCACAGGCAGCAAACGCTTCCGCCTCAACCGCTCCAAAGGCAGGACACGCCTCACCGTCACCGCTTGGGTCGGCGGCAAGAGCTACTCCAAAACCATCAAGGTGCGGGTGCGCCCCATGCCCACCACCCACGCCGAAACCGTGGACGACAGCGGCCGCCGCGTGGGCCACGGCCAGCGCCTCACAGAGCGCATAGGCTCCTGGTGGCGCCGCCAGCGCGCCGCCTACAACGAACGCATGCAGGCCCTGCCGGCGGACAAGCGCCTGGCCACGCGCACCGTCAACCTCCTCTGCGGCGCCATGCTGCTCATGCTCCTCCACCCCCTGCTCGGCCTCCTCGGCATCGTGGGCATCGGCGTCTGGCTCATGTGGTTCATCTACCGCCGCTGACACCCCACCACATCCATTGAACCCCGACGGGGTTCGTGCTGCCGCGCGTGGTTGTCGCGATGTTATTGACATGGAACCCCGACGGGGTTCGTGCTGCCGCGCATAATCGTCGCGATACTATTGACATGGAACCCCGACGGGGTTCATGTTGTTGCGCATGGTCGTTGCGATGCTATTGACATGGAACCCCGACGGGGTTCATATTGCCGCGCATGGTCGTTGCGATGCTATTGACATGGAACCCCGACGGGGTTCATGTTGTTGCGCATGGTCGTTGCGATGCTATTGACATGGAACCCCGACGGGGTTCATGTTGTTGCGCATGGTCGTTGCGATGCTATTGACATGGAACCCCGATGGGGTTCATGCTGTTGCGGTATCTTTCCGTTGTGCTATTGACATGGAACCCCGCCGGGGTTCGTGTTGCCGCGTGTGGTTGTCGCGATGCCATTGACATGGAACCCCGACGGGGTTCTCACCCTGTGGCACCGTCGGTGCAAGCGAAAAACGCCGTAGGCGTTGCATGTCAATAGCCAATCCCATATCCAAATACCTGTCACAGAACCCCGTCGGGGTTCCATCGCGCCGTTCGTCCCCCCTCGCGCCTCAACGCATCCGCAACGGCTGTTCTACGGTTGTTCTACGGTTGTTCTACGACTGTTCAACGGTTAAAACCGTAGAACAACCGTTAAACAACCGTAGAACAACCGTAGAACAGCCGTAGGGGAGCCGTAGGGACTCTGGTTTGCAGGCTGTTAGGCTGGGCACATGCACCTACTGTCCTCATAACAAGCCTGTTGCCGCCACACAGGACAAAACGGCGGGAGGCCACACTGCCAACGTGAAGAAATGTTAAAAATTTGCATCTTTCGGAGATTTTACATACCTTTGACCCCAAGAAAAAAACGCCGCCCGCACATGGGCGGACACCTGCAACACTATATACTACAACACTTTAAACACTACCCCACAGACACCGGCGACAGGCGAAAAAGACGAGACGCACGAGGAAAAGCAAAACAAAAAACAACATAAACAACATTATTAACAAACAAAAAACATTATGAAAAAGTTTCTACGAAGTGTGTTGCTAATGGCATGTCTGGCAGTGCCATGGGCGACCAGTGGACAAGAGACAGTGACAATCGGCACAGGTACGTCTACCAACTACTACACGCCGTTCAACTCTCTCTATGGTTACTCCTTTACGGAGATGGTTTACCCCGCCGCCGCCATAAACATGGCAGGAACCATCACCTCCATCAGTTTCCATTTGGGACAGAGCTATTCCTCCGCACAGACCAACACCATTGCTCTGTACATGAAGAATGTCAGCAGGACCTCGTTTTCGTCGAACACGGACTATGAGGCTGTCACCACATCCGACTTGGTGTACAGCGGTTCGTGGACAATCCCGGCCAGCTACACCGGCTGGGTTACAATCGAGCTGGACAACCCGTTCTACTATGACGGGAGCAGCAACCTGATGGTTGCCATGCACGAATCCACTGCCGGCTATTCTACACGCAACTTCACCTATACCAGCGCAACCTCTGCGTGCATAAGCTTCTATAGCGACGGCACAAACCCCGATCCTTACAATATCGGGTCTTACAGCGGCAGTAAAACCACACGTGACTACTATGGCAACATCCAGCTTGAGATTACCCAAGCGGATCTCAGCTGCTATGCTGTGAAGAGCCTCGCCGTCACGGGCACCGTCAGCACAACGGAGCTGACCGTCAGCTGGCTTGACACCAACAACAGCGGCGCCAGCTACAACGTCTACCTCATCAACGGCAACGACACCACCCTCGACGGCACCACCACCGACACCTCCTACACCTTCAGCGGCCTCACGGCCAACACCACCTACACCATCGGCGTGCAGGCCGACTGCGGCAGCGGCGACCTCGCCTCCATGCGCACCATCCAGGCACGCACCCTGCGCGTCGACCCCGTCAGCGAGCTGCCCTACACCTGCGGCTTCGAGGCCGACGAGGACACTGGCTGGGCTGTGTTCAACGGCTCGGCCACCAACAAGTGGTTCATCGGCTCGGCCACCAACAACGGTGGCAGCCGCTCGCTCTACATCAGCGACAACAACGGCACCTCCAACAGCTACAACATCAGCTACTCGTGCGATGTATATGCCTACCGCGCCTTCTCCCTGGCCGACGACGGCGACTACGCCCTGAGCTTCGACTGGAAGGGTGTCGGCGAGAGCTCCTACGACTACCTCTACGCCTACATAGCCCCCGGCAGCGCCAACTTCGACGGCTCGTCGGTGAGCACCACGGGCTGGCAGAATGTCAGCGGACTCCTCAACGGCAGCAGCACATGGCAGACCGTGCAGATACCCCTCATAGGCGCCACGGCGGGCACCTACTACCTGGTCTTCTACTGGCACAACGACGGCAGCATGGGCGAACAGCCCCCAGCAGCCATTGACAACATCAGCGTCAGCGTCATCAACTGCTCGGCCCCCACAGCCCTGACCGTCGACACCGCACTGACCACCGAGACCAGCGTCACCCTCAACTGGAGCGGCGATGCCAGCGCCTACATTGTGCGCGCCAACAACGGCGAGTGGCAGGATGTCAGCGACACCACCTATACCTTCGACAACCTGAGCGCCGGCACGGGCTACACCTTCGTCGTGGCAGCCGTCTGCGGCGACGACACGAGCTTCTCCATCAGCACCAGCACCTTCACGGCCTGCGGCGTCATCACGCACACCGACGGCCTTCCCTACGTGGAGACCTTCGAGAGCTATGCCACCGGCTCCACCGAGTCCATCAACCCCTGCTGGACAAAATACAGCTTCACCACCAGCACCACCTATCCCTACCCCAGCAGCACCGCCGGCCCCAACACGCCAAACAGCCTGTACTTCTATCCCACATCGTCGGGCACACAGTGGGCTGTGACGCCTGAGTTTGACGAGGTGGACGACCTGATGGTGGTCTTCCAGATGCGCAGCGGCAGCACGGCGGCAACAACACGCATGACGGTGGGCGTCATGGGCGACCCCAACGACACCACCACCTTCACCCCCATCGAGAGCTTCGGCGTGAGCACGACGAACACCTGGGAGCTGAAGGAGTGCCGCCTGACGAACTACACGGACACGGGCCGCTACATAGCCTTCCGCGCCGCCGGCAGCTCGGTCAGCTTCTACATTGACGACATCACCGTCATGCTGGCCCCGAACTGCGAACGCGCCCAGGGCGTCAGCGTCGCCAACCTCACCAGCACGACCGTCGACGTTGTCATCCACGACAGCAACCAGGTGAACAACTACCGCATAGACGTCAGCGGCGACAGCACCTTCAGCGTGACGGCCAGCGACACCATATACACCCTTGAAGACCTGCAGCCCAACGCGCAGTACACGGTGACAGTGGTGGCCCTGTGCGACGACGGCAACGAGACCTCGCCCGTGGTCACCAGATTCCACACACCCTGCCTGCCCTACGCCACCGAGGACCTGCCCTTCATGGAGAACTTCGACAGCTACACCGGCGGCACTTCCAGCAGCGCCACCACCGTCTTCAACCCCGACTGCTGGACGGTCATCGACCGCTACGGCACCTACTACCCCTACGTCAGCACCAGCCAGCACAACAGCGGCTCCAACAGCTTGTACATCTACACCTCCAGTTCGAAGATGACGCACATATCCATGCCTGCCTTCGAGGAAGACCTGGAGAACCTGGAGCTGAGCTTCTCGGTGCGCGTGGCCACTTCGGGCTACGGCGTGGAAGTGGGCGTGATGAGCAACCCCAACGACACCTCGACCTTTGTGCCCGTTGACACCTGCGCCCCGAGCGCTACAGGCACCTGGGAAGACTTTGTGATACACTTCCCCGGCCACACCACGGGCTTCATAGCCTTCCGCAACCTCAATGCCTCGGCCGGCACCCGCACAACCTACATCGACGACATCAACGTGCACATGGCTCCCACCTGCGAGCGCATCGAGGGCTTCACGGTGAACAACGTGACGGCCTACACCGCCGACATACACATCGACGACCCGAGCACGGAGGGCAACTATGTCATCGTAGCCTCCAGCGCCACAGACACCGTGACCGAGACGGCGACCGACACCGTGTACACCATCAGCGGCCTGCAGCCCTACACGGTGTATACCTTCACGGTCTATACGCTGTGCAGCGACGGCAGCACCACGGCGCCGCGCGTGAGCCCCCCCTACCGCACTGCCTGCGCCCCGATACAGCAGCTGCCCTGGACAGAGGACTTCGACAGCTACAGCAGCTACTACACCTCCAGCGGCAGCATGCCCGGCGGCATGATACCCTGCTGGGAGTTCCTGCCCTCCGTCAGCGGCGACTACATGCAATTCATCAACCAGTCCAGCAGCTACAGCCACAACTACGAGCTCGGCACCCAGGGCTACAGCCTGAAGTTCTACCCCAACTCGAACACCTCGCAGGCTGTCGTGGTTATGCCTGGATTCGAGGAAGAGATAGGCAACCTGCAGCTGGCGTTCTGGACACGCCCCGAGGGCACGGGCTCGAGCCCCGGAAGCCTCTCTGTGGGCTACGTCACCAATGCCACAGACCGCAGCAGCTTTGTGGCCCTGGAGACCTACAGCTACAGCGAGTTCAACGGAGCCTACCGCCAGATGATAGTCACCTTCCCGGCCGACGCCCCCGAAGGCTCGCGCATAGCGTTCCGCCACAACACAGCAAGCAGCAACTGGTACTGGTTCATCGATGACATCTACGTCTCCCTCGCCCCCTCCTGCGCCCGTGCACAAGGTATCCGTGCGGAGAACATTGGCGCCACCGAGGCCGACATCATAATCCTCGACAGCAACCATGTGGACAACTATACGGTCACCATCGTCAGCGGCAACGACACCGTCAGCGAGGATGTGACAGACACGATCCTCTCGCTCAACAACCTGACGCCCAACACGCTGTACAGCGTCAGCATGGTCAGCGTATGCGACGACGGCAACACCACCTATCCCTTTGAGATGACCTTCAAGACCCTCTGCGAGGGCATAGAGCACGACAGCCTGCCCTGGACGGAGAACTTCAACAGCTACACCGGCAACACCAGCAGCGACGAAAGCAACCGCATGGCTCCCGATTGCTGGACCATCCTCGACCGCTACGGCTCCAACTACCCCTACTACAACAACAGCAGCACCTACAGCCCCAACGGCGGCAACTGCGTGTACAGCTATACCTCCAACACCATCAAGCCCGTCATGGTGCTGCCCCCGTTCCAGGACACGCCCGACCAGCTGATGCTCTCCTTTGACCTGTATGTCAGTGGCAGTGGCAACACTGTTGAGGTTGGCATTATCACCAACCCCAACGATGCCACGACATTTGTGCCCGTAACCTCCTTCGCACCGACAACCTACAGCGTATGGCAGCACTACGAGGCCACGTTCGCCGGCCAGACCGAGGGTCTCATAGCCCTGCGCCACACAAGTGGCACAGTATATATTGACAACATGGTGGTTGACGAGCTGCCCAGCTGCGTGGCTCCGTCATCGGTAACAGTCACCGACATTGACTCCGCTAACGCCACCATCACTATCGCCGACGCCAACAACACCGGCCACTACATGCTCTACATAGGCACCACCGACAGCGTGGAGCTGTTCGATAACACCTACACCTTCGACACCCTGACCCCCGGAACGGACTACACTGTCAGCGTGCGTACCATCTGTGCCGACGGGAGCATGACTGATGCCGCCGTCGCCAGCTTCCGCACCGACTGCGCCTTTATCACCGTGTTGCCCTGGACCGAGGGCTTCGAGGGCTACACCGCCACTACCGACATCCAGGCCGACCTCAACTGCTGGAACACCGTCAAAGGCAGCAGCAGCAAGTTTTACGTGATAAACGATGCCGCTCGCGTGCACGGCGGCAGCAACTCGCTGCGCTTCAACGGCTACGCCACCACCCCGCTGATGGCCATCCTGCCCCCCTTCGCGGACGACATCAGCACCCTTGAGTTGTCATTCTGGGCTCTGGCAGAGAACGGCACCACAGCCGGTGTGCTCCGCATCGGCTACGTCACCGACGTCACCGACAGCAGCACCTTCGTGCTGACCGCCCTCCTCAACGGAGCCGACCACACCACCTATACGCAGGAGAATGTGACCTTTGCCGGTGCTCCCGAAGGAGCCCGCATAGCCATCCAGCAGGTCAACGGCAATAACAACTACTGGTGGTGGATTGACGACATCGACGTGCACATAGCTCCCATCTGCGCTCGTCCGCAGGGCGTGACGGTGAGCAACATCACCAGCACCACGGCCGATGTCACCATCAGCGACAGCACCATCGTTGGCAGCTACATGTACATCCTTACCGATGGCACCAACAGCGACACTGTGACTAACATCAGCGACACGATTATCTCGCTCACCGACCTGCAGCCCGGCACCTACTACGACATCAATGTGGCCGCTGTCTGCTCGGACGGCAACCCCACAGCCTTCGTCAACACGACATTCTTTACGGAGTGCGCCCCGATAGCCACCCTGCCGTGGAGCGAAAACTTCGAGGGCTGGGGCACCGGCAACGCCGGCTTCCACCCCTGCTGGAGTCACTTCTACACGAGCGGTTCCTACACATACACCGACAGCTACCCCTACGTCCGCAGCGGCAGCGCACACAGCGGCACCAAGTACATGTACAACTACTGCTACCAGGGCAGCAGCTCGCAGTACTACTCGGTGTTCTACCTGCCGGAGTTCGAGGCTGACCTCAACACCCTCGGCGTGTCCTTCTTCCTCAACCCCAACAGCAGCAGCTATGCCAGCACGGTGCGCGTAGCCGTTGGTGTGAGCGACAGCGCCACCGCCGACACGAGCACCTTCACTCGTCTGGCTACCATCTCCGCCACGCAGAACGCCTGGGAGGAGTTTGATGCCGACCTCAGCGCTTACACCGGCAACGGCGGCCGCATCACCTTCGTGGTCTACGGCACCTCTGCCAACTATATCTACCCCTATATCGACGACATCACCGTGGACGTCCTGGCCGACTGCCGCCGTCCCTCTGTGGTGGAGGCCGTCAACATCACTAACAACGAGGCCACCATCTCCTGGGTCGACGCCACCTTGGCGGGTTCCTACAACGTGACCCTCTACGACGCCACCGGCGCCGCCATCGGCAGCCCCGTCACCGTCACCGACACCTTCTACACCTTCACCGGCCTCACCAACGCCACCACCTACACCGTCGGCGTCAGCAGCAACTGCACCAACGAGGCCACCCGCGAGCGTACCATGTCGTTCACTACCGCCAACTGCGCCCTGCTCACCAGAGCCGACCTGCCTTTGGTGGAGACCTTCGACAGCTATACCACCGGCACCACTGGTACCATCGACAACTGCTGGAACAAGTTCAGCCTCAGCGGTACCTCTTACTACCCCTACCCCTCCAGCAGCTATTACCACGGCACCACTGGCAACAGTATGTACTTCTACCCCTACGGCGTAAACCGTGCCAACTACCTCGTGCTGCCCGGCTACGACACCGTGGCCAACCTCAACCTGCGCTTCTGGATGTACCGCAGCAACAGCTACGCACAGATAGAGGTGGGTGTGATGACCGACCCGAACAACGCAAACACCTTCACCCCCATCCAGGCCTTCACACCGTCGGCCACCAGCACATGGGAAGAGGTTGATGTGGATCTCAACGGCTACACCGGCATCGGCCACTTCGTGGCACTCCGCGCCTACTGCGTCAACACGACCACCAACTACTCAATCTACGTTGACGACATCACCCTCTCGACTATCAGCGTCTGCCCGCGCCCGGGCAGCGTGTCGGTGAGCAGTGTCACCCTCAACTCGGCCGTTGTCACCGTCAACGACCCCGCCGAAATAAACAACTACCGCCTCTGGTGGGGTGATAGCGACAGCGTGGACATCACCACCAACACCTACACTATCACCGGTCTGAGTGCCTCCAGCTCTTACACTGTCACCGTGGCAGCCATCTGCCCCGACGGCACGCTGACCAACACCCGCAGCACGACCTTCCGCACCCTGTGCGGCGACATTACATACAGCAGCCTGCCCTGGTTCGAAAGCTTTGAGACCTACGGCAGCAACGTTCGCGACACCGCTGCGGCATTATCCTGCTGGTCGTTCATCCACCCGCATGGTGAGACAACCTACACCTCGAATGGATACTGCTACGTGACCGCTTTGCATCCTGTGACAGGTTCGTATACCTTGCGCTTCAGCGGCTATGCCCCAACCCCGCTGGTGGCCATCCTGCCTCCCTTCGAGACCGACATTGCTAACATGAAGATGACCCTATACCTGCGCGCTGAGAACAGCAATGACTACAGCGGCACCAGCAACAGCCCCGGTGCAATCCGTGTTGGTTACATCACCGACCCGACAGACAGCACAACATTTGTGCAGACTGCACGCTTTGAGTGCACCTCTGGCAACTACACCAACATGACCTTAGACAGCGCCACCTTCGCTGGTGCTCCCGCCGGCGCACGCATCGCCATCGAGCAGGTGAACAACAACACCAACTACTGGTGGTGGATTGACGACATCACAGTGAGCCTCAACCAGAACGTGCCGGTACCGCAGTACACCGTCAGCGTCAGCAGCGCCGATGCCACCATGGGCACCGCCAGCTGCACGCCCAGCGGCAGCGTGGAGGCCGGCACCAGCGTGACCGCCACGGCCACCCCGGCAAACAACCACGTCTTCACCGGCTGGGTTGACGCCACGGGCGACACCGTGAGCCACGACAACCCCTACACCTTCACTGTCACCGCCGACATCACCCTCGTGGGCACCTTCCGCTATGACGGCGTGGGCATCGACGAGGCCGAGGTGAGCAACGTGAGCCTCTTCCCGAACCCCGCCACGAGCACCTTCACGGTGAGCGCCACGGGCATGAAGGAAGCCACTGTGATAGACCTCAACGGCCGCACTGTGATGACGCAGCGCACCGCTGACGGCACCGCCACCTTCGACGTCAGCACGCTGGCCAAGGGCACCTACTTCGTCCGCATCGTCGGCGAGCAGGCCACCGCAGTCCGCAAGCTGGTTGTGAAGTAACACCACACAACGGCATAAACGCCGAGAGGGCCGCCCGTTTGGGCGGCCCTCTCTTTTTGTTCGCTTTTTGTAAGCCTCTGCCTATAGCTCCATGAGCTTCATGAACGCCGAAGGCACCGGGGTCTCGTACTTCATGCGCTTGCCCGTGACGGGGTGCGTGAAGCACAGGCGGTAGGCGTGCAGGCAGAGCCGCGCGACGGGCGAGAGGTCGTCCTTGTAGCCGTACATGGGGTCGTGCACCACCGGGTGTTTCAGCTCGCGCAGGTGCACGCGTATCTGGTTGCGGCGCCCCGTGTCGAGCTTGAGGTCCACGAGGCTGTAGCGGCGCGATGTCTGGCGCACCTCGTAGTGCGTCACGGCCAGCTTGCCACCGTTGTCGGTGGGCGACGAGAGCACACAGTACTCGCCGTCGGTGAGCCACGAGCGTATCTCCCCTTTTGGCGGCTCTATGTGGCCCCAGGCCACGGCCACGTAGCGGCGGTCGAAGACCATGCCCTTCCAGTCCTCCTCGAAGCGCTGCGACACCTCCTTGCTCTTGCTGACCACCATGAGGCCGCTGGTGTCGCGGTCGAGGCGGTGCACTATGTGGGCGTGGCAACGCTGGTGCGTGGCGTCGAGGTACTGGTTGAGCACCGTGATGACGGTCTTGTCAGCGGGGTTCTTGCTGTAGCTGAGGAGGCCCTCATGCTTGTTGACCACCAGCAGGTGCTGGTCCTCGAAGACGATGTCGAGGTCGCGCGGGCGCAGGCGGTCTTTGAACGACGCCTTTTCTATTGTCACCTTCATGCCTTTCTGCAAAGGGAAGTTGAACTGCGACGTGCGGCGACCGTCAACATAAACATTGTGCGCCAGCAGCTCTTTGACACGGCTGCGGCTTGTGTCCGGCATTTGAGCCATAAGAAAAGCGAGCAGTTCCTGCGGCTCGCCTACAGTGTATTCCTGTTTCTTCATTGTTTCACGTGAAACGTTGTTTTTCGTAGGTTATCAACAATTCGGGTCGTATAAATCAACTATCTCGTAGGGGTTGCCAATGGCATGGATGAACTTCAACATGTCGTCGCGGGTTATCACCAACGAGGCACGGTTGTCGTTGGGATGGAAGCTCACCTTCTCGGCACTGAGCAACTGCCGGTCGACGAAGAGTGTCACCTCGTGGTTCTGGTCGTTGACAAGCGTGAAGAGCGACACACTGCCAGGGCGCACACCGAGGTAGCGCATCATGCGCTCGGGGCTGGCGAAGGAGAGTTTGCCCTGGTGCAGGCGGTGCTCCATATCGTGGATATCCATGGGGAAGCGGCTGTCCATAATGACCAGGTAATGGCGGTTGCCCTTATGATTGCGGAAGAAGAGGTTTTTGCAGAGCGTCGTGCCCTCGCCGCGGTAGAACTGGGCGGCAATCTCGATGGTCGGCGCCTCGGGGTGCTCGTAGTAGTCGAAGGCTATGCCCATGCGCTGCAGGGCCTCATATACCTGTGGTTGTCCAATCATTGAATATCTATTTTACGGTAGACATAGCAACCAACCAGGTTGGGATGGTCGTAAATCATTGTATCGGGCGTCTCCTCGCGGATGGCCCGGACGATCATAATGTCACCCATGGCGCCGCCTATCATTATGGCACCAATCAGCATCCACAGCAGACTGCCGGCAGCGATGCCAGCCAGCCAGGGCACCATGCCCGTCAGCAGACCTGGCATCAGGGCCATTATGATGTAGTTCCGCTTGGTCATCGGCACGTCGACATGACAGTAGACAGCACCCTGCATGGTGCCGAAAGAGAGGTGGCTGAAGCGCCCTTTGGTCAAGGCAATCCAGGTGAGCCCGTGGATCAACTCGTGTACCACTATGCCCACCACAAGCATCACTCCGAGCCACAGCATGTCGAAAACTGCGAGGGCTGCGTCGGGCTGGATCCATTTGGTGAGCCACCACCCTGCTCCACCGGCCACCACCATCAGCACCACGGCCCAGATGTTGGCGGCCAGCATGCTGATGGTGCGCTGCACGGGCTCGTAGCCCTCTATCTGCGGCAAGGCTTCCTCTCTTTTCCTGCTCATTGTGACCCTACTTGATGATGCCCAGCTGGCGGCTGAGGTCGAGCATGCGGACGATGGGGCGCTTGGCACGTTCTATCATATCGGCGTCCATCAGTATCTCCGGCTGCTCGTCGCGAAGGCAGCGGTAGAGCTTGTCGAGGGTGTTGAGCTTCATGTAGGCGCAGTCGTCGCAGGCGCAATGCTTGTTGTCGCGCAGGGTGATGAACTCCTTGTCGGGGTTTTCGCGCTGCATCTCATAGAGGATGCCCGTCTCCGTGGCCACGATGAACTGCTTGGCCTCGCTGGCTTTGATGTAGTTGAGCATAGCCTTGGTTGAGCCGATGAAGTCGGCCACCTTGAGGAGTGCGGGGTTGCACTCCGGGTGCGCAATGACGGGTGCGTCGGGATGCTCGGCCTTGAGCTGCAGCACAGCTTCAGCCTGCATGGCGTCGTGCACGGTGCACACGCCGTTCCAAAGCACCATCTGGCGGCCGGTGACCTGGTTGATGTAGCCGCCGAGGTTGCGGTCGGGGGCGAAGATAATCTTCTGGTCCTCGGGGAGGGAACGGACGAGTTTCTCGGCATTGCCGGAGGTGCAGATAAGGTCGCTGAGGGCTTTGATCTCCGCCGAGCAGTTGACGTAGGAGATGACCATGTGGTCGGGGTGCTCGGCCTTGAACTTTGCAAAGTCGTCAGCCTTGCAGCTTTCGGCCAGCGAGCATGAAGCCTTCATGTCGGGCAGCAGCACTTTGCGCTGTGGGTTGAGGATTTTGGCCGTCTCTGCCATGAAATGGACTCCACAGAACACTATTATTTCCGCCTCTGTGCGCTGTGCTTCCTGTGCCAGGGCCAGGCTGTCGCCCACAAAGTCGGACAGCTCTTGTATCTCGTGGCGCTGATAGTAGTGGCCGAGGATGACGGCATTCTTCTCTTTTTTCAATCGCAGTATTTCCTGCTTTAATTGCTCGTTGGTCATAGCGTGTATATCCTTTGATTTGAAGTGCAAAGATAGGAAAAAAAAGCGACATGAGGGCACACTGCAATTATTCATGAATAAAAAAATGCACTAAAGAAGACTTGACAGGGAATATAAACGCATCCGGTACGGAGCCCCCACGGGGTCCCTACGGCTGTGTTTCGGTCTTCCACTGAAGAACGGCCGTAGGGACTCCGTAGGGGCTCCGTAGGGACTCAGTGTTAATCCAGCCCCACAAAGACTTTGACGAAATATACTTCTGTAACCTCTTGTATTACAATAATAATAAAAATAAGGATAAGAATAAATTTTTTTCTTTTTTTATGTCTGTTAATTCTGTTGATAAGTGGCTAACCATTGCATGATACAAATATTGGCTCAACACCAATTAACACTGAAATAAACAGTTTAAATGTTTAAGTATGAAAGGAGTCGACGAAATGTAAACAATGTGTTGATTTATGAGCAAACATGCAAAAGTGGAAAATGAAAAAAAGCAGTTAGCGAAAGTTAATTTTGTTGACATGTGTATTGAAAAAAAGTGTGATATCAACATAAGTGTTTTTTTCAACAGCAAGGAGGATGGTTTTGAACACAGGGATTGACAATGGATGTTGTAAAGTGGTGTTTGCAGTTGACAATCAGAAAGTAGGGATGAAGTATTGAAAATGTGTTGATAATTTGCATGCGGTGAGGATGAAAGACTTATGTTTTATTTGTAACTTTGCAGGCTGAAAAGGTTATCAACAAAAACAGCAAACCATGAGCGAAATAATACCTATTGCTTGCGATCATGCGGGCTACGAACTAAAACTCAAGGTCATTGAGCACCTGAAAAACCGTGGTTTCGAGGTCAACGACTTCGGAACCCACAGCACCGACAGCTGCGATTATCCCGACTATGCCCATCAGGTAGGTGCCGCCCTTAACCGCGGTGATTACAAGCGTGGCATCGTCATCTGCGGCAGCGGCAACGGCGTGCAGATGACGGTGAACAAATATCCCAACGTGCGTTGCGCCCTCTGCTGGACGCCGGAGATAGCCCACCTTGGCCGCCAGCACAACGACTGCAACTGTATCTCAATGCCTGCACGCTTCATCAGCGAACAGACGGCCTTGCAGATTGTGGACGAGTACCTCGACACCGAGTTTGAGGGCGGTCGCCACCAGCGTCGCGTGGAAAAGATAAGTCAGCTGCTTAAATGATGGACCGCGACTTGGCCCGCAGGGTCTTTGCCTGCATCGACAACACCACCCTCACGGGTACCGACACGGAGCAGACGGTCACCGACTTCTGCCGCCGCACGCTCGACATGCGCCTTGCCGACGGCACGACGGTGGCCGCCGTGTGTGTCTATCCCCGCTTTGTTGCCGCCGCGCGGTGTGTGCTCGACGGCAGCGGCGTGAAGGTGGCCTCGGTGGCCGGGGCTTTTCCACACGGACAGCTGCCGTTGGGACTCAAGGTAGAGGAGGTGAAGCAAGCTGTAGGCGACGGTGCTGACGAGGTGGACATCGTGATCAACCGAGGGCTTCTGCTGGCCGGCGAAGAGAATGCCATGCGCGACGAGGTGGCGGCGATGAAAGAGGCCTGCCAGGGAAGGACGCTGAAGGTTATACTGGAATGCTGCGAACTGCCCTCCCCCACCCTGCTGCAGCGCGCGGCGGAGCTGGCCATCGACGGTGGAGCCGACTTCATAAAGACATCCACTGGCAAGGGCTCCGGCGGTGCAACCCCCGAGGCGGCGCGCACGATGCTCGAAGCGGTTGCCAATTACGTTAAAATTTACAAAAAACCGATAGGCTTCAAAGCCGCTGGAGGCATCCGTCAGCCTGAGGAGGCATTGCTCTACGCCGAAGAAGCAAAAAAATTAATGGGCGATAATTATGTTAATAATCAGACCTTTAGAATAGGCGCAAGCAGCCTTACGGACAAGTTGTTTTCATTTTTAACATTATAATTTGCCCATAATTCGGAAAAATTTTGTTTCTTTGCACTTTAAAATTAATTGAAATTGTATGAAGCCGCTACAGCAAAAGTTAGCCCAATACACAGTTCCGCAGGAAGCTAAAGCCGCAGGAATTTATCCTTATTTCACTCCCATCTGCAGCGAGCAGAACACTGAGGTGTATGTTACCGGTTATGACCACCCGGTTTTGATGTTCGGTTCCAACAGCTACCTCGGTCTCACTAACGACCCTCGCCTGAAGGAAGCCGCCAAGCGCGCCATCGACAAATACGGCACCGGCTGTGCCGGTTCGCCTTTCCTCAACGGCACTCTCGACATACACATACAACTGCAGGACGAGCTGGCCGAATTCCTTGGCAAAGACGGCGTGATGCTCTTTTCGGCGGGTTTTCTGGCCAACAGCGGCGTCATACCCGATGTGGTATCGCGTGGCGACTACCTCTTCTACGACGAGCGCGACCATGCTTCCATCATGGAAGGCAAGCTCATCACTTACGCCACCACGCAGAAATACAAGCATAACGACATGGCTGACCTGGAGCGCGTCCTTTCCAAGGCTCCGCTGGAAGCCTGCAAGCTGGTGGTCACCGACGGCGTCTTCTCCATGGAGGGCGACGTGGCACACGTGGACAAGCTGGTAGACATCTGCAACAAGTACAATGCCACACTCATGGTCGACGAGGCTCACGGTCTCGGTGTCTTCGGACGCGAAGGCCGCGGCACCTGTGACCACTTCGGCAAACTCAAGGACGTGGAGCTTGTCATGGGCACCTTCAGCAAGAGTCTTGCCTCGGTGGGTGGCTTCATCGCTGCCGACAAGGAGACTATCAACTGGATGAAACACTCGGTGCGCCCCTATATCTTCACAGCCTCGATAACGCCCGCCAGCACTGCCTCGGTGCTCGAAGCCCTGCATATCATGCGCAGCGAGCCCGAGCGCAACGCCAAACTCTGGGACAACCAGCGCTATGCATTCAAGGCCTTCAAGGATTTGGGCTTTGAGGTTGGCAACACGCAGACTCCTATCATACCGCTCTTTATACGCGACAACAACAAGACCTTCACCATCACGCATGAATTGCTGGTGAACGGTGTCTTTGTCACTCCGGTCATCGCCCCCGCGGTGCCAAGCGACGAAACGCTCATACGCTTCGCCCTCATGGCCACACATACCCACGAGCAGATTGATATCGGAGTGGAGAAGATATACAAAGCCTTCAAGAAACAAGAAGTCTTATGATAGAAATCCGTACCGTTACCTCCCGTCGCGAGTTGCGACGCTTTATTGCTTTCCCCAACAAGCTCTTCAAGGATGTTCCGAGCTATATTCCGGCGTTGGACTTTGACGAGGTGAACCTCCTCACCGACAAGAACCCCTCGTTGGAGCACTGCTCAAGGGAGCTCTTCCTGGCCTATAAGGACGGCAAGGTGGCAGGGCGTGTGGCGGCAATCATCAATCGCACCATCAACGAGCACTGGCAGAAGAAGGCTGTGCGCTTCGGGTGGTTCGACTTCGTGGAGGACTACGACGTCTTCATGGCCTTGTTGGACAAGGTGGTGGAGTATGGCAAGAAGAACGGTATGACGGAGATTGAAGGCCCGTTTGGGTTCACAGACATGGACAAGGAGTGCTGGGCCATCGACAACTTCGACGCCCGCCAGAACTCCTCCACCCTCTACAACCCGGAATACTATGTGCGCTTCATAGAGCGTGCAGGCTACGAGATTAAATGCAAGTGGCAGCAGTACTCCATGCAGGCCAACCAGCCTGTGCCGGAGAAGGTGGGCCGCCTCAACAAGCTCATCATGGAGAAGTACCACCTGAAGCTCGTCAAGGTGAAACGCCGCAAGGAGCTGATACCCTATGCCTGGCAGTTCTTCCACGCCATCAATGAGAGCTTCAAGGATCTCTATGACTTCGTGCCCATGACGGAGAAGGAGATAGGTGTGTACATTGACGAATACTTCCCCTTTGTGAACATGGACTTCGTGCAGTTTGTGGTTGACGAGAACGACAAGCTGGTGGCCTTCGGTCTCAGCATCCCCGACCTCACCAAGGCCTACAAGAAGGCCAATGGCAAGCTGTTCCCCTTCGGCTGGTACCACATACTGCATGACCTCAAGCACTTCGACACCATTGACCTGCTGCTCAACGGTGTGCTGCCCGAGTGGCAGAAGCGCGGCGTGCACAGCATCTACTACAGCGATATGAACGAGGCCGCCATACGCTACGGCGTGCACACGGCCTACACCAACCCCCAGATTATCGGCAACGAGGCTGTGAAGATTTGGGAGACGCAGTACAACACCACGCCGCTGATGCAGCGCGCCGTCTTCGGCAAGGCCATTTGACAGCCCGTAAGGCTGCTCTTTATACCCTTTTTTTGCATACCGATGTCAGATTTCGGGCAAAAGAAGGGTATTTGTTTTATGGATGGAACGGCAAAGAACATACATTGCATTGCTGAACCGCCACAGAGCCATGGTGTGGCGCATGTGCTGGCTGAAGGCGCACGGCGATTGGGAGCAGTGTCGCGACTTGGTGCAGGAGGTGTCGGTGGCTTTGTGGATGCACCTCGAAGAGCTGCGCCCCGGCGTCACGCCCGCCGAAGAACGCGCGTGGGTGCGCTGGGTGACGCGCAGTGCGCTGGACCACCAGACGCGCAAACGACGCGTGGAGATGCTGCCGCTCACGCCGATGCACGAGGAGAGCATAGCTGCCGAAGACAGACAGGCGCAGAGGGAAGACATAGATGACATGATGGCGTCGCTCAGCCTTGACGAACAGCGCATCATGCGGATGCGGATGGAAGGTTTCAGAGCGAACGAGATTGCTTCCATCATGGGGCTGAGCAACGACGCCGTCTACCAGCGCATTCACCGCATTGCAGTGAAGCTGCGACGCCTGTTGGGGGTGTTGCTTCTGCTGGTGTTCACCACCACGCTGGCCATTGCCGTGGTGCCGCAGTGGCGCAAGACGGTTGTGGAGAAAGTGCGCCATAATCAGAAAAAGGAACCTGCGCAGAAAAGAACGCCCACCGACGAGCCAAAGTCGGTTCCGGAGCCTTCCGCCGACACCGTTCAGGCCGTACACGCTCCGCAGGCGGCACCGACTGAGGCGGAACCGGCTCCCGTTGCCGAGGTGCCAACACAGCAGCCGCGGCAGAAATACGATTTTCTTTACTTTGGTGCAGCAGGCGACACGCTGGCCTGCTTCCTCTCGGATGACAGGCGCAGTGTGGCGGTGTCTTGTATCGCTGCCGGAGCACGCGTTATTGTACCGGAAACGGTGGAGCGTGACGGGCATAGCTATGCCGTCACGGCGCTGGCCGACAGTGCGTTCTTCTCGCTCTCGTCTATCCGCAGCGTGAGGATGCCAGCCTCGCTGGCCAGCGTGGGCAGAGATGCTTTCTCCCTGTGCGCCGGTATCGACACATTGGAGGTTCTTGCCACGGAGCCCCCAGTTGTGGCTGGCGAATGGTGCTTTTTCGGTATGGCCGACACGGTGCGTCTGCTGGTGCCCTGCGGCACCTCGTCAGCCTATCGCAATGCACCGCAGTGGGATGTTTTTGAGTACGTTGTAGACCCTTGTGAACCGCAACACGTCCCGCTGCCCGAGGTGACAATAATCGTCAAGGGCAATACCATTGTGGTCGAGGGTGCAGACGACGAGCCCGTAGAAGTCTACGATGCCCAGGGCCGCCTTGTGGCTACCGCACAGTGCAAGGGTCGTTGTTTGTTGCCGATAAACACAGATCACATCGGCGACCGCACCTTCAGCAAATCGGCAACAGGATCCTTTTGGGTGAAGGTGGGATCCAGGCCGTTCAGGCGTGTATCGCTTGGGGCAAAACACATCCCCGCCAGCAACAACATCTTTATAAACTATCGCGACCTGGATCTCTCCTTCTGACAGTCTACATTATGCGTATATAGACCTTCTGTTCGTCCCCCACCACTGTCATGGTCTCTTCGTCGAGGTTGTATGTCAGGCGGCCGGGATTTCCAGCGTAGTCGGAGTGAACGTATAGTTCATGGTTCACTGTGTCGAGCTCGTAGGTCATGGCGACGGTGGTGTCCCATGTGGTGCCGGGGTTGTCACCGTTGTAGTACACGGTGCTGAAGATGGATACTATTTCGCCTGTTGTGCCGGTCTTGAACAGCAGGCGGTCGGTGTACGAGCGAAACTCCCCGCCGGGAGTTTCATAGCGCTCAGCTTCCCATACGGTTCCTTTCAGTGGGTTATTGGGTTGGACTTCCGGAGTGGGGGTGTTCTCCTCTTTTTTGCAGGCAGAGAAGGCCAGGACGCCCATCAGGGCTGCCATTGTAAATAAACGTGTGTTTTTCATGTTATTATCTCCATTCTTTTATTGTTCATCCAAATGAAACACTGTTTCTCGCTGTGTTATTGTCTGGGTTTCGGGGTGGTATCGGAAATAGGCTGGATAAGGCGACTCATCCTCGTATAACTCAATGCCGTTGAGCTCAGAATGAAAGACGTAACGGAATGAGTAGGTGGTGTCCCACCATGGCGAGTAGGAGTCCTCGCTGCCGATGTAGCTTTCTCCTGTGGTGTCGGAATGGAAGGCAAGGCGCAGCTCCTGTACCACACGGATGCCCATTATGTTGGTGTCGTGGTGATAGAGCCATTTGGTACCGACGAGGGGATTGTTGTATGCCGGAGGTATTGTGGCCGGTTCGGTCACTTTTTCTTTTTCGCAGGCCGCAAAAGCCAACGCCATGGTGGCTATGGCCACCGTGATAAATAAATGTGTCTTTTTCATAATGTTGTTTTTTGTGTTGGTGTTCTACCAATATAATACCCATTTGGTGGGCAAAATCTGACATAAAAGGCGTAAAAAGCAAAAAAACCAGTATTTTTGCACCCGGGTGTCAGATTTTGGCCACCGATGGTGTATTATATGTTTATGAACCGTCAGAGTGCATACACAGAGCTGCTGCAACGCCATCATGCCATGGTGTGGCGCATGTGCTGGTTTGCCGCCAGGGGCGACCGGGCACGCTGCAACGACCTGGTGCAGGAAGTCTCTATAGTGTTGTGGCTGCGCATGGACGCGTTGCGTGCCGATGCCTCTCCCGGCGAGGAGCGTTCGTGGGTGTATTGGCAGTGCCGTTCGTCGCTCGACCTGCTGCGCCGTCGCCAGAAGCCCTCCCTGCTGCCTTTGACTGCCTTGATGGAGGAAACCCTCGCCGACGACAATTCGTCGCAGCAGAAGGAGGAAATAGAGCATCTGATGGCCTTCCTCACGGCCGACGACCAACGGCTTGTGCGTCTGTACCTCGATGGCTACCATGCCGACGAGATTGCCACCATTATGAGCCTCAGCCGCGATGCCGTCTATCAGAGGCTGCACCGCGCCATAGCCAAGGCCCGGCGGTTTGTGTTGCTGCTCTTGTTGGTGCTTCTGGCTTCGGGGTTGGCCGTTGCCGTTGTGCCGCAGTGGCGCAGCATTGTATTCGGTGGCGCAGAGCATCGCGAGGAAGAATACGTGCCGCCGCATGAAGAGCCCGCAAGGGGGAATGTCACGCCGCCAAACGTGGAGGATGCGGACGTGGCGCCTGTTGTCGAGCCTGCTGCTGTGCGGTCGTTGGCAGAGGATCGCATGCCCGATGCTGACGCGCTGACCGTCCTCTCTGTCATCAACGAAGAAAGCGACACCATGCCGTCGGTGTTGACCTCTTTGCCGCCGGAACCCACAATATGGGTCAGCGGCAACAGGCTTATTGTCACGGGTGTCTACGGCGAGACGGTGAGCGTGTACCAAAAGAGCGGCGTGCTTGTGTCGTCGCAGGTGTGCCACGGCTTCTGTGTGATCGACCTTTTCCCTCGCTGCAACATGGATTATCGCATACTTGTCGGGCGCCGTCCGGCAGTGATGTTGTCGCTGTAGACTATGCTGACCAAGAGACATATACTGTTGTTGATAGCCCTGGCGTTGCTTCCTGTAGCCAAAGCACAGGATGGTGGCGAAAGGCTTAAGGTGACGGGTACTGTAATCAATGGTGCTGACGGCAACCCCCTACCCTTTTGCTTTGTGCACCTGATGCAGGACGGGCGGAGTCGGGCGATGGCGGTGACCGACTATGCCGGCAACTATACTCTGCCGCCGATTGCCGCTGGCACCTATTCTGTTCTTGTGCTGCAGTTTGGCGACACGTTGATGCATTATAAAGGCTTAACGTTGTCGCGCGATACATGGGTACGCAGCGTAGTGATGCCACCGAGCGAAGATGAACTTAGCGATGTGCCGTACTATGACGCCGGATGGTTTCGTTATCTGCGGCCCGTGCTTGTTGTCGGCCAGAAGAATATGCTGCAAAAGATGGGGCTACTAATTACCAGTCCGCACGACCCGCGTTTGTGGGACTTCAACTACCGTGACGGTATGTGGTCTACGCCTGCGCGTGACGCCAGTGCTGCTGTGTCTGACCCGGAAAGCAACAACAGGTTCTTGCGATATAACATAGGTCTCACAGTCAGTGGGTTCAACAGCCCAATGAAGAATTCGTTGCTACTCTACGGCCGCATACTTGATGCCATTGTTCCAGCACCTACAGTGCCATGGGAAATAGTCGTGCCAGACACTACTGACAATAGTGGCGATTAGCTCTTGTAGTAATCCCTCAGTATTCCCACCATTTGGTTGCCCGTCAGCACGCGCTTGATGACCACCGAGAGCCACTGCTCCAGGTTGGCGACGACGTTGCGCAGTGGCGGTTTCTTTTTCTCCACAAGTTTCACTATGCGGCGAGCCAGCACCTCAGGCTGTAAGCCGCTATTCTCCTCTTTCTCAATGATGGCGAGGCTACGTTTGAAGATGGGGCCGTAGTCCGGGTCGTTCATGGTTGCCTGGCTGTTCTTGCGGCTGCCGGTGAAGCCTGTGGCGAAGTCTCCAGGCTCAACCATGCAGACGCGTATGCCGAAGCCTGTGACTTCGGCGGCAAGGGCCTCGGTGAAGCCTTCGATGGCGAATTTGGAGGCCGAGTAGAAGCCTTGATAGGGCAATCCCATCACGCCTCCGATGGAGCTGAGGTTGATGATCTTGCCGCGCCGTGCCTTGCGCATGTAGGGCAATACGGCCTGGCACATGTTCACGCAGCCCATGAAGTTGGTGCCCATCTGCATGTCTATCTCCTCCTCCGTGGCCAGCTCCAGTGCGCCGCCGATGCCCATGCCGGCGTTGTTGATGAGGACGTCCACCCTACCCTGCTCTTTGACTATATCGGCCACCACGGCGGCAATCTGCTCGCGGTTGCGCACGTCGCACTGGCGGTAGCGGATGTTGCTGTCCTGCATCTCGCGGCGGCAGAGGCCGTAGACGGTATTTCCCTTGGCGGCCAGTAGTTCGGCGGCGGCTTTGCCGAAGCCCGACGATGCGCCGGTGATGACTATTATCTGTTGCATGTTTGTGTGCTCTTTTTTTTTGCAAAGATACTAAAGTTTAGCGACATGACAAAATCCTTTTTTGCCATGTCGCAAAATGTTCGTATTTTTGCACCTTCAAAATCATGCCCATGCAGCAACAGCAGGACATATTATCCGCCCTCGACGCCTTCATCAGGAAGTACTACAAGAACCTCCTGCTTAAGGGCGTGCTGTATGCCGTGGGTCTCATCGCAGCCCTCTTCCTCGCAGTTGTGCTGCTTGAATACTTTGGCTGGCTTCCGCCCCTGGCACGTGCTTTGGTCTTTTGGGGCGGTGTGGCGGCTGTCGTCGCTGTGCTGGCGTGGTTCGTTATGCGTCCGCTGCTCAAGATGTATGGCCTCGGCAAACGCATCACCCACGAGCAGGCTGCCGTCATCATAGGACGCCATTTCCCCGAGGTCAGCGACAAGCTGCTCAACCTGCTGCAGCTCATGCGGGAGGGGGGCGGCGACCAAAGCGGCGACAGCGCGCTCCTTCTGGCTGCGGTGGAACAAAAAGCCGCGCAGCTGAAGCCGGTGCCCATGCTCAACGCCATCAACCTCCACGCCAACCGCCGCTACCTCAAGTATGCTTTGCCGCCGCTGGCGGTCATCCTCGCCCTTGTGGTGCTGGCGCCAGCCACGGTCACCGAACCCTCGAAGCGCATCGTCAACTATACTACAGTCTACGAGCGCCCGGCGCCATTCCGCTTCACCATTGAGAACGAGGCCCTTGTCGTCTGGCCTGGCCACGATTATCAGCTCGCCGTCAGCGTGGACGGCGAGGCGCTGCCTGCCGAAGCGTATATCAACATCGACGGGCGCCGCTACAGAATGGAACGCCTCTCCCCCACCCTCTTTGAGTACACCTTCCGCCACGTGGCCCGCTCGCAGACGTTCAGCCTCGATGGCGGTGGCGTCGTCTCGCCGCAGTATACCCTCACCATGCTCCCCAACCCCAGCGTACTATCCTTCCGCATGCTTCTCACCTACCCCTCTTACACAGGCCGTGAGGCCGAGACGGTGCTCAACCTCGGCGACGCTGCGGTGCCGGAGGGCACGCAGGTGCGCTGGCTCTTCCAGACACAGGATGCCGACAGCCTCTCGTTCATCTGCGACGGCGCACAAACACGCGTTGACACCGACGCCAACGGGCGCGCCGAGGTCGGGCGCCGTATCATGCAGACCACGGACTACGCTTTTTGCGCAAGCAGTGCACACACCACCTCCGACACTCTGCGCTACACCCTATCCGCCATTGCCGACGCCATGCCGCAGATTGCCGTCGACGCGCTTGCCGACTCTCTCCACCCTGACCGCTCGCTCTTCCGTGGGCGCATAAAAGACGATTACGGCTTCTCTAAGCTCATATTTATACACAAGACCGACAATCCTGCGGACACGGGCCGAAAGGCCGTCAGCGAGGCTGAAATAGCCCTCGGCGAGGGTGCGTCGCAGGAGTTCTACTTCTCCTTCAATGCCGCCGAACTTCCTTTGGGCCCTGGCGACGTCCTCTCCTACTGGTTCGAGGTGTCGGACAACGACGCCATCCATGGCCCCAAGACAGCACGCTCGCAGGTGTTTGAAATCAAGGTGCCCTCCTCCGGCGAGCTTGACAGCATGCTGCAGCAAAGTGCAGCCGATGTGCGCCAAAGTGCAGAAAACCAGATGTCCGAGCTGAAAAAACTGCAGGAGGAAATAAACGAGATGATGCGTAAGCTGGTGGACAAAAAGGAGCTTGGCTGGCAGGAAAAGAAGGAGCTGGAGCAGATGGTAGAGAAGCAAAAGCAAGTGCGCCAAATGATGCAGCAGATGCAGCAGCAGATCAAGGAGAACAACCGCCTGGAGCAGAAGTACCGTGAACAGAGCGAACAACTCATGGAGAAGCAGCGCGAACTGGACCGCCTCATGAATGAGGTGATGGACGACAAGATGAAGGAGACAATGGCGGAGATAGAGCGCATGATGCAGGAGCTGGACAAGAAGCAGGTGCAGCAACAGTTGGAGCAGCTCAAGATGGACAATGCAGAGCTTGAAAAACAGCTCGACCAGAACATTGAGCTGATGAAACGCCTTGAAATAGAGAAGAAGGTGGAGCAGACCATCCAGCGTATGGACAAACTGGCCGAGGAACAGCGCGATGTTTCGCGTGAAACAGAGCAGGCGCGTGGCAAGGACAAAGAGGCGATGATGCAGAAACAGCATGCAATTGACGAGAAGTTTCAGCAGCTCAAACAGGACATCGAACAGATAAAACAAGACTACAAAAACCTTGATCCGAGCACCGACTTCCGAGTGCCGCAGGAGCTTGAACAGCAGGTGGAGCAGCATCAACGGGATGCCCGCCAGAACCTGCAGCAGGGCAAGAACAAGGATGCTGCCGCGCAGCAACGCGAGGCAGCCGACGACATGAACAAGCTCAGCGAAGCCCTGGCCGAGGCCGAGGTTGACGCCGAGCAGCAGGACCTCGCCGAAGATGCCGCCGAAGTGCGCCAGCTCCTCAAGAACCTTGTGACGCTCTCGTTCAATCAGGAGGAGCTCATTGCCGACCTGGCCAAGATTTATATCCAAGACCCTCGCTATCAAACTATAATAGCGCGCCAAAACCGCATCAAGGACGACTTCCGCAGCGTTGAGGACTCGCTTCGCTCCATGGCCCGCAGGCAAGTCAAGGTGGCCTCGGCCATCAGCAAAGACCTCGCCGAAGTCAACAATGGCATCAGCCGTTCGCTCAATGGCCTGCTGGACATGAACCAAAGCTTCTACGGCACCTATCGCAACACCGCCGCTGCCACCTCCATGCAGTACAGCATGACGTCGCTCAACAACCTCGCCCTCGTGCTGGCCGAAAGCCTCGACCAGATGCAGAACCAGATGCGCCAGAACAGCCAGAAGAAACGCAACGGGCAGTGCAAGAACCCGGGCAAGAACAGCCAGCAGTGCAGCAATCCCGGCAGCAAGCCCTCGCCCAAGTCCATGCGCCAGATGCAGCAGGAGCTCAACAAGCAGATGGAGGCCCTGCGCAAACAACTTGAAAAACAGGGAAACAAACCCGGCGGACGCCATCAGATAGGGCAGGGGCAGTCCATGAGCGAGGAGTTCGCCAAGATGGCGGCGCAGCAGGAGATGATACGCCGCATGATGCAGCAGTATGGCCAGGAGCTTAAGGAAGGCGATGCCGGCAACGGCAAGCTGGCGCGCGAGGTGGACCAGATGATGCGCCAGATGGAGCAGACGGAGACAGACCTCGTCAACCGCACCATCACCAAACAGACCATCGCCCGCCAGCAGCAGATAATGACGCGTCTGCTGGAACACGAGAAGGCCGAGATGCAGCGTGAACGCGAAGAACGCCGCGAGAGCCACGAAGCCTCCGACCTTTACAGTCAGCCTTCGCCGGCGGAGATTGAAAAATACGACCGCCAGGCACGTCCGGCGGCCGACCAGCTGCGCACGGTGCCCCCCACCCTGCAGCCCTACTATCGCCAGAAAGTCAACGACTATTTCTTCCGCTAACCGTCGGCCGGCATTCCGTCACCTCCTGGCCACCACGCAAGCGTGGGTGCCGTCGCACCCATCCCTCTCCTGCCGTGTCCGTTGCCACCACCCCCCCACCACCCCCGCGTTTATTCCTCGCCACATCATCTCCCATTCCGCAGGTTTTGCCCGCCCCCCAGCTGCATCCTCTCCTCGTCCCCGCCGTATCCGGTACGGCACTTCTTCAGTAGTTCTTCAGTAGTTCTTCAGTAGTTCTTCAGTCAAAACCGTAGAACAACCGTTAAACAACCGTAGAACAACCGTAGAACAGCCGTAGGAAGTGCGTAGAGGGTCGGTGGCTGAGGTGTGCGGAATGGACGAAAGGAATGGAGGGTGTGTGTGCGTGTTGTACATTGTTAATGAGTGTGTTGTGGATTGTTGGTAAATTATGTGTATCCCATTGTCAAATAATTAGTATATTTGCAGCAGGATAAGAACAACTTTGTCATGAAAGAAACCTTTGTCATACAGTCCGATAAGGCTTTTATGCCCACCGTGGAGGAACGATTGTTCCACTTCTGTCGCCAATGCAACGTCGGCAATTATTACTCGGCGGTATCTGTGGCTGTGATGCAGGCCGTGGAAAACGCCATTGTACATGGCAACCGTGGCGAGGCTGACAGAAGTGTTTCCATCACTCTCGGGCTGTGCCGTGGAGGCATCTTTGCCGAGGTGGCCGATGAGGGGCAGGGGTTCGACTACGAACGTTTCGGCGAGTTGCCAGTTGCCGACGGCGAGAAAGGGGAGGGGATTTTTGTGATGAAGCAGCTTGCGGATTGTGTGGAATTTTACGACGGTGGACGCCGCGTGAGGATGGAGTTCGAGGTGGCGGGCATAGACCCCACCGATGCACTCCGTCGTATAGCCGTCTTGCAGAGCCGCCACAGCATGGTTGCCGCATGATGCGGTTCCCCGTTTTGCGCCGCGCAGCCAGTACAAGTGTGCTGCTCAAGGCTGAATGAGGCAGGGAAATTGGGGAATAAATCTGGTGAAATATTGCTGAAATTACTAATAATCAATCGTTTAATCGTTTAGTTATGTCTGTTCGCTTTGCTGCACAATCTGGAGATTTTGAGGTGCCCGAGGCACAAAAGGTGAAGAAATGGGTTGCCGAAGTGGTGAAACGTCGCGATCGGCAGGTGGGCAACATCAACTATCTGTTTTGTGACGACGAATACTTGCTACAGGTCAACAGGCAGTATCTGCAGCACGATACCTACACCGATATCATTACCTTTGACTATGTGGCCGGAGGGTTGATATCGGGCGATATCATGATCAGCACAGAGAGGGTGGGGGAGAATGCCGCAAAGTATGGGGTGCCCTTTGAGCGCGAATTGCACCGTGTGGTAATCCATGGTGTGTTGCACCTCCTTGGGCAGGGTGACAAGAGCGACGACGAAGCACGCGAGATGCGTAGGCAGGAGGATGAAGCCCTCGCTTTGTGGGATGCTTTGTTTCACGAGGAACGCAAGTCGTAAATAGCATGGAATATGACGTTTGACCAGTTTGATGTGGTGGTGGTGGGTGGCGGCCATGCTGGTGCCGAAGCGGCAGCGGCAGCGGCACGCCTTGGTGCGCGTGTCATGCTTATAACGCAGATGCTCGACACGATATGCCAAATGTCGTGCAATCCGGCAATGGGAGGGGTGGCCAAGGGGCAGATAGTGCGCGAGATTGATGCACTCGGCGGATGGTCCGGCATCGTGACCGACCGTTCGGCTCTTCAATTCCGTATGCTTAACCTCTCCAAAGGGCCTGCCATGTGGAGCCCAAGGGCGCAGTGCGACAGGATGCTTTTCTCGCAAAACTGGCGTCAAGTGCTTGAGTCTATGGATGGCTTGTCGCTGTGGCAAGATGAGGTTACAGGTCTCTTGCTCGATGGTGGCGCCGTGGCTGGTGTGACTACCCGCATGGGGCACACAATCCCTGCCAAAGCTGTGGTGCTCACCAGTGGCACATTCCTCAACGGTAGAATATACATCGGCGAGGAGTCGTGGCAAGGCGGCAGGGTGGGGGAGGCACCAGCAGTGGGCTTGAGTGACCAAATGCGCGAGTTGGGCTTCGAGGTGTTGCGCCTGAAGACAGGCACGCCGGTGCGTATCGACGGACGCACGATAGACTTTTCGCAGCTCGTGGAGCAGCCTGGCGATGAACGGCCAGGCAAGTTCTCTTTTTCCGACACGGTTCCGTTGACCACACAAAGGTCATGCTATCTTGCCAATACGAACATGCAGACGCACGAGGTGCTCCGCACGGGTTTCTCTCGCTCGCCGATATTCACCGGACGCATCCAGGGGCGTGGCCCGCGTTACTGTCCTTCCATCGAGGACAAGATTGAGCGCTTCGCCGACAAGGATCATCATCAGCTCTTTGTCGAGCCGGAGGGGTGGCATTCGCAGAGTTGGTATCTGAACGGTTTCTCGTCCTCTCTGCCGCTTGATGTGCAGCTTGCGGCACTCCATACTATCAGGGGGTTAGAGCGTGCGGAGATCTTTAAGCCGGGCTATGCGATAGAATATGACTACTTTCCACCTACGCAGTTGCTCTATACCCTTGAGACCAAGAAGGTTGAGAACTTATACTTCGCGGGGCAGATTAATGGCACTACGGGGTATGAAGAGGCAGCGTGCCAGGGGTTGATGGCAGGGGTGAACGCGGTGCTTAAGCTGCATGGAATGAAGCCTTTCGTCCTTGGGCGGTCGCAGGCCTATATTGGTGTTCTCATCGACGATCTTGTGACGAAGGGTGTTGACGAACCGTACCGTATGTTCACTTCGCGTGCTGAATACCGTATTCTGCTGCGTCAGGACAGTGCCGACCAGCGTTTGACGCCGCTGGCACATGCCATAGGTCTTGCCGACGACTCTCGCATGCGTCGTGTAGAGGAGAAGCGGAGACAGATTGCCGACCTGACGACTCTGGTCGAGAGCGCCAGTGTTACTCCTTCCGATGCCAACGTTTGGCTTGACGAACGCTCATCGGCTCCACTCGCGCAGAGGGTGAAACTTGCCTCGCTGCTGCTTCGGCCTGAGCTGTCGCTGCGCGAACTGGCAGCACTGTCGCCGGAGGTGTCGGCCGCCGTGTCCACGCTGCCGCAGGATGTGGTGCAGGAGGTGGAGACGCAGATTAAGTATCAGCGCTATATTGAAAAGGAACAGGAGGTGGCAAGTCGCATATTGAAGTTCGAAGATATTGCCTTGCCTGCTGATTTCGATTACTTTTCGCTTGCGGCACTGAGCTATGAGGCGCGCGAAAAATTGCAGCGCTATCGTCCTGTCTCTATCGGACAGGCGTCGCGCATCAGCGGTGTTTCTCCTGCCGACGTGTCGGTTTTGCTGCTTGCATTTGCCAGATAATAAAAGAAATAGCCCTCTTGTTCCGCGTGAAACAAGAGGGCTGTTTTTGTTCCTGCAACAGATTATCCTATGTTTTTAATGTATTCTTTTGCCTCTGGTCCCAGATTCATCAGCAGGTCGATGGCGCTGAGGTTTGGCACAAACGGCAGGCGGTCGCTGAACACTTGGTAGTATGGTTTGAAGCTTTCGGTATGGAATGGGCGTTTTGGTGTAAAGGTGTACCTGTAGTCGTGTGGATCGCTTTTGGGTGACGACCATTCGGTGGTGACTTCTATCTTGGTGTTGATTTTGTATTGCGCCAGCAGCCACTTTATGGTAGAGATGTCAAGGTCCAGCAGGGTGTCGTATCTCTGTCCGAGGAGCTGTTCTATGCCGTCTTTGTAGTAGAGGTAGTAGGGTGAGGCACTGTAGGCGGCGGTGATGGTGCGCGTGTGTATTGTGCTCCATCTGTTGCGCCAGTCAATAGCGACTTCTTCGGTGCGGCTATGATTGCTGCGCACTACCGGCACTGTCAGCATTCGCACTCCGCCGGCGGTCATTATCTCCATACGGTTGCGGTAGGTCTGTTTGGGATAGGTCTCGACGGCTTCGATGTATAGGGTGTCGTAGCGTAGTGCTGCGGCGAGCCATGCAATCGGTGGGAAATAGGCTGCGCTGAACAGGGCTTTCATTGACCAAGGATGATTGACATGAGGTCGCCGTCGTCGAAGTAGAAGTCTATGTTGCCTTCTGGGAAGCTCACGCGTCGCTCGCCCCAGTCTTCCTCGTCGGCATCTTGTTCGGTGTAGTTGTGTCCGACCATGAGCTCAACAATCTGCCTTTCGGTCATGTCGAATATGTTTTCGCCGAAGAGTGTGCTGTCTTCGTTGGCCAGGTCAATACAGGCCAGAGTGGGGTTCTCGCCCTCGAAGAAGAGCGTGATTCCATGGTCTTTGTAGCGTAGAACGGTCGTGGATTCATCGGCAGCGTTGTCTATGTTCTCCACTTCGTCTGCGTTGCCCATGCGTGCCACCACCTCCTCGACGGGCATCGTAAAGCGTATCTCGCCAAGCCCCTGTTTGATGTTTATTGTCAGATCCATTGTCTATATGTTTTGGTTGCAAAGATACAAATAAAAACACAGGCGGCAAAATAATTGTTTTTTTTGTACGTTATTCTGTAAAATGACACGTCGTTATGAGACTTGAACTTCTGGCTCCGGCCAAGAATCTGGAGTATGGCAGGGAGGCTGTCAATCATGGTGCCGATGCCTTGTATGTGGGTGCTCCCTCTTTCGGTGCGCGTGCTGCGGCAACCAATACCATGTCTGATTTGTCCGAATTGGTCCGCTACTCCCATATGTATGGGGCCAAGGTTTTTGCAACGGTCAACACGCTATTGTATGACGATGAGATTGATGCTGCTGTGGAGATGATTAGAAGGCTGTACAACATTGGTATTGATGCGTTGATCATACAGGATCTTGGGCTTTTGGAGTGCGATCTTCCCCCGATAGAGCTGCATGCAAGCACGCAGTGTCACAATGCTTCGGTGGAGCGCATAAAGTTCATGGAACAAGTAGGTTTCGGCCGTGTTATACTGGCACGTGAGACATCCCTGGAGCAAATGCGGCAGATACGCCAAGCTACAACCGTGGAACTTGAGGCTTTTATCCATGGCGCTCTATGTGTCTGCTACAGTGGACAGTGTTACATGAGCCAGTATCTCAATGATAGGAGTGGTAACAGGGGATGTTGTTCGCAGCCTTGCCGCTCGTCGTATGACCTGTTGGATGGGGAAGGCAGGCTGCTCGTAGGTGACAGGCATTTGCTTTCTCTCCGCGACTTCAACGCGTCGCAACACATTCGTTCCATGATTGATGCCGGTGTTTCTTCGTTCAAGATAGAAGGCCGGCTGAAGGATTTGTCGTATGTTAAGAACATTACGGCTTATTACAGGCAACTTCTTGACACTGTGATGGACGGTCATGTGCGGGCATCGTCGGGTGTCAGCAGTTTCTATTTTGTGCCCTATGTGGAACGCACCTTCAATCGCGGCTATACTGATTACTTTTTGGTCGATAGAAAACCAATGGCGTCTTTCGAGACGCAGAAGTCTCGCGGCAAGTATATCGGCAAGGTTGTTGCGGTTGGAAAAAACAGTTTGACCGTTGATGGTGTGGAGGATTTTGCCAATGGCGACGGTCTCTGTTTTGTTGATGCAGAGGGCCGCCTGCAGGGCTTTCTGGTAAACGATGTGCATGGACGCGAGGTCGTCCCTAACCGTATGCCGCTAATAGTTCCAGGCACTGCTATCTGGCGCAACAACGACCAACGCTTTGAGAAGCTGTTACAAGGGAAAACGGCAGAGCGGAAGGTGGGCATAGTGATGAATTTCAGCGCCAATGATAATGGCTTTACTCTGGATATCAAGGATGAAGACGGAGTTTCTGCATCGGCGAGCATCGCTTTCAATCACGTCCCGTCAAGGGATGGCGACAAAGCAACGGCACTTATTGTAAAGCAGTTGTCCAAACTTGGAGATACTCCGTTCTCAGTGTTGGAAGCCACAGATTCCACTGAGGGTGCTTTTTTCCTGCAGGCTTCAGCGCTGAACCAGTTGCGCAGGGACGCTATCGCCTCGCTTATAGAGCATAGAATAAAGTACTTCCATCCTATCGACAGTCCGTTGACCCACAATGATGCCAAGTATTATGAAGAGGAGCTGGATTATAGAGCAAATGTCGTGAATTGCAAAGCAGAGGCGTTCTATAGGCGTCACGGGGTGAAAGAGATTGAACGCGGGCTGGAACAGACGCACAATTATTCCGGCAAGGCATTGATGACCACAAAGTATTGCCTCCGTTATGAACTTGGCTGCTGCTTGAGGGGCAAGAGTACCACGCCGCCGCAGGTAAAGCTTTCTTCCGCAGACACGTTGGTTTTAAGAAACAGCGCTCGCCGTTTCCAGCTTGAGTTTGACTGCCAAGCCTGCCAGATGCGTATCTATGCTATTGGTTGAGAGTAAGGTATATGTGTTAGCTGTTGACGACAGCCGCTATGCCGCACCCCAGCATCAAGACACATGCTACTATTATCCAGCGCCGTGGGCGCATCTCTACTTTTTGACGTCCGAACATAATACCCATGTAACCAAGTAGTAATGTAAAGGCAAACAGAGGCCAGATGGCGCTGTGTACATGTCCGGCGAGCGGCATGACGAAGCCGAGCCCTAACCCGACAAGCAGCACGTTGATACCGCTTGCTATTGCCATTGCAGCCGTTGTACTCCAGTTGCGTAGGTCAAATATCGCCAGATTCGGCTCGCGTTTCAAGTAGGGCAGGAGCATCCTCACAACGACAAAAAGTGTCAGGCCAAGGAATATGTATGCATTTGTGCGTGCGTACAGTTGCGGCGCATCCTTGCCTTCGATGCGAAGCAGGTCGCCCAGAGTGATGCCCAGAACAAACAGTATTGCGTGGACTATGCTGGTCAATAGCATGATAACAAGACCTTTGGATAGTTTCACCGGTGTGGCGGCAGCGCAACGTCGCATGAGGATCATTGCCGAGATGCCGAATGCCAATGCGAGGACGATGTATGTTGCTATAGACATGGTTCTATGGTTTTTGTGATTTCAATGAATTGTGTTACGGTGAGTTGTTCTGCTCGTTTTGCCAGTATCTCTTCGCTTATACGGTCGAGTGGCAGATTAAGTTGCCTCAATGCGTTGCGCAGTGTCTTGCGCCTTTGGTTGAAGCCTGCTTTCACCACCTGGACAAATAGCTTTTCGTCACATTCCAAGCCCTTTACGTCATTGCGTCGTAGCCTTATTACGGCCGATTTCACTTTTGGTGGCGGGTTGAAGACGTGCTCGTTGACGGTGAAGAGATATTCTATATCGTAAAAAGCTGACAGCAAGACTGAAAGGATACCGTATGTCTTGTTCCCAGGCTTGGCGGCGACACGCTCCGCCACCTCTTTCTGAAACATTCCGACCACCTCTGTCACGTTGTCGCGGTTGTCGTACACTTTGAACAAAATCTGGGACGATATGTTATATGGGAAGTTGCCTATTATGCTGAAACATCCATGGAACAAGGCTGTTAGATCCATGCGGAGGAAGTCGCCCTCAATCACGTCAAGGGTGGGGTAGTGGTCGTGCAGGTAGGCCACACTCTCGCGGTCTATCTCTACCACATGGAAATCAAGTCCGTCTTTTTTTATCAGGTATTTCGTCAGCACGCCCATGCCGGGTCCTATCTCCAGCAAACGCTGTGCGTCTGGTGAAAGGCTCTCCACAATCCTTTCGGCTATATTTTCGTCGGTCAGGAAATGCTGTCCGAGAAACTTTTTTGCTTTTACTTCAGTCATCTTGTCTTCAGTGCGTTATATCTTTTCCGTGCGTTGTCGGCATACAGGCTGTTCGGGTAGTCGAGCAGCAGTTTCTCGTAGCACTCCATGGCTTTGGCTTTGTTGTTCAGTCGCTCCTCGTTCAGCATGCCCATTGTCATCAGTGCGTCGTCGGCGGTTATGTCGTATGGGTAGAAATCCACCACCTTCTGCAGCAACGAGTCGGCCTCCGTGTAGCGTGCTTGTTTCATGCATATCTGTGCTTTGCGCATCAGCACCTCGTCGAGCAGCGGGTGCGAAAGGTTGTGCGTCTCTACATTGGTGAAGCCTGCCCAGGCCGAGTCGAGCATGCCGCGGTAGAGCATCAAATCGGCGTCGGCGAACACCTCCAGCGCGCTGTATGTGCTGTCGTCTTCCATGTTGTCCGAAATCAGGAGCGACAGCTCCATGGCGTCGTTGGCCACCAGCTTGCTTGTCGATGCCCTGAGCACCTTCAGCTGCGAGTTGGCCCACTCGAAGTCGTGGTTATAGTAAGATAGTTTTGCATTTTTGTATTTGGCCATTGCGCCGAGCACATCGTTTGCGTTGGCTTTCTCCACTTGCATGTACAACAGTGACGCATCCCACACCTCGCCGGCGAAGAGCAGCAGGTCGCCCAGTTCGAGCTTCACCTCGTCGCGCAGTTGCTTCTTCAGGCGTGGCATCTCGAGGATGTCGTCCAGAATATCTGCTGCCGCCTGTGCATCGCCCCCGTGGTATCCCATCAGGGTAGCGTAGTTTCGCATCAGGGTGATGGTGCGCTCGTTCTTGCCCAGCTCCTCGAACGTGGCGGTGTATTTTTGCTTCAACGCAGCCATTTCCTTGGCGTCGATGTGGTAGTTTTTGTTGATTCGTGCAAACTCCACCTCCAGCTCGCCTATGCGTCCGTCGAGGTAATGGCGAGCCTCTTTGCCACGGGCTTGCAGCTGCCTGTAGCCCTCGGCCGCCACATCGAGGGCGTCGTTGCTCTGTGCAATCTTGGCCACCCGCAGCACCTGCTCCCCGCCTTTCTCCGGAAATCGCGCGTCGACAGCCTCGGCCTGCTCCATGGCAAAGGCGTAGTCTTTCTGCTGCAGGGCGAACCATATCATCATCTCCAGGTACGTCCTGTTCTCGGGGTGCCGTCTCACGTGCTCCACCAATGCTTTTTTCACGCCGTCGGCCAGCTTGTTGTCTGGCGCTTCCTGCAGTGCACGCTGCATCGACACCTGCACCGAGTTCATCATCCCCGGCTGGTGATCCAGCAGGTCAAAGTACTCGCCGGTCATCGCCGCATAGTCGCCCATGGCTTGGTATACGCCCACCAGCTCGTTGAAATACAACATTCTGTTGCCTGTCTTTTGCCGTGCTGCGAGGTAGGTTCGTGCCGCATAGTCCGCATGTCCGGCGTTGATGAAGGCCATGGCCAGGTCGGGCACAGGCTGCAGGTTGGAGGTAATCTTTTCTATTGCTTCGTCGAAGCTCTTCAGTGCTTTCTTTTCTTGCTTCTGGCGCAGGTGCACCACTCCCTCGTCTACATACAGGCAGAGGTCTTTGGGGTTCTGTTTGCGCCGCCGCTCCACGAGTCTCATGGCATCGCGGTACTGACCTAATTCCATGTAGGTTGCAAGCAGACGCTGATAATAGTATTTCTGCGACGTGCGCTTGTAGAGCCCTTCGTAGAGCTGCGCTGCCTGCTCGTATTCACCGTGGTCGTAGTAGTAGGCCGCTGTCTGTTCCTGGCTTGGCTGTGCAAAGGCTGCAGCGACACCGATACACGATGTCATCAACCATGCTACCAGTATTTTGCGACCCGTATTCATACGAAAAAACCGGAATTTTGCATCCGGTTCTTCTTGTTTGGTGACCCAGCTGGGGCTCGAACCCAGGACCCCAACATTAAAAGTGTTGTGCTCTACCTGCTGAGCTACTGAGTCAGTCTTTCAACACTGTTCTTTTCCTTCAAAAGAGTTTGCAAAAGTACTACTTTTTTCCGATATGGCAAAGAAAAATGTAAAAAAACTTTCAGCCCTACACTGTATATGCCATAAATACAGTGCTATAGCAGCATTGCAATAATCTTTCTCCAAGCTCTCTCCGCAGCCCCATTTATTGTTCCTTCAGCGGTCGCCAAACTTTTTTTGGCACCTCTTGTCATGGCATTCCGGGCGGTTCGGCCGCTTCGTCGGTGTGCCAGCCTGTCGTTGTTGTGGTGGCAGGGGCATTTTCGTGCGCTGTTTCGCTGTTGCCATTGGCCAGATTGACGAACTCCTGCCATTTGCTGTCGACAGGCATGTAGCGCCCGCGCTCTTCCTGGTGGCTCACGCGCCCCATGCCTATGTAGGTGGAACCTGAGGCACGTCCCTCTTTGTCAACCACAAAGCCGTATATGTGCACCTCGTGGCCCGCCCATGCCGAGGGGAGCCGCAGGGCCACTTGTTTGCTGCGTCGCTGGGCTGCGGCGGACAGCATGCCTGCTCCCAGCGCCGGAGCGTAGATATAGAGGTAGACGCTGTCGTCGCCCGAGGCGCGCAGCGACATTGTGTTCTTGTCGAAGTCAACGGCCACCGTCTCGTCCTGTCCGAAACGGGCATCCTTGAAGTAGACGTCGGCTGCCGTGCCGGCGGCAATCTTCAGCCGGGCATAGTCCACCTTCACCTCCCCGCCTTCGCGGTGGAAGTGCTGCTTGTTTTTCATCACGAAGTAGTTGCCTTCGGTCATCTGCGCATCGAGCGACTGTTGATGGAAGCCCATCCTCAGAGCCCCGTTGGCCTGCGCGGCGAAACGCACCATGCTCACGAACCAGTCGCGCTGCTTTTGCTGCTGCTCCGTGTTGGGGTAGTTTATCGTCCGACGGTAGGCGCGGAGGCAGGGGCGGTTGCGCCACATATAGCCCACCACGGTGCCCACTTTTCCGCTGAATCCGCCCAGCACTCCCTGATACATTTTGCCCATTTTCGTCTTCTTTTGTCTTTTCCCCATAACGAGGTGTGCATACTTTTATTGTGCAAATTGGAAAAAAATTATAGAAGAGAAAAAGAAGAGGCATAGAAGAAGATAGAGCTTCCAATCCCCTCCGCCACACGTCCTTGTGTTTTGGCAAGGAGGGCCATGAACCGCAGTTTTCAGATTGCAGTGCAGAGGCAATTTCCTGCTGTCGTAACATGCACTTGGTCAGCAGTGTATACGCTCTATGTTCTTCCCAACGCTTTACCAACACTTTACCAATTGTATATCAACGAATACCTAACACGTACTTTTGCAAGTGTTGAATAAACGAAGAATATGTTTTGGTACGTTGCTGCTTCCTTTTCCGTTCCTCTTGTTCTCTTCTATATGGTACAATAAAACCGCTCTTTTTCCGTTGTTGTGGACATGGTTAAACAGGGGAAAATTATGTACGGTGGGTTGGCGTCGCTGGCCCGCGAGCTGGAAAAGGAGGCATGGAGCGGTGCCCGCTACACGGTGTTGCTCGACGAGAATACCTTTACCCATTGTCTGCCGGCGCTTGTGTCGCGCGTGGATGCGCTGCAGGAGGCCGAGTTCATCGAGGTGCCAGTGGGCGAGGAGTGCAAGAGCCTTGAGGTGGCCGCGCAGGTTTGGCAGACGCTGCTTGAAGGCGGTGCCGACCGCCAGGCTGTTCTGGTGTGCCTCGGTGGCGGGGCGGTGTGCGACCTCGGCGGCTTTGTGGCGGCGGGCTACAAGCGCGGCATACGCCATGTCAACGTGCCCACCACGCTCTTGGCCATGGCCGACGCCGCCATAGGTGGCAAGACGGCCATTGACTTCGGCGGCGTGAAGAACAGCATCGGCCATTTCTACCCCGCCGTGCTCACGGTTCTCGAACCGTCGTTCTTGGCCACGCTACCACAGCAGGAGCTGTTCAACGGCATGGCCGAGATGGTGAAGACCGCCGCCGTTGCCGACGGCGAGCTGTTCCGAAGCCTCACGGCCCCCGATGCGCAGTTCTCTATGCAGCCAATGTTGTTGAAACGTGTGGCACGCATAAAGGACAGTGTTGTCAAGGCCGACCCCTACGACCATGGAATCAGGAAGATACTTAACTTCGGCCACACCTTTGGCCATGCCATTGAGGTGTACCGCGGCGTGCCGCACGGTGTAGCTGTGGCCCTCGGCATGCGCGTGGCGATGTACCTCTCGGTGAAGAAAACGGGACTCGTTGACGAAGTGTACAACGCATACTCCCAGTGGCTTGCGTCGACTCTCTCGGCATTTGGCATCCCTCGTGCCACCTTCACACTGAAGGATATCGAGCAGATGCTCCCCTTGATGCACCAGGACAAGAAGTGTGCCGGTGGCGAGGTGCGTTGTGTACTGTTGCAGGAGCTTGGGGCGGCGGTTATTGATGTCAGTGTCAGCGACAACGAGGTGCGCGACGCTATGCTGCACCTGTAACCGTTCGGCCTTCAGTGTCGTGAATGTAACAATGCTGCCCGTTATGCGTAAAATACATATAATAAGATGTTTGACGCTGGCGTTGGCTCTGCTGTCGGCATCGTCGCAGGCCGTTTCGCAGCAGTTCATCGGCTTCCGCGCCGACAGCGGGTGGGCGGAGACGCCGATGCTGCGCACGACGTTCCATGTGGATGCGGGCGACTTGACGGAGACGGCCTTCCGCTCCTGCTATTACGGCCTTGTGGTCACTTCATTGGGCTACCACGAGGTGTATGTCAACGGCACCAAGGTGGGCGACTATGTGATGCAGCCAGCAGTGTCGCAGCTCGACAAACGGGCGCTGTGGGTGGAATACGACATCACGCCTTATCTGCACGAAGGCAACAATGAGTTGCTCCTCTGGATAGGGCAAGGCTGGGGCCGCATATACGGTACCCCAGCTGCGGTGCAGGCTACGGTGAGGAAGAGCGTCTCCGACGGTGAATGCGGACTGATATACAAAATACTCAAAACCGACAGCACCTGGGAGGCCTCAGCCAGCCCCTACAGCTACACCGGCAATTGGCAGCCCATGCAGTTCGGCGGCGAGCGCTACGACGCGAGGATCAAGGAAAGCTGGCGTCCGGCTTCGGTCTATGAGGCTGAGGACATCGCCGTATCGCGGCAGCAGTTCGAGGGCAACCGCATCGTCGATACAGTGAAATTTCAGGCTTTCGAGGTGCTGCCCGACGGTGGCATTTTGCTCGACTTCGGCCGTGTGGTCACTGGATGCTTCGCGGCTTTCTTTGTGCCTTGGCACACAGACACGATAGACGATGCCCCCGCGGCTTTGCCTGCCGGTACAGAAGTGTCTATAGAGTATCTTGACCACCGCGATGCCAAGCCTCCGCACATCGAGACAGATATCTTTGTGTCCGACGGAAAGGGCAAGGATCTCTTCCGCAACCGCTTCCACACCCACTCGTTCCGCTACGTCCGTGTCAAAGGTGCAAGTGTGAGCTATGCCCGTGCCCTGCAAGTCAGCGCCGTAGACCCCGCGGGCGGCGCCACCTTCGAGTGCAGCGACCCGCGCTTGAACGCCATCCACGACATGGTGAAGTACACCCTCAGCTGCCTCACCTTCAGCGGCTACATGGTTGACTGTCCGCACATAGAGCGCATGGGCTACGGCGGCGACGGCAACTCGTCGACCAACACCCTGCAGACCCTCTGGGATGTGCGCGACGTCTATGCCAACTGGATGCAGGCCTGGCACGACGCGCTTGACAGCACCGGCGACCTGCCCTACGTGGCGCCCGCCTTCCGCACCGGCGGCGGCCCCTACTGGCAGGGCTTCATCGTCAAGGCCCCGTGGCGCACCTACCTCAACTACGGCGACCCCACACTCGTCTACCGCCACTACGACGATATGAAGCGCTGGATGGATTACATCGAGCGGCACAGCGTGGACGGCATACTGCAGCCGTGGGGCGACACCGAGCGGCATGGCTGGTTCCTCGGCGACTGGGCCGTCCCCGACGGTGTCGACAAGGGCGGCGAGAGCGTGCTGCACGCCAGCAGCTGCTTAGTGGCCGAATGTCTGGCCGACATAGAGCGGATGGCCCGCATGACCGGCCATCAGGCTGACGCAGAATACTTCGCCGCACGGCGGGAGATTGTTGTCGATGCCATTCACCGCCACTTCTACCACACCGAGACACATACTTACGCCAAAGGCACACCGCTTGATATGGCCTACGCCCTGTTGATGGGCGTGCCGCCCGACAGCGCCACCGCTGCACTGGTTAAGGCACGGCTGATAAAAGACATCCACGGCCGCTACCGCGACCACGTGGCCTTCGGCCTCATGGGAGTGCCCGTCTTCACGGAATGGTGTGTGCAGGAACGTGAGGCCGACATCATGGCCACCATGCTCCGCCAGGAAGACTACCCCGGCTACTTGTATATGATTGACAATGGTGCTACTACCACTTGGGAGTCGTGGGGCTGCGGCATGCCCGGCAAGGAGGACCGCAGCCGTGTGCACAACTGCTACAACGGTATCGGCACATGGTTCTACCAGGCGCTGGCAGGCATCCGCCCCGACCCCGGGCAACCTGGCTACCGCCACTTTTTCATCGACCCGCAGTCCTGCGGTGGTTTAGAATGGGTTCGGGCTTCCAAGCCGACGCCGTATGGCAATATTAC
The DNA here is from genome assembly GCA_017522105.1 of Bacteroidales bacterium. Classification (GTDB taxonomy): domain Bacteria; phylum Bacteroidota; class Bacteroidia; order Bacteroidales; family P3; genus Colimorpha. The sequence goes on along the minus strand of JAFXAA010000013.1, from coordinate 177,232 downwards.
AGTGCAGATTGAGGGCGATACGTTAAAGCTAACTGTTCCCGACGGCACCACCGCCACCGTCTTTCCCGGCAGTGAACAGGAACGTGTAGTGGAGAGTGGCGAATGGCAGATACCGCTTTCTGCCATCAGGAAGCGGTAGCAAGCAATGATGTGAGCGCAAGGTTGGGGATCGGGAGGTCAGCGTCTACTTGTTGAAGTACCTCCACCAGATACCCATTGCTTCGTGCAGGCCGTACCATGCCTCGTTGTGTAGAAAGAAGGCGAGGAATATAACGATGGCAATGGCAAGAAGCCAGAAGCGCCTGGCGAAGGCCCACAAGCGTCCCATGGCCTCTGTGACAGGTCTGTCGCCGATGGCAGCCATGACGGCAAGCAATATGAACTGGCACAGGAAATAGCAGAACCACCAGCGTCCGTAGTCGGTGGCCATGAAGAAGATGGGGATGGTGAGCAGAGTGGCTGCCAGGAAAACCAGCAGGTAGCGCCAGCGCGCCCACGACGAGGATGCGCGGCGGGCTGCCGACAGCCAGGGGTACCAGAACATGGCCAGCATGGGAGACATGAGCAACAACGAGAATATCAGGTCTACATACCGTTGGCGGAATATCTCGACGTTCATGGCGCGGTTTTCGTCGTTTGTCATGTAGTAGAAGAAGTCGGCCGTCTTCCATCCCAGGCCTCCTTCCACCCAGCCGCCGATGATGGCGGGGTCTATGCGTTGAGACAGGCGGTGACAGAGTGTCTCCATGTCAACATTCATGCCTCCGAAACGCCAGATGGCTACAAACAGGGCCAGCATGATGGCGCACAGGCCTCCGTAGAAGGCTGCCTTGCCCCAGTGGGGGCGGTCGCCGTCGAGGATGTCGTAGACAAAAAGTGCGGCCATCAGCGGGAACATGGTGCAGCAGAACGTGTGATGTATGAGGCATCCCATGAGGGCCACAAGGACCGTTGCCGGATAGTAGAACCATTTATGGCGGCAGCATACGAACAGCAGCGCCCATGCCAGCACGAGGAGCATCTGATAGGTCTCCATGAAGAGGGGCGAGAGTTCTGGGATAAACCATTTGGTGAAGCCGTATGGCGAGACAAGGTAGACCGCCGTGACGGCAAGGAAAGGCAGCGTGGAGCGATTGATTGACGGCGCGGCCTTCCACACCAGAAGGATGAACAGAATGGCAAGCAGAATGTTGGCAGTCAGTACTATGGGAAGCAGGTCGGCAGCAGTGGTGTAGTCAGGCAGCATCCAGCCGAAGATGGTTCCTATCAGTTTTCGCCCGCCGAAGCCCGTTTCGTAGCCAACGAAGTAGTTGATGGCAGGCATTGAGAGGAGGCGTGGCGTGGAGAAGCACTTGATGATTGCCACCAGAAAACAGGCACCAAGGAATACGGGGACGGTGTAGCTCGATGCTTTGGAATTGAGGTAGCGGCTTGTCAACTGTCGTAATAGGGTACTCATTGTGTGTGTTTATTAATTGGTTCCACTGAAAATAGCGCCGCCTACCTCGTGCTTTCCGGCACTATGAGTTGCTCCGTGAGGCGGCTGCGCTGCTCAAGGAGTATGGGGCGGCCGGCGACGATGCTGTCGATGACCGGCTGCGTGTAGTAGCGGATGGTGATGAGCTGCAGGTTGTCGTTGTAACGCACACGGAACATGTCTTTTAAGCGCTCGATGAGGCGGCTGGTGAGCTGCGGGTTGTTGTCTACGCAGATGGAGAAGCTCAGGGCCGAGTTTTGCATGAGGTTCACTCTGATACCAAGGTCGTTGAGCATCCCGAAGATGACCTGCAGGTTGTCTTCGGCGATGAAGGAGTAGTCGCGCGGATAGATGGAGAGGAGTATCTGGTTGTTGCGGAAGATGTAGAGGGGGGTCTCTGGGCTGATAGTATGGTAGTTGCCGATGGAGGAGCCTGCTGCGTCAGGGGTGATGAACGAGCGTATGTAGAGCGGTATGCCCATGTTCTGTATGGGCTTGACGGTTTTGGGATGGATGACCGAGGCACCGTAGTAGGCAAGCTCTATTGCTTCGTCATAGGGTATCTCGTTGATCTTCACCGTGTCGCTGAAGAACTTGGGGTCGGCGTTGAGGAAGCCCGGCACGTCTTTCCAGATGGTGATGCTTTCGGCGCCAAGGCAATAGGCAAGGATGCTGGCCGAGTAGTCGGAGCCCTCGCGCCCCAGGGTGGTGGTGTGGCCGTCGGGGGTGCCGCCGATGAAGCCCTGCGTCAGGATGACCTGGAAGGATTTGTCTGTCGCCGCGACGAGGCCCCGGGTTCTCTCACCGGTGGCTGCCCAATCCACACGCCCCTCGCGGTAGTGGTTGTCTGTGCATATCAGCTGGCGGGCGTCGGCCCATAAGGTCTTTGTTCCAAGGTGGTTGAGGTAGTGCGCCAGGATGGTTGTGGAGATGAGCTCGCCGTAGGAGACCACCTGGTCGTAGTTGTAGCTGTAGCTCTCGGGGGTGGGGGAGAGGGAGGCTATGGTGCCGTCGAGCTGCCGCAGAAGGTCCTGCACCTTGGCGGCGAGTTCCTTGTCGTTTGGTATCAGGATGTTGGCTATGCCCGTGTGGTAGTCTTCCAGCTGCCGCCGCAAGGCTGCGGTGTCGTCGGTCGGTGCGCCGGGCACCAGCTTCTCCAGTAGGTTGGTGGTCTTGCCCATGGCCGACACAACGACCACCAAAGGCTCTGGTTCCATGTGTGTTTGCACAATGTGCGCCATGTTGCGCACCGCCTCGGCGCTGTTCACCGACGCGCCGCCGAACTTAAATACTTTCATTGAGTCCTTTTTTTCACAATTATCACGCTTTGACCTTACCCCCTTAAACCTTAAGCTTTAAACCTTAAACCTTAAACTTTAAACTTTAACCCTTATCACGCCAGTTCGCGTTCCATGTCGCGACGCGAGTCTTTGGCCTTGATGCTCTCGCGTTTGTCGTAGTGGTGCTTGCCCTTGGCCAGGGCGATGGTGAGCTTGGCGTAGCCGCGGGAGTCGACATACAGCAGCTCGGGCACTATGGTGTAGCCACGCTCCTTGATCTTGTTCTGCAGCTTGCGCAGCTCGCGGCGGGTGAGTAGCAGCTTGCGGTCGCGCTTGGCTTGGTGGCCCCAGTAGCTGCCGAACTTGTACTCCGAGATGTGCATGTCCCTTACGAAGAGCTCGTTGCCGATGAAAGTGCACCAGGCGTCGCTGAGGTTGGCCTTGCCCTCGCGGATGCTTTTTATCTCGCTGCCCATCAGCACGAGTCCTGCCTGGTACTCGTCCATCAGGAAGTACTCGTAGGCGGCGCGCTTGTTCTTTATCTCGATGATATTCTTCTCTTCCATGCCTTTACAACGAGAAGCGACGCAAAATATTGCGCGCAACAAAAAAATGCGTATCTTTGCAGTCGGAAAACGATGAAACCCCTGCTCGTACATACACGGCATTTCCCGCCACGGGACTACAGCGCTATAACGCTGTTTCCCTTTGTGTTCCATAATGATGACACGCTCTCCGGCCGTGCCTTGTGCCACGAGACCGTGCACCTCTACCAGCAGCTCTGCCTGTTGGTGGTGCCGTTCTATGTGCTGTATCTGCTCTTCTGGCTGGTGGGCCTGTTGCGCTACCGCAATCACGACCGGGCCTACCGCAATATCCCCTTCGAGCGTTCCGCCTACCGCCTCGAAGGGCGTACCGACTTGCGTTGGCGCACCATGGCCTTCGACTGGCTGCGGTGCCTGTGGCGGTAGGCGTGGAGGGCGTCAGCAGCAGGTCCTGGTCTGGCGCAGCTGCTCTTTGCGGGCCGAGGGGATGATTTCCTCGTGATAGAAGTAGTTGACCACCACGGGCGGCTCGCCGTGGCGGGCACGGATGCTGTCGTCGTTGCGGACGTAGCGCAGCCCCTCGTCGGCGCAGAAGTGGCGCATATCGGCGTCCAGCTCGCTCCAGTAGGTGCGGTCCTTGCGGGTGTAGATGTCGCGGTAGAGGGTGTCCAGCTCGGGGTGGTGTTCGTGGATCCACGTCAGGATGCGGCCGCGGTAGTCGCCGCGCAGGTTGAGGTTCTCCAGCCACACGAGGTTGCATTGCCCTTTGGCGCGGCGGATGATGGCCTCCACGTCGGTGATGCCGGGGAAGATGGGCGAGATGAAACAGGTGGTGTCGATGCCCGCCTCGTAGAACTGGCGCATGGCCTCCAGGCGGCGCTCGATGCTCACGCCGAGGTCCATCTCTTTGCGGAACTCCTCGTCGAGGGTGTTGATGCTCCAGCTGACGCGCGAGCCGGGGAAGCTCCTTATCAGGTCGAGGTCGCGCAGGATGAGGTCGCTCTTGGTCGAGATGCTGATACGGATGCCCGTGCCCTGCAGCTGCTCCAGCACGCGGCGGGTGCGCTGGTATTTGGCCTCGTGGGGCTGGTAGGGGTCGGTGACGGAGCTGAAGAAGGCCTCCTTGCCGCGGAACTGCCCGCGGTCGCGGATGGTGGGCCAGTTCTTCACGTCGAGGAACTCGCCCCACGGCTCGGGGTGGTCGGTGAAACGCTTCATGAACGAGGCATAGCAGTACTTGCAGGCGTGCAGGCAACCCACGTAGGGGTTCACCGAGAAGTCGGCCACCGGCAAGTTCGACTTCGACATCACCGACTTCACCTCTATTTCCTGTATCTTGAGCATGGTTTGATTACTGTTCTTTTGTTCTTTCGCCTTCGGCGTTGCTTCACAGTTTGTTGCGTCAGCAGATGATTTATAAGATTTATGGATTTCTGCCCGTAGGGCAAGGAGTTTACTGATCTATAGAAGAGTCCTTTAGTAGTTCTGCTTGTTGATTTCGAAGTAGGACTGCGGATGGTTGCACACGGGGCAGACTTCCGGGGCCTGGGTGCCCACCACGATGTGGCCGCAGTTGCGGCACTCCCATACCTTCACCTCGCTCTTGGCGAAGACCTCCTTGGCCTCCACGTTGTGGAGCAGGGCGCGGTAGCGCTCCTCGTGGTGCTTCTCGATGGCGGCCACGCCACGGAAACGGGCGGCCAGCTCCGGGAAGCCCTCGGCCTCGGCGGTGCGGGCGAAGCCCTCGTACATGTCCGTCCACTCGTGGTTCTCACCCTCGGCGGCGGCCAGCAGGTTCTCGGCGGTGGTGCCGATGCCGTTCAGCTCCTTGAACCACAGCTTGGCATGCTCCTTCTCGTTCTCGGCGGTCTGCAGGAAAAGGGCGGCAATCTGCTCGTAGCCTTCCTTCTTGGCCTTCGAGGCGAAGTAGGTGTACTTGTTGCGGGCCTGGCTCTCGCCGGCGAAGGCCTCCATGAGGTTCTTCTCGGTCTGCGTGCCGGCGTAGGGGTTGGCCTTGGGAGCCTCCTCCATCGGGGCGAACTTCTCCTTGCCCTGCTTGCAGCGGGGGCATTTCCAGTCGGCGGGCAGCGCCTCGAAAGGCGTGCCGGGGGCTATACCCTGCGTCGGGTCGCCCTTGGCCGGGTCATACTCATACTTGCATACGGTGCATTGGTACTTCTTCATGTCTCTATATGTTTTAGGGTTAATAATCATCTATTCGTTACGTCTGACGAAAGTGCAAAAATACAAAAAAAGAATGAAATGACAGCCTGTTTATAAAAAAATGTGTATCTTTGCAGCGTGAAAATAAAGTAAACATGAAATAGAAAACAGAAAAAAACGACATATAGTAATTGCGTTTGCTATTTGTTCCGACCAATGTGAAACGTGGAAAATTTCATCTAAGTCTCTAAGGGAAACAAAGGTAAGTGCTCGCTGATAGGCGAGTATTTAGTCTTTCCTTAGAGAGGTATTTTCCACGACCGCACATTGGAGACGAGATTGCTCGCCTTCTTTTTTTGTCTGTGGTCGTCGGAATGCATATAAGGAATCGGTAGCCAAGCGCGCAAACAGCAACCGCTATGCAGATACACATAGGCAACCTTATCCGCGACGAACTCCGCCGCCAAGGACGCACCAACCAATGGCTCGCCGACCAACTCGACATTGACCGACGCACACTTCAGCGTCTGTACAACAAGCCTTCCATCGACACGCAGCAACTCTTCCGCATTAGCCGAATACTTGGAAAAGATCTCTTTGCTCATTATTCCAACATGCTATAAGGTATGGCGGATATTGTCACATGGCAATATCCGCCATACCTTAATTGAAATTATGTCCGTAACTTTGCAACCATATTTTAAATCAAAAAAGTATCAATATGATTAAACCAACTGAATCTGATTACAAATGCCTCCAAAAAAGCAACCGTAACACAAAGGAGTATTCCATGACAAAAACAGTTTCTTATAATATTAAAAAAGTTTTGGCCGGCACAATGTTGGCTGCATTACCATTTGCATTTGGCGGCTGTGAAAAAGACCCCGTAAAACCCAACAACGACAATAATAACAACCAACCAAAAACATATACATATTACTATGATGCAATGGGCATTCCAACTGATACAGTAAAAGCACACACAAATGTAGATTCCTTTTTTGTAGTTCCAATCAGAACAGATTTGTTCGCAACATGGCCCGAACAAGATGTTCACGGATTAAGAAACCATTTACAAAATTGTCGCAACTACAACCCTAAAACTTACGGTAAAGGCGATATGGAGTTGCATTATGCTAATTCTGATGATATAGCATTTTTAAAAAGTTTTGGTTACAATATAAAAACAAGATAAAAAAGACGGTTTAATACCGTCTTTTTTTGCAATTAACTTTTAATTTAGTTAAAATCTCCTGTGTCAGGGAGAAATTTTATATTATACAAAATATTAACCATCTTATCTATAATTATTTTAACCCCACTATATGCTTATGGACTTTGCGACATACAAAATGATTCTTGCATCTCATTTGACGGTTGTTATTTAGAACAAACACTTAATGGCCTACGGTGCAATTTATGCCCAGCAGGTTATTATAATTCTAATTCACTAGGTATAACCAATACTTGCACACAATGCCCGACCTCTTATAGTGTATCTGAAGCAGGTAAAATCCCTAACCCAGACGCATACGACGATGGCCAATCAGAATGTCCATGGATGTGTGATGCGAATTATTATAAATCAGGTGACTCATGTGAAATATGTCCAACTGGTGCAACCAGTCCCGCTGGCTCTACCGCGCCAACGCAATGTTAATGCGAACAAAACAAATACCTGACACAAAATAATGGCGAATACATATGTAAATCGTGCCCAACACACTCGTTTACCAACGCCAGTGGTTCAACCAGTATAACCGATTGCCAGTGCGAAGCCCAATATTATATGGGCGGCATCAACAACAATCAATGTGTTTCATGTCCGGAACACGGCAACTGTGCATACGCCGGTCGCACATATTTAACCGCCACTTGTGCCAGTCGTTATCAAAAATGCCACACGCCCCGCAACATCGGTCCGCGTAGCCAATACTTTTTTTTCAGACTTCCACAATTGTCCCTCGCCCGCAATTGCATCCACCGCCATAAAACCAATATTGTGACGCGTTAACGCATATTCCGACCCAGGATTTCCCAATCCCACAATCAATGAAATTGAGACATGGGTTGTATCCTGGCTCGGATATAAAACATCTGCCATGATAGTTCCGCGGTATACCGTTGGTTTGGCCGACAATCGCGCAGAAAGGGAAAGAAGGAACGGGCTTTTTATCATATTGTTTCGTTGGATGACCATAGTATTTGATTAGAATTTGAGTAAAAAGGGAGTAAAACCCAAGGACAATTTTAAAGGGTGTCAGAAGTTATAGGCAGATTTTGCAGATTGCTATGTAATGGCTGATATTTCAAGGGAAACTTGATAGTTGGGATATCACTTGTGCAAAAAATGCACAAGTTATTATATTAGGCGGTTAGGTGGTTGTCGCAAGATTTGTGATAGCCACTATACTGTGTCAGGCGCAAATTATGCACATACCACTACGAATAACATGCAAAAATGCACATGTTCTGAGAGTGTATTCATCAAAAAATTATAATATTTTGATGATTATATTCACAGAAATTAGTATATTTGCATTGTAATATTAATACAGAAACAATGCATATCAGTCGGATAATGAGCGATGTAGTCGCCCAAAAGATGCATCTTGGGAAAGCTATTGTGCTGATTGGAGCCCGTCAGGTGGGCAAAACCACCCTGCTGAAAGAATGTCTGAAGGGGCAGGAAAATGTGCTTTGGATGAACGGCGACAATCTGGATACCCGTACGCTGATGGCGAACATTACGGTGGAGCGCTATCGGAGTATGCTTGGAAAAAACGATATTGTCGTTATCGACGAGGCCCAGCGCATCGAAGATATCGGGCTCAAGAGCAAATTGCTGACGGACAATTTTCCGGATGTACAGCTTATCATTACGGGCAGTTCGTCGCTTGACCTGGCCAACAAGGTCAACGAGCCTTTGACGGGACGCAAGTGGGAATACCGTTTATTCCCCTTGTCGTATGGCGAGTTGGCGGCACACTACGGAGCTATGCAGGAGTGGCAGAAACTCCCCCTTCGGCTGGTGTTTGGCAGTTATCCCGACGTAGTATGCAATCCAGGCAACGAACGCGAGGTGCTGAACAATCTCACCGAAAGTTATCTATACAAAGACGTCCTTGTTTGGGAACGTATCAAGCGGCCCGACAAAGTGGTCAGGTTGTTGCAGGCTTTGGCGTTCCAGGTGGGCAGCGAGGTGTCGGCCAACGAGCTGAGCCGAATGGTGGAACTCGACCGTGCCACCGTGGAAAAGTATATCACCCTGCTGGAGCAGGCTCAGGTCATTTTCCGACTCGGTGCGTTCAGCCGTAATTTGCGCACAGAAATCAAGTCGGGGCGCAAAATCTATTTCTACGACAACGGCATCCGCAATGCACTTATCGGCAACCTGTCGCCGATAGACATGCGTGCCGACATAGGTATTTTGTGGGAGAACTATATGGTAAGTGAGATGCTTAAGAAGAACAGCTACGATCTCACCTATGCAAAGCCCTATTTCTGGCGTACCACGCAACAACAGGAAGTTGACTATATTGAAGAGTGTGACGGGCGGATGAAAGCATACGAATTCAAGTGGAGCCCCACGAAAAAGGCTAAAATCAGTAAAACTTTTCTCGGAGCATATCCCGACGTAGAAGTCAAGACCATCACGCGAGAGAATTATATGGACATTTTATAACTATTTGCCGTAATAGTATGGGAAACATAAACAAGAACAACCTATGAACGTACTGAAGAAATACACCTGGCTGGTGGGGACGCTGATGCGTGCGGGCGACAAGGGCTTGACGCTGGAGCAGATTGGCGACCGATGGAACGCTACGGAGGAGCTGCATGAGGAGGGCGCTTTCGCACGGTGCTCCTTTCACCGTCACCGCAGCGAGATTATGGACCTTTTCGGCATCGAGATTGAGTGCTACGTGGATGGTGGTCAGTACCGCTACCGTTTGGCTGACGATGGCGGTAGGGAGTATTTCCGCCAGTGGATGATGGACTCCATAGCGGTGCATCATGTCGTGGCCGACAGTCGCGAAGCGGCACAGTATATCATGGTGGAAGCCACGGACAGCCGAATGCTTCCGGCGCTCTTGGAGGCGTTGAAGGAGCGGCGCACGCTGAAATTCACGTATGCACCCTATTGGAGCGAAGCACCCTACGACTACAGCGGCGTGCAGCCCTATGCCCTCAAGATGTTCGAACGGCGGTGGTACCTCATCGCCCGCCGCGACGGCGACTACCGCATCTTCGCCCTCGACCGCATGTCTAAGGTGGAACTGCAGGAGGAAACCTACAAGCGCGACCCGAAGTTCGACCTGAAGGAGATGTTCGAGGGTGCCTACGGCATCATTGTGGATGATACGCCAATAGAGTCCATACGCCTGAAGGTCAACGCATATCAGGCCAACTACCTGCGCTCGTTGCCCCTGCACAGCAGCCAGCATGAGCTGAAGCGTACCGAGGAGTATTCCATTTTCTCGCTGCGTGTACGTCCCACCTTTGACTTCAAGCAGAAGCTGCTCTCACTTGGCAGTACTGTGGAGGTGCTCCAACCCGAAAGTCTCCGTGCAGACATGCGCGGCGAGATACAGGAGATGATGAACAAATACCAAGACAACGATGAATGACTTTGCGGCGATAGATTTTGAGACGGCCAACGGGGAGCGCTCCAGTGTGTGCAGCGTGGGGGTGGTAGTGGTGCGCGGGGGCGAGGTGGTGGACAGGTTCTACAGCCTCATACAGCCGGAGCCGAACTACTACGCCTGGTTCTGCCAGCGGGTGCACGGGCTCTGCCATGAGGACACCGACGGTGCCGAGGTGTTCCCGACGGTGTGGCACAAGATAGAGCCGCTCATCGAGGGGTTGCCCTTGGTGGCCCACAACGCCATGTTCGACGAGGGCTGCCTGCGGGCGGTGATGCAGGTGTACCGGATGGACTGGCCGGGGTATGTCTTCTACGACACCCTGCGGGCCTCGCGCCGCAAGCTCAAGGGCCTGCCCAACCACCAGCTGCACACCGTCAGCGAGGCCTGCGGCTACTGCCTGGAGAACCACCACCACGCCCTAGCCGACGCCGAGGCCTGCGCGGCGATAGCGCTGAAAATCTTATAATGCTCGCACTGCGTGCATCGCGAGGTCTTGTAAATCTGGTAGATTGTTCCGCCTTCAGAGGGAATACTACATCGGGCTGCTTCAAAACGCCTTGCCCTGCGGGCAGAAATCTATAGATCTTATAAATTATCTGCTGACGCAACAACCTGCGTGGCAACGCCGAAGGCTGAATAATCTACAAGATTTATAGATTTCGTGAGCGTAGCGAACAGGAGAATTCTGGATTTATAGAAGTTATCTTTGTTTATTTGCTGTACTTGCTGCCTTTGAATCCTTCGCGCACGGTGCCATCGTTGAGGTTGGCATGCAGCACGATGGGCGGCGTGGGACGCAGGTCGTAGTATTCCAGCTGTTCGACGGGCAAACGGAAGTAGACCATCTGGCGGTAGTCGTCGTAGAGGCGACGCAGGACCTCGTTGTGGTCGTAAATCCAGCGCTGTGTGTCGTCGTCGACGTCGAATGCCACCGTACCGCCGCAGCGTACGCTCACTTTGTCGGCCAGCACGATAAACTCCGCGTTGGGGTTCGTCTGCAGCTGGCTGTAGACTGCTTTTTTGGCCGATGTGGCGAAGTAGAGCGTCGTGCCCTCGACCTTCATGGCCTGGAAGGCACGCGTCTGGGGGCGGTCGCCGCTGACGGTGGCCAGCACGCCCTCGTTGTGTTGGCGCAGGAATTGGAATGCTTGTTCTATCATAGTTCGTTGAGTATTGTGGATATATCTTCGGTGAAGGCCATGAAGTGCCCCTCGATGCCTTCGAGCGAGGCGTCGGGGTAGTCGCGGTTGAAGCGCACGAGGGCCGTCTGCGGGAAGTTGAGGGCCATGTGCTCGAAGGGGAAGCGGATGATGGCGGGGGTGTTGAATCCGATGCCGAACTCCAGCAGGAGCAGACGTCCTTGGCAGTGCCGGCGCACGAAGTCATGGTAGCGCTCGGCCTGGCGGTGCCAGCGGTCGTCCTCGACGAAGGTGTCGTCGCAGCGCAGGTTGGGCGCCAACAGTTCGCCTGTACGCGGATGGCGCGGCACGAGGCTGGCGGGTATGCGGCAGTCCTCGGTGGCGGCCATCGCCCGGAAGACCCAGTCTTTGCAGTAGACAAGCTCCTTGTCCTCGCCGCTGCGGCTCTGCAGGTAGGCGTAGTCGCCCTGTGTGGCGAAGATGCGGTCGCGCGCAAAGCCACTCTGTTCGAACTGGCCGTCGGTGTTGGTGGTGATTACGAACCACTCTTTCCCTTCGACAAGTGGCAGCAGTCTGCGGTAGAGTTCCGTGCCGCCGGTGCGGAACCGCGAGAACCAGATGTGGCGAGCCCAGTAGGCCCAGCGCTCCTCTTCGGTCTCGAAAGGGTAGAAGGCGGAGGTGTAGAGGTCGGTGAAGCCGTAGCGCTCAATCCAGGGCGCGAACTCGCGGCGGAAGTCCTCGCCGGCATAGTCCAGCCCCGCCGCGGTGCTCAGTCCGCTGCCGGCACCGATGATGATGGCGTCGGTCTCCGCAATCAGCTTGCGCAGGGCGTCAACGCGCTGCGAGAAGTTCCCGGTAGATGTCATAGTCGATGTCTTTGAAGACGTTGAAGACCACAGTGAGTGCGTTATTGTGTGAGTGCGTTAATGCGTAAGAGGTGGTGTATTCCTTAACCGTCGCGACGGCGATTTCGGCGGCGCGACGGTTGGGGAAGTGGAACTCGCCTGTAGAGATGCAGCAGAAGGCGATGCTGCGGCAGCCGTTGGCCTCGGCAAGGCCGAGACAGTTGCGGTAGCAGTCGGCCAGCTGTTCTTCTTGCTTGCGGGTGGGCACGCCATCGGGGATGATGGGGCCCACGGTGTGTATCACATACTTGGCGGGCAGGTTGTAGCCCCGTGTGATAATGGCCTCGCCAGTGGCTATCTCGCCGCCACGCAGTACGTTGTCGCACTCCAGCCGCAGTTGCAACCCTGCCGCCGAGTGGATAGCGTTGTCGATGCAGGCATGCAGAGGATGCCAGCACCCCAGCCCCTGGCTGTTGGCGGCGTTGACGATGGCATCCACCTTCAGTCGCGTGATATCCCCCTGCCAGAGCGACATTTTACTCTCACATTCAAGCATTGTCGCATTATCGCAATCAATAATGCCCTTTTCCTGCAGCTGTGCCTGCAACTCGGCGTCCTGCGCATGTAGGAACTCCTCGCTCAACGGCTGCGGTTCCCAGACGTTACCTTCGGTGACGTTACTGCATCTCGGCAGAGCAGACGAGTTTGCTCTGCTCTCGACTTCCGTAACGTTCATCAACGCCCGCAGCAGGCGTTGCTTCTCAGGCAGTGAGGCCGGAATGTCGGCCTGTATGCGGTTCTGCTCCAGCAGGTAACGGATGCAGTAGTCGATGTTTTCAATCCTGTCCATAGTATCTTTCGCGGTCGGTCACGATGTCGTGGAGGTTGTTGTAGGCCCAATCCATGAGCTGCTGCATGACGGGCATGAAGCTGCGGCCGCGGTCGGTGAGGGCGTACTCCACGCGCGGCGGCACCTCGGGGTAGACCTTGCGGCTGACGAGGCCGTCGGCCTCCAACCCCCGCAGGGTGCTGGTGAGCACCTTCTGCGAGCAGTCGGGGTTCTTCTCCGCCAGGTCGCGGAAACGCATAGGAGTGTCCGAGCCGCTGAGGGTGTAGATTACGGCCAGCGCCCATTTGCTGCTGAGGCGCACCAGCACGTTGCGGATGGGACACTCTGGGAAGACGGGGTCTTGTATGAAATCTTTGGACATCAGTTGTTGATAGGTTGATAAGTTGATATGACGATGCAAAGATACGACTTTTTTTGAAAACAGGCAGGCGCAATTCTACGACCTGCCTGTCTCGACATGATGTTGCGGGCTGATTACCACACCAGCGGGTCGGCGAGGATGTTGCCGTCGGTCATGGGGCTGTCGGCCTCGGTGAAGTTGTTGGCACGGTACTGGATGCAGAGCATCGTCAGGTTCTCGCTTCCGGTGTTCTTCAGGGCGCGGCGGCCGTCGGGGCTGACGCGGACAATGGTGCCCTCGCTGACGGGGAACTGCTCGCCGTCGACTTGGTAGGTGCCTTCGCCGCGGAGGATGATGTACAGCTCCTCGTGCGTCTTGTGGGTGTGGAGGAAGCCGCTGTCCTGACCGGGGACGAGGGTCTGGAACGACAGCTCGCTGCCCGTGGCGCCCACGGCCTGGCCCACGAAGACCTTGCCCTTGATGACGTTGGGGCCCATCGGCAGCTCGTGCTCGATGATCTGGTTGATGTTTCCGACGCTCACGGCCTTGTAGTTGCGGCCACTCTTGATTGTTTCAATTGTTCTCATTTTTGTATGGTGTTAATTGTTGTTTGTTTTTCGGCTGCAAAAGTACAACCATTCCTCCGTTCCGGCAAGAAGGCACCCCGGCGGAAGTCAGTTACCATCAGGTAACCTTTGCGCCAAAATCGCTGTTTGTCCTTGGGACATTAACACTTTTTTAACGTTTCTTACGTCATTGTGGGGTGTGGCAAAGCGGTGCTCAGCATGTCCTTGCGCGACTTTTTTAGCCCGTGTCTGGCAGTTGCTGCGGTCTCCTTGTGGACACCGTAGTCAATAATACAGTGGCAGGCGCAAGGTCTCCTGTGACGGCCGCATAGGACATGCTTCCGTCAGGTGCTGTAGTGCTCTTCTATCCTGTCGAGGGTGTCAAAGGTGGCCTCGGCCGTAGGGGTGGCCACAAGGGCCAGCCGGTAGGGCTTGAAGTTATACAATCCCTTGAAATAGTTGCCATAGTGCTTGCGCATCTCGAAGATGGCGGTGCGCTCACCTTTGAAGTCAATGGCCGCCTGCAGGTGGCGCCGGCACACGGCCACGCGTTCTGCCACCGTTATCTCCCGCTCGGGCAGTCCGGCAAAGGCTCTCTGGCACTGCTCGAAAATCCAGGGGTTGCCGATGGCGGCACGCCCAATGAGGATGCCGTCGACGCCATAACGCTGCTTGTTCTCAACGGCTTGTGCTGCGGTGGTGATGTCGCCGTTGCCGAAGATGGGTATGTGCATGCGGGGGTTGTTCTTCACGGCCCCTATCATCGTCCAGTCGGCCACGCCGCTGTACATCTGCGCCTTGGTGCGTCCGTGGATGCTGAGGGCTGCTATGCCGGTGTCCTGCAGGGCTTCGCAGAAGTCTGTAATCATCATGGAATCATGACTGTAGCCCAAGCGTGTCTTCACCGTCACCGGCAGACGGCTGCGCTTCACCATGGCTGCCGTGATGGCGAGCATCTTGGGGATGTCTTGCAAGATGCCGCTACCAGCCCCTTTGCCGGCCACCTTGCGCACCGGGCAGCCCCAGTTGATGTCTATGAAGTCGGGCTCGGCCTGCTCCACCACGTCGAGGCAGCGCAGCAGCTCCTCCTCGTTGGCGCCGAATATCTGTATGCCTATGGGGCGCTGTCCTGCCGTGAAGCGCATCTTGCGCAGGCTCTTCTCGGCGTCGCGGTTGAGGGCTTCGCTGGCTATGAACTCGGTGATCAGCAGGTCGGCCCCCATCTCCTTGCAGAGTTGGCGGAAAGGCATGTCGGTGATGTCGTCCATGGGCGAGAGGCCGACGATGCAGTCTTTCTGCGGCAGGAACGGCGCGTTCACTCTTCTGCGGTGTTGTCCGTGGCTGCGGTGTCTTCCCCGTCTTTCTTGCCGAAGGCTCCCAGCTGGCGCATCAGCGACCAGTAGACGAAGATGAAGAGCACGGCGAACATGATGTCGCCGATGCCCACGAACCCTCGTCCGAGGAAGAGTAGGGGCATGATTATCAGCAGCAGGCGTGCCAAGGTGTAGCAGTGGAAGCCCGAAGCCCGCAGGTTCCACATCAGCGCTGCGCCGAGCACTTCGACGAGGTAGAGCACTCCGCAGCCTAAATAGTAGGTCTGCGACACCTCGAACATGCGTTCCATGAACGTGCCGAACTGCTCGGGGAGCATCGACGGGTTGGCGGCATAGTAGCTCTTCACCGTGGGCAGTGTGGCCCCCATTGTCATGTACACCAACGCCGACAGGCCGGCGCTGATAAAGGTGATTACCAGCAGTATGTGCAGCAGCACGCGGTTGTTGTTCATAGCACGGCGGCCATTTGTTGTTGCAGCTTCTGTGCTTCGCGACTGGCGGCTTCGGCAAAGTCGGTGCCGGAGGAGGCATAGATGATGCCGCGCGACGAGTTGACCAGCAGACCACAGTCCTTGGTGAGGCCGTATTTGCACACCTCTTCGAGGCTGCCGCCCTGGGCGCCAACGCCGGGCACCAGCAGGAAGCTGCCGGGCACTATGCGGCGTACGTCAGTCAGCATCTCGGCCTTTGTGGCGCCTACCACATACATCATGTTCTCCTCGCTGCCCCACTGCTTCGAGGTCTCCAGCACGCGCTGGTAGAGCGGCGTGCCCTCTTTGTCCTCGGTCAGCTGGAAGTCGAAGGCCCCTTTGTTGGAGGTCAGCGCCAGCAGGATGACCCACTTGCCGTCGTAGACGGTGAAGGGCTGCACCGAGTCGGCACCCATGTAGGGGGCCACGGTGATGGCGTCGAAGTTGAAGTCCCCCTTGGGGTCGAGGAATGCCTTGGCGTAGCGCTCGCTGGTGTTGCCTATGTCGCCGCGTTTGGCGTCGGCAATGGTGAAGACGGCCTTGCCCATGCCGTGGATGTAGTCCATCGTCAGCTTCAGCTGCCGCAGACCTTCGATGCCGAGGGCTTCGTAGAAGGCCAGGTTGGGCTTGTAGGCCACGCAGTGGTCTATCGTGGCGTCGATGATGGCTCGGTTGAACAGGAAGATGCCGTCCTTCTCGTTGCGCAGGTGCTCGGGCATCTTGGCGGGGTCGGTGTCGAGGCCGACGCAGAGGAACGAGCGGCGCTCGCGGATGAGGTCTATTAACTCTTTGCGTGTCATATCTCTTACATTGTTAGCTTGTGGAACTGTTCTGTCAGCTTGTTGGCCGTCAGGCCGCTGATGTTCTCGTCGGCCAGTATCTTGCCGTGGCCCATGATGATGGCGCGGCTGCACATGGCCTCCACCTCCTGCATGATGTGTGTGGAGAGCAGCACCGCCTTGTCTTTGCCGGCGTTGCGTATGACGCCGCGTATGAACTCCAGCTGGTTGGGGTCGAGGCCCGTGGTGGGCTCGTCGAGTATCAGCACCTGCGGGTCGTGGATCATGGCCTGCGCCAGGCCCACGCGTTGGCGGTAGCCCTTGGAGAGCTGCCCTATGCGCTTGTTGGCCTCGGGGGTGAGGCCCGTGAGCTCTATCATCTCGTCGGCGCGTTCGGCGCTGTTCTTCACGCCGCCCAGCCCTGCGGCAAAGCGCAGGTACTCGCGCACATACATGTCGAGGTACAGCGGATTGTGCTCAGGCAGATAGCCTATGCAGCGACGCACGGCGAGGGTGTCGTCGTAGATGCTGTGGCCGCAGACGTTCACTTCGCCTTCCGTCGGGGGGATGAAGCAGGTGATTATCTTCATCAGCGTTGACTTGCCGGCACCGTTGGGACCCAACAGGCCCACAATCTCGCCTTTCTTCACGCTGAAGGTGGCGTGGTCCACGGCGCGCTGTTCGCCGTATAGTTTGCTTATGTCCTTGACTTCTATCATCGTTTGTTTTTTTGCTTTATGGCTGCCGCCTGCTCCAGGCTGATGCGCTCGCCATTGTGGATGGCTATCACGAAGGCATCCTTGAAAGAGGTCGTCTTGCGTATGGTCTCCAGCCGTTTCTCGGCTTCGGCCTGGGTGCTGTAGTTGCCTGCGGTGTAGAGGTAGTAGCGTCCGGCTTTGGCCGTGTGGAAGTCTTTGATGCCCTGCAGGTCTGGGTCACCGACCTTCTTCACGTTTCTGGCGGTGAGGAATTGTATGCGGTAGGTGACGCCGCCGGTTTTGGCTGTGGTCTGCCGCTGTTTGGATGGGGCTGTGGTTTCTGCTGGGGCTGCGGCGGGAGCCTGTGCGGGCTGGCGGTGCAGCATGGCCCAGGCGTCCTTGAAGCGGGTGGTCTTCTTCAGGTGTTCGCAGTAGTCGGTGGCCTCCTGGAAGGTGGCAAAACGCCCCGTGCGGTAGGCGGTGTACTTGCCTTGCTTGACGGCCTGGAAGTCGGTTATGCCTCCCAGCTGCGGCGCGCCGGCCTTGAGTTCGGCGGGAGTGGTGAGGAACTGCACTGTGTAGTAGGAAGTGGCCGAGGCAGGGGCGCTGTGTTGCGGTGGCTGTAGCGTCGGTATCTCCTCCGGCTGGGCTTGGTTTTCAGGTTCGGGTGCAGGCGTCGGCGCCGGTTCTTCCTTGGTGTCGGCGGGTGCCTGTTGCGGTTGTGGCCGTTCGGCTGCGGGTGCCACCGTGGGTGTGGCTTTCTGCTCCTGCACGGGGGGCAGTGCCGCCGGGGGCAGCGGCTTGTCCTGCGGGGTGGTGGCAGTTGCTGCCGGCATCTCATCCGGGCGGGTCTCGGGTGTGGCTTCCGCTTTGGGAGCCGGCGTGTCAGCCTTGGGTGCGGGTTTGGCTTCAGGTTGCGGCGTGGCCGGTGGTGCGGCCGCAGGCTTCGGCTCCTCCTTCGGCGCGGCCTGGGGCTGTGGAGTTGGCTCTGTCTTGACTTCGGCCTTGACTTCGGTCTTGGCCTCCGCCTGTGCCACCTGCTTCGGTTCTGCCGTGGCTTTGGCGTTGGTGGCGGGGGCTTTGTAGCCGGGAATGTTGATTACCGGGTTGGCAATGCGGTTGCTGCCTTCCTCGGCGGCCTTGAAGTTCATGAAGGCGTTGAAGAGGCACAGGGCTATCTTGGCCTGTCCCTCGTCGCTGAGCATGAAGGCTTCTTCCTTGGGGTTGCTGATGAATCCTATCTCCGTCAGCACCGACGGCATGGCAGTCTTATAGAGCACGAAAAGCTCGGCCTGCTTCACTCCGCGGTTGATGGTCTTCAGGTTGCTCTTGTACTGTGTCTGTATGGCTTGCGCGAAGTTGAGGCTTTTCTCAAGGTAGGCGTTCTGGGCTATGGTGAAGATGATGTAGCTCTCGTCGGAGTTGGGGTCGAAGCCGGCGTAGTCTTTGTCGTTCTTGTAATCGGCTTCGAGCAGTATGTCGGCGTTCTCTTTCTTGGCCACTTCCAGATTGGCCCTGCTTTCCGAGAGGCCCATGACGAAGGTCTCCACGCCGGTGGGCGAGCTGGTGGGGTGCGAATTGGCGTGTATGCTGATGAAGAGGTCGGCCTTGTTGCGGTTGGCTATGCGGGCGCGTTCGGCCAGCGATATGTCGGCGTCGTTGGTGCGGGTGAAGATGACTTTGACGTCGGGATAGTTGTCCTGTATCAGCTTGCCGAACTTCTTTGCCACGGCGAGCGTGATGTTCTTCTCCCACGAGCGGCTGCCCTGGGCTCCGGGCTTGGCGCCGCCGTGGCCCGGGTCTATCACCACTGTCCGCACGCGGTAGGCATCCTTTTTTTGCGAAAAAACAGCACCGCACGACAGGATAGTTACAATAATTAGGACAAATAAGCGTTTCATATACACGACAATATATTTTTGTTTTTCAGTTTGCAGAAATAGTTTTATCTTTGCAATCCGAAATGCAAAAGTACAAATATTTTCTGAATGTTGAAAATTAAATATTTTGCAGCTTTGTAAAAGACATATCGCCAGCGTCATTCCGGTGCCGCAGGGTGCCGCGGCGGCACCTCGGCGGTGTCGCATCGGCATCCATATCCCATCCCGTCCTTGTGGGGGCGTCCGAGGGCCGAAGAGGGGCCGTAGGGACTCCGTAGGGGCTCCGAAGGGGCTCGCCTTAAAGGTTGTGTTTGTGGTGTTTATGTTGCTGTGCTACACCTATAATGCTGTGGCACAGGCCGATGTAGACACGCTGATGCGCATCTCGCCCGACGCTGTGGACGAGCTGGTGAAGTACAAAGCACGCGACTCCGTGGCCATGGATCTCTCCTCGCGCCGCGCCTTCCTCTACAGCGACGGTGTCATTGACTACGGCGAAATGAAGCTTGAGGCCGACCGCGTGGAGGTGGACTTCGGCAAGCAGACCCTGCACGCTTACGGCACCACCGACACGGCAGGCGACGTGGTGGGTCGCCCATTCTTCAAGCAGGGCGAGGACGAGTACCACGCCGACACCATCACCTACAACTACAACTCGCAGAAGGGCATCATACAGAGCGTCATCACCCAGGAGGGCGAGGGCTACCTGCACGGCCACAAAGTGAAGAAACTCAACGACTCGGTGATGTACCTCAGCGGTGGCAGCTACACTACCTGCAACTACGCACACCCCCACTTCGCCATCAACTTCACCAAGTCCAAGCTCATCACCGGCGACAAGATTGTCACCGGCCCGGCATGGCTCACCGTCGAGGACTCGCCAACCCCCGTGGCGCTGCCTTTCGCCTTCTTCCCCATAACCCACGACCGCGCCTCTGGCGTCATCATCCCCTCCTACGGCTGGATGAACTACCGCGGCTACTACCTCAAGGACGGTGGCTACTACTGGGCTGTCAACGACAACATTGACCTCTCGTTTCTCGCCGAATTGTACACCAACCTGTCGTGGGCCGGCGAGGTGAAGTCCAACTACTACAAACGCTACAAGTACAAAGGCCTCCTCGACGCCCGCATCGGGCGCACCTTCACCGGCATACAGGGCGACCCCAACACCTACAGCGCCTATACCGACTTCAAGTTCACATGGCAGCACAACCAGGATGCCAAAGCCAACCCCTACAGCCGCTTCTCGGCCAACGTCAACCTGCAGAGCCGCAACTACAACCGCAACACCACCTCGCGGGCCGACTACTTCAACAGCACCACCACATCCTCCGTTAGTTACAACACCAAGCTCGGCTCCTACCTCAACCTTGCGGCCACGGCGCGCGAGTCGTTCAACGCGCAGACCGGCGTCATGAACATCAAGCTGCCGTCCATCACTCTCTCCTCGGTGACTATCTACCCCCTGCGGCGCCGCAACCCCGTGGGCGGCTACCGCTGGTATGAGAACATCTCCCTCTCCTATGTGATGAACGCCGAGGACAACATCACGGCGCAGGACACGGACCTCTTCAAGCGCACAACACTCGACCGCATGCAGTACGGCGTGCAGCACTCCATACCCTTGAGCAGCAGCCTCAAGGTGCTCAAGTATTTCAACTGGACAAACAGCATCACATACAACGAGCGCTGGCATTGGAGCACCATAGAGCACACCTACGACAACGCCACTGGCACCCTGCACACCGACACCGTGCGCGGTTTCCGCTCCAACCGCGATGTCAGCTTCTCCTCGTCGCTGACCACACGCATCTATGGCATGTTCCAGTTCCGTCGCGGCCCCCTCAAGGCCCTGCGCCATGTCATCAACCCCTCGCTGAGCTTCACCTACCGTCCCGACTTCGGCAGCGAGAAGCTGGGCTACTGGCGCCAGTACACCGACAACACGGGCTATGTGCACCGCTACTCTATCTTCCAGCAGAGCCTCTACGGCGGCCCCCCCGACGGACGCAGCGGCCAGTTGCGCCTCGCCGTGGGCAACAATCTGGAGGTCAAGGTGCAGAACCCCTTCGACACAGCGGCCGAGGTCAAAAAAGTGACCCTGCTGGAGAACCTCACCTTCAGCGGCTACTACGACTTCGCCAAGGATTCGCTCAACCTCAGCAACCTCTCTGTCACAGGACGCACCACACTCTTCCGCTCGCTGGTGCTCAACTACAGCGGCTCCTTCTGCCCCTACGTCATCGACTCCATAGGCAACCTGCACAACAAGTTCCTTTGGACCGCCGAACGCCGCCTCTTCCGCACGCAGAACTCCACCTGGAGCGCACAGCTCTCCCTCAACCTCAACAACAGCACTTTCAGCGGCGGTGGAGAGAAGAGTCAGGGACAGCCTGTCTACGCCCTGCTGCAGACCCCCTACAACTACAGCCCCACCATGATGATGGGCGGCTATGTGGACTTCTCGGTGCCATGGAACATCAGCATCAGCTATAACTTCAGCCATGTGAGTTCCTATGTGGCACGCGAGATGAACCTCAAGCACGAGACCATACAGAGCATCAGCATCAGCGGCAATGTGAATCTCACACCCAACTGGAAGCTCGCCATGACTACGGGGTACGACTTTGTCAACCACGGCATGTCATACACCACCGTCGACATTTACCGCGACCTTCATTGCTGGGAGATGCGCTTCTCGTGGGTGCCTTTCGGCTACTACCGCAGCTGGTCGTTCCAGATCAACATCAAGGCTGACGCCCTGCGCGACGTGAAGTATGAGAAACGCGAGAACTACCTCGAGAACCAAGGGTACTATTCTTATTGAGTTTTGAGTTAAGAGTTATGAGTTAAGATATTTATTTATGGACGATAAGTTATACTATTCTATAGGAGAGGTCTCCGAGCTTCTTGGGGTGGCACCTTCGGTGCTGCGCTTCTGGGAGACGGAGTTCGACCAGCTGCACCCGGTGCGTAACCGTCGCGGCGTGCGCTCCTACACGCGGCGCGACGTGGAGCTGCTGCAACGCATACATTACCTGACGCGCGACTGCGGCTACACCCTCGATGGGGCACGTGACCAGCTCCGCGCGCACCCCGAGGAAGATCCCAAGATGCAGGTTATACGGAACCTCACCGACCTGCGCGCCTTCCTCACAGACCTCAAGGAGCGTCTCTGACAGCCACACACACAGCATCTTTCCGGTGCGGCATCCTGCCGCCAGCGCCGCCCTATTCATGCAAAATACTGGATGGGGGCATGGGGTTGTGGTGTGTTAAAAAATATTAAAATAAGGGTGCCGTGCATCCTTTTGGGGTAAAAAATGCCTTTATTGTATGTAGAAAGGCATGACTATGGACCGAAGCGAGCTCTTCAACAGATTCAGCGGACTGGTGCTGCGGCACGAGCGTATGATACGCGCGCTATGTCTGCGCCACACTGACCGCGACGAAGAGATGAAGGACATGGCCCAGGAGGTGCGTCTCGCGTTGTGGGAGCGTTTCGCCGCAGTGGACGGCAGCCTCGGGGCCTGGCCCGAAGGGCTGTGGGTCTTCTGGCACACACGCGCCGTCACCTCGCGCCACAGGCGTCATCAGCGCCGCGAACTGGTGAGGCTTGACATGGAGATGGTGGAGAGCATTGTGGATGAGGACGATGGCGCCACGGAACTCCTCGACGACCTTGCCGAAGGGCTGCCGGAGGTCTACGCCGACCTGCTGGAGCAGCTGCGCCAGGGTTACAGTTTAGGTGAGATAGCCACCCGCAACGGTGAACCCTTGACCACGGTCAAGTCGCGCCGCCGGCGCCTCGTGGCGCTGTTGCGCCAGCGGGCCGAAGCATTGGGGAAAATAGTAGATAACAATAATACACAATCGTTATGAAAGAAGATTATATTGACCGTCTGCTCGACGAGGCCGGGCGCCAAGGGGCGCTGCGACGCGACGTGACACGGCGCTGCGTCGAACTCGACGCCCGTCTGGCGGCAGGCTCTGACACAGCGCGGCGTCGCTACTACCGCCTCGCGGCGACCACCCTCGCGGTGCTTCTCGTGGCGACGGCGGGCGTCAACGCGGCACTCGCGGCACACCGTCCGCAGACGTTGGTGTGCAACAACGAGTGCTCTATGCAGCAAGTATTAACACAGGCCGACGGTGTAATAGCCAGCTGCCGACAAAACACGATGATATGAGAAAGACACTGAACCTTTTGCGCACCGCCGTGGCGGTGCTGGCGGTGGCCGCCGTGGCGCAGGCCTGCATGCAGCGCGGCACGAAGGGGGCTTTGGAAAGCCTCTATGGCGACTACGCCTCGCAGGAGGGCCTGCAGGTGGCCCTGCTGCACGACAAAGGCGTGCACTGCGGCCCTGAAACGGGCGACAGCGTGCGCGTGGACATGCTTATGCTCACGGCCACCGACGACGAGGCCTGGCAGCGGCTGCAGGACGACTTCAAAGCGCCGCAGCCTGTGGAGGCCATGCAACACCGGATTGAGCGTGGCGAGGACATCGTCACCGTGGGTCGCTACCGTGGCGCGGGTGGCGACGAGGCCAACGACATGAGGGTGGTCTCCTACCTCAACCGCACGGTGAGCATCATCCATGCCGCCTCGGCGGACGACATGCTCGCTGTGCTGTACGCCAACATGGAGCATAACATCAACAATACAATAATCTGAAAAACAGTCAATAATTATGAAAAAAACAGCAATACTAATGGTTATGGCGGCTGTAGTCGCGGTTATGGCCGCGAGTTGCCAGAAAGAGAATGCCATCGTCGACACGCCAACGGCGAGCACATATCCCGCTGGCATTGTCAACTACATTGTTGGCAAGGTCAGCAACAGCCGAACTGTGGAAAGCGCAGAACAGTGGAATGCGCTGGTGGACGAATGCTTCGACGGGGCTGACGAGGGACACCTTGTGACCATAGCACACGGCGTAACCACTAACCCCTCCAAGGAGCGCCTCACCTACACCACAGAAAGCCGTGAGACGGCCATGGCGTGGGTAAAAACCAAATACGAAGAAGGCTACGACGTCACCCTTTGGTATGACGAGGAGCAGGGACGGTATATCTGTGTGGCCAGCAAACTGGCCCCACCTGCCGGTGCCGCCCCCAATGGCTTCGTATTTGTACCGCTGCAGCAATACCTGCCAGGCAGCTGGACGCTGTGCACTGATCATGAGGTTGTCCTCGCCCCACATGCCGCCCAAGTGGAGCTCGACCCAGAGTTTGGAATCCTTTCTATGACATGGGAACAAATTTATAATTTCTATAGTTTAATACAAGGCTCACCGCGAAATGAATCCTATCGTGATTTGCATATTAATTCTGACATGATTGTGATGGGACGAGACACTCTCTTATACGAAATACATGCACAGACGGTATACGCCATGGTTAATGATAATAGAAGTTTGCTCTCTGATTTTAGAGCTTACGAGTGGAGTTACGACACTATGCTGGTGTTTTACAGAAATGCCTCAGATATTTATCCATTTATATATACAAGAATTGACCTGTTATGAAAAGAAAATCAATAATGATTCTATTCACAGTATTCTCTCTAGTTTCTGTGTGTGCACAAAATCCGCAAAAGTACGCTTATTATCACGGGAACGAAAAAAAGGAAATACAGATAAATTATGACAGACTTCTTGTATATTTCAATAGAAACTTGGTTGGATATGAAATGATTGATAGTATTTTCAATATACGTGGTGAAGTTCGTTTGGGTCCAGGGAAAGGAGATACACTGTTCGCGCTCGTGATAGACTGTTCAGAAGAAAACTATGAAACTACTTTAGCGTCAATTAAAGAATTATCTTATGTATATGATGTAGAACCAACAGTTGGTGAGGGGGGTAATGTACTTGTGTCAAACCAGGTTTATGTGCAACTTAACGCTATGAGCGATACAGTGTTACTAAAACAAATGGCTAATCAAATGATGATTAGGTATGAGGGTAGTATTGTGGAAGATAGTGTACATGAGTTATATTGGTATAGTCTCTCTACAAATAAAGCATCAGGAAACGCTTTAGAGATAGCAAGTTTATATATAGAGTCTGGTTTATTTGGTGCAGTTGATCCTGGATTAATCTTCCCTATTCGCAAAAAGTATACAAATATTAGCAAAAGTATTCCTGAAGATTTATATCTTTCAGACCAATGGTCAATAGCGGATTTGTATGATATTTGGGATGGTGGAATTCTAGGTGATGGAGTATCAATAGCTCTTATTGACGACGGTGTAGAAATAAACAATAGTGAATTTTCTACTTTAAGTTCTTTTTCATATGATTTCTACAATGGAACATATAGTGAACAGCCGCAGATTTGGGGTTCTCATGGAACCAATATGGCTGGTGTAATCTTTTCGGATCATGATAACGAAAACATTGCTGGTATAGCTCCTGATGCTGTATTGATAAATATTTCGGCTTTTAATACGGAATATCCACCTATTTATTATGAGGGGATATATGACGAGCAGGCATTTACAGCATTGTTTAATGCCTTAGCGACTGCTTTTACACTAAACGCAGACATTGTACTTTGTCCTTTAGATTATGTTGTCAACGGTAATGATTATTATCCGCACCCTTTGATTATGTCAATGGTTAATAGTATGTTTACTTATGGTCGTAATTTGAAAGGTACGGTTATAATATCGTCCTCTGGATACGATTACGGAACGCTAGGTATAATATCACATCCATTGAATATAGATGATCGAGTTATTATTGTGGGGGCATCGTCAGAAGAACATGAAAGGGTGTACAGTTCAAATTATGGAGACCAGTTGGACCTTGTTGCCCCGGGGGAAAGCATATTAACAACAGATGTAAATTATTCTTCATATTATGCTTCCTACCTATCTATACAAGATGGTCCTGGTGTTGCTTCTGCGCATGTTGCTGGTGTAGTTGCCCTTATGTTGTCTGCAAATCCAAATCTTACACGGTCACAAATTGATTGGATACTGAAACATACTGCTTATAAAACGCCAGAGTACACTTTTGGAGTATTCAACACTCATCCCGATGGCACATGGAATAATGAGCTTGGATATGGTGAAATACAAAGTGCGCGAGCGATTAATTGGGCACAATATACTTATTCCAATATACCTAGTTTGACTGTGAAAGATACTGTCATAGACAATGGTATGGAGCCTTCGGTGATAAGAGGTATTCTCAATAGTCCAAGTATTGTTATCAGGGATGCTTCGAATGTAAACATAATGTCGACTATCGGCCCAGGCGACACGCGTATGATTAGTGTTACTGTCCACAATCACTCAACGACAGATGTGGTTGTTGACCCTGCAGATGTGAAGCTTTATTATCGCAATTACGCGTCGGGAACCCTGACTTGGAATACCAGTTTGTTTAGTTCTCCAATATCGCCTGCGGGAACGTCACCAGTGACTATCAGCGCTAATGGCGGAAGCCATACATTTGTTATACCGCTCACAATGCCAGATGTATACCCTGTAACATCTGGACAAATATGGCGCGGCATGTTAGTTGCCGTTATTGACGACAATACATCAAATATCCATGGCTTTACGGACATCAACATGCCAATTGAAGACTTCGTCGCAATGAATCGTTTGGTAGCAGCAAAAGGATACACACACTACCAGGACCCTACACCGGTGGATCCTATATTCCCTCCGAAGCCCAAGTTGATAGTTAATCCTAATCCTACTTTGGGCCGAACAGTGGTAGAGTTAAATGGGCTTGCAACAGAAACGGTTGCGACATTGATTTTGACTGATGGGTTTGGCAACCTTATTACTACAGAGCAAATGAACACCGACAGGAGCAGTATAGACCTTACAGGAAAGCCGTCAGGTATTTACTATGTTTACGTGGTGGTTGGAGAAGAGGTTGCGGATGTAAAGAAAGTAATATTGCAATAACCATTATAGTTTAACCATAAATACAAATTACCATGAAAAAGAATGCAATTAAAATGGTTGTACTCGCTATTGTAGTGAGTGCTATGTTGTCCTCTTGCGAGAAAGATACAAGTTTGGCGAAGGATTATCCGATGGCAATAAATTGTGCTGATGAGAATATATGGCCAGATGGTGCGTTGGCAATTGGAAATGACACAACATGGCGTGTCGGTATACAAGAGTTGCATGGGCTTACACGCATTGATAGCCTGCTATGCATATATTATGATACCAATGAAATAGATTTGCCAAATGGCTTTTGCTCCATTTTACCTGTTCAGAGTGGTGGCGGCGAAGTTGCTGTTCGTAGAGGGGTTGTAGTACTTTTTGGCGACAGAAGTAGGTCTGTTGCAATAGAGGAATTAAAGGGAATTGAGAATGTATATGCCATAGAACCGGTATATGGAGATGGTGGAAATTCTTTAATCGTAGCCACCCCACGTATACAGGTAATGCTCAACGATATTAGTGATACTGCTAATTTATATAATATAACGGATTCACTAAAATTGCATTATGAATTCGGAGGCAGTGGAGCCGCTCCAATTATCATTCTTTATACACACTATTCTCTGGTCAACAGTATTGCCGCTTCCAATATAATTGTAGATAATTGTAGCGGCTATATTAAGGGCATTATTCCAAACATGGCAATTACAAGGCTTCGAGACAAATAAGGGTACTTTGTGGGTATAATATATTCGGCGGGAGGTCTTTTGGTGAGCCTCCCGCCGTTGTTTTATGGGGTGGCGAAGTGTTAAAAAGTTGCAGGGGTGCTTTTTTTTATGTATCTTTGCAACCGTGAAGATAGAAGAGGCCATAGGACGGTTTGTTGACTATATTGCCGTGGAGCGCCGCATGGCGGCAGGGACGGTGCGCAACTACGAGGGTGACCTGCGCGACCTGCAGCGGCACCTGCTGCGCGGCGGCGTGGAGAGGCTGGAGGAGCTTACTTCGCGCGACATACGCGAGTGGCAGATGGAACACCTCGCAGCCGGCGAGGCTGCGGGAACGGTGCGCCGCCGCCTGTCGTCGGTGGGGAGCTGGCTGCGGTGGCTGCGCCGCAGCGGCCTGCTGGAGGCAGACCTCATGGCCAAGGTGTCGCCTCCGCGGCAGCCCAAGCATCTGCCAGTCTTCTTCAAGGAGAGCGAGACGGAGCACCTGTATGACGAAGGCCTTTTCGGCACCGACTTCACGGGGCGCCGCGATGCCCTGATGCTGCGCATGCTCTACGAGACAGGCATGCGCCGCAGCGAGCTGGCGGCTCTGCGCGAGGCCTCTGTGGACTTCGGTGCGTTGACGATAAAGGTGCTCGGCAAGAGAAACAAGGAACGTTTGGTGCCGATAGAAATTGAGTTGGCACACAATATTTCCGACTACCTGGCGTTAAAGAGGCAGACGGTGGGAGAGAACGAGTGGCTCTTTGTCAACGCCAAGGGAAAGCCTGTGAGCCCGGCTATGGTGTACAACATCGTGCACAGGTATATGTCCACGTTGAGCAATGCTGACCGCGTGTCGCCGCATGTGTTTCGCCATAGCTTTGCCACGCACATCCTGGCCGAGGGAGGCAACATACAGGCCATCAAGGAGCTGCTGGGTCATGAAAGTCTTGCGACGACGGAGGTGTATACTCACGTCACGCGCGAGCACCTGAAGGAGGAGTACAGGCATGCGCATCCGAGGAGCAGGAGGAAGTGAGGAGTGGATAGTGAATAGTGGATAGTGAATAGTGGATAGATGAATAGTGGATAGATGCTGAACACTTATAATACTAACCATCATATATAATAAAAAGGAGGATATTATGAACACAATCATCAATGCCGCGAAGTTTACGGCCGACGAGAAACTGGAGAAGTTCATCAACGAGAAGGTCTCGAAGCTGGACCGCATGATAGACAACGCCGTACGTTGCGAGGTGACCCTCAAGGTGGACAAGCCTGAGAGCCACAACAACAAGATAGCCGAGTTGCGCCTCTGTGTGCCCGGCAACGACCTCTTCATAGCCAAGCAGGCCGACACCTTTGAGCAGGCTGTGGCCGACTGTGTGGATGCGATGAAGGTGCAGATTGAGAAGTATAAGAATGCCTGAGGCGCGATGTGTGCGTCAAGAATGCAGAAGCAGACAAGGGGCGCAGATGGCTGCGCCCCTTGTTTTGCTCTGCCTGCGGCCGGTTGTATGTTATTTGATTGGTTTCTCAGTATGTCAAGTTGCTCTTGCGTGGAATTGCGGTGCAAAGGTACGGAGGTTTTTCGTGGCTGCCGGACGATTGCGGAGTTTTGGTGCCGATAATGGATGATTTTGGTGTTTAAGGGTGTTTGGCGTGTGTTTTTTTGCGGGATGTCCATGCTGTCTTGTAGCCGTCTTGTAGCCGTTTAGTAGCCGTTAAGGTGCTGTTGTGGCAGGTGTGGCAAGGGTTTGGGTGGTTTTGTTGTGGATATAATGCTGTGTGGCAGGCGGTTGCGTTGGTGTGGCGGTTTTGGTTGGTGGCGAGTGGTGCAAAAAGGTGTTGCTGGGGTGGGCGAAAGGTGTTTTGCGTGGGGAAGAGGAGCTGAGAGGTGGAAAAATTTCAACACAGAGAGTGTTAAAAATCAATGGTTTGAGTTTTTCGTTTGAAAAAAAAGTAAATTTTTCTTTGCTGGAATGTGAAAAAGTAGTATCTTTGCAACCTCAAAAGTCGGGAAAAACGTGTCTTTTGAAGAGCGGATTGAAACGATGACATCAGCCGATGTAACTCAGTTGGTAGAGTAGCTGATTTGTAATCAGCCTGTCGGGGGTTCGAGTCCCTTCATCGGCTCGTGAACCGACACCAGTAGAAGCTGAGAGTCGGGAAAACATAAGGGGGAGTCGCATAGCGGCAATTGCAACAGACTGTAAATCTGTCCTCGGAAGAGTTCGGTGGTTCGAGTCCACCCTCCCCCACGAAATACCAAAACTTCAGAAAGCGGAAGTAGCTCATTTGGTAGAGCGATAGCCTTCCAAGCTATAGGTGGCGGGTTCGAGCCCCGTCTTCCGCTCGAAGAAAGCGGGGGAGAGGCCGGAAGCCAAAGCCCCGCGATCGGAAAGAAAATGGTACTCGAAAGAGAGTATGAGAGTAAAACAAGCCGCAGTAGCTCAGTGGTAGAGCGCTTCCTTGGTAAGGAAGAGGTCACGAGTCCGACTCTCGTCTGTGGCTCTCTTTTTATGCCGGAAAGGGCATGGAGAGAAAGAAAAACAAGAGGACGTCAGCCATAGGCGCGCCCTCGTTAGACGTGAATTAAATTTATTGTTAACATTTAATACGTATTAAAATGGCAAAAGAAAAATTCGATCGTTCCAAACCGCACGTCAACATCGGTACTATCGGCCACGTTGACCACGGTAAGACCACCCTCACCGCCGCTATCACCAAAGTGCTCGCCGAGAAAGGCCTCTCCGAGGTGAAGAGCTTCGACAGCATTGACTCCGCTCCTGAAGAGAAAGAGCGCGGTATCACCATCAACACCGCTCACGTTGACTGCCCGGGTCACGCTGACTACGTGAAGAACATGGTCACTGGTGCCGCCCAGATGGACGGTGCTATCCTCGTCGTCGCTGCTACCGACGGTCCCATGCCCCAGACCCGTGAGCACATCCTGCTCGCCCGTCAGGTCGGTGTGCCCCAGCTGGTGGTGTTCCTGAACAAGTGCGACCTCGTTGACGATCCCGAGCTGCTTGACCTCGTCGAGATGGAAATCCGCGAGCTCCTTAGCTCTTACGACTTCGATGGCGACAATATCCCCATCATCCGTGGTTCCGCTCTGGCAGCCCTCAACGGTGAGGCCAGCGGTGTCAAGGCTGTCGAGGAGCTGATGAATGCTGTCGACACTTGGATTCCCCTGCCCACCCGCGCTGTGGATAAGGACTTCCTGATGCCCATCGAGGACGTCTTCTCAATCACTGGCCGTGGCACCGTTGCCACTGGCCGTATCGAGACCGGCGTCATCCACACTGGCGACCCCGTCGACATCATCGGCATGGGTGCTGAAAAGCTGAAGAGCACCGTCACCGGCGTCGAGATGTTCCGCAAGATTCTTGACGAAGGTGAAGCTGGCGACAACGTGGGTCTGCTGCTCCGCGGTATCGACAAGAACGAGATCCGTCGCGGTATGGTCATCGCCAAGCCCGGTTCGGTGAAACCTCACCACAAGTTCGAGGCTGCCGTCTATATCCTGAAGAAAGAGGAAGGTGGACGTCACACCCCGTTCCACAACAACTATCGTCCGCAGTTCTACTTCCGTACCACTGACGTGACCGGCACCATCACCCTGCCCGAGGGCCGCGAGATGGTCATGCCTGGCGACAACCTGACGATTACCGTCGAGCTTATCGCCGACATCGCCCTGAACGAGAACCTGCGTTTCGCTATCCGCGAGGGTGGCCGTACGGTTGGTTCCGGCCAGGTGACCAAGATTATTGAATAGTCATTAATCGAGAAAAAGCCGCACCGAGAGCGGTGCGGCTTTACAGGGGCATAGTTAAATGGTATAATGGCGGTCTCCAAAACCGTGGTTGGGAGTTCGATTCTCTCTGCCCCTGCCAGCTAAGAAAAAGAAAGTACAAACTAGTTTAGTAACAACGTACAATGTCAAAGTTTGGTGAATATGTGAAGTCGAGCTACGACGAATTGGTGCACAAAGTGTCGTGGCCCACATTCAAGGAACTGCAAAGCAGCGCTATTGTGGTGGCTGTTGCAGCTCTTGTTATCGCCGTCATAGTCCTCATCATGGATGTCGTTTTCGGCGTCCAGCCTTGGGGCTGGAAGGGCTTACTTGGATACTTCTATTCATTCTTTGGATAAACGCATGTGTCATGCCCCATCCCAAAGCGGCGGCGGTCTTGCTTCCCAAAACTCATCTTTTGAGTCTGCCGACGCGGGGAATGTGCAGGTGTGGTGACAAAGAGTGGGTAAATGTATATTTCACTGTCCTTTATTAACCGATAGCAATGGAACAGCAGGAAAAAAAATGGTATGTCGTTAGGGCAATCAGTGGCAAGGAGAAGAAAGCCAAGGAGTATATCGAAAGCGAGATGGCCAAGCGTGGCTGGAGCGACGATGTGCCCACGGTGCTGATTCCTACCGAGCAGGTGGTGGCTATACGCAACGGTAAGAAGGTTATCAAAGAACGCAACTTCTTTCCTGGTTATGTCATCATCGAAGCTGATTTGCGCGATGAGATCATCCCCGTCATCCAGAATCTGCCCAATGTGCTTGACTTCCTTCGCGAACGCGAAGGCAAGCCGATACCGATGCG
This sequence comes from Bacteroidales bacterium, assembly GCA_017522105.1. GTDB lineage: Bacteria > Bacteroidota > Bacteroidia > Bacteroidales > P3 > Colimorpha. The sequence goes on along the minus strand of JAFXAA010000013.1, from coordinate 144,971 downwards.
TCAGGCTGAGATTAACCGAATCCTCGGCAAGATGGACGAAAGCATTGACGGAAGCGATATGATGGATCGTTTCATTGTTGGCGAGAATGTAAAAGTCATAGATGGTCCGTTCAACAGTTTTGTTGGGGTCGTCGAGGAGGTGAACGAAGACAAGAAGAAATTGAAGGTGACTGTCAAGATTTTCGGTCGTCGTACTCCTTTAGAGTTAAGCTTCTCGCAGGTTGAGAAAGATCAGTAACCCCTATCAACTAACCTATTAAAACAGTAAATCAATGGCAAAAGAAGTTGCAGGATTGATTAAGCTGCAAATCAAAGGCGCTGCTGCCAACCCCGCTCCTCCTGTGGGACCCGCTCTGGGTGCCAAGGGTGTGAATATCATGGAGTTCTGCAAGCAGTTCAATGCCCGTACGCAGGATCAGGCTGGCAAGATTGTGCCCGTCATCATCACTGTGTATACGGACAAGTCCTTTGACTTTGTTCTTAAGACTCCTCCTGTTGCTGTCCAGCTGAAAGAGATGTCCAAAGCGCAGAAAGGCTCTGGCGAGCCCAACCGCGTTAAGGTAGCCTCCGTCACCTGGGAGCAGGTGCGTCAGATTGCCGAGGCCAAAATGCCCGACCTCAATTGTTTCACTATTGAGAGCGCAATGAGCATGGTGGCTGGCACTGCACGCAGCATGGGTATCACCGTTACGGGTGAGAATCCCTTGAAGAAGTAAAAGAAGTTAGTAACAGTGGTAGCATAAGTAGCGTGAGTGAAAGTGCGTTGACCACAAAAACAGAAAGAAATGGCAAAACTTACTAAGAAACAGAAAGAGGCTGTTGCCAAGTTTGACGGCAGCAAGCTCTACTCCCTCGAAGAGGCTGTCAGCATCGTGAAGAACATTACTTTCACCAAGTTTGACGCTTCTGTGGACATCGATGTGCGTCTCGGCGTTGACCCACGAAAGGCCAACCAGATGGTGCGCGGCAGCGTCACCCTGCCTCACGGCACGGGTAAGACTGTCCGCGTCCTTGTACTCTGCACACCCGACAAGGAGGAGGAAGCAAAAGCTGCTGGTGCCGATTACTACGGTTTGGACGAGTATATTGCCAAGATTAAGGGTGGCTGGACTGATGTTGATGTTATCATCACTATGCCCAGTTGCATGCCCAAGATTGGTGCTCTCGGACGCATCCTCGGCCCTCGTGGCTTGATGCCCAACCCCAAGACCGGTACTGTTACGATGGAAGTTGGCAAGGCTGTCCAGGAAGCCAAGGCTGGTAAGATCGACTTCAAAGTCGACAAGTTCGGTATCATCCATACCGCTGTGGCCAAGTGCTCCTTCGACAATCAAAAGATTGTTGAGAACGCCAAGGAGGTGCTCCAGATGATTATGAAGCTTAAACCCAGTGCCGCCAAAGGTACTTATGTAAAGAGCATCGCAATCAGCAGCACGATGAGCCCCGGCGTAAAAGTTGACACCAAAGCCGCCACGCTGTAACCTTATTAAAATGTAAGAAACATTATGAGAAAAGAACTTAAAGACCAGCACATCGACGCTTTGTGTGAAGAGATTAAGGCCTATCCCAGTCTCTATATTGCAGACATCGGAGGCCTGAACTCTGTGCAGACAAGCAAGCTGCGTCGTGCCGCCTTCCGCAACGAGGTGAAGCTGGAGGTCGTAAAGAACACTCTTCTCATCAAGGCTCTCGAAAAGTCCGGATTTGACTATTCCGAGTTGTTCCCTGTGATTAAGGGTGAAACCGCCATAATGCTTTCCAACACCAACAATGCACCTGCCAAGCTCATTAAGAGCTTCCGCGCTGCCGAGAAGAATGCAGAAAAGCCTATTCTCAAGGGCGCCTATGTTGAAGAGTGCTTCTATATCGGTCACGAGCACTTGGACGAATTGGTCAACATCAAGTCCAAGAACGAACTCATCGCCGACGTCGTGGCACTGCTGCAGTCGCCTGTCAAGAATGTCATCTCGCAGCTGCAGTCGGCTGGCAATACCATTACTGGTGTGCTGAAAACTTTGGAGGAGCGTGAGGCTTAAGGCCAGAACGCAAAAAGGCAGGCCTGCCTTGAAAAGGCCAAACAAGAATAAAACAAAAAAAGTAAAACAATTTAAAATCAAATAGTCATGGCAGACATTAAAGCTATCGCTGAAGAACTGGTTAACCTTACCGTTAAGGAAGTTAAAGAACTCGCTGACATCCTGAAAGAGGAGTACGGCATTGAACCCGCCGCCGCTGCTGTTGCAGTCGCCGCCCCCGCCGCTGGTGGTGCCGCCGCCGCCGCTGAGGAGAAGACCTCCTTTGACGTGATTCTGAAGGGTGTTCCCGATATGACCAAGAAGCTCGCCGTTGTGAAGGCCGTCAAGGATATGGCCTCCCTCGGTCTGAAAGAATCCAAGGAGCTGGTTGACGGTGCTCCCAAGACCGTCAAGGAAGGCGTATCGAAGGATGAGGCTGAAAGCCTGAAGAAGGCTCTCGAAGAGGCTGGTGCCGAAGTCGAGGTCAAGTAAGGTTACCCACCTTCTCATTACTACGAGGAATAGGGCCTCCGGCATAGTCCGGAGTGCCTATTCCTTGTTGCCGTGGAATTGACATTCCGCAGTAAGTGCCATCTTCTCACCCTCATTATCAGGGTACTCTCTTTTCTCTCGAGATAAGTTATAGAAAAAAGATAAATCATACATCCCTTGGCAAAAAAAGAACCCACAGTAGTAAATTTCGCGTCGGTACGCAAATTTGATTACCCGGATTTTCTCGATATTCAGGTTAAGTCTTTCAAAGACTTTTTCCAGATTGAGACGAATCCCGACAACCGTCTTGATGAGGGTTTATTCAAAGTCTTTAAAGAGAATTTTCCCATCACTGATGCGCGAAATAATTTCGAGCTTGAATTTTTGGATTATTATATTGATCCTCCGCGGTATACTATCGAGGAGTGTATCGAGCGTGGTCTCACGTACAGTGTACCGCTGAAAGCCAAGATGAAGCTTAGTTGCAAGGATCCTGAAAATGAGGATTTCCAGACGATAGAGCAGCATGTGTATCTGGGCATGATTCCGTATATGACCCCGAAGGGCACATTTGTTATCAACGGTGCCGAACGTGTTGTGGTATCGCAGTTACACCGTTCACCGGGCGTTTTCTTTGGTACGCAATTCCACTCTAATGGTACGCAGCTTTATTCGGCACGTATTATTCCGTTTAAGGGTTCGTGGATGGAATTCACTACCGATATAAACAACGTGATGTATGCTTATATCGACCGCAAAAAGAAACTCCCCATTACGACCTTGCTCCGTGCCATAGGCTATGAGTCGGACAAAGATATTCTTGATATCTTTGAACTTGCTGAAGAGGTCAAAGTGACCCGCAACAACCTCAAGAAGGTCATTGGCAAGCAACTTGCCGCCCGTGTTGTGGAAGCATGGACTGAGGATTTTGTCGATGAGGATACTGGCGAGGTCGTTTCCATGGAGCGTACTGAGGTCGTTATTGAGCGTGATGTCGAACTCACCGAGGAACACATTGAGAAGATACTTTCTCTTGATGTAAAATCCATTCTCATAAAGACAGAAGATAAGGACGGTATCGACTATTCTGTCATCTATAATACCCTCAAGAAGGATACTGCTAACAATGCCAAGGAGGCCTGCGAGTATATCTACAGGCAATTGCGCAATGCCGAGCCGCCAGATGAGGAAACGGCTCGTAGCATTATTGAGAAACTTTTCTTCTCTGAAAAGCGCTATGATTTGGGTGATGTGGGACGCTATAGAATCAACACAAAACTCAACCTTGATGTGCCTGACAATGTGCGGGTCCTCACCAAGGAAGATATTACTTCCATCATTAAGTATTTGGTTGAGCTGATTAACCAAAAAGCAGAGGTAGACGATATCGACCATTTGTCGAACCGTCGCATCCGTACTGTAGGCGAACAGCTTTCCAACCAGTTCGGTGTTGGCTTGGCTCGTATGTCCCGCACCATACGTGAACGTATGAATGTTCGTGATAACGAGCTCTTCACACCGACAGAACTTATTAATGCAAAGACACTGTCGTCCGTAATCAATTCGTTCTTTGGAACAAACCAGTTGAGCCAATTCATGGATCAGACCAATCCCTTGGCGGAGCTGACGCACAAGCGTCGTATCTCTGCACTTGGTCCTGGTGGTCTGTCGCGTGAGCGCGCTGGATTTGAGGTACGTGACGTTCACTATACTCATTACGGTCGTCTCTGTACTATTGAGACCCCGGAAGGCCCCAATATCGGCCTTATTTCGTCCCTCTGCGTATATGCAAAGATTAATGAACTTGGCTTTATTGAGACTCCATATCAGCGTGTGGTTAACGGTCAGGTTCAGCTTGGAGAAGCCCCTGTATATCTTTCGGCTGAAGCCGAGGAGAACAAGACTGTAGCCCAGGCAACAACGCCACAGGATGAAGATGGTCATATTACTGTTCCTCGCGTCAAAGCGCGTCGTCAGGCCGACTTCCCCATTGTGGCTCCTGAAGAAATTGATCTTATTGACATTGCATCCAACCAGATCGCTTCCATCGCTGCATCACTCATCCCATTCCTTGAACATGACGATGCAAACCGTGCACTTATGGGCTCGAACATGATGCGTCAGGCGGTGCCGCTCCTCAACCCCGAGATTCCCATTGTCGGTACTGGTATTGAGGAGGCGGTTGCTCATGATAGCCGTGTCCTACTCAATGCAGAAGCTGATGGTGTTGTAGAATATGTTGACTCTACCAAGATTGTCATTCGTCACAACCGTACGGAGAAAGAGCGCCTTGTTTCTTTCGACGATGATATCAAGGAGTACAAACTTACAAAGTATCAGCGCACCAACCATTCCACGGCCATCAACTTGCGTCCTATCGTCAAGAAGGGCGACAAGGTCAAGAAGGGCCAGGTGTTGTGCGAGGGTTACGCCACCCAGGGTGGCGAGCTCGCCCTTGGCCGTAACATGATGGTTGCCTTCATGCCTTGGAAGGGTTATAACTTCGAGGATGCTGTTGTTATCTCCGAACGCGTGGTCAGAGAGGATATATACACTTCTGTCCATGTCGAGGAATTCACCCTTGAGGTGCGTGAGACCAAACGTGGCAATGAAGAGCTTACTCGAGACATTCCCAATGTTGGTAATGATGCTACCAAGGATCTTGACGAGAATGGTATTATCCGTATTGGCGCCGAGGTAAAAGAGGGAGATATTCTTATTGGCAAGATTACCCCGAAGGGCGAGTCCGATCCCACCCCCGAGGAAAAGCTGCTACGCGCCATTTTCGGCGAGAAAGCCGGCGATGTGAAGGATGCCTCACTTAAGGTTCCGCCTTCAATGCACGGCGTTGTCATTGACAAGAAACTCTTTGCCCGTGTCGTGCGCGACCGCAAAGCACGCGCCAAAGAGAAAGAACTTCTGGCCAAGCCCGAGGAGGAATTCCGTTTCGAGTGCGAAGAGTTGAAGGAAAAACTCATCGCCCAGTTGCTCGTCATCCTCAACGGTAAGGTATCCAATGGTGTCTATACCAGTCATCGCGAGGAACTTATCCCCAAGAAGGTCAAGTTCACTGCTAAGACCCTCAAGACTATTGACTACACAGAGGTTAGCCCCAATAAGTGGACTACGGACAAAGAGACCAACGCTCTTATCAAGGAACTGTTGAACAACTACAACATTAAGTTCCGTGAAATCAACGGTCGTTTCACACGTAACAAGTTCGCCCTCACTGTCGGCGATGACCTGCCCAGCGGCATCGTACAAATGGCCAAGGTTTACATCGCTATGAAGCGTAAACTTCGTATCGGTGACAAGATGGCCGGTCGTCACGGTAACAAGGGTATCGTCTCCAAAATTGTCCGTGCTGAAGATATGCCTTTCCTTGCCGACGGTACCCCTGTCGACATCGTTCTGAACCCCCTGGGTGTGCCTTCGCGTATGAACCTCGGCCAGATTTACGAGACTGTTCTCGGCTGGGCCGGCAAGAAACTCGGCAAGCGGTTCAAGACCCCAATCTTCGATGGTGCCACGCTGGAACAGATTAATGGCTACATGCGTGAGGCTGGTTTGCCCGAAAACGGCCGTACTTACCTCTACGATGGTGAGACGGGAGAACGTTTCGACCAGCCTGCCACCGTTGGTTATATCTATTACCTCAAGCTGCATCACATGATTGACGACAAGATGCATGCCCGCTCCATAGGTCCCTACTCACTCATCACTCAGCAGCCGCTCGGCGGTAAGGCCAACTTCGGTGGTCAGCGTTTCGGTGAAATGGAGGTATGGGCCCTCGAAGCCTACGGTGCTTCGCATGTGCTGCAGGAGGTGCTCACTGTCAAGAGTGACGACGTGATGGGCCGTGCCAAAGCCTACGAGGCTATTGTCAAGGGTGACAACATGCCCGTTCCCGGCATTCCGGAGTCGTTCAACGTCCTCGTCCACGAGCTTCGTGGTCTTGGTCTTGAGGTAACATTCGATTAATAGGTTCCAAATAAGAATAGAGAACATGGCTTTTAAACAAGAATCTCAGTTAAAAACCGATTTCAACGCCATCACAATCAGCCTGGCGTCGCCTGAATCTATCAAGCGTCGCTCTTATGGCGAAGTGACCAAGCCTGAAACCATAAACTATCGCACATATAAGCCGGAGCGTGATGGCCTGTTCTGCGAGCGCATCTTCGGCCCCACCCGCGACTGGGAGTGCCATTGCGGCAAGTACAAACGTATCCGTTACAAGGGTATCGTCTGTGACCGTTGCGGCGTCGAAGTCACCGAAAAAAAGGTGCGTCGCGAACGCATGGGACATATAGAGCTTGTCGTTCCCGTTGCTCATATTTGGTTCTTCCGCTCGTTGCCTAACAAGATTGGCACGCTCCTCAACATACCTTCCAAGAAACTCGATCAGGTCATCTACTACGAAAAATACATTGTCATGCAGCCTGGCAAAGCCATGCTCAACGACATGCCTGTGCAGAAGCTCGACCTGCTCAATGAGGAGGAGTATTACCAGATACAGGATTCTTTACCCGAGGACAATGCGCAGCTTCCTGACAGCGACCCCAACAAGTTCATCGCTGGTATGGGTGCAGAGGCTCTGTACACATTGCTCGCCGACCTCGACCTCGACAAGCTGAGTTACGAGCTCCGTGCCAAGGCCTCGCATGAGACAGCCGTTGCCCGCAAACAGGAAGCTCTCAAGCGTTTGAACGTCATTGAATCGTTCCGTGAATCGCAGCGTGCCATGCAGGCTCGCGGCATGGACAATCGTCCCGAGTGGATGATTATGAACATCATCCCCGTCATTCCGCCAGACTTGCGTCCTCTCGTGCCGCTGGATGGCGGTCGTTTCGCCACTTCCGACATCAATGAGCTCTATCGTCGCGTCATTATACGCAACAACCGTCTGAAGCGCCTTGTTGAGATTAAAGCCCCCGAGGTTATCATGCGCAATGAGAAACGCATGCTCCAGGAGGCTGTGGATTCGTTGTTTGACAACAGCCGCAAGGTCTCCAGCGTCAAGAGCGAGAGCAACCGTGCCCTCAAGTCTCTATCTGATGCCCTTAAGGGTAAACAGGGCCGCTTCCGCCAGAACCTGCTGGGTAAGCGTGTCGACTATTCCGGACGTTCCGTCATCGTCGTAGGTCCCGAGTTGAGGATGCATGAATGCGGTCTGCCCAAGGATATGGCTGCCGAGCTGTTCAAACCATACGTCATCCGCAAGCTCCTTGAGCGCGGCCTCGTGAAGACCGTCAAGAGCGCCAAGAAGATAGTGGACCGCAAGGAACCCGTCGTATGGGAAATCCTTGAGAACATCCTCAAGGGTCATCCAATACTTCTCAACCGTGCTCCCACACTGCACCGTCTGGGTATTCAGGCTTTCCAGCCCAAACTCGTCGAAGGCAAGGCCATCCGTCTGCACCCGCTCGTCTGTACAGGCTTCAATGCCGACTTCGACGGCGACCAGATGGCTGTCCATGTGCCCATGGGCAACGCCGCCATCCTTGAGGCTCAGCTGCTGATGCTCTCCACGCATAATATTCTCAACCCGGCCAACGGTGCCCCTATCACCGTGCCGTCGCAGGATATGGTGCTTGGTCTGTACTATATGACAAAACCGCGCCACACCACCGCCGACGAGACGGTGCACGGCGAGGGGCAGCGTTTCTACTCCGCCGAGGAGGTCATCATAGCCTATAACGAGAAGCGTGTCGACCTTAACGCGTGCATCAGTGTGCAGCTGCCGGTGCCCGAAGGACATGACGAGTATAGCTATGTCAAGACCGACAAGACCTTCATGGAGGTCATTAAGGACAAGAATGGCAAAGTGCTCACCGACATCGACTGCGCCACTCCCGCCGAGGAGGCCCAGCACAGCCGCACCGAGTATGAGGTGAAACGTGACAAGGACGGCAACGTCATCGTTGATGCCAACGGCCACTACATAAAGACTAACCGCTTGCGCACCACCGTTGGTCGCGTCATCTTCAACCAGGTGGTCCCCAGCCAGTACGGCTACATCAACCAGGTGATGGGCAAGAAATCCCTGCGTGACATTATAGGCGATATCTTCACCGAGTGCGGCAACGCCGTCACCGCCACCTTCCTTGACGACATCAAGAACATGGGCTACCGTCAGGCATTCCGTGGCGGCCTCTCCTTCAACCTGGGCGATGTCATCATACCGGTCGAGAAGGAACAGCTCATCGAGAAGGCCAACGAGGAGGTCGAAGAGGTCATGGCTCAGTATGCCATGGGTCTTATCACCAACAATGAGCGCTATAACCACGTCATCGACATCTGGACCAACACCAACAACCAGCTTACTGAGACGCTGATGAAGCAGCTCAAGGCCGACAACCAGGGCTTCAACCCCATCTATATGATGTACGATTCCGGCGCCCGTGGTAGCAAAGAGCAGATACGTCAGCTCTCCGGCATGCGTGGCCTGATGGCCAAGCCTCAGAAGGCTGGTAGCGCCGGCAACGAGATTATCGAGAACCCCATCGTCTCCAACTTCAAGGAGGGCCTCTCGGTGCTTGAATACTTCATCTCAACCCACGGTGCACGTAAAGGTCTTGCCGATACGGCTCTTAAGACTGCCGATGCCGGTTACCTCACCCGCCGTCTGGTCGATGTGGCTCATGATGTCATCATCACCGAGGAGGACTGCGGTACCTTGCGCGGTCTGCCCACCACCGCCCTCAAGAAGGGCGAGGATATCGTCCAGAGCCTCGGCGAGAAGATTCTCGGCCGCACCTCCGTGCACGACATCTACCATCCCCAGACCGGCGAACTCATTGCTCGCGCCGGCGAGGAACTCACCGAGGAGATTTGCAAGAAGATTGAGGACTCTCCCATAGAGGAAGTCGAGATACGTTCCGTGCTCACGTGCGAGTCAAAGCACGGTGTCTGCGCCAAGTGCTATGGCCGCAACCTGGCCACCGGCAAGATGGTGCAGAAGGGCGAGGCTGTCGGCGTCATTGCCGCACAGGCCATCGGCGAACCCGGTACTCAGCTCACCCTTCGTACCTTCCACGTCGGCGGTGTGGCAGGTGGCAACATTGGTACTACCTCCAGCTTGCAGGCCAAGTACGAGGGACGCCTCATCATCGATGAGCTCCGCTCCATACCTTACACAGACAGCGAAGGCAGCAGCTACCACATTGTTATGGGCCGCTCGGCCGAAATGCGCATCGTGGACAACCGCACCGACGTCACCCTCTTCTCGTCGCTCCTGCCCTATGGCGCCAAGCTCTACAAGGCCTCTGGCGAGCAGCTGCAGAAAGGCGACCTCATTGCCGAATGGGATCCCTACAATGCCGTCATCATCTCTGATGTGGCTGGTAAGGTCTCCTTCGAGAACGTCATTGAGAACGTCACCTACCGCGTCGAGAGCGATGCCCAGACCGGCCTTCAGGACAAGGTGGTCATCGAAAGCCGCCAGCGCACCAAGAACCCGACCCTTAACATCGTGGACAGCGAGGGCAACATCCTCAAGGTTTACGACCTTCCCGTGGGCGCCCACATCGGTGTTGACCAGGGCCAGGAGCTCAAGGCTGGCGACATCATGGTCAAGATCCCGCGTTCCTTCGGCAAGGCCGGCGACATCACGGGCGGTCTGCCCCGCGTCACCGAGCTCTTCGAGGCACGAAACCCGTCCGATCCCGCCATCGTGGCCGAAATCGACGGCATCGTATCAATAGCCAAGAAGCTGAAGCGCGGCAACCGTGAGGTCACCATCACCTCCAAGACTGGCGAACAGCGCTCCTACCTCATACCCACCTCCAAGCAAATCCTGGCTCAGGACAGCGACTATGTCAAGGCCGGCACGCCGCTCTCCGACGGTGCCATCACCCCCAGCGACATCCTCGCCATCAAGGGCCCGATGAAGGTGCAGGAATACATCGTCAACGAGGTTCAGGAAGTCTACCGTCTGCAGGGTGTGAAGATCAACGACAAGCACTTCGAGGTCATCGTGCGCCAGATGATGCGCAAGGTGGAGATAGAAGACCCGGGCGACACCCGCTTCCTGGAGGGCGACCTCGTCAACCGTCTTGACTTCAATGATGTCAACGACCGTATATTCGGCATGAAGTATGTCGAGGATCCCGGCGACAGCACCACTCTCTTCGAGGGTCAGCTTGTCACCGCCCGCGAGCTGCGCGACGAAAACTCCGCCCTGCGCCGTCAGGACAAAAAGCTCGTCACCGTGCGCGATGCCCGCCCGGCCACCTGCAAACAGGTGCTTCAGGGTATCACCCGCGCTTCGTTGCAGACCAAGTCGTTCATCTCCGCCGCCTCCTTCCAGGAGACCACCAAGGTGCTCACCGAGGCCGCCATCAACGCCAAGCGCGACACCCTGCTTGGCATGAAGGAGAACGTCATCGTCGGCCACCTTATCCCTGCCGGCACTGGCCTGCGCGAGTATCAAGATCTTGTGGTGGGCAATGCCGCTGCCATGAGTGCCGACAAGGCGAAGTAAGACGTCTTTTCAAGTGATTATCCAAAGGGCTTGCAGCAAATGCTGCGAGCCCTTTTTTAGTATAACTTAACATTTGAGAGATTATTAGGTATCAATGGGTTAGGATGCTGAATTGCCCGTATCTCTTGCTGCGTCTGGGTTTAATCGAAGCCCCTACGGAGCCCCTACGGAGTCCCTACGGCCCTTCTACGGCCTTCGATGGACGGGTTGCGATTGAATGTCCGTTGCGGAGTTGTTGAGGCGCTGTCCGGCACCAGTTGCGATGTTTGCTATATGTTGGCAACAAGCGTTTTGCACCCTTTTAGGGCGATGTGCAATATTTTTTGTTCCGGTGCGTTACTATGACATAACAATAATAAAACATCAATCATCATGGCAAATCAGAAAGAACAGCAACAGAATCTCAAGCTCAACATTACGCCTGAAATCGCTGAAGGTACATACAGCAACCTTGTGGTCATCAGCCATAACCCTACGGAGATTATCCTTGATTTCGCCCAAATTCTGCCTGGCATAGACGGTGCCGCCGTGCGCCAACGCATCATCATGAACCCCATCCACGCCAAGCGTACGCTGGCCGCCCTTGCAGACAACATCAAAAAGTACGAACAGCAGTTCGGAAACATTGAGGAGCCGCGTGCTGCCGTACAGGGCGACACAGTGCCCTACGACATCATCGGCAAGGCATGACCTATCTGATAGAGGCTTTGAACGGCGAGGGGCCGCAACGACAGCGCGAACAGGCTCAGGCCTACGAAATGCTGTGCCGCCTGGTGGGCGGCAGGCCGCGCCTGGAGCACGATGACAACGGTGCCCCCTATCTGCCAGAACATCCTGCGGTTTATGTCAGCATAAGCCACTGCCGTGCTGCGGTGGCTGTGGCAGTGAGCGAAGGTGTGGCCGTGGGCATTGATGTCGAGAGCCGTCGCCGTGTGAGCCAAAGCCTTGTGGAGAGGGTGTGCACAGAAGAGGAGCGGAAAGCGATAAAGCGTGCGGCAGACCCCGATATGGAGTTTCTGCGATGTTGGACGCGCAAAGAAGCGGTGCTCAAGATGCGCCGCACCGGCATTCAGGGCTACGGGAGCATGTTGAAGGCCTCAGAGGCGACAGACTGCACGGTAACTGGTTTGGAATGCGACCTGCACGACGTGGTTGCGGCCTTGGCCTTGGCCTGCGTGTGACATGCAGCAGCTATTGGGCGCTACATTTCGATGGGTAAAAGAAAGAGAATCATTGCAACGGCACACCGGTCGTTGCGTAAAAAGAAAAACCTGCCCCGCAGTATCTGCGGGGTTGGTTTTTCTTTGAATCAAGGATCCTTAGAACGGGAGGTCTCCGACGGGTTCGGTGTCCTGGTTCAGGATGTCCATCAGCGGGTTGTTGCGACTGTTGTCGCCCTCGCCACGCTGGCGGTTGGAGAGAAGCAGCAGGTTGTCTGCCACCACTTCGGTGACATGGCGCTTGTTGCCTTCTTTGTCTTCCCAAGAGCGGCTCTGCAGCCTGCCCTCAAGGTAAATCTGCGCTCCTTTGGTGAGGATGCGTTCGGCCACATCGGCCAGGCCGCGCCAGCACACCACATTGTGCCATTCGGTTATCTCCACACGCTCGTTGTCGCGGCTGCGTCGGTATTCGGTAGTAGCTAAAGGGAAGGAAGCCTTCTTCACAGGCATAGCACCTTCGGAGGGGAACGTTACCACATCAGGGTTCTTGCCAACATTGCCCACGAGGATAACTTTGTTTACTCCAATCATACTTTGTATTTGTTGTTGTAAGTTCTTTTTTTGAGACTGCGAAAGTACTATATTTTTCTGAAATGGCGAAATAAAGATATTCACAACACGTATTTGTGCGCCTATAAGTGTCTGGAAAAAGTATGTTAAATGTCATTATGGCCGTATATATAAAATACGGAAATACAGTATTATACGAATGACAAAAAGTTAAAAAGATTTAAAATGCCGTTTTTAAACACTGAAAGTTTTTGCCATGTCGGAAAAAGGTAGTACTTTTGCACCCGTTTTCGCCCGTTTCGGGGTGGAATAACAACAGAAATAAACAACAAAAAACTATAGAGAAATGTCAAAGAAATGTGAAATCACCGGAAAGAAAGTAATCGTGGGCAACAATGTGTCGCACTCGCGTATCCACACCAAACGCACCTTCGCCCCCAACCTGCAGACCAAGAAGTTCTACATCCCCGAAGAGGACATGTGGATCACGCTGAAAGTCTCCGCCAAGGGCATGCGCATCATCAACAAGAAGGGTATCATCGCCGCCCTTAACGACGCCGCCGCCCAGGGTCACCTGATGTTCTAAGTCGTCTTGGCCGAATGGCCAAAACGACAAACACAAGGTTCTAAACGAGAAGACAACGAGTCTTAAATAAACAATGTATTAACCCTTAACAAAGAAAGAGGTATTAGCAATGATCGTAGTTCCCATTAAAGAAGGTGAAAACCTTGAGAGAGCTCTGAAGAAGCTGAAACGCAAATTCGACAAGACCGGTGTGGTGAAAGAGATGCGTCGTCGTCAGCAGTTCACCAAACCCAGCGTCATCAACCGCGAGAAGCATCTGAAGGCCATCTACGTCCAGCACCTGCGCCAGCAGGAGCTCGACAAGTAAGAGCCCGAGCCGAGAGCTCCACACGGAGCAACGCCATTGAAAAGAAAATCCCCCGCATCAACGATGCGGGGGATTTCTTGTATCCGACTGCGGGAAGCGCATTACTGCTTCTCGGCGGTGATTCTTTCAAGCCACTTGAGCATGCCGAACATGACGCTCATGGCGGCAACGCATATCAGAGCGAACACCAGCCAGCACATCCACAGCTTGGGCATGGCGGTATAGATATATGGTCCGAGGAGGATGAGCAGGTTGCCGATAGCGGTGGCTGCGAGCCACAGTCCCTGACAGATACCCTGCAGGTGCTTGGGAGCAATCTTCGAGACGAAGCTCAGACCCAGCGGGCTGATAAACAGCTCGGCAACGGTGAGGAAGAAGTAGGTGACAATCAAGGCCCACGGGCCTACCTTCATGGCTTCCTGCTCGCCGACCGGCATGGCGAGGAAGTCTTTGGGTGAGGGATAGCCAATACTGGCACACAGGGCCACAAGGAAGATATAGGCACACGCGGCGATACCCATACCAAAGGCAATCTTTTGGGGAGTAGAGACTTCTTTACCCTTTCTGACCAGATAGGCAAAGAACCACATGATGATGGGCGTCAGGATGATGACAAAGAATGGGTTGATGCACTGCCATATTTCGACAGGAATGGACGAGGAGTTGACAAAGTCGCGGGCGAAGAACGAGAGCGACTCTGCGTTCTGGTGGAATGACATCCAGAAGAATACCACTACGCCCAGCACTGCATACAGACCGGCCATACGCTGCTTGACGTCCTTGGCCATGGCGGCACGTTCCTCAGCAGTGTAGCTGGTTTCGGCAGCCTTCTCTTTCTTTATAGGATTGGGCATGCCTTTCTTAGTGCAGAGGAAGATGGTCAGCGAGATAAGCATGGCGATAACTGATGCTATGAATGCAAAATGGACACCCGTGTTGTAGACGTTGACGTAGCTGTCGCAGAAGGCGGTCAAGTCGTTGGCAGCCTCGGGGTACTGTGCGGTGAGAGCCATGAGGTTGTCCATGTCGTTATCCTTCATGCCATCGGTCAGGTATCTGTGGCACAATTTTGGCAGCTGGGCATTGTAGACCATATCGTGCGCCTTGAGCCACCAGTTGCGGATGATCGGGGCGATGAAGGGGGCAATGACGCCGCCGATGTTGATGAACACGTAGAATATCTGGAAGCCACTGTCGCGCTTCTCTTTGGCCTTGGCCAAAGCCTCGGGGCCTTTCTTGGCCTCTTCGGCCTCGAAGTCGTCATAAATCTGGCCAACCACAGCCTGCAGGTTGCCCTTGAACAGACCGTTACCGCAAGCGATAATCACCAAGGCGACAAGCGTAAGCACCATGACCCACGAGAAGCCATGTCCGCTGAACACAGGGATGGAAAGTATGCCATAGCCGATAGCCATCACGATGATACCGGCAATGATGGTGCCCTTGAAGTTACGCGTGCGGTCGGCAATGATGCCGCCAGGCAGTGCAAGCAGGTAAATAAGGAAATAGAATCCAGCGAACATAATGCCGGCAGCAAAGTCGGACACACCGAACTTCGAGCAGATGAAGAGCGAAAGCACGGCGTTCATAATGTAGTAGCCGAAGCGTTCGCCCATGTTGCTCAATGCGGCGGGGATGAGCCCCTTGGGATGCTCCTTGAGCGCCTTACGCACATAGAACACGATGAATGGAGCGACAACAATCAGACCCGCCACGAGCATAAATAGCGGTGTGTTGGCATTCCACAGATTTGTAATGAAATCCATAGTTGTAAATTTTTGGTTTATAATTTATTTAATTGCGTTATGCGTAATAAATACAATTTATTCATTGTGCAAAGGTACGAAAAAAAACTCATACTTCCACATACAAGACGTTTTTTTTTGTATTTTTGCAGCCATGACTGGCGAGGAAATCATCACACAAACCGTAGAGATACTGCGTAGCGGCGGCACTATCCTCTACCCTACAGACACCATCTGGGGCATAGGCTGCGACGCACGCAACCCTGAGGCTGTGGAGCGTATATATGCTATAAAGGAGCGCGACCGCAGCAAGAGTATGTTGGTGCTGGCGGACAGTCTTCAGCTGTCTGATGGAGTAGAGGAGTCGCGCCCCACAACATATATTTTGCCAATGTCTGTGTGGCGGCCGCTGCTGGGGGATGGTGTTGCCGCCAATCTGCCTGCCGCCGACGGTTCGCTTGGCATTCGCGTGCCACGTCACGCATTCTGTCAGGAGGTCATCCGCCGTTTGGGAGCTCCGTTGGTGAGTACTTCGGCCAACTTCAGCGGACGTCCATCGCCACAGTCGTACGGTGAGATTGAGGGTGGCCTGAAGAAGCGTGTGGATTTTTGTGTGCCGCCACTGCCGGAGTTTGCAAGCTCGGAGACGCGTGGCAGCCGCATAGTGAGGGTGAATGCCAACGGCAGCGTGGAGGTGATAAGGCCATAGACGTGGCTGCTGCAATTCTGCTGTGGTGTTTGCGACGGCTCTCTGTATTTGCGTGTTAGCGTGTCAGCGGATGAGCAGGATTGAACCGGTCTCGTGTTGCCAGGTGGATGGATAATCGATTGACCGGTAGGAGAAACGCCAAACGTAATTGCCCTGTGGTGAGCCAAGACCGTCCCAGCCTTGACCATCGTAGTCATGGGTGGTGAAGACGAGGAGTCCGTCACGGTTGTAGATGCGGAGCTCGCCCTCTATGATGCCGCGCGTGAAGAGGATGAAGCGGTTGTTGGCGTCGGCTCCCGGGGTGAAGGCGTTGGGGGCGTAGATTGAGACTTTGCGTATGATGACTGTCTGGCTTGCAGTGTCCCAGCATTGACCGTTGTATATGCTGACGGCGACGTTGAAGCTGTCGCGTATGGCGTCGGCTGTGGCGGAAAAGATGGCCGAAGAGCAGGGTTGGGGGATGCTGTCGAGGAGCCACACGCGCTGCCGGTGAGGGCCAGACATGTCGTAGGCGTTATAGTCGAGGTTACTGTAGGAGAGATGGGTGGGGTTGACACGGAGCACGGCTTCTGGGATGACTACTTGGGGTAGGCAGATGCTGTCCACCAGAGGGCAGAGGGGAACCTCGTGGTAGTCGGCGTATAGGTAGTAGCAGGTGGGTTTTGTTGGTTTGACGGTGATGTTGCGTAGTAGTTCCTGCCCGTCGAGGGTGGTGTCAAGCGAAGACCAGACGGAGTAGGCTACATCGGTTGTGGCGGCGAGGGAGTAGCGCTGGTGGCGGCAATCTATGACATAGTCGAAGGAGGTCTGTGGGCGGGCCATTTTGGTGAGGTGAAGGCCAACAACGGAGTCGCACTGCCATACAGTGAGCAGTGTGTCGGTGAGGTAGTAGTCGATGGTGAGATGGGATGAGTCGCTGCTGACATTATGGCCGTGCCAGGTGTAGGTTTGGTTGTAGCAGAAGGTGTCTGGTGTGGCACCATAGGTGGAGTAGTGCACGGCGAGCTTGAGGCTGACAACGGAGTCGCACCCAGCTGCGGTGGAGAGTGTGTCCACGGGGCCAATGGCGGAACGCGACCCCACGGGGCCGACATGGCCTGTGGTGTCGCGGAGGTACCAGCGTCGGTCTATCCACTGCATGGAGTCGCAGGCGTGCAGACTGTCGGTATAGAAATGGGTGTAGTCAACAGTGAGCCTGAGGTGGACGACGCTGTCGCAGCCTGCGGCATTGGTGAGGGTAACACGCGGTGAGTCGGTTGTGTTGTAGTATGTGGTGCCGTCTTGCCAGGGCAGGCTGTCGCAGGCGTGCAGCACATCGTCGTAGGCCGATGTGTCTACTACGTGAACGCGCATGACTACCAGCGAGTCTGTGGAGGCTCGCCCAGTGAGGTGTGTGCTGTCGGCCATGTGGCGGATGTTGCCTGTGCGTGAGGCTGTAGTGTTTTCATTGAAGGCTACGCCGTTCCATACCATAGGGAGGGCGTTTTGGCATAGTGTGCTGTCGTTGTAGGTGCGCCAGTTGCGTTTGAGATGAAGTGTTCGCAGCGAGTCGCAGCTGTGGCTGCTTTGCAAAATGTGCGGGTATATGCCGGTGGTATCGTAGGTGATGCTTTCAAAGGAGTACATGTCACCGTCGTATATGGTGTCGTATAGGTGCTGGTCGTATGTCGGGTGGACGACGAGGTGCAGGGTGCGCAGTGAGTCACAGGCAGGGAGGTCTGCGGAGAGTGTGTACAGATGGAAGGGGTGGGTGCCTGATGTGTTGTAGGATCCGCTTTCATAGGTGTACAGGTGAGGCTGCCATTGGGCAAGAGAGTCGGTGCCAATGGCGGTTATGTGGGCATCGCAGATAGTGTCATAGTGGTGATAGCCGTAGGCTGGGACGAGGAGCAGATGCAGGTAGGAGAGTGAGTCGCAGCCGCTACTGGTATGAAGGTGGTCGAGGAACGTGGTGTCGCGTGGGGAGGTGCGTGAACTGTCAATGCTATATGGTGTCACCATGGTGCGCTGTGGCGTGCCCCAGGAATAGGCAATGTTGGTGCACACGGTGTCTGTAATATGATGTTTGTAAGAGGGATTGACGGTGAGGTGGAGGGTGGACAGGGAGTCGCATCCGTGGATGGAACTTAGGCTGTCGGTGTGCGCAGTGGTGCCGTCGGTGCCGCGGAATATGCTGTCGCCGAAGCTGTAATACAACTCTGCCCAGTGTTGCTGCGAGGCCACCCACTGGCTGTCGCAAATGGAGGCTGTAGTGTGGTGGTCATAGAGTGGGTGGATGGTGAGGAGCATTGTTATGACGCTGTCGGCACCGGTGTGTGCGGAGATGGTGACGGAGCGTGTCATCACGGCACTGGCGGCCACTGTAGTGTCAAAGGTGGCTGTCTGGGTGTTGCTACCGAAGGAGTGGGACCAAGAGTAGGGCAGACTGCTGTTGCAAAGTGTGTTGAGAAGGGTCGTGTCACGGTTCCAGTGTACGAACAGGGAGTAGTCTATCGTGCTGTCGCACCCTGCGGTGTTGGCTATGGTGACGACGGTGTGGCTGACACTGTCTGTAAATGTGCTGCCGTTGAAGGTATGGGGCAGGCTGTTCTGCACCACGGTGTCGCTGTAAGTGGAGGAGGTGCTTGTGCGCAGTGTGAGGTGCAGTGTAAGCACCGAGTCACACCCTGCGGCGTTGACAAGCGTGTCGGTGATAAGTGGCGGGATGTTGTCGTAAGTATATGTGTTGCCGTGCCATGCGAAGATGTCGCAATGGTTGGCAGCGGTGTCGGAGGAAGATGTGGCACGGACGGCGAGCTTGAGTGTGCGTATGCTGTCGCAGCCGGCTGCGGTGAGCATCGGGTGGGGGTAATCGCCGGCATTGGTGTAGGATGTGCCTTCAAATGTATAGCTTTCGTTGTCGCAGATATCGCCGACTACCTGTATGTTGTATGTTGGGTTGACGAATAGGGTCAAGGTAACGATGCTATCGGCACCGTGTGTGGTGAAGAGGTTGTCGATGACAGTAGATGTGGAGTTGAATGTATGGCCATGCCACGACAGTGGTATGCGGTTGTCGCAGAGGGTGGTGTCCAGGGTGGTAGATGTGTTCCACCATACGGTCAGTGAGTATGTGGTGAGACTGTCGCAGCCGCGTGTACCGAGGCGCCGGAAGAGAGTGTCTGTTACGCTGTCGATGAAGTCGACGCCGCCGAAGGAATGTGGCAGATTGTTTTCTACTACGCTTTCGCTGACTGTACGATGCTGTGTCGGTATGACCTCTACGGACATGGTGAGTAGGCTGTCGGCGCCGTTGGTTGTTGCAAGGAGTGTGCTGGCTGTAGAAGATGCTGTGAATGTTATCCCGTTCCACACAAACGGCAGTGAGCTCTCGCAAACGGAAGTGTCAGCCGAGGTGCTGACGTTGGGCCACACGTGGAGATGCAGTGTGACCACGCTGTCGCAGCCGCTTTGGCTGGTGAGGTTGACGGTGCATGTACCGGCGGCGTTGAGGGTCTGCCCGTTCCAGCGGTATGGCAGCGAGTTCTGCACTATTGTGTCGTAAATGTCGGCATAGACGGTGTTCTGCACCACAATGTTGATGTGTGCGGTGCTGTCGCAGCCATAGCGCGAAGTGAGGTGGCGCGTAAGGGTGGTGTTGGCGGTATATGTGTGGCCACTAAAACTGACGGAGTTGCAGCCAACGATTTCCTGCGTGGTCTCGTATGGAGGATGCAGGCGTACGCTAACGGTGGTGTCGTAGGTGGTGCCGCAGCTGCTCAGCAGGCGGAATGTGTATTGTACTGTAGTGTCTCGGTTGATGGATGACGGCCAATTGATGGTGAAGGTGGAGTCGTTGTTGCGATGCACATAAGGCCCAATCAGTTGTCGGCTTGTGACTTCGCATTGCACAGGTACCAGCGTCGAGTTGAGTGACAGCTCCCACTCAAAGATGTAGCCGTTGTCGCCCCCGTATGCATCAATAACTTCAATGTACCAGTCTCCGTTTAGTGGACATCCTATCAAGTTGTTGAAGCTATGGTCTGGGAAAAAGAAGTTTGTGCCAGCGGCTACGTTGCTGGAGTCTATGCTACCATGAGGAGCATTTCCTGAGCGGTATATTACGTCTCCTCCGTGGGCGTACTGATAGCCGCTTATTGTGTTTTCGCTCCAGCAGTAATTCCAACCTACACCAGGTTCATTGCCATTGGCCGACGAATCGCAGGCTGGACTTCCCGTTACATCAAGTGGGGCGCCGAGGTATGTGCCGCTGCTCACGCAGTTTCCGTTCCATCCTCTGCTGTTCTGTGGCACTTCACCTGTACAGCTTGATGAACCAGTTGCCCTCCAGTTCATTAATGAAGCCGATCTACCACTTGGACAGGTTATTCCAATATAGATGTCGCCGATAAATGAATGCTCCATGTTCAAACGGACATACTGTATGTCGTTTACTGATGATATTGTGGCGTTGGGAGCAAAGGCGTCGAAGGTTACGGGTGAGCGGTACGAGCATCCATGGGGTTCACAGGGCTGTCCATCGGGAAGGAAGATGCGCTCGGAGTGGCCAAGGGTGGCCTGTGCGGTGAAAATAACTGCGGTGCTGCTTTCATTGTATCCGATGGTTACTGTTGTGGGAGTCGAGGTGCAAATGTCATGTGGAAGGTTCATGCGCACAATACTTTGTGCGGACACATAATCAGCGAAACATAGTGTGTATATGAGTGCCAATAAAGGTAATATGTTCTGCTTGCGCATGAGGTTATATGTTGCATATCAGCACTTTTACCCCTTCTGGGGGTAAAAGTGCTTTTTGCAAATATACAAATAATTATAAGATAGAGAGAAAAAAATCAAAAACCCGGTTTGCCGAGCAGGTGGAACATGTTCCGTTTGTATGCCTCTACGCCAGGCTGGTCAAAGGGGTTGACACCAAGTGTGTATCCACTCACTCCGCATGCAAATTCAAAGAAATATATGAGCTGTCCTATGAAGTACTCATCTATCATAGGCACTGTGATCTCCATCACGGGTACTCCTCCGGCGTTGTGCGCTGCGATGGTGCCATCGGCAGCGCAGTCGTTTATTTCCGTCAAGCTTTTGCAAGTAAGGTAGTTGATGCCGTCCAGGTTGCGTTCGTCTGTCGGCACTGGCACCGTGACGCCAGGCTTGCCGACACGGAGCATTGTCTCCATCATAATTCTTTCGCCGTCTTGGACATATTGTCCCATGGAGTGCAGGTCGGTGGTGATGGTGATGCTGTGCGGCAGCAGGCCTTTTCCGTCCTTGCCCTCGCTCTCGCCATATAGTTGCTTCCACCATTCTGCCAGATAGCGTAGGTTGAGCTGGCACCCCACAAGCATCTCAATCTTTATGCCTTTGCGGTACAAGGCATTTCTGACAGCGGCATACATCAGTGCTGGGTTGTCTTCAAGAGTTTCGTTATCAATGCATATATGGCGCATATCGCGTGCGCCCTGCAGCAGTTTGTCGATGTCATATCCTGCCATGGCAATGGGCAGCAGACCTACAGGTGTGAGCACGGAGAACCGTCCGCCCACGTTGTCGGGAATGACATACATTGGGTAACCTTCCTGAGTGGCTATGTCGTGCAGCGCTCCGCGGCGTGCATCGGTGATGGCCACTATTCGCCGTTGTGCCTCCTCATGGCCGTATTTTTTCTCCATGTGCGCCTTGACTATGCGGAAAGCCACAGCCGGCTCCGTGGTGGTGCCGCTCTTGGAAATCACGCATGTCGTGTAGTCCACGGAATCCAAGAGTGTTAGCAACTGCCCGTAATAGTCTTCGCCCAGCGTGTGCCCTGCATAGACGATAAGTGGTTTCCTATTGGGAAGCATGGCGGCGAATTCCGATTGTAACGCCTCGATGACCATTCTTGCACCGAGGTACGACCCACCTATGCCAACAACAACCATCACCTGACTTTTTTCCTGCATGCGATGTACATCATTTTTCAGTCTGGCGAGCAATGCGGCGTCGGTTTCTTCCGGCAGGTTCACCCAGCCGAGAAAATCGTTTCCTGCAGCATCGCCGTTCAGGAGGTGTCTTTTTGCCGCCATGATTTCGGGCAACATGGCCTCTATGGCCCCCCTGTTGATGTGGCCGAGGACGTGATCAACTTTTACTTTTATTGTGTCCATTTTTGTTGTATTTTGTTAATAATTTGTTCATATATTCGCTCTTAAAAACGCAGTTATGAAAAAAATATTTTATCGTAAGTGCAATATTTTCTTCAAATTAACGAAAAAGAAGAAAAAATATTTTCTGTTATTTGGAAAATATATGTAATTTTGCAGTCCGATAGTGTGAAACAAGTAGATAGAATAATAATAAATTAATCAAAAAAATATGCTGAAAAAAGTTATCAAGATTGCCATGGTTATGTCGCTCGTGCTGACATCCATGAATGCTTTTGCCCAGAATAACGGCAAGCCTGAATATCCTCGCTATGGATTCTGGAGCAACTGGTCAATCGGTGCTTCGTTTGACCTCAACAACCAGCCCGTTATGGGTGGTTTCAATTTCGGTGACAAATGGCGTGTTTCCACCAACACCGGTATGTCTATCTTCGCCCAGCAGAAGCTGAACCACGCCTTCGACTGGCGTCTGCGTTTCGGTTTCCCCACCTTCGGCGAGCCGCGTTACGGTGCCGTCTCTGGCAACGAGAAGAACCAGAAGGCCATGGATCGCCATGCCACACTCACTCTGGACATGTTGTTCTCGCTGAACAACGCCATCCTTGGCTATGACCCCGACCGTCGCTTCAGCCTCTACATCTTTGCTGGTGGCGGCCTCGCCTTCAGCTTCAATGACAGCGCTTCTGTTGTCGATTTCGGCAAGGTTGGTATCGCTCTCGATGGCGGTATTGGCGCAAGCTACCGCTTCGGTGAGTCCCACCACCTCTTCCTGGAGTACGGCTATGACATCAACGGCGATGCCCCGTCGCCCAAGACGTTCTTCAAGAACACCCTGCACCACACCAACCGCATCTTCCGTCTGGGTTATTACTACTGCTTCGGCGTCACCGCTGCCGACCAGGCTGTTGCTGCCCAGAAGGCCATGCTGACCCAGGAGAACTTCGGCGCCCTCAACACTCAGGTCAACAACCTCGAGAACCAGGTCGTCGCCTCCCGCAACAATGAGAAGAAACTTGAGAACCGCATTGCTGAACTTGAGGATCAGCTCGCTGAGGCCAAGGCTAACCAGAGCAAGGGCAACAGCGCCGCTGCCGACAGCCTGCAGGCCGTCATCGACCAGATCAAGGCCGACCAGCTCAACTTCTACGCCATGCCCTTCTCCGTCCAGTACGGTGTTGACGAGTGGAAAGTCTCCGACGAAGAGATGGACAAGGTCAAAGCCGTGGCCCGTGTGATGAAGGACAACGACGATGTCAAGATTCTTGTTGTCGGTTTCGCCGACTACAGCGGCAGCGACCAGTACAACATGAAGCTTTCCGAGAAGCGTGCCAACGAGGTCAAGCGCCTCCTCTCCAAGAAGTATGGCATTGCCGAGGATCGTATCGAGACCGACTATAAGGGCAAGAGCGTTGCCTTCGGCGACATCCAGTACGCCCTCAACCGTCGCGTCAGCTTCTATCGTGTGATTGAATAGTATTTCATTAGGGAATAGAAAAGGGGCTTCCGCTATGGAAGCCCCTTTGTTTTTTTTGTGTTGCAGATATCGTCAGTCCGCCAGGACGCGGTATTCCACACGGCGGTTGCGACTGCGCCCCTCGGGTGTGTCGTTGCTGTCCACCGGCAATGTCTTGCCGAACCCCGTCGTTTGAAGGCGGGAACTTTCAATCCCTCTGTTTGTCAGGTAGCGAGCCACGGCTTCGGCCCTTGCGCGTGAAAGCTGCATGTTGAAGTTGGCTGTGCCTTGGTTGTCCGTGTGTCCGCGCAGCTCTATGCGCATCTCCGGGTGGTTGCGCAGCATCTCCAGCAGGTGTTGCAGTTCATGGTAAGACTGTGGCAGTATGTCGCTTTTGCCTGTGGCAAAATAAATGCCGTGCAGCACCGTCACTTCACCGGCCTTGGGCGTGTTGTCCAGACCTGGTGTCGGTTTCTGTTGTATATCCCCCACAGCCACCACGCTGACATCATCTATATAATAGTATGCGCCTTGCAGCATGGCGTTGGTGTTCTCAATCGGTGTGACTCTTGAGTGGTTGAACGGTGCAAAATTACCTATTGTCAGGAATCTCTCACCCCCCTCGGCCTCAAATTCGCCACTCACCTCCTGCCATTCTTTGCTGTCGGCAAGCACATTGTCCGGGGCATTGACCACCTGTGGGGGGAGGAAGGTGGCTATGGTAATGCTCTGCCCATCGTCTATTGCATTGTTTTCAAGCCTTTTGATAATATCCCATGACGTGGTGTCGCCAATCATGTCTTCGGTGAAGAGCGCCCCTATAGAGGCAATGGCGTGCGGCGATTTGTCCGCAAGGCTGACCCAGAAACTCACCCTGTAGCGCTGTCCGGCCACAAGCGGTTGCTTCAGTTCTGTCTGAAGGTACTCGCGATAGTCCTCCTGCGAGCAGTATATGCCGCAGTATGCCTGTCCGTTGTGTGCTGTCTGGACGCCCATTTTGTTGCGTGGCACACTGCTGTCGCGCTCGCCGCACACGTTGAAGTAGTCGCTGCTGCCTTTGGTGGGTTGCCACCATGCGTCCACACCGGTCATTATGCCTACGGCATGAATGTGTTGCGGACAGCCGGTGTGCTCCTCAAATGAGGGGTTAAAAACCATGTTGCCAGGTGTTTGTGCAACTACTGGCACGCTGCTGAGTGTTGCCAGCAGTGCGGCGATGGTTGTCCAGTGTCGTATCATTCTTTGCCAATGGTGCGCATCATGCTTGCCCACAGCAGGTTGGCGGTGCGTTCCCAGCTGTATTTGGTGCGTTGTATGCGTCCTTTTTCTATTAGGGCTTCGCGGGTGCCGGGCTGTTGTATCATGCTGATAGCATGTGCTATATCCTCTGGCGAATGGGGGTCGATGTAGAGAACGGCGTCGCCACCCACCTCAGGCATAGACGTGGTGTTGGAACAAATGACGGCTGTTTCGGCATACATGGCCTCCAATATCGGGATGCCAAAACCTTCAAAGTATGATGGATATACAAGTGCATCGGCTGCCGACATCAGAGCTGACAGGTCGTCGGAGCCTACGTGGCCAGGCATAATGACGTCCTGCTTGTGCGTCATCTTGTCGTAGGCTTCGGCCAGTTCGTCCTGCCACCACACTTTGCTACCCACCACTACAAGCTTCAATGGCCCTGGTTCCATGGTTTTTATACGGTCGAACGCTATGAGCAGGTTGGCAAGGTTTTTGCGCTTGAGGATGGTGCTGACGAATATCAGGTAGTGGCAGCCTGCCGTATAGCGGCTACGTATGGCTTCTTTCTCGGCTTCGCTGTGCGGGCGGTAATTATCGTGCGCCCCGTCGTAGACGACGTCTATCTTGCTTCCCTCAACCCCATAGGTCTCCATGATGTCCCGCTTTGAGTATTCCGACACTGTGGCCACGCGCGTCGCGTTTCGCGCAAAGTGTTTGAAATAGTGCGTCATATATCGCTGGTGCGAGCCTTTCAGGTTGCCCTCGGAGTGCTCGAAGTTGATGTCGTGCACCACCGTCAGTGTCGGCACCTTGGGGTGCAGAGGCATGAAGCCGTCAGGTGTTAAGTAGAGGTCAATGTGATACTTGCGCAGTGCATGTGGCACAGCCCACTCGAAGAACATGTACCACAGCACAGGGTGCCGCGCCTGCGGACACAGTACCACGGGCACCGCGTTGTCGGCGAAGATGAATTCGGCGTCGGGTTTGCGGTCGAAGAGCAGGTAGAACGTGTGTTCCGGGTGCGCCGTCACCATGCGGCGCACGGTCTCGGCTGTGAACCAACCTATTCCGTCCATTTTGCCCTTGATCAGGAGCCTTGTGTTGATGGCGATGCGCATGGTTCAGACGGCGTGTATTGTGCGGTCTATGACTCGCGGGAAATACTCCTTTTCCAACAGGTGGATTTTGGCGGCCAGGGTGTCTGGCGTATCGTCGGGTGTGACGCTGCAACGTGCTTGTTCCAAGATTGTTCCGCGGTCGTAGTTCTCGTCCACGATGTGGATGGTGATGCCGCTCTCGCTTTCGCCGGCCGCCACCACTGCCTCGTGCACATGGTGCCCGTACATGCCCTTGCCACCATATTTCGGCAGCAGCGCCGGGTGAATGTTGATCACGCGGTGGGGGTAGGCGTCGAGGATTGGCTGCGGCACAAGCCAGAGGAAGCCCGCCAGAATCACCCAATCCACCTGCTTCTGGTGCAGGTAGTCCAGCACGGCGGTGCTGGCGTAGAAGTCCTTGCGGCCGAAATAGTGGTCCTCGATGCCGAGGTTGCGCGCGCGTTGCGCTATGTATGCGTCCTTAACATTATATATTATGCATGCCACCTGCACGTCGCTCCTGCCGGCGAAGTATTCGCTGATTTGCTGTGCGTTGGTGCCATTGCCCGAGCCGAGGATGGCCAGCCTTATGGGTTTCTCCATAGCAGTAGGTGTTGGTTGATAACAGGCTGCAAAGATACGCATTATTTTTGACATGGGGCAAAAAAGAGAGAAAAAAGCCTTTTTTTGGTGGCATGGGTGTGCTTTTTTCCGCCGCATCCGGTACGGAGTCCCTACGGAGCCCCTACGGAGTCCCTACGGCCGTTCTTCAGTGGAAAGCCGTCGGAGGGCCGTAGGGATGGTGTCGGGGTGCCGTAGGGATGGGTGCGAAGTATGGCCGAGGGGGTGAAAAAAGGGGAAAAAGCAGTGCTGCTTGTGCGGAAAACAGGAAGGGCAAGGCCGGAAAAGTTAAAATTTTTAATAATACAGGCTCTTTTGTATCAGCAAATTAACAACGACCTGTTTATGTCTAAATGTTAAAAAGTGTCTCCATGTCGGAAAAAAGTTGTTTCTTTGCATCCGATTTTAACTTTAAAAATAGAAGAAAATGTCTGAAATTGCAACCAAAGTTACCAGCATCATCACCGACAAGCTTGGTGTTGAAGAAAGTCAAGTTGTTCCCGAAGCCAGCTTCACCAACGACCTTGGTGCCGACTCTTTGGACACTGTCGAGCTGATTATGGAACTTGAGAAGGAGTTTGACCTTTCCATTCCCGATGAGGAAGCCGAGAAGATCGTCACTGTCGGCGACGCCATCGCTTTCATTGAGAACGCAAAGAAGTAACTCTTCTTATTTATTATTGGGATGTTGAAACGATGGGGCGCGGCGCTGCCGGGTTCCACCGTTTCAGCCTTTCAATGGCATCAGCCACCCCGACATCAAAGCCCCAAGCTTATGGAGTTGAAGCGTGTTGTTGTCACCGGCATGGGTGCACTCACCCCTGTCGGCAACAATGTTGACGAATTGTGGAAAGGCCTGACCGCCGGCGTCAGCGGAGCAGGCACCATCACCCATTTTGACGCCTCGAAGTTCAAGTGCCGCATAGCTGCGGAACTCAAGGGTTTCGACCCGCTGAACTATTTTGACAAGAAAGAGATGCGCCTGCTCGACGGCTACACGGTCTACGGGTTGGTGACGGTCGACGAGGCCATGCGCGACGCAGGCCTTGCCGACGAGAATATAGACAAAGCGCGCACCGGTGTGGTGTGGGGTTCCGGCATGGGCGGCGTCACGTCGCTCCAGGACGAGATTATCGAGTATGCCCTCAACGGGCGCACGCCGCGCTTCAGCCCCTATTGGGTGCCCAAGGTCATCACCGACATCTGCGCCGGCCAGATAGCCATACGCTACGGGCTGCGCGGACCCAACTATTGCACCGTGGCGGCCTGTGCCTCATCGGCAGCGGCCATCAGCGACGCTTTCAACCTGATTCGCCTCGGCAAGGCCGACGTGATGGTTGTGGGCGGCAGTGAGTGCGCGGTGACGGAGGTGGGCATCGGCGGTTTCGGCAACATGCGCGCCCTGTCCACCCGCAACGACGATCCGTGGACGGCCAGCCGCCCCTTCGACCTGGATCGTGACGGTTTTGTGCTCGGCGAAGGCGCCGGCACGCTGATCCTTGAGGAAATGGAGCACGCCGTGGCCCGCGGAGCCAAGATCTACGCCGAAGTGACTGGCGCCGGTCTCTCGGCCGACGCCTACCATATCACGGCTTCGCACCCCGAAGGACTCGGGGTCATCGACGCCATGCGTCAGGCCGTGGTGGAGTCGGGCATGGAGCTGACCGATGTGGACCACATCAACACCCACGGCACATCGACGCCCATAGGCGACGTGTCGGAGCCCAAGGCTATTGTGGGACTCTTTGGCGACCACGCTTTCCACATGGCCATAAACTCCACCAAGTCGATGACGGGACACCTGCTTGGCGCTGCCGGCGCTGTGGAGGCCATAGCCACCATCTTGACTATCAAGAACGGCATCGTGCCCCCGACCATCAACCATTTCAACGACGACCCGCAGATACCGGCCCTTGACTTCACCTTCAACAAGGCCCGTCAGCGCGATGTGCGCTTCGCGTTGAGCAATGCCTTCGGCTTTGGTGGCCACAACGTGTGTCTGGCTTTCAGAAAATTTTAAGCTGTGCCGCTGTTCGCCAAGAAGACCGAGAGCCCTGAGTTCTACAGGTTTTTCAAGAATGTGCTGGGCTTCACGCCAAGGCGTGTGGAGTTATATCGCACGGCATTCATACACCGCTCCGTCTCGGCTGAGAGCGAGGGGCACCGTATCAACAACGAGCGTCTGGAGTATCTGGGCGACGCTGTGCTGGGCGCCGTGGTGGCGGAGTACCTGTACAAGAAATATCCCCTCAAGGGCGAGGGTTTCCTCACCGAGATGCGGTCGAAGATAGTGAGTCGCAAGAGCCTCGGCCAGCTGGCCCGGAAGATAGGCATGCAGGAACTCATCCAGCACCAGCGCGGCGGCGAGGGGGCCTTCAAGTCGATAGGCGGCGACGCCTTCGAGGCGCTGATTGGCGCCATATACATTGAGCGGGGCTATCGCTTCACGCGCAAGATTATCATCGACAAGATGCTGCGCACGTACATCGATGTTGACGAGGTGGCACAGACGGATTGGAACTACAAGGGCAAGCTCATCGACTGGGGTCAGAAGAACCACCAGAAGGTGACGTTCGAGATAGTGCGCAGCACGGTGCGCGGACGCTCGGGGCGCAAGGAGTACGAGTGCTGTGTGAGCATCGCCGGCAAGCCGCAGCAGTCGGCTGTGGAGTACACCGTCAAGGCGGCGGAACAGCTGGCGGCGGAGAAGACCTACAAAGCCATGGAGGCTGCCGGCAAGACGAAGCCTGCCGGCGAGACGAAATAAGGCATTGGTCGAGGACGTCGTCGTACCCTTTCGGTGATAAAACCGAAAAAAAATCGTTGCATCCTTGCAAGTTTTGTATTTTATACATACCTTTGCAAAAGGTACAGCACGTTGTGTTGCTGTGCATTGTATTGACAAATAACAAAATAGGACAATTATGAAAACAAAATTCACCCTCTTGGCCGCCGCTATGGCCGGAATGTTCATCTTCAGCGCCTGCGACCCTACGGCGTTCATGGAAGATATTATCGACAGCAATGACGGCGAGATGTCTGTCACGACGTCAAATGCCAGTGGCGGGCAACAGCACTACGGTACCGACGCTGAGGTCAAGTTCGAGGCCATGCTCTGCGACTTTGAGGAGGGGAGCGGCACGCTGCGCTTCATCGGTATGGCCAACAAGCTCACCGACAATATGCGTGTGAGCACAAACACCTATCCGATTGCGGGCATCACGCTGAAATACCGCGAGGAGGAGCACACCTACCCCGTCAGTTCGCCGCTCACCGACACGGCATTCCTGCTGCACATGGACTGGAGCGCCCTGGTGACTGGCGACAATGAAAACAACATGGCCCTAATAGCCGTGGGCGACGAGGAGTTCTATATTGCCGCGAGCGGCAATGTGTACCTCGACTCGCTGAGTGTCGCCGGAGGCCAGACAACGGGCACGCTTCAGAACGTCGTGATGCGCTACATCACCAAGGGCAAAATAGAGCACCTCAGGGCATTGTCCGACACCATACGTATGGCGGTCAGCGACCCTGTGCAGTACGGTGCCGCCGGCGCGCGCTGCGGCCTGGAACTCAACGATATTCGCGAAAACATGAATGGCGCCGATTCTTACTTCCCGTGCATAACCTTCAATGGAACCTACAAGGCATTCCGTGCACCTCTGTCGTCGTACATGAACGCCATAAATGGCATTGAATAGACTGGCTGCTGCCGCCGTCGCCGCGATGATGCTGGTGTCGCTGACGTCGGAGGCGCAACTGTCCGGCACCGCCCGTGACGCCCGCAGTGGCGCCATGGGCGGTTGCTATTTGACCGACGACACAACACGGCGCGTGTCCGTTGGCTACCGGCAGGCCTTCATGCTGGCGGCCATGGCCGACAAGGGGTTGACGCTCTTGTGGCCGACGGCACGTGTTGGCACCATCGATGCTGCCTATCGCTACCACGGCAACGCTGACTATCACGAGCATGAGGCTGCGGTGGGCTATGGCCTTCGTGTGGCGCCATGGTTGAAGGTGGCAGTGGAGGCGAGGTATGTGTATGCGGGGACGGCTGATGCCTACTATGAGCCGCGGCATTGGCTTGCCGGCGGAGCGGCAGTGACAGCCTCGCTGGGGCGTAGGGTGGATGTGACGGTGGCTGCGGGTTCGCGCCCGTGGGCGGCGGAAAAGCCATGGAAGGCACGTCTTCAGATAGCCAGCAGGCCTATGGTGAGTATCCTCACCGTGGTGGAGGCCGACTGGGAGGAGCGGCTGCGTTGGCGCTTGGGCATGGAATACTCTTATAGAGGAATGGTTTATGCCCGAGCCGGCCTCGCCACCAATCCTGCTGTTGCTACATTCGGGGTCGGCGTAAAATGGAGAGGTCTTGGTGTGGATCTCGGCGCCGAGGTGCACCGCGCGCTCGGCATAACTCCTCAAACATCGCTCACGCTATGGTTTTGAAACGGTGGATTATAGTTCTGATTATGCTTGTTCCGGCTGTCGTCACCGCCCAGGTTGACGGCGCCATAGAGGAGTGGTTGCAGGAGGGTGCCAGCGAGGAACAGGCCGCGGGTACGGTGGACGAGCTTATGCAGCTGGCCGCGGAACCCGTGAACCTCAACGATACGGCAGCGGTGCGACAGCTTCCGCTGATGACGCCTTTCCGCCACCGTGCTTTGTGCAACTACATCATGCTCTACGGACAGCTGCTTTCCACCGAGGAGCTGTACCTTATACCGGGGTTTGACAGCCTCACGGTGAGCCTGTTGGCACCATTGGTGAGAGTGGAACCACACCAGGAGGGTGGCTCAATGCGATGGTGGCAGGGGCACCACACCGTGGTGACCGGCATCGGTGGCACTGTGGAGCAGGCCGCAGGATACGCTGACGGTCGATACGAAGGAGACAACCTGCGCGCTATGTTCAGCTACAGCTACAAGTACCGCGAGCATGTGAGCCTGCGTCTCACCGCCGACAAAGACCCCGGCGAGGCGTGGGGCAAGCACAATTTCTACGGCTACCACATTATGCTCAGCGAGATGGGGCGGTTGGAAAAACTCATCGTGGGCCGTTTTGGACTGCGGTTCGGTCAGGGGCTGACGGTGTGGAGCGGCTTGAAGCCATTCAACATTGTCGGGGCCACGGCGGAGCGTTACGGCAACGGTGTGCGCCCGGCAGGGGCTTTCTACGAGGAAGACTATCAGGAGGGTGTGGCTGCAACGGTGCGCCTGTGGCGTGATATTCACCTCTCGGCCTTTGCTTCGCGTGTGAAAGGGGAGACCTTTGGCGGAGGGCATGTGGAGTGGAGGCACGGCAACCTGACGGCAGGTGTGACGGCGGCCTACACCCTGCTTGACGATACGCTGGCGGTGCGCGACTACGTGTACAACCAGACACGCTTCCGCGGACGGAGGATGTTCAACGGCGGTATAGACGCCACGTGGCAGTGGCGACGGCTGACGCTGTACGGCGAGGCCGCGATGGACGGCGACGGGCACCCTTCGGCGATAGCGGGAGCCACGCTGACGGCCTCGTCGGCTAACAGATTCGGAGTGAACTGGCGCTACTATCATCCGCTGTACCACAACCTCCACGCACAGGGCTATGCGGTGGGCAACACACAGGGCGAGCAGGGCATTGCCCTAGATGCTGTCACGCAGCTGCCGATGGGAGTGGGGTTGCTGACGAGCCTTGACCTGCACCGTTTCGAGTCGCTTCGCTACGGCAGCTATAGCCCCTCGACGGGAGCCTGGTTCCGCGTGCAGATGAGCCGCAGGATGGGCCGGAACGTGGATGTCGTGCTGCGCTATGTCGATAGGTTCAAGGAGCGCAACATCCCCAATATAGATAGCGTGTTGTACCTCGGCGAGGAGACTGTGAGGAGGCAGGTGCAGGCTGATGTGAGGGTGGCGGCAGGAAGGTGGCTGCTGACAACACGCGCCATGTATGCCCGTTTCGTGGGAGAAAGCTCCGGAATGCAGGACGGTTGGCTTGTTTCTCAGACGGCACGTTACACGCAGGGAAGCCTACAGGTGACAGGTGGTGCAGCCTACTTTGATGTGGGCGGCTACTATGCCCGCTTTTACCTGAGCGAGAGTAACCTACAGTATGCATGGAGCATACCGATGCTCTATGGTCGTGGAGTGAGAGCGCATGCACTGGTGCGCTACAACATCAGCGACAGGTTGGTGCTTGCAGCCAAGTATGCTGTCACGTGGTATACTGACCGCGAAAACATAGGCAGCGGCGCTGCCGAAACAAAGGGGCCGGTGCGGCAGACATGGTTCATACAGCTGCGATGGAAGGTGTCGCCCTACAGGGCTGGCAAAAAATAGTCAGGCGTGGAGTGGGGCGGCACAATAAAAGCGGCCCTGCCACGTTATTCAGAGTATGAAAGTGTTGCTGCTTGGAGCCACCGGACTCTTGGGCCATAATGTCTTACGCTGCCTTGTGGCCAACGGCCATACGGTCAATGTGCTTGTGAGACGCGCGGACGGTATCAGGATGACGGTTGGGGAATGGCGGACGTTTGTCGGGTCGCCCCTTGACCAGGGAATGCTGCGCCAGGCTGCGGAAGGGTGCGAGGCAGTGATTAACTGTGCTGGAGTGACCGACATGTCGCTTCTGCATCTGGAGGATTACCTGCCCGTGAACCGGGACTTGCCGCAGATGGTAGTGAAGGTGATGGAAGAGTTGGGAATTAAGACCCTTGTGCACACCTCTACGGTGAACACAATAGGCTACGGCAGTGCAGACCGTCCGGCGACAGAGGCCGAGCCAATGAGGGAACCTTTTGCAGGCAGCTACTATGCTGAAAGCAAGAGACTCGGAGAGGAAGTGGTGCTTGAAGCGGCCAAGACGCACCGGGAGTGGCATGTGGTGGTGATAAATCCAGGCTATATGCTTGGGGCATACGACGTGAAGCCGTCGTCGGGGAGGATGTTGCTGGCGGGTTACAGGAAGCCCGTGATGCTGGCTCCCAAAGGAGGAAAGGCTTTCGTGGCAGTGCAGGATGTGGCCATGGCGGCTGTCAACGCCATGACGCTGGGAAAGACAGGAGAACGGTATATAATTACAGGTAGCAGCGGGTGCTACAGTATCAAGGGGCTGTATGAGATTCAGGCGGGGGTGATGGGCTATAGGCAAAAAGTGGTGGAATTGCCCAACTGGCTGCTTTTGGCGGCCGGTAGGGTTGGAGATGTGCTTAGAAGTATGGGTGTGAGGACGGAAGTGTCCGCACGCAACGTGAGGCTGCTGATGGTGAGGGAATATTATGACAATCGCCATGGTCTATGTGACTTGCGCTACAAGGAGGCTCCGATAGAGGAGGCTATATATCAGTTCTACAAGTGGAGAGAACAAAGGATAGGATAAATTACAAGTATATGAGAAAGCTACATGTAATCACATTGTTGGCGGCTGTAATGCTGGTTGGATGCAACAGCCCGGAAAACAAGGCGCTCACCAAGCGCAGCTCGTCAGGCAAGACCTGCGAGGTGCTGGTGGCTGCGGACAAGGGCAGCTATGCCGGTGCCACCAAGGAGCTGATAGACTCTATTTTCCGTGCTCCTCAGAATGGCCTGCCACAACCAGAACCGCGGTTCGATGTGGTCAACGTGCCGGTGTCATCGCTGCATAATACACAAATGTTCAAGGTACATAGGAATATCGTCATCTGCGACATAAAGGCAGACAATCCTGACAAGTTCTATGTGCATCACGACCAATGGGCGGAGCCGCAGACGGTGGTGGATATAGCTGCCAGCAGCGAGGAGTCTTTGCGCGACATGCTGCGCCGTTATGCCGACATCTTGGTTGAGGAGATATACAGGGACGAATACCGCCGTATGGCAAAGGCTTTTGACAAAGACCGCAACTATGAACTGGTAAAACGCGTACAGGGGAAGTACGGCTTTGAGCTGTCGTTGCCAAAGGAATTTGCCTGGGCCAAGGAAGATGGAGACTTTTTGTGGTTGCGCAAGGAGACCAAGGACTTCGGCCTCGGCATACTGGTGAATGTGATGCCATACCGCGATGAGCATCAGTTCGACACGCTGAAGATATACAACCGGCTGGACACAATAATGAAACGGGAGGTGCCAGGCCCTGCCGAGGGTAGCTATATGGGTACAGAACGCAGGGTGGCACTGGAGAGCCGCAAGGTTGACTTTGAGGGGTCGAATTACTGCGTGGAGACACGTGGCTTGTGGCGCCTGTTTGGTGACTTTATGGGGGGGCCGTTTGTCAGCTACAGCATTCTTTCGCCCGACGGGAAGCAGGTGGTGGATATTACGGGCTATGTGTATTGTCCGCGCTTCAACAAGCGTGACTATCTGATGCAGGTTAACGGCATATGCCGCTCAATCAGATGGACGGTTGATGAGTAGGATGAAGCTCATACTTCTGCTATCAGTGTTGCTGCCAGTAATGGCTGCGGCGCAGGACTTTGATTTCATGGAACAGAGTGAGGTGGTGGCAGGAGGAGGAGCGATGAACTATATAGGCGACCTGAACAACCAGTCGGTGGTGTCGCCATTGCACGGGGCCGGTTCTGTCGGCTTCCGCACGCGTCTCGACAACCGGTGGGCTCTGCGTCTGGATATGGCCTATGGCCGTGTGTCGTGCGACAAGGACTATATAGAGAGGCGCAACTTGAGCTTCAGAAGCGATATTTTCGAGCTGACCGCCATGGCAGAGTTTAATTTCCGCCCCTTCGGTCCGGGTGCCACAGAGGGGGTATGGACTCCGTATATCTTTGGCGGCATAGGGGTGTTCCACTATAATCCTAAGGCGCTGTACACCGATGAACAGGGTGGACAGCTGTGGGTGGCGCTACAGCCTTTGCGCACAGAGGGACAGGGCACATCGCTCTATCCCGAACGTAGGCCCTATGCACTGTTGCAGCTGTGCATGCCGTTTGGGGTAGGGGTTAAGTGGCGGATAAACAAGACGTTTTCGTTGATGATGGAATATGGGTTCCGCAAAACATGGACAGACTACCTGGATGACGTCAGCACCACCTATGTGGACAGGTCACAGCTTGTGAGTGAGGTTGAAGAGGGGTCTTTGGCGGCCATCATGGCCGACCGCAGCGGAGAGGTCTCGGCAGGATATGTGAACACCCCGGGTATTAAACGTGGCGACGACTCGCTCAAGGATTGGTATGCTTTTTTGCGAGTGGCTGTCGGCGTGAATATTGAAACTTTATTTGGATGGATGCGTCCTAAACGATGCAAACTATAAATTGTATGACAGCAAGAGAGAAAATTGACATGACACGCGTGCCACGGCATGTGGCAATCATCATGGACGGCAATGGCCGATGGGCCATGAAACAAAAGCACGAGCGTCTGTTTGGCCATAACAATGCCATAGAGGCGGTGCGTGCCGCAGTAGAGGCTGCGGTGGATCTCAAGGTTGGCTACCTCACATTGTACACATTCAGCACAGAGAATTGGAACAGGCCCAAAGAGGAGGTTGACGGCTTGATGGAACTGCTGATAAAGGCTGTACATACCGAGACAAAGACCCTAATGGACAACAACGTAAGGCTGCAGGCTATAGGTGATATGCAACGAATACCGGAGCGGTCGAGAAAGGTGTTGCAGGGCTGTGTGGAACAAACATCCGCCAACAGCGGCACAACGTTGATTTTGGCCTTGAGTTACAGCTCCAGATGGGAGATTGCACAGGCCATTAGGCAGATGTGCAGCGATGGGCTCAAAGCGGATGATGTGGACGAAGAAACCATGCGCAAATACCTCTCTACGCGGGACTATCCAGATCCGGACTTGTTGATACGCACGGGAGGCGAACTCCGCATCAGCAATTTCCTGCTCTGGCAGATAGCCTACACCGAGCTGTATTTCAGTGATCAGTTGTGGCCGGACTTCAGGCATGAGGACTTTTATGCGGCAGTGCTTGACTTTCAAGGACGTCAGCGCAGGTACGGCAAGACAGAAGCCCAGGTGGAAGGAAAAAAATAAAAATATTTACACGCTATATAATAAAATATCACATTGTGAGTTATTATTTAGTTATCGGTTAGACCGACGGCGAACAAAGTGTAAATGATGAAACAGATAAAACGACTGCTAATACTTGCAATGGTACTGATGTTCAGTGGTTCAGTGTCGTTGGCTCAGACTGTTGTAGGTGGTGGCGAAGGATATGATCTCGATTATCTGACCCCGAAGACTTATGAGATTGGTGGCATCACTTATGAAGGGGCGGAGAATTTTGACACACGTGTGGTGCAGCTTGTTGCGGGACTCCAAGTCGGAGACCGTATCAAGGTGCCCGGTGACAAGGTGTCGGCTGCTATAGAGAACCTGTGGAAGCAGGGTATGTTTGAAGATGTGCAGATACGTGTCAGCCGTATACAGGGCAGTATCATATTTCTCAAAATAATCCTCAAAGAGCGTCCGAGAATGGAGAAGTTCGCATTTACGGGAGTGCGAAAAGGCGAGGCGGATAAGTTGAGAGAGGAGATAAAGATTGCTAACGGAGAAGTTGTCACGGAGAACATGCTCCGCACTTCGGTGAACAAAATAAAAGGCTACTATATCGACAAAGGGTATACTCGTGTGGAGGTCAATCCTACGATGGAAAAGGATACCAATGGTCGTGTTACTATAACGTTTAACGTCAATCGTGGCAAAGTGGTCAAAATAGACAGCCTCATCTTTGAGGGCAACGAACAAATGAAGACCACCAAGTTGCAGAGCAAGATGGAAAAGACCCATGACGTGCACTATTTCTGGAAACTTATGTTCTGGACTAAGGGCTTCTGGAAAAAGAGCAGGTATATAGAGAGCGATTTCCGCGAGGACCTTGACAAAGTGATAGCATATTACAACGAACAGGGTTTCCGTGATGCTCGTATAGTCAGCGATACAATATGGGATGTTCCACAAGACGAGATGAAGGGCGGTGCCAAGAAAAAGTCGAAGCAAGACATGCTCAAGGTGAAGGTGAAGGTGTATGAGGGGCAGCGCTTTTTCTTCCGCAATATCACCTTTAGCGGCAATACAGTATATAGCGACGAACTCTTGCACCGAGCATTGCGCATCAACAAGGGTGACCCCTACAACAAGAAAGAGCTGGATATGAATATCAGTTATAATCCGGCAGGCACCGACATCACTTCGCTGTATATGGATAACGGATACCTGTTTTTCCGTGCCACCCCGGTGGAGGTGGCTGTGGAAGGCGACTCTATTGACATAGAAATCCGCATTGTGGAAGGTAAGCAGGCCCGTATACGCAATGTATCGGTAGAGGGCAACACAATCACCAACGACAAGGTTATAATGCGTGAACTCCATACGCGTCCAGGTGATTTGTTCAGCCGTGATGCCATCCTGCGTAGCCGTCGTGAGCTGGTCACTCTGGGCTATTTCAAGGAGGAAAGTATAGAGCCAATCCCCAAGCCTAATGCCGAAGACGGTACTGTGGATATTGTCTACAAGGTTGAGGAGGGGTCCACCAGCCTGCTTAACCTGCAGGGTGGCTATGGTGGAGGTATGGTCATCGGACAGATAGGCGTGCAGCTCAACAACTTCAGCGTGCGTAATATATTCAAAAAAGACGCATGGGTTCCGCTGCCGGCAGGTGACGGCCAGAAACTTGGCATCAATGCTGTCACCAATGGAACGTATTATTATTCGCTCAGCGCATCGTTCACCGAGCCGTGGCTCGGCGGCCATCAGGCACAGTCTCTCACGGGTTCGGTATACCATAACCTCTATAGCAACGGCTTCTATTACAGCAAAGGTGATGCTAACTATTATAGCCTGAAGATTACCGGCGCAGGTGTCAGCTTCTCGAAGCGCTTGAAATGGCCTGACGACTACTTCATCATGAGTCACGGCATCAGCTACAAGCACTATACACTTGAAAACTACAGCCAGCTTAACACAAGTATTTTCACCGACGGAGTGGCCAACGACCTGAGTTATGGCTTCACATTGAGCCGCAACTCTCTCGACTCTCCTATCTATGCCCGTAGCGGATCTGAGGTGTCGTTTAGTGCATATATTACGCCCCCCTATTCTCTTATCAGCGGCAAGACGGAGTTCGCCACCAGGCAGGAGAAATACAAGTGGATAGAGTATTACAAGGTTAATATCCGTGGCTCCTGGATGCTTAACCTCGTGGGCGATGTGGTCCTCAACACCCGCTTCCGCTTCGGTATCATGAGCTACTATAATGATAATATAGGGCTCTCACCATTCGGTCGCTATTACCTTGGCGGCGACGGCCTCTCGTCATGGATGTTCGATGGCCGTGAAGTCGTTCCGCTGCGTGGTTATGAGAACAACTCCCTCGGTGCCAGTACCAATGGCGGTGGTGCCGTGTTCGACCGTTTCACGCTTGAACTTCGCCAGCCCATCATTGAAAGCAACAGCGCCACTATTTGGATTGCCGGTTTTGTGGAAGGTGGTAACTGTTGGGGCGATATCAGCGAGTTCCAACCCTTCAAGATGTACAACTCTGCCGGTATCGGCGTACGCCTTTTCATGCCCTTTTTCGGCCTCATCGGTGTGGACTGGGGCTATGGCTTTAGCGACGTCAACGGCATCGGTGGAAGTCAGTTCCATTTCTCGATAGGTCAGAGCCTCGATTAGTCATGAAGTTAAGATTGCTCATATTCATCATGCTGTTGTTGGCGACTTCTTCTGTCGAGGCGCAAAAGTATGCATGTGTCAACACGGATTATGTGCTCAAGTCGCTTCCGGAGTATGCCAGTGCACAAAAACGCCTTGACCGTTATGTGGCCGACTGGCAGCAGGAACTCACCGACAAGGTCGCCGAACTGGATGCCATGCGGGCAGAATATGAGCAGGAGAGCTACCTCCTGCCGGAGAATCTGAAGAAGCGTCGCCAGGAGGAAATACGCGAAAAGGAAGGTGAAATCCGTGCGTTGCAGCAGCAGCATTTCGGCTCTGGCGGTGACCTTGACAAGCGCCGTGCAGAACTGCTCAAGCCTATACAGGACCGTGTTTATAGCATCATCGAACGTATAGCCAACGAAAAAAACTACGCCTTTGTTTTCGACAAGGCTGGCAGTGCTACCGTCTTGTTTGCAAGCAAGAAGTATGACATCAGCGATGATGTGTTGGAACAGCTCGGTGTCAAACCTGGGACTGTTTCCGGAAGCAATGGTGCCGAGGGAGGCAAGAGTCAGGGGGAGAAGGATGCTAAGGGGCAGAAGTCCTCTAAGTCTTCCAAAGAATCGTTCAAGCCGCTAAATCCCGAGATGCGTCCATCGTCCGACAAAGGTCCACGTAACATGTCTACACCGCTGGGCAAGCTGCGATAATTGACAGATAACAATATAATACAAAAAGATAGACAATGAAGAAAAGCTTAATCGCAATCATGGTTTGCCTGCTCGCTTTCGGCGGCAGCGCCATGGCACAGAAGAATGCCAAAATCGGCCACATCAACTCCAATGACCTGATGCAGATTATGCCGGGCCGTGATTCCGCCCAGACCGTCCTTCAGGGCGAAGTGGCCGAGCTGGAGGAAACCCTCAAGACTATGCAGGCCGAGGCTGAGAAACGCTACAACGACTATGTGGCCAACCAGGCTGGCTGGACGGAGCTTATCCGCCAAACCAAACAGCGTGAGATACAGGACATGGCAGCTCGTATTGAGGAGTTCCAGCAGAATGCACAAAAGCAACTTCAAGAGCGTGAGGCAGAGTTGCTGAAGCCCATCATCGACCGTGCCAAGAAGGCTATCGCCGATGTTGCCAAAGAGAACGGCTTCACCTACATACTTGATGCCGGTACTGCCGCCATACTCTATGATGAGGGTGGCGAGGACATCATGCCTCTGGTCAAGAAGAAACTTGGTCTGAAGTAGTCTGGCTCTTGCGGAAGCGAAGGTTGGCTCCGCACAATGCGTCGTCGGCGTTGATGCCGTGACGGCGTGCCCAGTCAATCAGCGCGAACAGCAAGTCACCGAACTCCGCTTCAGTGGTATCGTCTGCCGGTTGCCAAGTGCCTTTGGGCATGGGGGCAACCGGTTCCTTTTTGTCTTTTCTCATGCCGGCCACCTTCTCCTGCATGCGCACTGCCTTGATGAGCGACGGCAGCGACTCTGGTACCCCCTCCAACACGTCTTTACGCCCTTCGCGCATCTTCAGCTGTTCCCAGCCTTCTCCGTGGTACTCATCCTTGTGGTAGATGAATGGATGGCGGCTTATCAGCTTGTCGCAGATGGTGTTGTATACGTCTGCCGTGGTGAATAGCCCTTGCTCTTCTGCAATCTTGCAGTAAAAGAGTATGTGCATCGCCACATCGCCCAACTCTTTCTTCAGGTCGCCCGTGGCAGTCTCTTCCCCGGCATCCAAGGCTGTTATGGCCTCGCTCAACTCATGCACCTCCTCGATGGTCAGATAGCGCAAGCTTTTCATCGTCTGCACCCTATCCCAAGGGCACTCTTTGCGTAAGGTGTCCAGTATTTTGCTGAGGCGCAGAAAAGCCTCTTCAGATGCGGTACACGTTCTCGACTCCATCGATCTTCTTCAGTTTGTCAATCAGGCCGTTCAGGCTGTCCACATCGTTCACATACAGCATGATGATGCCTTGTGCCACACCCTCCGACGCTTCCAGCGTGATGGCTCGCATGTTCAGGTCCAGCTCCTCGGAGATGCTGCGTGTGATTTCCTGTAGTAAACCTTTCTTGTCTATGGCCGTGAGGGCTATGCCCGTGAGCAGCGAAAGCTGTTCGCCAGGGCGCCATTTGGCACGAACAATATGGTTCTCGTGGTTGGCCATCTCGTCCATGGCCTCGCGGCAGTTGGTGCGGTGCACCATTATCTTGTTGTCCCTCACTATGCCCACCACCTGGTCGCCGGGCACCGGTTTGCAGCAGGGGGCTGTCTCGGTGGGGTAGTTCTTGTACTCTTTGTCCAGCAGGAAAGGGTGCGCCGTCAGCTCTGGTCTGTGCTTTGTCGGGTGGGTGGCGTCGTTGTCGAAGAGTTCCTTGTAGCGGTCCAGGAAGAACAGCTTGGGGGCTGGCCGCGCTTTGCCGAAGCATTCTGCAATCTGGTGCTCGGTGATTGCCCCTATGGCTATGTCGTAGTACAGGTCCACGTCGCTCTTCTGGTTGACGTATCTCTTCAGCTGGCCGAAGTTCTGCGGATTTTCTTTTATGTGCAGCTTGGCATAGTAGCCGGCCAGACGCCGCTGCCCTTCTTCCACATATTCTTTTTTCTGCTGGCGCAGGAAGTCTTTGATGGCTTCCTTGGCGCGTGGTGTCTGGCACTGGTCGAGCCATTCCGGCAGCGGCAGCGTTTTCTTAGAGGTGAGTATTTGCACCTGGTCGCCCATGTGCAGGCGGTGTCCTATGGCGGCGGGTTTGGCATTGACCTTGGCACCTATGCAGTGCTCGCCGAGGTCTGTGTGGATGGCATAGGCGAAGTCGAGCACCGTGCTCCGGCTCGGCAACACCACCGTCTTGCCGTTGGGCGTGAAGAGGTATATCTCTTTCGTGTACAGCGTCTCCTTGAACTCTTCCACCAAGTCCATGGCGCTCTTGTCGCTGTTCTCCAGCGAAGAGCGTATCTGCTGCAGCCACTCCTCCACGGGGTTGTTGTCTATCTTCTCCTCGGGGTGTGCCTCCTTGTACAGGAAATGCGCCGCCATGCCTTTCTCGGCAATGATGTCCATGCGCTCGGTGCGTATCTGCACCTCCACCCAGCGCCCTATGGGTGTCATGACGGTGGTCTGCAGGCTCTCGTAGCCGTTGTTCTTGGGTCGTGTGATCCAGTCGCGGAAACGTGTCGGGTT
Source organism: Bacteroidales bacterium (assembly GCA_017522105.1). Taxonomy (GTDB): domain Bacteria; phylum Bacteroidota; class Bacteroidia; order Bacteroidales; family P3; genus Colimorpha. Next base: position 102,564 of record JAFXAA010000013.1, on the reverse strand, counting down.
CGTCGGGAACTGGCCGGAGATAAGGGCGTAGACCTTGAAGCATTCCTCTTTCTCTTTCTCGCGTGGCACCCCCTTGAGGATGATGCGCATGGCGTAGAGGTCGAATATCTCGTCGAAGTCCACGTGCTTGTTCTCTATCTTTTTCCAGCAGCTGTATACACTCTTCACCCTCGTCTTCAGCGTGTAGCTGTAGCCATGCTCGTTGAGCATAGCCTTCACCGGTGCCACCAGGCACTCCTGCAGCTTCTCGCTGGTGCCCGCCGTGGCGGCTATTTTGGCCGCTATCTCGGCATACTTGTCGGGGTTGGTGTAGCGCATCACCAGCTCCTCCAGCTCCGTCTTGATGGAATACAGTCCCAGTCGGTGTGCCAGCGGTATGTACAGATATTGTGTCTCGCTGGCTATGGCCAGCTTCTTGGTGTCTTTCATCGCCCCCAGCGTGCGCATGTTGTGCAGCCGGTCGCAGAGCTTTAGGAAGATGACGTAGGCGTCGTTGCACATCGACAACAGTATCTTGCGGTAGTTTTCCGCCTGTTTGCTGTCGGTATGCTGTATCACCATGACGTCGTTTATCTTCGTCACGCCGTCCACAATCGTGGCCACGCGCTCGCCGAAGACCATCCGCAGCTCCTCAAGGGTGATGTCGGTGTCTTCCACCACGTCGTGCAGCAGCGCGCATACCACAGCTATGGGGCCGAGCCCCACCTCTTCCACTGCTATCTGCGCCACCGCCAAGGGGTGGAAGATATACGGCTCGCCGCTCTTGCGGCGTGTGCCGGCATGTGCTTTCTTGGCTATCTGGAAGGCCCGCAGTATCTGGGCCTCCTCCTCCTCGCTCAGGGGCTTGAGGGCGCGGCAGGCGGCAATCAGTTCGTCGTACTTAGCCTGTATCTCGCGTTCCTCGCGGGCTTCGTCTATCACGTATGCAGCCATGGCGCTACCAGAATATAAACGCCGTTGCTGCCGCCAGGCCCACCATGTCGAGGCTCAGGCCCGCTGTGAAGAAACTGTAGCCACCGAAGTTGGCATAGCCCATTGATACCGATGTCCAGCAGAATTTGCCGCTGCGCTTGGGCAGGGCCATGCGCACGCCCACTTCGCCGCCCAGGTGGCGTCCACCGCCGCCCAGACCGCCGTAGAGATGCCAGTCAAGGCCCGACTGGTAGCCCGACAGGCGCACCGCGGCGCCAAGGGTCAGGTAGGTGTGGCGGTAGCCCCCAAGCACCGAGCCGTAGAAGCCCCAGCGCTTGCGCAGGTAGGTGAAGCTGCCGCCAAAGGCCGCGTCGTGGCGGCCGGCAAGCAGCTCGCCCTCCAAGAAGAAGGAGCAGTAGCGGTCGGCCAGGTTGTTCAGGTAGTGGTGCTCGGGACGGCGGTAGGTGGTCGAGACTTTGCCGCTGCCCTCCACGTTGCCGTAAGCGTCGTAGTATACCGGTGCTCCCAGCACATTGGCCTCCTGCCGCTTGCCCTTCTTGCGTGGCTGCGGTCTGGCACCGATGACATTCTCCTCGTCGTCAATGGTGTCGTTGTCGTCCATGTCAATGGCAGCATTGGCCTTTATGTCTATGCTGTCGGGCGTGGCGGGCACGCTGTCGCGCACCACGTCCTGTGCCCACACTGTGCCGCCGACGACCAGCAGCGCTATCAGTATCAGCCTTTTCATCTTCCTATTCGTTGTTGGCTTTCTCTTTCAGGGCGGCGCGTATCTTGCCCTCCAGCTCGTCGCAGAGCTCAGGGTTGTCGCGCAGCAGCTGCTTCAATGCTTCGCGACCCTGGGCCAGCTTGCTCTCGCCGTAGCTGAACCACGAACCGCTCTTGTGTATGATGTCCATGTCCACGCCCAGGTCTATGATCTCGCCCAGCTTGGAGATGCCCTCGCCGAAGATCATGTCAAACTCGCAGGTGCGGAAGGGAGGTGCCACTTTGTTCTTCACAATCCTCACCTTCACTCGGTTGCCTATGTTCTGGTCGCCGTCCTTGATGGCCTGCGTGCGGCGTATGTCGATGCGCACCGAGGCGTAGAACTTCAGGGCGTTGCCGCCAGTCGTCGTCTCGGGGTTGCCGAAGAGGACGCCTATCTTCTCGCGCAGCTGGTTGATGAAGATGCAGCAGCAGTTGGTCTTGCTGATGGTCGCCGTCAGTTTGCGCATGGCCTGGCTCATCAGGCGCGCCTGCAGGCCCACCTTCGAGTCGCCCATGTCGCCGTCAATCTCGGCTTTGGGCGTCAGCGCCGCCACCGAGTCGATGACTATGATGTCTATGGCGCCGCTGCGTATCAGGTTGTCGGCAATCTCCAGTGCCTGCTCGCCGTTGTCGGGCTGCGACACCAGCAGGTTGTCGATGTCCACGCCCAGCTTCTTGGCGTAGAAGCTGTCGAAGGCATGCTCGGCGTCTATGAAAGCCGCTATGCCGCCCTGCTTCTGGCACTCCGCTATGGCGTGTGTGGCCAGGGTGGTCTTACCGCTCGATTCAGGGCCGTAAATCTCTATCACCCTGCCTCGCGGAAAACCGCCCACGCCCAGGGCTGCATCGAGGCTGATGCTGCCTGTCGAGATGACGTCCATCTCCTCCACCGGGCGGTCGCCGAGTTTCATGATCGAACCCTTGCCGTAGCTCTTCTCTATCTTGTCAAGCGTGCTCTGGAGTATCTTCAGTTTTTCCAGCTTCTGGGCTGCCGCGTCGTTCACTTCTTTTGCCATATTTTTCAGTTGTTTATGTTGTTGTATTGATTAATTGTTTTGAGGCAAAGATACACTTTTTTTTCTTATCGTGCAACTTTTATTGCACATCATTGCCATCCATGCTGACGTTGAGCCCCTTGTCGGCATCGTCGACAAGGGGCTCAACCAGCCATGGCGTGGGTGTCGCCTACAGCTTGACCACCTTGCTGTGGTATTTCTCCGTTTGTGTGTCTATCTCTATGATGTAGAGGGAAGTTTTTATATAGCGGATACATTACACAATTAGGGCGGAATGGGCGCCCACGTCGGTGCGGAGCCTCCACGGTGCCCCCACGGCTCCGCGACGGCCTTCCACTGAAGAACGGCCGTAGGGGCTCCGTAGGGGCTCCGTAGGGACTCCGTAGGGGGTTCCTAAGGTTACATGGGTGGATTGGGGGGCTTTTGAGGGGGGCTACAGTGGCTTGCATCAGAGTTTAATGTCGTGTATATCATGGCGTTTGGCGGCGAGTGGGTGTGCCAGGGGCATATATTTTTGGCGGAAAAGGTGCCGGGTGTCGTTTTTTTTGTGTATTTTTGCACTTTCAAATATCGTTTCAACCATGGAAATTTTATCGAACAGAATTCTCAATATGGCAGAGAGCGAGACTCTTGCCATGACCGCCAAGGCCCGCGAGCTCAAGGCCCAGGGCAAGGATGTGATCAGCCTCAGCATCGGCGAGCCGGACTTCAACACCCCGGAGGTGGTGAAGGAGGCTGCCAAGAAGGCTATTGACGACAATTTCACGCACTATCCGCCGGTGCCGGGCTACCCCGACCTGAGGGAGGCTATATGCGAGAAATTCCGCCGCGACAACGGCTTGGAGTACAAGCCGGAGCAGATTGTGGTGAGCACGGGTGCCAAGCAGAGCCTCTACCAGGTGGTGCAGTGCTTGGTGAACCCCGGCGACGAGGTGATAATTCCCACGCCGTTCTGGGTGAGCTACAAGGAGTTTGTGCGTTTGGCCGAAGGCAAGTGTGTCTTTGTGAAGACGAAGCTTGAAAATGATTTCAAGGTGACGCCGGAGCAGCTCGAAGCGGCCATCACGCCGCGGACGAAGCTCATCATGTTCAGCAGCCCGAGCAACCCGACGGGCATGCTCTACACCAAGGAGGAGCTGAAGGGCATAGCCGACGTGGTGGCCCGCCACGAGAACCTCTTCGTCATGGCCGACGAGATTTATGAGCACATCAACTTCGTGGGCAAGCACGAGTCGATAGCCCAGTTCGCGGAGGTGAAGGACAGGGTGATCACCGTCAACGGTGTGGCCAAGGGTTTTGCCATGACGGGTTGGCGCATAGGCTTCATCGCCGCGCCGACGGTCATCGCCAAGGCCGCCAACAAGCTGCAGGGCCAGGTGACCAGCGCCACCTGCTCCATAGCCCAGAAGGCCACGGTGTGCGCCATGCTGATGGACCCCAAGACGAGCAAGGACATCATAGACATGCGCAACATCTTCCAGCAGCGCCGCGACATGGTGTACAAGCTGCTGTGCGACATCCCGGGCCTGAAGGTGCGCCTGCCGCAGGGTGCCTTCTACTTCTTCCCCGACGTGAGCTCCTACTACGGCAAGAGCTACAACGGCACGAAGATTGAGAACTCGACGGACATGGCGTTCTACCTGCTCAACGAGGGCGGCGTGGCCACGGTGATGGGCAGCGCTTTCGGCGACGACAGCTGCATACGCCTGAGCTACGCCACGAGCGAGGACTTGCTGCGCGAGGCTTTGCGCCGCATCAAGGAGGCCCTGGCCAAGCTGGCTTGAGGTCTGGTGCAGGCACTGAAAGAAAGAGGAGGCCGTCCCGACAGGACGGCCTCCTCTTTATATTGCCCTGGGCACGTTTATTTGGCCGTGAGGGAGTAGGGGACAAGCACGGGGCGCTCGCCGGGGGCGGGCTGCTGCCATTCGTCGTAGGCGTCGTTGGCAGCGGCAGCGGCCTGGAGGCTGCCGAAGAGGCTGTTGAAGCCTGCGGCGTCGGGGGTGACGGAGGTGGCGCCGTCCTGTGTGCCGTCGACGAGGTGGACGCCGTTGAGGGTGCCGCTGACCTTGTGGCCGTAGATGCGGTGGTTGACGGAGAGGACTTCGTAGGCGTAGCTGTTGGTGATGGTGCCGCCGGACATGTAGCCCACAATGGTGCCTGTGTAGCCGGTGTTGTCGCGGGTGCTGATGTCGGAGATGGTGACGTAGCAGTTCTCTATGGTGCCGCCGGCGATGGAGGCGGCGATGCCGCCAGCGTAGTGGGGAGAGGAGGAGGCCAGGAGGACGAACTGCAGCAGCTCGTCGTTGCAGTAGCTGTTGCGGATGGTGCCGCCGGTGCGGTTGTAGAGGGCTATGCCGCCGACCATGCGGCCGGTGAGGGGCGCGTCGTTCCAGCAGTGGTCGATGGTGCCGGTGTTGATGGATACTATGCCGGCGGTGTTGGCGCTGGTGATGATGGCGGCGGTGTTGGAGGTGTAGCAGTGCTCCACGGTGCCGCTGTTGGTGTAGGCTATGCCCGACCAGCTGACGGGGCTGGGGCTGGCGGTGGTGGCAAGGCGGACGGCGAAGTAGCTGTCGCGGATGGTGCCGCTGTTGAAGGCGCAGATGCCGGCGGCATTGGCGGCGGTGGCCACCATGGGCGTGGAGGCGTAGCAGCCTTCGATGGTGCCGTTGTTGGTGAAGCAGATGCCCGCCACGGTGTGGTCGGTGCAGTAGAAGCGTGCCTGGCTGCCGCAGCCGCGGATGGTGCCGTTGTTGGTGACGCAGATGCCCGCCAGACCTTCGCTGCTGGTGTTGACGAGGTAGCGGATGCCGTCCTCGCCGTTGTTGGAGGTGACGCGGCAGTCGGTGATGGTGCCGTTGTTGGTGATGCAGAAGGGCGAGAAGCTGTCGCCGCTGTAGGTGTAGGAGGTGTCGCAGCGGATGGTGATGCCGGTGACGTGGCCGGTGTTCTTGATGGTCTGGAAGAGGGGCTGGCCGCTGTTGTTGGAGATGCCCATCACGTCGACGGCGTTGCCGTAGAAGTCCATGTGGCCCTCGAAGTTGTTGATGCCAGCGGTCCAGTTGGTGCGGCTGAGCTTGATCTTGGAGGTCATGATGCGGATGTAGGTGTCCTCGCCGATGGGCTGGCCGTTGATGAGGCGCTCGGGGCTGTTGTAGCAGTCGCGGAGGCGTATGAAGTCGGCCGTGGTGTAGATCTTGAAGGGGCGGTCGGCGGTGCCGTTGCCGGTGATGCCTTCTGCCGGGGCGTTGCCCCAGGCGGTGATGTCCATGGCGTTGGCATAGGTGATGCCGTTGCGGCGTGTGGTCGCTTCGAAGGAGCGCGAGCAGGTCTGGCCGGCGGTGTTGGTGACGGTGGCTGTGAGGGTGAGCCTGGTGGGGGTGTCGCGGCCTGCTATGGCGGGCAGCACAAGGTAGAAGGAGAGCAGCTGGTTGTTGGCGAAGGCCACACCGCCGTCACCGCAGTTGATGGTGACGGTTTTCTTGGAGGCTTCGTTGCCCGTGAGGTAGGGGTCGTTGGTGTTGTAGCCGTTGACGGTGAAGAGGCCGCAGAGCTGCTTGTCGGCCGAGGTGATGGTGATGGTGCGGATGTCGGATGCCGCCCCGGTGGAGTTGAGGAACTGCAGGCGCACAATGGCGGCGAGGGAATGGAAGTCGAGGTTGAAGGGGGTGTGGGGGTCGTTGGCCCAGGAGCCGCCATACCAGGCCACCATGGGGTAGACGTTGCGGTCGAAGGAGTGGTCGTCGCGGTAGGTCTGCTCGGCGGGGAGTTCGATGACGGGGTTGTAGAAGGTGTTGCCGCTGGTGCCCTGCGAGCGGATGACGTTGTTGGTGCTGTGGGGGTAGAGGCCGAGGAAGGCTTCGGAGCCCGCAGGCAGGGTGGTGAGGAAGACGCCGTTGTAGTCAACCCAGTCTTGGGTGGCGTTGGCGGTGTGGTAGAGCCAGGCAACGTTGCCTTCGGTGCCGCTGGTGGTCATGTTGCTGCCGATGCTGATTTCATCGTCGTATTCCCACATGATGAAGCGCTCGTCGTCTATGCGCACCTTGGCGTCGTAGTCCACGGGGGCTTCGGCGGTGGCGTTGAAGGAGAATTGTTCGTTGCCGGTCTTCTCTTTCTGGCATGCCGAGGGCAGGAGGGCGAGGAGAAGCACCGCAAGTGCTATTGTGAGTTTCTTCATGGTTTTTGTCTTTGAGTTTGGCGTTATGCTTGTTCTATAGCCAGATGGCGCGCTCGAATTCGCCGTCGTTGTCGGTGACTTCGGTGACCTCTTCCGAGGCGCGGAGGGTGCGGCGGTCGGTCTCGCCCTCAATGAGGACGTAGTCTTTGTCGAGGGCCACGGAGACGCGGTAGCCCTTCTCGGGCTGGTAGCGGAAGACCTCAAGGCCTGGTTTGATATATTGTTTCTTCATCTTCTATAGTGTGAGGTTACAGTTTGACGATTTTCTGTATGGTGACACCCGAGGCGGAGTGGATGCGGAGGTAGTAGATGCCAGAGGAGTAGTTGGCGATGTCGATGGTGATGATGTCGTTGCTGTAGGTGTCGTAGTCCTCAAGGCGGCGGCCGTCGTTGTCGTAGAGCTCGACGTGCTGCATGCCGTCAGACTCTATGGTCACGCGCGAGGTGGTGGGGTTGGGGTAGACCTTGACGTGGTGCTCTTGCTCTGGAGCGAGCTCGGGCAGGTCGAGGGTGCCCTGGAAGGTGAGGGTGAGGGTGACGACGCTGTCGCAGCCGTGGACGGTCTGCAGGGTGTCGCTGAGGACGAGGGTGGCGAAGCCGAGGCTGTCCATGGTCTCGCGCAGGAGGGCGGTCTCGGCCTCGGTGAGGCTGAAGCCGTAGCCCTCGTAGGGCTGGCCGATGGTGGCGCTGTCGGCGTAATGTGCGCTGGCAGGCTGGTAGACCACGAAACGGATGGTCATGGTGCTGTCAATCATCTCGGTGGAGTCGACCACATGGATGGCGAGGCTGTCGCCGTCGTTGTAGTTGCGGCCATCCCATTCCACGCTGACGCAGCCGGAGACGGTCATGGTGTCGCGCAGAGGTATCATGTCGGGAGTGCCGAAGACGGGGTAGCCGTTGTTGGTGTTCTCCAGGTCGCTGCGCCAGGTGAGGTAGTCGCCTCCGTTGGCGTTGTGTTCGCGCACCCACAGGTTGAGCGTGCGTGTGAGGTTGGCACTGCCGCCGGAGGGCTGGATGAAGGTGACCTGGTTGCCGCTGCCGGCGAACTCGGCCGAGGTGCCGACGGAGCTGCCGTTGCGCACAAGGGCTGCGGCACGGTTGGCGGCGCCCTTCTCGGCGTAGTTGCCTTCGGCGCGGGAGCCGCTGTCCATGACGGCGGCAACACTGCCGGCGGCGCTGGCATAGATGGTGCCGTAGACGTAGTTGTTCTCGATGACGGCATTGCTGGCATGGGCCACCAGACCGCCCACGCGGTTGTTGCCACGGTTGGCGACGAGGTGCACGTAGTTGTTGGTGACCATGGCGGGGCGGCCGGCGCTCTTGCGGCCAAAGAGGCCTTTGCTCACCGGCGCGGCACCGTTGAGGTGACCGGCCAAGCCGCCGAGGTAGAGACCCTGCATCTTGCGGTTGTTGCTGCCGAAGACTTTGCTGACGTTGTTGACGATGTCGGTCTCGGTGCCGTAGCCGACCACACCGCCGCTGTAGACGGCGTCGCCGACGAATTTGGCCTTGGAGATGTTGACGTCAATCTTGTCGCGCAGCGAGCGGCCCACGATACCACCGCTGGTGTGGTGGGTGGTGAGGATGGTGGTGGCGGCGTTGTCCTCGATGCTGTCGGTCACGGCGCAGTTGGTGATGCGCGAGTCGACGGAGCTGGCGGCAATGCCACCGACATACTGGGCACCGCGGGCCATGGCGGACTCTATCTTGATGCCGCTGATGCGGGCGGTGTCAATGAAGCCGAAGAAGCCTACGTAGTCAACATCGGGCTCGTTGAGGATGATGTTCTTGATGACCACATAGTCGTTGTTGGCCAGGGGCACCGTGCAGGAGTCGCTGCTGTTGTCCACGCCGATGAACCAGCCGCGGAAGGGGTGCTGCTGGGTTCCGACAGGCGTCCAGAGGTGGCGCTCCATGTGGTAGGCGGAGGCGTCGCCGTACTTGTTGGCGGCGCTCTTCTTGTGCAGGTATACTTTGTTGAAGTAGAACTCGCGAGCCTGGGTGCCGTTGAGGCCGTTGACGACGCTGATGAACCATGCCAGACCGTCTTCGTCGTAGATGTGCACGTCGCCGTGGTAGGTGGTGACGTAGCTCTTGCCGTCGCGGTCGTGGTAGTAGTAGTCGCCGTCATACTTGGAGTTGGCCAGCCCGGTGGTCTTGACGGTGTCTTTCCAGTACTGGTTCTCGCCGGCGGCGGGGCCGTAGTAGGCCACTACCTGCGAGTTGCCGGCAGGAACCACATAGGTGGCGGGGTTGTTGTAGTAGGGGTCGAAGTCCCACATGATGAAGTCGGCGACAGGCACTTTCTCCGTGGCCACGACCTTGGTGCGCGGCACGGTGACGAAGCGTATGATGTCGCCCTCGCAGAAGAGCATGTTGTTGAGCACAGGACGACCCTCGACATCCTCGTAGATGGAGTCTTGGGGGATGATGGCGTCGATGGTGCCCATGTTGCGGTCGGCCCATACTTTGGGCGTCACCTTGACGGCGCGGAAGTAGCGGTCCACACGGGCTGTGTCGCCGGGGTTGTTGTCGGCGTCTACCCATGCGTCGTAGTTGTGGTCGGCATGGTAGAGCGGGTCGAGGTTGGCATCGTCGATGGGATTCTTCAAGTAATCAGGCATGTCTACGTCCACCTTCTTCATGTTGATCCAGATGTTCTTGGTCAGGGGGCAGTTGCCGGTGGCGTCGTTGGCGGTGACGGTGTAGAGTATCAGCTGTTCGTTCTTTTTGTGGGTGAGCTCGATGTGCGAGGTGTAGAAGGTGTCGGCCACAGCGGCGTTGAAGTCGGTGTAGTTGTGCTGGGCAATCTGGCTGTTGATCTGGATGTTGGTGGACTGTGTGGTGCGTGTGCGTTCCACAGTGCGGTCGGAGCCGTCGATGTGGGTCCAGGTGTAGGTGTAGGGGAAGAAGCCGCCCTGTACACGGTAGGTGATGGAGTCGCCGCCGACGGGGCAGGTGATGCCGAGGAGGGGCGAGTAGGTGAGCACGTCGCCGGGCAGGATGCTCGCCGCGCTGCTTTCGTCAATCTCGGTCGTCGCCGGGTCGTCGGCAGTGGCGGGATAGAACGGAGTGAGCGATGCTACCTGATACTTGAAGGTGGCGCAACGCTGCAGGAACATGTGCTGGTTCTCGACGTTGTAGCTGTAGAAGACGTTGAAGCCGTTGTCGGAGGTGAAGTTGTTGTTGTAGAGGGCTTCTGCCAAGTGGGTGGCGTCGGGCTGGTAGGCAATCATGATAGTGTCGCGCAGCGACTCGGCCTCGTCGGGGAACCACTTGGTGACACCGATGCTCGTGTTCTCGGGGATGGTGTTGTTGAAGTAGATGTAGGCCGACTTGGAGTCCACAGTGTCTTTGTAGTTCTGGATGGCGGCAGCACCCATGGCGGTGATTTCGGCCGGTATGACCGTGGCCTCTTCGCGAGCCAGGAAGACGTTGGCCTTGGTGTGCTCAGCGGAGGAGGTGCTGTATTCGCTGTTGTTGAAGCCCCAGCCGACGAGTTTGTCATCACCATCGACGTCGATGGTGTTGGGTTTCCAGTAATCGTCGCATGTGGCGTCGTTGTAGAGGTAGTTGTTCTGTATTGTGATGGCGGTCTTGCTGGAGGACTCCATGAGTTCTATGGTGCCTCCGTCAAGGTACACAGCTCCGTTGTAGGGGTGCAGGCGCCACTCGACATTGTTCGGGTCGGCGATGCTGTCGCTGAGGTTGTCGGTGACAGTGACGTTGTTGATCATGCGCAGGAGGCCTCCGTCGGTGATGTTGATGGCACCGTAGCGCGTGAGGTCTTCTGTGCCGATGCCGTCATAGTGGTAGGCGTTCCAGTTCTGCTTCACGGCGACGCTGTTCTGCAGGGTTACGGTGGCATTGTCCTTGATCACTATGATGGGAGCGTATGCGCGGTTGGTGTCGACATACTTGTCCACGTCGGTGGGGTCGAGGAGGTTGTAGAGTTTCCTGTCGGCGGTTATCTCGCTTGCACCAGGGGTGCCAAGCAGGGGATTCATCGGGGTTATCTTTGCCGTGGAGCTGCCCACGAAATCTATGCAGCGCGCCGTGAAGGTGGCGTTGGCGCCCTCGACGACAATCATCGGGCCGCGATAGACGCACTTCTCGCCGGGGAGCTGATTGTGGTGGCCGTCATATCTTATGATACGCGCGGGCATGTATTCATTACCCTTGATGAGTTCCTGTGCAGTGACCTTCACCGTGTCGATGATGGCTATCACGTCGCCCTCTTGGTACACCTTGGTGAAGGCGTCGTAGAACGAGGTGACATACTGGTGAGGCTCCTTGCCGGCGTTGAGTTCGTTGAAGTCAGTGACGGGTGTGGCGCTGAATACTGTGGTGCCGTCGGTACCCGTGATGTTGAAGCCGTCGGGGTCGGAGGCCAGGTATATGGTGTCGCCCTTGGCGCGGGTCTTCACGTTGATGGTGATGTTGAACTTGTTGGGGTGCGAGTAGTCGCCGCCCGTATAACTGGCCAGGCCGAGCACCACTTTGCCGATGTAGCCGTTGCCGTCGACATCGTCATAAATGCGCTCGCCGTCATAGTTCAGGCTGACGTCGATGGCAGCTTCGCCACGGCCGTCAAGCACGCCGATGGGCAGGCCGCTGCCGGTGGGGACATAGGCGTTCTCGACAGCATCCCACACATAGTCGCCGACCCATACTGAGTCTAACTTGTGTGCCGGTGTCGCGCCGCTCTCCTGGTAGTAGTCGCCTTTGGCCACTCTTTGCACGCCGTGGTTCCAGGAGCTCTCGCCAGCTTCCACGCGGGCTTTGTCCACTGCCGAGTAGAGGTTGATGGAGTCTACGGCTGTGATGCTGTGCCAGCCGATGGCGGTGACGATGGTGTTCGAGATGTTGTCCATGGGCTTCACCGACATGCCGAAGTAGCTGTGGGCTGTCGAGGGCGTCTGGTTCTTTATCTTGTCTTTGTCATCGGTCAGGTAGAAGTATGTCGGGTTGCTGGCGGTGTGCAGGGTGTCGCCCGTGCCGGTCTCTTTGTTGGTCGGATACCAGGCTACATGCTGCAGGAACACCTCGCGGCGCTGCAGGGTGGCGGGAAGCACCACCTTGCGGGAGAAGATGTCGGCCAGACCTTCGTTGTACATTGCCAGCACCTCGTATTCCATGTTGGCGAAGTTCTGCAATATGGTGGAGATAGTTATCTCAATCTCAATGGGGGTGTGGAGGTTGCTGTCGAGCCACACCGTGTCGCCGCCCTCCAGCACTATGTCGCCGGTGTTGGTGTTCATGTGCGAGCCGTCATAGCCGGCGCGTTTCGGCACCGCCACATACTCGTCCAGCGTGAAGGTCACCGTACCGAGCATTGTGTGGCTGAAGTTGTTGTTGTACAGCATGTAGAGGTCAAGCTCCGGCGAGGCGTTCACCGACGAGCCCACCTGTGCGGTGCTGAAGTTGGTGATCATGTTGGTGTAGGCGTTGCCGGAGAGGGTGGTGCTGCCTGTCCATCCAGTAGGTGCCGTCTTCGGAGCCACCAGGTTGCCGCCATCAGTGGCGAAGTTGGCGCCCGAGGTCATCAGCAGACCGAAGTACTGCTGGTCCGAACGGCTCTTGTATATCTTGTTGATGCCCGTCAGGGTACCCGAGCCGGTCAGGTCAAGTGCTTCCATGGTGCCGTTCCCGGCGGGTTCCATCTTCGCGGCATCGGTGCCGGCGTCATAGGGCTTGGCGGTCATGTCGGTGAGTTTCCACTCGTCGGTCAGGCCGTTCCAGGTCGTGGGCTTGTAGGCCATGTCCGTGAGCCTCATCTCGGCGTTCTCATCCGATATGACGACGCCGTTGGGGTCAATCTTGTAGTAGTGTCCCGGCACCGTGGGGGGCAGGGTAATCTTGGCCGTGGCTATGGCGAGGTTGTACAGCGAGTCCACATCGTCGCCGTTGTCATAGTGCAGGGTTATCTGCTTGTTGAGCCACATCGTGTCGCCCTCCGAATCAACCTTGTACAGCGAGTCGGGCACCGAGTGCGCCTGCACCACGGTGAAGCGGCGGCGCAGACCTTGACCGATAGACCATGTGCGGTACTCGCTGGCATAGTTGTGGTAGGGGAACTCACCCACGCTGCCGTAGGTGCCGTCGGTCGTGAAACAGTAGCTCTGGTAGGTCGGGTCGGTTGTCGTAGTGCTGCTCTCAAGCAGGCAGTCGCACCACTCTATCACCGTGTTGTGCGATGAGGAGGGTAAGATGGCCTTCAGCGAGTCGGAGCATGTAGACAGGAAGCCGCCGTACTCCACCGCTCTGTCGAAGTCCACATAGTGCACATAGTTGTCGCGTTCGCCGGCCGTGGCCATGTCTATCACATCCTGTGCCAGCTCAGACATATTGTTGGCGTTGTGGTCGCCGTAGCCGTACTCGTAGTCGTCGCTGATATATTTGGAGCGTGCCGTGATGACGGCGTTGGTACCGTTCTGGGCAATGATGAAGGCGAAGCCGTAGATCGGTGCATATTCGCCCTGCTCGTTGATGAAGTCCACGTTGATACCGTTGTTCATCACGAAGGCCGTGAAGGCGTAGTTGCTCACGTCGCCTCCCTCGTCCGGGCGGTGCAGGTAGGCCACCTGCTCGCACACCGTCGGGTCGTCGTCGCAGCTGGCGCAGCCGCCCGCGTCGTTGGTGAAGCACAGCGTCGGGTTGGTCTGGTCCACCAGTGTGAGGCCTTCATAGCGGCCGTGGTTCCACGCCGTGGGCTCCTTGTAGAAGTCCACCTCTCCGATGTTGGTCACCGTGGCGTCCACGTCGATGACGTTGTAGCCCACACAGTTCAGCGTGTCTATGCGGTTGAGGGTGTATTGGGTGCTCGTGAATGCCGATATAGCGTCGGTGGCACCCGTGTAGTCGATGACGGTGTTGTAGAGCCACACGGCGTCAGCCCTCTGTATGGAGCGCAGCGTTGTGGTGGGTTTGCAGTTGGAGGGGTTCAGGGCGCCGTAGTTGCGCACGTCGATGCGGTTGTACACATCGCCGCCGCTGGCCGACGTGCCGGAGCCTATAATCGAGCTCACGATGTTCATCAGCGGCATGCCGCTGTGGGCCACGTCAAGGTAGGTGTTGTAGTCCTTGCCGTCCACCAGGATGCAGCTCTCGCCGCCGTAGAAGCCCTGCTTCGAGAAGTCGGCGTTGCCCACGTTGTTACCCCAGTTGGCACCGCCGTAGATGGAGTTCTGCAACTGTATTTCGCTGGCCGTGAGGCTCGGCGCAATGCCGCTGGCGTCGCCGGGCTTGAAGCGGGCATAGGCTCCTGCTTCACCGTTGACGGTCTTGCCCCACACCACGCTCTTGTTCACGGCTTCCACACCCACGTTCACGTACACCGACCCGTGCACATCGCCCAGGTAGCCGCCGCCATAGATGTGACCTTTCACCGTGCCGCCCGTGATGTTCAATATCGACGAGGGGCGCTCTGTGGTCAGCGTGTTGTTGCCCGGCGTGTTCTTGCTGATGCACTCGTTCGGGTAGCCGTCGTTGACGTTCTCCGAGCCGCCGTAGACGCCGTCCTTCACCAGGCCGCCTTCCATGTTCAGCTGCTTCAGTCCGTAGACCAGCTGGCTGCCCTGGGCTGCACCCTTGGCGCCGGAGTAGACGTTGTTCTCTATCGTGCCGCCGTGCAGGTTGACTATTATATATGAATATTTGGTGGCGTCGGTCTCCGGCAGGTTGTGCAGGTCGGTCAGGCTCCTGTTGGTGTCGGCCACCAGGCTCGCGCCGCCGCCCTGGCTGCGGTACGTGTCGTTGTCGTTGCGCCCAATGCGCATCGTGGTACCCATGTTGCCGCCGCCGTAGATGTTGTTGTTCACGTTGCCGTCGTTGAAGTTGATCTCGGCATATTCGTTGTTGGGCACGTAGATGCGCTTGCTGACGCCCTGCGTGTAGCCGTGGGCGGCGTCGGCAGCGCTGTAGGTGCCGCTGTATACGGCCCACTCGCCGCCCGAGGCGCCGGTGTAGCGGCCTTCGGCATAGTCACCGTTGCCGCCGCCGAAGATGTTGTCGTAAGTGCCGCCGTTGATGTTGATGTTGGTCTTGTACACGTTGCCCGTGAAGTCGTTGCCGCCATACACGTTGCTGGCCGTCTTGCCGTCGGGGGCACCGTTCATGGTGACGTTGGTGACGCCGAGCACATCGCTGCCCCAGCAGCCGCCGTAGATGGCCGTGAAGGGGTGGTTCCACGTGTCGTAGGCCGTGATGTTGGTGTTGAACACGTCGCCGCCGCGACCGCCGCCGTAGGCTATGGCTGTGCCCACGTTGGTGGCGTGGTGCAGGTGCACGTTGGTGGAGGCGTCGGTGTTGTCGTCGCCCGCGCGGGCCAGCACGTTGCCCACGCGCTCCTTGTTGAGGTCTCTGTAGAAGCCCTCGCCGCCGCCGTAGACGCAGGCCGATCCCACAAGGGTGAGCTCAAGGTTCAGGCTCCCCACGTTGGGGCACTGCTCCGCCGTCGGGGCGTCGTTCACTATCACGTTGGTGGCGCGGCAGTCGCCCATACGGCCACCGCCGTAGACGTTCTCGTAGAAGGTGCCGCCCCACAGGTGGATGGTCGTCGAGTCCACGAAGGGGCGTCCCGAGGCGTGTGCCGCCACCAGGTTGGCCTCGTCCGTGTGGTCAGAACCGAACTCGTACACCATGTAGTCGGTGTTCGTGATGCGGTCGTAGTCGTAGCCGCCGTTCGAGCCGCCGTAGATGTGGTGCACCTTGCCGCCGCTGACGTCGATACGCGTGTTGCCGTTCACCGAGCCGCCCACGTCGTTGCCGCCGTAGACAGCCAGGATGCCCTCCTCGGTGGTGCTGCGGATGTCTATGTAGGCCATGCCCTTGACGTCGGCCATGCGGCAGCCGCCATAGATGTCGCCCTGCACCGTCACGTTGGGGTTGTCCACCTTAATATATGTAGACACGCCCGAGACCAGGTTGCCGCAGGCGTCGGTGTACTCCTTGGCGCCGTTCATGTTGCCGGCGTTGCCGCCGCCGTAGACGTTCTGCACCACGCCGTGGTGCAGTATGATGTCGGGCACGCAGTTGTCCATGTTGTCGCGGTTGTTGCCGCCGAAGATGGTGCCCACATACTGGGCGTCGTGGTTCTGCGCGTTGAGGAGCACCACAACGTTCTCCTCCACGCCCACGCCGTTGCCGCCGCCGAAGACGGTGTCTATGCGGCCGCCCTCCACGTTGATGTCAAGGTAGGTGGTCTGCTGGCGCGGACGGTTGATCTGGCCGCCGATGGAGCAGATGGTGGCGGGTTCGTATTCCGGACGCTCGCCGTCGTAGTCGTAGGCTCCGTTGCCGCTGCCGTAGACGCAGCCAATCCGCGGCGTGCCGTCCACGCGCAGGTACGAGCTGAAGTTAGACTGGTACTTGCCGTCCTCCAGGCGGTTCAGCTTGTCGCCGTTGGAGCTCTCCACGGCGGCATAGTTCTCCAGGTCGGCCTCCACAAAGTCGTAGGCGTAGTTGCGGTAGGCGCCGAAGGACATCGTGCGGCCCAGCATGTCGTTGCCGGCGAAGAGCGACTTGTCAATCTGTATGTCGCCGCCCACGTGCAGGTAGGTCAGGCCGTAGGTGGACGACATGAAGCCGCCGCCGAACACGTTGCCCATGATGCGTCCGCCCGTGAGGTCGAAGTGTATGCGGCCGCGCATGGTGCCGCCGATGGCCGTGGTGTTCAGCTCTTCGGTGGGGGCAAACTTGTCGAGGCCGCGCTGTATCTGCGGGCGCGACCCGTCGGCGAAGCCCACGTTGGCGTGGGTGCCGCCGCCGTAGAGCATACCCTTCACCAGGCCGCCCTTCATGGCTATGTTGGTGCTGTTGTGCGTGGGCATCAGCATGCCTATGAACTCGTCGTAGGTGTCGAAGGTCTCGCCCGTGTAGGTGTCGTAGAGGGGGTTCTGGTTGTAGGTGCCCTGTGCGGTCTCGCAGTGGTAGTAGCCGTCGCTGCCTGCCACGGCGTCGGCCAGCACCACCACGTTGCTGTCCAGGATGATGTAAGAGCCGCCGTCGGTCTCGCTGCCCACGTCGCCGCTCACGTCGTTGCCGCCGTTGACGTAGCCGAACACACCGCCCGCCAGGTAGGCGCCGCACGAGCGCTTGATGTTGCCCATGCGGCTTCCGCCGTAGGCGTAGTCGACCACGATGTTCGACTGGTTGTTGGCGAAGATGATGGAGCCCACGCCGTTAGGCATAGGCAGGTGTATGGGCGTCAGGTCGTCTTTGACCATGGCGCGCGCCATCATGGCGCGGAACTCCGGACGCGTCAGGCCGCCCTCGTTGGTCATGTTGCCCATGTTGCCGCCGCCGTAGACGCTGCTCACGCCGCCGGACTCCAGGTAGATGACCGCCGGCAGCGCCATGTCGGCCTTGTTGTTGCCGCCGAAGATGGTGCGTATGTTGTAGCTGCCCACGCCGCCGTGCCAGCTATAGGGACCCCAGGCCGCGTTGGCGGCCACCTGCGTGGTGCGGTCGTCGGGGGCTATGGCCATGATGCCTGCATACGACGGGTTGGTGCAGATGAAGCGGCCTGTGCCCACACAGTTCACCGTGCCCACGGGCGAGACCACCGTGGCGCGGTTGCCGCCCAGGTAGCAGGTGTCTATCATGCCGCCCGTCACCGTCACCTCGGTGTGGGCGCCGTCCACCAGGTTGCCGCCGCCGAAGAGGTAGCGTATGCCGTATTCGCGGCCGTAGCCGTCGAAGTAAGTGTCTATGCCGGGCGTACGGGGCAGCACCTCGCCGTTCACGGTCTCCGTCTCCTCGTAGGGGAATAGCTTGGTGTCGTGCACGTTGACGTGCACCTCGGCCCTCTTGGCCACCGAGCCGCCGTAGTTGTTGCCGCCGAAGACGGTGAAGAGCGTGCCGCCGTTGATGTCGATGGTCACGGCCGTGGCCAGGCGCTCGCCGTCGGCGTCGATGCCTATGAACGAGTTCTCGGCGCCGCCGAAGAGCGAGTCGATGAGGATGTTGTCGTTCTTGGCCTTGGCCTGCTCGAAGGTGAGGCCCGACGACTCGGCGTCAATGCCCACGTAAATATGTGCCGTCTTGATGTAGGGCACCGTGCCGTTGCCGCCGGTGCCGGTCTCGCCCTCGTCCACCATGTCGGGGTTGAGGAAAGTGGGCTTGTAGGTGAAGTCCACATCCACCACGCGCTGCGAGCGGTCCCACACCAGGTAGGCCGTGTCCGTGGCTATGTCGCCCGTCGTGGTGTGCCCGTCGCGGTAGGTGGGGCGGTAGTTCCAGGGGTACACCTCGCCAACGCACTCCTGGCCCTCCACCTCGGAGCCGAAGTAGTAGTTCTGGTAGCGCAGGCCGGGCGTGTAGTTGTCGGGCAGGTAGGGGTAGCCCGTGGCGCCGTAGGTCAGGCCGCGGTAGGTGTAGTAGCCGCAGCCGCCGCCGTACACGTAGCCTATGTGCACGGGGTGCTCCGCCGAGGTCTCACGCGTGCCCAGCTGCAGTGTGGCGGTGCCCTGCACCCAGCCCGCTATGTCGTTGCCGCCGTAGACGGCCAGGATGGTGTCGCAGCTGCTCACCGTCACGCTGGTGTTGCCCGTGCCCTCCACGGCCTTGCCGTCGCGCACGGTGCCCACCATGGCCATGCGGCCGCCGCCGACCACGTAGCCGCGCACTATCGGGCCCCTGCGGGTGCCCTGGCTCACGTCTTCTATGCTGCGGCGCTGCACCTCGCTGCTCAGCGTCAGCTCCACGCTGCCGGTGTCGGTCAGGCCGTTGGTGTAGTGCACCACCACCGTCACCTCCACGCGGCGCCCGTTCTCGGGCACGTCGATGCAGCGTATGGTGGCCGGGGTGGCACTGCTGTTGATATCCAGCACGCGCTGCGCCGAGCGGCTGATGAGGTATTCGGTGCTGTCAACCACCAGGGTCGACGCCTCGCTGGCAGGGATGGCGTCGTGGCGGCTCCAGTCGCCACCGTCTTCCCACCAGTAGTACACATGCTCCTCCTCCAGTATGCCCTTGCTTTCGAAGACATCCTCCTCGATGCGCTGGCTGTAGCGGAGGTTGATGCCGCGGCGTTTCACCTCCTCGCGGAACTCCTCGTAGTAGGGCACCACCTGCACCGGCATGCCGGCGTTGATGGTGGTGCGTATGGCCAGCTCGTCGCCGTACTTCATGGTCGTCCTCACGTCGGAGGCGTCGCCCGTGGCCGTGAGGGTCACCGCCGTCAGGCCCTCGCCGGGTTGCGGCACGCGGTGGCGCTCATGCTTGATTTGCTGCACGGGCATGAACAGGGCGGCGTGCACAGCCGGTATGTTGGGTTCCTCCGGGTCGCCGGTGGTGCGGTTGCAGCAGTACTCCCTCGCGGCCCAGTTGGTCTCCCACGACAGCGTCGAGTCGGCGAAACGCACCTGATCGGGGCGTTGGTAGGTGTTGCACGAGTTCACCCAGCTGAAGTCCGCCGGGTTGTCGTTGGCCCCCGTGGTGTCGAGGCTCACCCAGTAGTAGTTCTCGTTGCGCGAGCCGCTATTGTAGACCACGTCGATCATGGCCATGCCGAAGTCCCACGCATACCATGTGGTGGCATCCTCCACGGCGGCGCCCTCGGGCACTGTCGACACGCGCAGCTCGCCTTTGCCGCCCACGACGTAGTATTTCACGCCCTCCCACTCCTGGTAGTACAGGCCGGCGAAGCTCGCCGTGCGGCGCCAGAAGCAGTACAGGTCGGGGCCGTCGGCCGTGGCCTTGGCGCCGAGCTTCGGGTTGGCGGGGTCGCTGAGGTCGAGCCTCATGTAGTAGTCGCCGCGCTCCGTGGTGTGCGTGATTTCGCGGTTCTCGGCGAAGGTCTTGTGCATCACCACCCACGACTGCTGTTCGTCGTTCCACACGAAGCAGCCGGGGTAGCTGCGTGCGGCGTCCTCGGCGGGGCTGTGGGCATCGTCGTTGTTCACGTACCACAGTTTGCCGTTGGTCAGCGTCAGGAGTTCCTCCTGGGCGGTGGCGTTCAAGGAAAGGATGCACGCCACGAGAGTCATCGAGGCCATCCAGGCCTTGCGTGCGTGCGCGAATATAGTGCTGTTTGTTCTCATTTTCTCTTTATTCTTCAATATTCCCAATCGGACACATTGCGCCTTTTGCTTGATATATAATAATATATATCGCTTTGGGCACATGTATCCAAACAGCAAATATACAAAAAAAAGTCAACATGCTGTGGAAAATATGTTGGCAACTTGAAAAAATGCTGTTTTTTTTAACATTAATTAGCGAAACGGTAGCCGCTTGTCTGCGAGGGCGTTGCGGAGCCGCTTTGCGGACCGTCCCTTGCAGGGCCTGCATCCCTATGGAGCCCCTACGGAGCCCCTACGGAGTCCCTACGGCCGTTCTTCAGTGGAAAGCCGTCGAGGGGTCGTGGCGACCCCGGCGGGGCTCCGCCGGAGCTTCGGCGGTGCCGAAGCGGAAATGATGAACGATGAATGATGAACGATGAATGAAGAATGATGAACTATCCGGGTGCGGGTCGACCGCGTCAGCCCGTTCATCATTCTTCATTCTTCATTCTTCACTCTTCACTCTCTCGTCTTGCTGGCTACATCGGAGTTGTTGTAGCCCGGACGCACGGCTATGACCTTGACGGTCTGGCCTGCAGCGACGGCCACGGGGCTGCCGGTGTAGAGGGTGCTCTCCGTTGTGGGGTCGGCGGGGCTGTCGCCCACGGTGTAGTAGAGCTTGGCGGCGGGAGTGGCGCAGCTGAAGGTGGCGTTGCCGCCGGTGATGGTCACCTCGGGCTTGGCCACGGTGAGGCTGGAGATGAAGGACTTGGTGTAGCCGTCAAGGATGCAGATGGCGCGCACCACGTCGCCCTGCTGCACCTCGAAGGGGGCCGTGTACTCGGTGGCCACATAGGTGGGCGTCTCGCCGTTGGTGGTGTAGTGGATGGCGGGAGTCAGGCCGCCGGCTCCGGGGTAGGAGAGGGTGGCCATGTTGGTGGAGGGGTCGATGCTGATGGCGGGGTCGGCCAGGGGCACCGTGGCCACGGCTGCGCGCGAGGGCTCGTAGTAGGGCGCGGTGGCGATGGCCTTGATGACCTGTCCGGCCACGGGCTCCACGGGGTCTGTGTAGACGGTGCCGGTGCTGGGCGTCGGGGCCGCCTGGCTGCCGTCGCCCACGGTGTAGCGGATGGTGGCGCCGCTGATGTTGCTGCTGATGTGCACCTTACGGTCCACGCCGTCGAAGTAGAGCGTCGGGGGCAGGGCCAGCATGGTCTCCTCGTAGCCTATCTGGATGTCCGTGGAACCCTTCACCTCGCCCTGGTTGCCGCCGCCGTAGACGTTGCCGTAGACTTCGGAGGTGCCGAAGACGGCCACGACGGTGTTCTGGCTGATGGTGGCCGAGGTGCCGAGGCCGCCGCCGAAGAGGTTGCCCTTGACGACGCCCTGGCGCATGGTGACGTAGGCGTTGCCCACCACGGGGGCTGCATAGCCGCCGCCGTAGACTTCGCCCTCCACCTGCTTGCCGCCTTCGGTGCGCTGGGCTATGTACATGTCCTTGGTGTCCACCGAGGGGGCGTCGCCGAGGATGACGTAGGGGTTGGCGGTGACGGTGGCCGTCTCGCCGAGGCCGCCGCCGAAGACGCGGTAGATGCCGCGGTGGGGTGCCGGCGGCACGTTGAGGATCTTCACCATGGGCGAGGAGATGGAGGGGTCGTTGGGAGTGTAGGAGGCGTTCTTGCCGCCGCCGAAGACGTAGTCCACCTGAAGGCCGTCGGCGCAGCTGTAGGCCGGGTCGGCGTCGACAACGACGGTGATGGTGCCCGTGATGTTGCCGCCGGCGTTGGAGCCGCCGAAGAGGTACTTGGTGGTGCCGCCGTAGAAGTTGACGGTGACGTTGCCGTCGATGACGCCGCCGTCCTTGTTGCCGCCGAAGATGGTGTCGTAGACGCCGCCGCGGACGTTGAGGACGATGTCGCCGTTGATGTTGGCGTTGCGGGCGCCGCCGTAGAAGTTGTGGAACGTGGAGCCGCAGAGGAGCTCTATGGTGCCGCCGTTGCCGGCAGCCTCGTTGCCGCCGCCGAAGGTCTCGCTGTTGACGAGTTCGCAGGGGCTGACGGGCGTGAGGTCGATGGAGGTGGTGCCGCCGATGACACCGCGGGTGTTCGAGCCGCCGAAGACTTCGTAGACTATGCCGCCCTGCACCCTGACGGAGGCGTCGGTGACGACGTTGGAGTAGGTGCCCTCCTCGGAGCCGTCGCCGCCGGCGAAGGCGCGGAAGACGCGCCCGCCCTCGATGGTGACGTCGTTCTTGTAGGTGTTGGCAGCCTTGCCGCCGCCGTAGACGTACTGCACGGTGTTCTCGGAGCACTCGTGGACGACGACCTTGGAGAGGCGCGTGAGCTCCACGGGCCAGGAGGGTTCGTTCAGGCGCTGGGTGATGTACTTGTCGTTGAGTACGTTGGAGGCGTTGCCGCCACCGTCGGTGGCCTTGTCGCCGGTGAGGGTGCTGGCGCGGTTGCCGCCGCCGTAGACGGCCTTGATGGCGTAGTTGGCAGCGGGCGAGGCCACGCTCTCGGTGAGGTAGTTGGCTTTCTGCTCGTCGGTGAGGCTGGCGACGGCGGGGCACTCGTTGGCGCCGCTGTGGGCCGTGCGCCAGATGTCTACCTGCATGGTGCCCAGGGGCGAGGAGCCGGCGTCGTTGCCGCCGAAGACGTATTCGCCGATGACGACGTTGTTGGAGGCTTGTGCGTCGGTGCCTATGTTGACCTGTGTGTTGCCGTCCACGATGCCTGCCGTGGGCGAAGTGGAGGCACCCATGCCGCCGCCGAAGACGGAGCCTTGCACGGTGCCGCTGAGGATGTTGACCTGGGTGCCGCCGTAGTCGACGTGGCCGGCTTCGCCGCCGCCGTAGACGTTGCGGTAGACGGTGAGAGTCTCGTCGCCGGCATCGTTACCGATGTTGACCTGGGTCTTGAAGGCATAGGCCATTTCGGCGAAGTCGAAATCGGGGTTGGCGGGGTCGTTGGCGCGTCCGCGGCTCGAGCCGAAGACGCTGCCACCGAAGGCCACGTTGTCGTTCGCGTCGCCCACAGAGGAGTGGATGTTGACGGTGGCCAGACCGGAGTTGACGTCCTGGATGTCGTCTTCGTTGCCATTGAGGCCGTAGTCGCCCACCAGGGCCATCGAACCGCCGCCGTAGACGTTGCGGTGGATGGTGCCGCCGTTGATGTTGACGATGGTGTTGCCACGCACGTAACCGGCGCTCATGGAGTAGCTGCCGTCATGAGCCAGGTCGCATCCGCGGCCGGCACCGTAGACGTTGCCGACGTTGGCCATACGGCTCTTCATAATAGGCACCATCGCGGGCTGGCTGCTTCCGAACATCGCTTCAACGGCGGCATAAGAGGCGTTCATGTTGTGGCCGATGGTGCCGCCGTTGACGGTGACGCGGGTGTCCTGCAGGACATGGCCGTTCTCGCCGCCGCCGAAGACGGAGCCGTTGACCGTGCCGCCATTGATGGTGACGACGGTGTTGTAGACGTTGGCGCGGGCGGCATATGCGCCACCGGCCATACCGCGGCCGGCGCCGAAGACGCGGCCGTTGTTGAAGCCCTTGCGGTCGACGACAAATTCGCCGGCGTTGCCGATGGTGGCACCATTACGGATGGTGACGATGGCCATACCGGTAATGGTGTCGGCGCCGACTTCGTCATAATACGTTGTGTCCGTTTCGGTATAGTCGCCAGTAGTGGGATTCATCCAGCGGTATTTGATAGAGTCGTAATAGTCGCCGGTCGCGGGGTTCGGAACGCGCGTGTCGCTCGTGTAATCAGTAGCATCGGCGCTGGTCTTATACTTGTAGGTACAGGGGGTCTCCACAGGGATGCGAGAGGTGTATTCGCTATAGGAGTCCTTGTAGCGGTGCGAGCGCTCCGGTATGCCTACCGTGTCGTAATAGGTAACGGGGGTTGTTCCCTTGCTGACAGGTTCGTAGGAGGTGTAGTTGCCTTCGGCGTCCTTGTAGAGGGTGGAGCCCACCGATGCCATCGAGCCGCCGCCGTAGACGTTGTGGGTGACGGTGCCGCCGCTGATATCGACGTGGGTGTTGCCGTAAACGGTGCCGGCGCTGAGGCTGAGCTTGCCGTTGTGGCGGTCCACACCGCGGCCGCCGCCGTAGATGTTGCCGCGGAAGATGACGGCCATGTCGGCGCCCGCCTCTTCGGTGCAGGCTTCACCGGTGACCAGTTCGGTGGTGCCGTCGCCCAGAAGGGTGGCCTTCACCGTAAGGTCGCGACCCACCTTGCCGCCGGTCATGGTGACATAGGTGTTGTTGAGCACGTGGCCGTTCTCGCCCGAGCCGAAGACGGAGCCGCGGATGTCGGCGCCAGTCTGGATGTTGACATAGGTATCCTCGGTGAAGGCGAAGTGGGAATATTCGCTGCCGGCCATACCACGGGAGGAGCCGAAGACGTGGCCGTTGTTGTGCCCCGTGGTGCCTATCTGGCCGCCACGGATGGTGACGGTGGCGATGCCGCCGCTAAGTATGGTGGAGTGGGGCGTGATGGGCACCTCGTTATAGTAGCCCACCGAAGCCATCGAGCCGCCACCGTATACGTTGTGGTAGACGATGCCGCCGCTGATGTCGACGTTGGTGTTGCCGTACACGCGGCCGGCGCTGGTGCTGAAGTTGCCGTCGTGGCGGTCCACACCGCGGCCGCCGCCGTAGACGTTGCCGTGGTAGTGGATCACCGCGCTCTCGCCGAGCTGGGAGACATAGTCGTTATAGTTGGGGTCGGAGGGGTCGTTGGTGGGGTATTTCACCCATTCGGTGCCCACCATGTCTGCAGCCCCCTGCGTTGTGGGTGTATAGGCGACGGGTAGCGTCCAGTCGGTGCTGTTGATGGGCGAGCCGATGGTGCCGCCGCTGATGTTCACCTTGGTGTCGGTCATCACGTGGCCGTTGGCGCCGCCGCCGAAGACCGAGCCACGCACATCGGCGCCATCCTGGATATTCACTTCGGTGTTGTTGACGAAGGCCTTGTGGGCAAAGTCGGAGCCGCTATAAGCCACACCGCGGCCCGAGCCGTAGACAAAGCCGTTGTTCATACCGTCGGAGCCAATCACACCGCCGTGGATGGTGACGGTGGCCTTGCCGGTCAATACTTCGGCGTGGTCGCCCGGGACGATGGGGTAGTCGACGTAG
Source organism: Bacteroidales bacterium (assembly GCA_017522105.1). Taxonomy (GTDB): domain Bacteria; phylum Bacteroidota; class Bacteroidia; order Bacteroidales; family P3; genus Colimorpha. The sequence goes on along the minus strand of JAFXAA010000013.1, from coordinate 77,541 downwards.
GTGCCCACCGAGGCGATGGAGCCGCCGCCAAAGACGTGGTGGCGCACGGTGCCGCCGCTGATGTCGACATTGGTGTTGCCGAACACCTGGCCGGAAGCCTCGCCCAAATAGCCGCCCTGGGTCATGTCGATACCGCGGCCTCCACCGTAGATGTTGCCGTGGTAGATATCCACACGGGCTTCGCCATTCGCGTCAAGTTCTTTTTCCCCTGCAGTGAGTTCCAGACCCACGGTGCCGCCATCCATGGTAACGGTGGCGTTGTAGCGCACGTGGCCGTTCTCGCCGCCGCCGAAGACCGAGGCGGCAATCTGACCGCCGCTGATGATGACCTGCGTCTGGTCGACATAGGCCATGCGGGTGTAGTGGAAGCCGTAGTCTATATCATTAATTGTATCATAATAGCCTGGGCGGCCCTTGCCGCCGCCGAAGACGGAGCCCTTGCGGCCAGTCGAGTGGCCTGCCACACGGTAGGTGCCGACGGTGACGTTGTCCACCTCGCCCACCTTGCCGCCGCTGACGGTGACCTTGGTGTTGCCCACATTGGTGCTGTAGCCGTAGGAGGTGTAGGTTACGCCGTTCACCTCGTAGTTGTAGGTCGCAGCCGTACCATCGTAGGGATGCTGGAATTTATAGGGGTCTGCGGGGTCGTAGGCATAGGTCATGTGCATCCAGCGGCGTCCCACGGAGGCCAGCTCGCCGCCACCGTAGATGTTGCCCAGGATGTGACCGTTCTTCAATTCCACCTCGGTGTTGCCGTAGACGCGGCCGGCATGCATGGCCGCCGAAACAAAGCCGGAGGTGGAGGTGATGCTCGCTGTGTCGTTGATGTGTGGGATGATGTTCTCGCTGCCGTAGCCGCCGCCGTAGACGGAGCCCAGGTAGCAGGCGTCGGTGGTGCCGGTAGCCACACCGTGGCCGATGGTCACCGCGCTGCCGTCGATGGTCACCTTGGTGTCCTTCATCACATAGCCCAGCTCGCCGCCGCCATAGACATTACTATAGATGGTGGCGTCGCCGCTGATGTTGATTTCGGTGTTCTTGCACTTGGCCATACCGGGCCAGATGCGCAGGAAGCTGTTGGGGTCGGTCTCGTCGGTGGCGCCGAGCTTGAACAGACGTCCCATGCTCGAGCCGAAGACGTTGCCGCCGGTGGTGTGAACAATGTCGGTGACATGGGCCTCATTCCATGCGCCGCTATGTGCGCTGGTGAAACGGTACATCTGGTTCTGGTAGGCCACCACGTCGCCCACGCTGTAACTCGCGGCGGGATCGAAGACGGGGTGGGAGAACTCTCTGAGGTTGCCGATGGTGCCGCCGGTGATGTTGATGGTGATATTGCCGTGGTCGTCGCCGTCCTGCAGCTGGCTATAATGGGGGTCACCCACGGTCACAAAGCAGGAGCCCACAGAGGCCAGACGGCCACCACCGTAGACGGAGCCGAGCATGGTGGGTCTCACGGGGGTGCCCGCCACGGTGTCGTTGTTGATATTGACTTCGACGTTGCCGCCGATGGATCCGGCCGTATAGGCCGTGCCGCCGAATCCGCGGCCGCCGCCGAAGATATTGCCGTCGACATACGAGGTGCCCCAGGTGCCTACCCAGGCAGCGCTGTCGATGGTCACCTTGGCGTTGCCCAGCACGTGACCATCCTCGCCGCCGCCGAAGACGGAACCGAAGATGAGACCGCCGCTGACTTTCACCTTGACATTCTGCACATTGGTACGCATATTGAACTCGGTACGCTGGTCACCCTTACCGGCACCGAAGAGGTAGCTGGTGACGGGGTGGTCGGTGATGGAGTCGATGGTTCGCGGTAGGCCGAGGGTGCCGCCGGTCATCACCACGCGGCAGTCGCCCAACACGTCGGCATACTCGCAGCCGCCATAGACCGAGGTGAGGATATGTCCGCCGCTGATTTCCACGTAGGTGTTGCCGCGCACACGGCCTTGGAATTTGAAGAATTCGGTGGTGAACTCGCCACCCGTGCCTCTATTGTCGGTGGCATAGGGATAGTAGCCCGAGCCGCCGCCGAAGACGTTGCCGAAGAAGGTGTGGCCGTCGCCGGGGTTGTAGGAGGCTGTGGTGTCGCCGGTTTCATAGGCATAGCGGTCGTAGGGGAGGTAGTGCTTGGTGGGAGTGCCGTTGATGGTGGTATCGCGGCCGTATTTCCAGTGGTAGCACTCGGGCATCTGGCCCGCAATGGCGTTGATGCGCGAGGCATCCTGGGCCTTGACGGCTGCAACGGCTTCGTCCCAGTTGGCAGCAGTATAGAGGCCTTTACCCTCTTCGTTCGTCCAGTCATAGCCGTTGCCAATCTGGCCGCCGCTGACGATGACGCCGCAGCTGTCGAGCACCTGGCCGTTCTCGCTGCCACCCCACACGGCACCCACGATGAAGGCCGAGCCGCTGACACGCACCTCGGCGGTGTTGACATAGCCGAAACGTGCGTTGTCGGGCGAAGGGGCCGGTTCGTTGACAGCATGGGGGTCGGTGTAGACACCCATACCGGCACCGAAGACATAGCCGATATCCACGCGCAAGGTGGCATCCTTGTGGCCTATCTGGCCACCGCTGATCTCCACCAGGCTGCGGCCGGTACCATCGGCACAGCTGAAGGGTTCGCCGACCACGATGTCGTTCGTGGCATCGGCAGATGCAGCCAAGGTAAAGGTGCCCACGGAGGCCAGCTCGCCACCGCCAAAGACAGTGTTGTGCACATAGCCGCCGCTGATAGTCACATGAGTGTTGCCCTTGACATTGGCATAGCCGGGGTCTTGGATGGTGCCGGAGCCGCCACCAAAGACAAAGCCTTTGTAACTGGTGAGGTCGTTGCCTCCCACATGAGCGGTGCCGGAGATGGCCACGTCGGTGTTGCCGTTGACGGCGCCCAACTCGCCACCGCCGTAGACGCTGTTGTCCACGGTGCCGACGCTCATCACCACGGTGGAGTTACCGTGCACGCGAGCCACATCCAGGCCACTGTTGTCTGAAGGGGAGTAAAGACCCTTGCCGGCGCCGAACACACTTCCGTGCACCACCACCTGCGCCTGCGTGCTGCCGCACAGCAGCAGCGCCATCAGCACAATGACCATCTTTCCCATTCTGCAGTTCTTCTGTAGCATTCTTTTATTCATTATGATATTATCTTTATGTTTCTCCATATATTCAATCCTTAACATTCACCCTCTCCAACCCTCAAAACTATTAACTATTAACTATAATCTCTATCTCAGTTCCACATTCGTATTTCCCTGGACGTTGGCCTCGTTGCCGCCGCCGTAGACGTTGCCTTTGACTATGGCGTTGCCGGTGAGGGTGACGCTGGTGTTGCCGGTGTTGTCGCCGTCCTTGAGCACGTCGGCCTGCGAGCCGCCGCCGTAGACGTTGCCGTCGCCGGGGGTGCCGTCAATCTTGGTGCCGCCGACGATGGCTGTCTTGGTGCCGGTGCCACCGATGGTCACCGTGGGGTTGGCCGTAATCTTGGCCGCATCGCCCAGGCCGCCGCCGAAGACGGCGTTGCGCACCGTGCCGTTGACAAAGTTGACCAGAGGCGTATTCGTCGTGGGGTCGTTGGGTCTGTAGGCAGCCATGTTGCCGCCGCCGTAGACGTTGTCCACCTTCAGCGGGCATTCGGTGCCCGTGGAGTCCACCAGGACCGTGATGGTACCCGTGATGGAGCCGCCCTGGTTGTTGCCGCCGAAGGCGTTGACCATGGTGCCGCCCTTGAGGGTGAGGGTGATGTTGCCGGTGATGGTGCCGCCGAGGTTGTTGCCGCCGAAGACGTTCTCGAACTTGCCATTGGTGACCTCGAGGTTGATGTTGGAGCCGTGGTTGGCGTTCTTGGCACCGCCGAAGAGGTTGGTGATCCGCATGTCGCAGGAGCTGATGGTGACTTCGGGGCTGATGTAGACATCCTCCTCGGTCACGGCCGGAGCCTGGTTGCCGCCGCCGTAGAGCTCGACGATGAGTTTGTCGCACACGGTGTAGGGGCGGCTGCAGGGGTCGCTGCCGGTCTCGTCCTGATCCTCGACGGCGACGGTGATGCCGCCGTTGATGTAGCCCCACTGGTTGCTGCCGCCGAAGGCAGCGTCGATGGTGCCGCCGTGGATGGTGATGTTGGCGCCGGAGGCGGTGATGTTGGCGCCGGGGTTGTAGTGGGGAGCCGAGGCGTCGCCGTGGTTGCCTGTGACGCTGTAGCCGTTGCCGCCGCCGAAGGCGTTGCCGATGTGGCCGCCCCAGATGGTGACGTCGGTGCCGGGGACGTTGCTGGCGTTGCCGCCGCCATAGACGTACTCGATGCTGTTGCTGCAGCCGTGGATGGTGACGACGGGGACATTGGCAGTGTAGTGGGAGCGGTTGCCGCCGCCGTAGACGGCGAAGAGTGCGAAGCTGTTGGCGTCGGGAGCGGGGTCGGTGCCGTAGATGTCCACGGTGACGGTGCTCAGGGGTGTGCCGTTGACGTTGTTGCAGCCGAAGACGCCGCCGGAGCCGTTCTCGCCGCTGCCGTCGTTGGTGCGCACGCTGCCGCCGAAGACACTCACGGCCACGGGGCCGTAGACGTAGGCGGGGTTGGAGTTGGAGCCGAGGCCGCCGCCGTAGAGGCCGCCGTAGATGATGCCCTTGTAGAGGCTGACGTTGGTGTGGTTGGAGCTGCTGCTGTTGACGATGCCTTCGGCCGAGCCGCCGTAGACATCGCCGTAGACGGTGACGCCGCTTGTAGCGTTGCAGTCCTTACCCAGCGTGAGGTCCACATTGCCGTTGACCCTGGTTGCAGAGCCGTAACCGCCGCCGTGGATGTTGGCAGCCTGGGTGGTGGTGCCCACCTGGCCGCCGTCAATGTGCATGGTGACGTTGCCAGAGATGGAGCCGGAGGTGTTGCAACCGCCGTAGACGCCACCGCGCATTTCGCCGCCGTTCATATATATATGCACATCGGGACCATCCTGCTGGTTGGCGCCGCCATAGAGACCTCCAACGGTAGTTACGTAGTTGACCGTTCCGTCAAGTCCTTCGTTGACACCTCCCATAATATATATGTTGGTATTCTGCAGAGCGTAGCCATAGTTGCCGCCGCCGTAGATACCGCGCTCGATGTAGGAATCATCGGCAATGACCAGATTGGTGCCGAAGGTCATCTCGCCGCAGGTGGTGGCACCCTGTCGGCCTGCTCCGGCGGCATAGACGTTGCCACCGTTGGCATATCCAAGCACTTTGGTGCTTCCGTCGCTGTCAACGGCGCCCTTGCCGCCTATATATACATAGGATGTTCCATAGTTCTGTCCTCCATCGTTATCTGTACCGTTGCATCCAGCGGCAAACCAGCCTTTCACCGTGCCACCCGTCATGACCATCACTTTATTGCCGCCCGAGGGGGATTTAGCGGCGCCGCCATACACATTGCCATGGATAGTGCCGCCCTTGATGCGGAGGTTCAGACCCAATCGGTTGTAGTTTGTTCCGTCATTGTCGTTGTTATTGTAGCTGTCGATACCTCCGCCGATGGAGCAGACATCGCCGCCTTCAATCGTCACGTTTCTGGTGCCGACATTAGTCTGGCTACCTGCAGAGCTCAAATACATACACCGTCCGGCACCTCCCTGAAGATAGGTTGCAGTATTGGTATTCTCCATGAAGAAGGTTGTGCCTATGCTGCCACTCTTGACAACCAAATCCAGGGTGTGCAGATTGTCGCGGTTGCCGGTACTCGAGAACGAACCCGAATATCCCAACATGGGACCATAGATAAACTCAAGATTGGTATTGGTGCCGCTGGCTCTGTCATAGTCGTTGCCAATCGTGATTCTTGCATTGGCGCTGCTTCCCGAGACGGTAAAGGTTGTGTTGTCTGTTCCTCCGTTGTACGTACTGTGGCCCTTGTAGAAATCAAAATATTGGTATACACCGCTTTCGACTTTGATACGGTACTGGGGGCTTGCCACACTCGTAGTGGCATTGACACCCGTTATCAGGTTGGCGCAGCGGCTGGTTGTTGTCATTCCGCGGCCTATCCATAGGTCGTTGTAATTGGCATTGACCGTGTTGGTGCTGTTCCACTGAGTGAACTCTATCTTGGTAACCCCGTTGTTGTTGGGTGTGATGTTGCCGGTGAAGGTGTAGGTGCCGCGGTAGTCGTTGCTGCCGTCGGGCTCCACCATCATGATGGTTACGGGCGACGTGGTGGTGATGGTGCCGGTAACGTTGCGGTTCAGCACCAGGATGTTGGTCTCGTAGTTACCGCCCGTAACATTATAGGTGATGTTGTTGTTGTTGGCATAGGTGATATCGTTCAGGTTCACCCATGTGGCCTCCAGTTCTATCTCCGCCGAGACGCAGTTGACGCTGGCGTAGGGCAGGTTGTTGAAGACAATCTCCGCGTCGAGCGGCAGGGTGGCCTCGTCATTATAGCCTTTGATGTAGTCGGCACCCTCTTTGATCTTCCATCCGCCGAAGCCTTTGCCGTTGGGGCGTTTGCTGAAGGGGTTGCTGATGACCTGGTAGGCATACTCGCCGCTGGTGGCACTCTCCTCGAGGGTCTTGTAGTAGACGAACTCGGTCTCGCTCTCGTCGATGGACACGGCGCCGCCGTTGGCCTTGTAGGTAATCTTCACGTTGCGGGGGTTGGGGCTGTAGAGCTTGCCGAGGTAGTTGGTGTTGTAGTTGCCGCCGTCGAGGTCGCTGCTCACGCCGTTGTAGTAGGTCCAGGTGTGGTCCTCCAGGTCGTTGAGGGTGACGATGCCGCCGCTGACGCCCTGCGCCACATAGTCGATGGGGTTCACCGTCTTGCTGGCTACGGACGAGGGGTCCCAGTAGCCGTCCTTCACGACGATGGCCTTGATGGTCTGGCCGTTGGCAACGGTGAAGGGGGCGGAGTAGACGGTGCCCGTGGTGGGCGTGGGGTCGGTGCCGTCGGTGGTGTAGCGGATGGTGGCGCCGGGGGTGGTGGTGGTGATGGTGGCCAGTACGGAGCTGCCGCTCTGCTCGAAGGAGAACTCCGGCGCGGCGCAGATGTCGCGCACGGTGACGGTCACGGAGGTGCTGGGGCCGTTGCTGCCGTTGGAGTTGAGGGCCGTGAGGGTCAGCGTGGCGGTGCCAGGGGCCACAGGGGTGATGTCCACGGCGCCGCTCGTGGCGGGCGAGGTGACGGTGAAGATGCCGGTGTTGCCGGAGACGGCCGCGACGCGGTTGTAGGCATAGTTGGGCGTGAGGGTGTAGACCACCTCGCCGCTATTGCCCACATACACCGTGGCATTGGTGGCGCTGATGGCCGTGGGCTCCACGGGGGTGACATTGATGGTGACGGAGGCCGTACGGGACGAGGTGCCGGCGGTGGCTGTGACGATGAGGGTGGCGGTGGTGCCGCTGGCGCTGCCGGTGTATCTCACAATGGTGTTGGCACCGCTGGTGGACATAAGCTCCAGTCCGCTGGCGCCATCGCCGGAGAGGGTCCAAGTGTAGGTGGGCGTGACGGGGTTGTCAACCGCAAAGTCGTTGGCGTTGGTAGAGAGCTGGCTGTTGTAGAAGTGGTAGGTGGTGCCGTAGTAGCCGCCGATGGTGAAGGTGGTGTGTGCCGGGACGACGGTCTGCGTGCCGGTGGCGGAAGCGGTGTAGCTGGCGCTGCCGTTGTATTCGACGGTCTGCGTTGCGCTGGGCGTGATGGTCGGGGTGGTCACCGTATAGCCCGTAACCTGTTGCGCCACGCTGGTGCCGGCGGTGGTGGTGGAACGGTAGTCGGTGGCAGACCAACCTGTGCTGGCGTAGCCAGTATTGCCATTACCTGTCGAGCGGCTTGTTCTCCACGAATTGCCTCGGTAGTAGAGGTAGTAGTTGTTGCTGCTGTAGTAGTAGAGGTAGTCTCCGCTGTTTCTCCAGTAGGCTGTTCCCGGGGCTGTGGTGGTCACGGTGACTGCATTGCCGTTGGTGGTGCTGCCCACAAGCCAATAGCGGGTGCCGTTGACCTCGGTGTAGAGGTAGCGGGAGGTGGTGCCGAGGGTTGCGGCTGCCAGCGTGCCGGTGTTCGACACGCAGGTCCAGACGCAGGAGCGGCTGAAGGTTTCGGTGTAGCCTACGGCGCCTGTGTTGGTGACGTACAGGTAGCCGCCGTCGTATTCAAACACATAGTCGGCAGCCTGCGCAGGCAGCACAGCCGCCAGCATCAGGCCAAGGAGGAGCAGGCCTCTTCTTGTTTTCTTCTGTCTGTTCCCTCTTGGGGTGCTTTGTTCTATCATCTTGTACATGAGTGTGTATATATGCATTTATTATTTTGTTTCTAATATAGTCAGGGCAGTCAGTCTTTGTTGTCTTGTAGCATGTCTATAATCTTATTCTGCCGGTCATTATATTGTCGTATCGTAGCCTGTTTCATTACATGTTCACTTCTGTGTCGCCCTCCACGGCGGCCTTGTTGCCGCCGCCGTACACGTTGCCCATCACCTCGGCGTTGCCGCTGAGGGTCACGCTGGTGTTGCCCGTGTTGTCGCCGTCCTTGAGTACGTCGGCCTCCGAGCCGCCGCCGAAGACGTCGCCTTTGCCGTCGGCGCTGTCGTCAATGAGTCTGCCGCCCACCACGGCGCGGTTGGCACCCGTGCCGCCTATGTTCACCGTGGGGTTGGCTGTCACCGTGGCTCCGGCTCCAAGCCCGCCGCCGAAGACGGCGTTGTTCACCGTGCCGTTGACCACATCCACTGTCGGCGTGGCTGCCGTGGCTTCCTCTGGCACGTAGGCGGCGTCCTTGCCGCCGCCGTAGACGTTGTCCACCTTCAACGGGCATCCGGCGTCCTCGGCATCGTCCACCAGCACGCGGACATCTCCTTTGATGTTGCCCTTGGTGTCGCTGCCGCCGAAGGCGTTGGCTATGGTGCCTCCCTTGAGGATGAGGGTCACGTTGCCGTTGATGGCGTAGCCGCCCACATGGTTCTCTGCCGCCACGCTCCGGCTGCCGCCGAAGACGTAGTCTATGTTGCTGCCGCCTTTTATGGTCAGCGTCACGTCGCCGTCCACGTAGGCCGCGTTGGCACCGCCGTAGACGTTGCCCAGCACGATGTCGCCGCACTCCACCGTGAGGCTGCCTCCCTTGCTCGGCGCCAGGTTGCCGCCGCCGTAGAGGTTGCCGATGAGCTCCAGGCCGCAGCCGCCCTCGGGCACTATGTTGAGCTTCATGTCTTTGGCTATGGTGCCCTTGGTGTTCGAGCCGCCGAAGACGGCGTTGTACACGCCGCCGTTGACGAGCGTGTAGGCGTTGCCCTCCGTCACGTTGGCTCCGGGCAGGTCGGCGCGCTCGCCGTTGCCGCCGCCGAAGATCCTGAAGAAGCGGCCCCCCTCGATGATGACGCTGTCCGCCGGGGTGTCGGCGGCGTTGCCGCCGCCGTAGAGGTGGCGTATGGTGTTGTCGCATCCGTGCACGTGCACGAAAGCCCGCTTGCCGGACTCGCCGCCGTAGAGGGCGTTGGCCGGGTTGTAGTGCGCCAGGTTGCCGCCGCCATAGACGGCCTGCAGGGCGAAGTTCCCGGCGTCGGTGCCCAGGGTGAGCAGGTTCTCCGTGGTGCCCACCTCGGGGCTGCCGCTCTGCACGGGGGCTGTGTTGGCCACCGTGTGGGCGGTCTTCCAGATGTGCACCGTGGTGAAGCCCAGCGCCGACCCGCAGAGGTTGTTGCCGCCGAAGACGCTGCCGCTGATCTGTATGTTGTTGCTTTCCTGCGTCGAGGTGCCTATGTTGACCACCGCGTTGCCGCGCACCAGGGCGGGTATGCTGTCGCTGACGGTGTAGGTGCCGGCATCGTAGTCGCCGCTGGCGGTCTTGGCCCCCAGGCCGCCGCCGTAGACGCTGCCGTGCAGCACCGCGTTGTTGATGTTCACCATGGTGGTGTTGGCGGTCGAGGCGTTGACATTGCCCTTGGCCGAGCCGCCGTAGACGTCGCCCCAGATGGTGGGGTAGGCGGCGCTGGCGCTCTCCTGGCCGATGTTGACGGTCACGTTGTTGCCCGTCGAGGTGGCTTCGCCGTAGCCTCCGCCGTGTATGTTGATGGGGTGGTCGGCGTCGGTACCCAGGGTGCCGCCCATGACGTTGACATTCACCACGCCGCTCACCGCGCCGCTGCTGTTGCATCCGCCGTAGATGGCCGTGCGCACCTGGCCGCCCTCCATGTTGACCGTCGCCGTGCCGTCGATGCCTGCCGCGTTGCCGCCGCCGAAGAGGTTGGTGGCCTTGCCGTTCTCCACGGTCAGCAGGGCGTTGCCTGTGGTCTGTGCCAGGTTGCCGCCGCCGAAGACATCGCCGCCCACCTCGGTGCCACCCTTCACGAGGGTGGTGACGCCGCCGTTGGCCGGACTCTCGTTGCCGGTGCCGTAGACGCTCTGTGCCACCGTGCCGCCGTCGAGGGTGAGGCTGATGGCACCGGTGACGGTGCCCAGGGTCGCCATGTCGGTGGTGGTGTAGAGTATCTTGTTGGCGTCGTCGGAGCCCGTGGTGCCGCGCTGCTGCCACGTGAAGGTCTCGGGCTCCACGGTGCCGAAGTCGCTGAAGAGGCCCGTCTCTTTGGTGTAGCGGGATTTGGTGGGCTCGGTGCTGGGGTAGACCGGCACCTCGTTGGAGGCCGCCTTGTAGCCGCCGCCGAAGACGCTGCCCATGAAGGTGCAGCCTGTCAGCGTGGAGCTCACGGTGCCGTTCACCTTGCCCTGGCAGCCGGCGCCATAGTAGTTGCCCAGCACAGTGCAGCCGTTCAGCACGTTGGTGACGTTGCCCGTGGTGGCCAGGTCGAATTTGGCATAGCCGGTGTAGGAACGCGCCACACCCGTGCCGCCGCCGCCGGAGTAGAGGATGAACTCGAACTTGTAGCAGCTGCCGATGCCGTAGGTGGCGTTGTTCGTCAGTCGTTTGTAGGTCTCTGTGAAGGCGATGGGGAAGTCAATGCTGTTGCCGAAGTTGACGCCTGTGTTGTTGCCATGGCGGATGTAGGTGATGGAGGTGCCGCCGAAGCCGGCGCCGTAGTATTCGCCGAAGGTGCTGTTGGTGGCGTGGGTGGTGACGGTCTTGCTCGCGGCCATATCGCCGAATTCGGGACCGCCGCAGTAGAAGTCCACCAGGCTGTTGTTCATTGTGATGTCGATGTTGCCGGTGATGCGGGCGCTGGGCGAGGTGCCGCCGCCGAAGAAGCGGCCTATGACCGCGTGGTCCACCTTGGCGGTGACGTTGACGCCCGCCGTGCTGGGGTTCTCCATGTAGGCACCGAGCCACTTGTGCATCTTGCCGCCGGCGCCCCAGAACCTGATGTTGTCGCCGGTGGCCGTGCTCCCGGCGCGGTAGCCGGTCATGTAGCACTCCTCAATCTCGCCTCCGGTGACGAGGATGGGCCTAATGGTGGTGACGAGCTGATTGTCGGTATGCGAGCCGGGGTAGAGTTCCTCCACGTAGGCGTTGCCGCCAATCTGCTCGTAGCTCAATTTGTTGGCGTTGCCGCTTCGGGCACGGACAATCTGGATGAAGTAGCCGCTGTTGGCTATCCAGCGGTTGTTGCCTTGGCCGTTGTCGTTGTTGGTAAAGGCGCCGTCGTTGATTTCGCACTCGCTCATGAAGCTGACGCAGGTCTCGGTCAATTCGAACCATCCTCTGCCGTGCCAGATGCCGATGGTGGGATAGCGGGTAGACCCGGTGATGCGCCCGGCCATACCCATGCCGATGTTGGGCACAAAGTCGAAGCGTAAGGGAGGTACCGGCGAACGGTCGGTGGTGTGGAAGGAGTACCAGCCGTAGTCGGGCTCCTGGTTCCGGTCCTCGTCCACGCTCATGATGGTGACGGCTTTGCCGGCGTTGAAACACACACCGCCGATGGTGTTCTGGTTGTAGTGGTAGTTGCCCACCAGCACGATGGCCTGGCTGTGGGGGTTGGTGCTGTTGCTCAGGTGGTCCTTCACCAGGGTGCTGAGGTTGGTGTAGACCGTGTGGCCGTGATAAGTGTTGGGCACCGCCCAGCCCAGGTTGGTCTGCCCGCCGTAGGTGTCGTTGTAGCCGAAGTCCGACCGGGCGTCGCTCAGGTAGTAGGCTGTGGCGAAGTTGGCCTCGATGCTGATGGCCGTCACGCCGTAGGGCACAATGTAGTTGCCGCCCTGGGCGAAGATGTAGGGGTTGTCGGTGGCGTTGTAGATGTCCTTCTGCGGGTTGTCGCGGTCGGCGAAGTTGTAGGGCTCATCGGCGGGGATGTTGAAGGCGGTGTAGGCGGCGCCGTCCTTGGTGACGGAGGTAATCTTCCAGCCGGTGACCACCGTGCTGTAGTTGGTCTGCGTCCACAGCTCGTTGGCGAAGGGCAGCACCACCTTGCCCCATGTGAAGTCGTAGCGCGCGGTGTCCATGTCGGTGATGGGCAGGCTGAGGCTGCCTGTGGTGCCGTTGATGTTGTAGTTCACCGTCAGGTAGCCGCTGTTGCCCATGCTGTCGATAAGCTTGCCGGCGTAGTCCGCCGTGATCGACGGCAGGTTGGCGGCGATGTCCTGCGTGGTGCGATGCGTACCGGTCTCCCACGGCTCGATGATGGGGTAGGGGGCCACCTCGGGCTTGAGCACCCAGTGGCCTATCTCTGCCACCTGCTCCGCCGTGGGCTGGGCACCGAAGAGGAAGTAGGCCGCCATCTCGCGGTGCGTGTTCAGGATGTGGCGGTAGAAGGGGAAACGCGTCAGGAACGCGTCCTTGTCGATGGCCAGCTGGTCGTTGTAGGCCGTGTAGGTGAGGTTGGCGCGCGAGCGGTAGTAGTTGTACTCCGTCAGCTTCTGCACGTTGTTGGTGTGGTTGCCGCCGTAGACGGGCGAGCGGTTGGTACCGGTGGTCATGTCGCCGTACATCATGCACATGGCTATGCGCACGCCGTTGGCATCGACCGTCGTGGTGCCGCTGACGGTGCCCTGGTTGCGCCCCACGATGCCGGCCGAATAGCTGGTACCACTGACGGTGGCATAGTTGTAGCAGTTCACCACGCGCACGCTGCTGCCTGCGGCAATGGTACCCACCAGGCCGCCCACGGTGGTGCCTGCCAATGACGAACTGCCGTCGCTGCTCTGCACACCACAGTTGTAGATGCGCGCATTGCCCGTGGCGGTTCCGCACACAGCACCTACATTGGTTCCCGAGGCAATGTGCACCTTGTCCAAAACGAGATTCTTCACCGTGCCACCGTCAACGGTGGTGAATAGCGGCTGCGTGAGGCCGCTGATAGTGTGGTAGCCTCCGTCGAGGGTGCCTCTGAAGTTGGTGAAATCAGAAAAACCCTCGAACCCCGAGGCGTCGATGTCGGCGTCCAGACGGTAGTTGCCGTTGGCCGAGGTAATCTGTGAAAGGCTGGTGACAGATGTCTGTGCACCGGCCGACATGGAGGCAATGCTGAACCCGAGGAGCAGTAGTAGTCTCGTCAGTCCTTTCAGTCTGTTGTTTTTTTGCATTATGCCCATGGCGTTAGCCTTTTCTCTTTTTTTAATTATTATATTATTGCGACGCAATTAATTATTATATAATAACTTATGTAATAAGTGCGCTATATGTTTAAAAGGCAAATATACAAAAAATTTGTAATGGTTGAAATTTTTGTTGATATTTTTTTCCCTCGCCACCCCCTTCAGGCCGTCCTGCCACCTCCTTCTGGTCGTCCTGCCACCCCCTTCCGGCCGTCTCGCCACCCCCTTGCACCCCCTACGGCTTTCCTACGGCTGTTCTACGGTTGTTCTACGGTTGTTTAACGGTTGTTCTACGGTTTTAACCGTTAAACAGTCGTAGAACAACCGTTAAACAACCGTAGAACAGCCGTCGCGGGGCCGTCTATCGGATGAGGAGGACGGAGCCTATCTCCTTCTGGAACGATGTGGGGCGGAAGGTGGTGGAGTAGCGCAGGTGGTAGACGTAGTTGCCTGGCGGACAGGGGTTGCCGTTCAGGTCGCGTCCGTCCCACCCTTGGCCGATGTCGGTGCTGTGGTACACCGTCAGGCCGCGCCGGTTGTAGATGGTTATCTCGTAGCCCGAGATGTTGAGTCCTTCCACTGTGAAGCGGTTGTTGCTCTCGGCGTCGGGGGTGAAGGCGTTGGGGAGCAGGAAGGTGCTGCGCCTCACGGGGATAAGGGCTATGGCGGTGTCGGTGCAGTGGCCGTCGTAGACGACGAGCCACACCTCCACGGTGTCGGCTTCTTCGGCGGCTTCGCCGTAGAGGATGTGCGACGTGGTGGGCTGTTCCTCACCGTCTATGTACCAGGCTCTTGCCTCGTAGGGTTGCTCGCCGATGTCGCGCGCCTCGAAGGTGCGGTGCTCGGGGGCGAGCTGCTGGGGTGTGACGCGCATCAGCGCCGTGGGCCGCGTGAGGGGTTCCAGGCTTATGGCTGTGGTGGCAGGGCAGCGCGGGCGTTCGTCGTAGTCGGTGAAGAGGGTGTAGGTGGTGGCCGAGTCGGGCGCCACGTCGAGGGTGGCGCTGTGGCGCTGCCTGTCGAGCAGGCTGTCGCCGCGGTCGGCGCTCCACAGCAGGTAGGGGGTCGACGAGTGCGCCACGAGACTGTAGCTCAGCGTGTCGCAGTGGTACACGGTGTCCACCCGCAGCCGCGGCACCTCCAGGCGCGTCAGGGCTACGGCCAGCACGCTGTCGCACCCGCGGGCGGTCTGCAGGGTGTCGGCGTAGGTGCCTCCGCGGGTGCAGGTGCGGCCGCGGAAGGTGTAGGGCGTGGCGGCACAGAAGGTGTCGAGGTAAAGGCTGTAGTATGAGCTGTTTACGGTGAGCCGCAGCGTCACTATGCTGTCGCAGCCGAAGGAGGTGGCGAGGGTGGTGGTCACCCCTGCGGTGTCGCGCAGGTAGAGGGTGCCGTCAATCCATCGCAGCGAGTCGCAGACTTCCTGGAGGTCAGTGCTGTAGCCCCTCGGCATGACGGTGAGGGCCAGGGAGGCTACGCTGTCGCAGCCTCTCGTGGTGGTGTCGTGGTGGGTGTAGAGGCCTGTGGTGTTGAGCACGGTGTCGAAGAAGGCCAGCGTGTGGTTGTCGCAGATGCTGTCGGTGTGGTGCGGATAGTAGGAGGGCCAGAGGTGCAGCCGCAGGGTCATGGTGCTGTCGCAGCCGTGCCCGGTGAGGCGGTGGAGACGGGCGCGGAGGCCGGTGTCGGAGGGGGTGAAGCCGACGGTGGTGTCGAGCCAGGGATAGCTCCCGTCCGACGAGCAGACGCTGTCGGCATAGCTGCGGCTGTAGGTGGGGTGCACGCTCAGGGTGTGGCGCAGGGTGTCGCGGCAGCCGTTGGAGTCCACGGTGAAGCACACCAGTGTGGTGTCGGCGCTGGCGAATGTGGTGAGGCTCACGTCGTTGCTGTCTATGGTGGCCGCGCGCCCAAAGGCGCCGTCGAGCCATCCGTAGCTCGTGGCGTGGAGCACGTGCAGTGTGTCTCGGGCATCGTTGCGGCAGCGGTCGCGGCGCCCGCTGATGGCTGCTGCGGGGTAGGGCCGCCGTATGGCTATCGTCCGCCGCAGGGTGTCGAGGCACTGGTTGTTGGCTATGCCGGCAATGAGTGTGACGGCGACAGTGCCGGTGTCGCCTATGTGTATGACGGGTGCCGCGGCGGTGCTCTCCGTACTGTCGGGCAGCAGCCAGCGGAAGGTCTCCACGGGCTCGCCGGTGCCCAGCGGGGTGACGCCGTCGCCGCTGATGGTGCTGCGGTTGGTCAGCTGCAGGTCGAACTGGCAGTTGGCCACGCTGAGGGCTGTGTCGAAGAGGGCCAGGGGGTAGCGCGCGCCGGCGAAGGCGCTCATCGTGAAGTGGCACTGCGGGTTGTCAACAAACGACAGGCGGCAGTAGTAGGTGACGCTGTTGTCGCTGCGCACCCAGATGCTTGCCGAGTCGGAGAGGGTGGCCGTGGTGTCGAGCGACGAGTACCAGCGGTAGCTGAAGCCTGTGGGCACCGTGAAGCGGTTGTCGGGCACGTCGCTGCATCCCTCGCTCTGCATACGCCGCGAGGCGCAGCGCAGCGTGAAGTAGGCATATCCGAAATGGCTCCCCTCGCCGCAGTCGCGCGTGGTGAGGCGCACGAATATGGTCTGTCCGTTGTAGGGCGTGAGGTCTATGCCCACGGTGGTCCAGTCTTTCCACAGCACCTCGTTGGGGCCCTGGTTCCATCCCAGGGCGGCGTTGGCTATGAAGTCGGCCACCGAACAGGAGTCTATGGGGTGTCCTTCCTGGTTGAGGATCTCCAGGCGGAAGCGGGGCTGCAGCGAGGGCGAATGCTCGGGGTCTTGCAGCACGGCGGCATAGCGCAGCACCAGCAGGTCGGCGTCGGAGGCGTCGACGGTCATGCCGTAGGTGATGCTCTCGGCCTCCGGCGCGGCGTTGCCGCCGCTGTTCCAGTTGCCCAGGCGCACCGAGGCCTGCTCCCCGGCGGGGATGGTGCGCAGCAGGCCCCCGGTGCGGGCGTCGCGCTCCGTGGTGTCGAAGTGCACGGTGTGGCGGCTTGTGGCGCTCTGGTAGCCATGGTTCACGGCTCCGAGGGTGGCCATGGGGTTCTGGTAGCTGCCGTGGCTGCAGGTGACGTAGGGGGCCTGGAGGTCGGTGTAGTCTATGCACCCCGTGCCGCCCTGCGGCGTGAAGGTGTAGAAGGTGTCGGCGGGCGGCGCCGTCATGCTGTCGCACGTCTCGGCGCAGCTGTGGCTGACGCTGAAGATGTAGTTGGTCAGGGGCGAGAGACCGTCTATGCGGCAGGGCGACGCGGTGGGCTGCACCGTGGTGGTGGCTCCGTCGCCCACGGGGCCGTAGCTGATGCTCACGGCGGGGCTGCCGGTCTGCTGCCACGCTATGGTCACGTGGTCGGCCTCCATCTCGGTCATGCTGACGTTGTAGGCGGCGCAGGTGGTCACCTGCAGGTCGTCGATGTAGGCTATGTCGTCGTCGCAGAAACGCAGCGCCAGGAAGCGTCCGCCGCCATAGTAGTCGCGCAGGGCGTGGAAGCACCGTTTGTAGGCTCCTTGCAGTGACGTGAAGGCCGCCAGCGAGTCGAAGGTCTGCGGGTCGCCGGCATCGCTCATGGCGCCGAGGGTCACGGTGTGACCGTTGCTGCCCGTGAGGCGGGCATAGAAGGACACGGCGAGGTGGCGCAGGCTGTCGATGTCCGGCTGCGGCAGCACGAGGTAGGTGGTGCCGAAGTAGTTGCTCACCTTGAGGCTCGCTGTCCCGCTGCGGGCGTTGCCGGCGCTCACGGCGGCGTAGTTGCCGCTGCGGTCGGCCAGCACGCGCCATCCGGCGAGCTCGTCCTCGAAGCCTTCGCAGTAGGGCAGCGGTGCCGACGAGGCCAGGGTGGCCACGTGCTGCGGCGGTCTGGCGGTGAACTCGGCGCTGTCGCACCGCACATATATGTCGTACAATGTGTCGGGGTCCAGCAGCAGTGCCAACGGCGGCGCCGTGACGTGCACGGTGGTGCCGCTGCCGGCGGTGCCGCCGGAGTGCATATATTCTATCCAGAAGCCGCCGTAGGCCGTATCCCAGCCCAGTACCACACGGCCGTTGCCGGGCTGTGCCACCGTCAGGCTGTCGGGCAGGGGGCAGCGGTCTGTGGCCGTGGTCAGGCGCAGGGGTGCCGCACAGGTGGTTGTGCCGCTGTCGCAGAGGGTGTAGAAGTCGTAGCTGGTGCTGTTGGCCAGGGTGACGTCGGTGGGTGCCTCCACGGTGGTGCCTGTGCCCTGGGCGAAGCCTGCAGGGCCGTACTCCACAGCCCCGGCGCCCTCGATACGGGCGTGGTTGTCAGCTGTCAGGCTCACCGTGGGCAGCTCGCAGGCCGACACGGTGAGGCCGTCTATTATCGCGTTGGTGCCACCCACGGTGCGCAGCGCCACAAAGCGCCCCTCGCCGTCGTAGGCGATGAGGCTCACATGCTCCTCGCCCCAGGTGCCGGCAGGTGCTTCCACGGTGTCTATGGCGCTGAAAGTGCTCCAGTCGTCGCGCTGTGCCAGCACTCCGGCCACCACCGCCGTGCCGCCGCGCAGGCG
Organism: Bacteroidales bacterium; assembly: GCA_017522105.1. Taxonomy (GTDB): domain Bacteria; phylum Bacteroidota; class Bacteroidia; order Bacteroidales; family P3; genus Colimorpha. Next base: position 59,567 of record JAFXAA010000013.1, on the reverse strand, counting down.
GAAGTAGAGGTGCAGGTGCCGTGTGCTGTCTATGGCCACCTCGGGCAAAACCAGGCTGCTCACGGTGTCGCGCTGGTGGCAGTAGGGGAGGCTCTCCTCCGACGGCATGGTCACCACCACAGGCTCCAGGCATGTGGGCACGCCGTCGTGGCTGCTGTAGAGGCGGTAGCTCTGCTCCGGCTGCAGGCCCGTGATGAGGTGCGAGGCTGCCGTGATGTGCTCCGAAGTGCCTTCGCCAGCGGGTGTCCCTATGGGTGCATAGTCAATGTAATAGTCGGTGTCGCTGTTGGTGAGGAGCAGGCTGCGTGCCGACACCACGGCCACCTGCGGCGCGAGGCCGCGTGTCACCGTCAGGTCGTCCACCCAGATGTCTACGCTCTGCACCGTAGCCTGCGCCGCGAGGGCTATGTGGTCGGTGCCCGAGAAGCGTGTCAATGGGAGCTGCACCGTATGCCATGAGGCCGAGGTGCTGAGCGTCAGTGTGTCGTGCGGGACGAATGTGTTGGGGTCAGTTGGCACTGCCATCTGGCCCACCACCAGGCGGGCGCGGTTGTGGTTGCTGGTGCGCAGGTGCATAGTCAGCTGGTGGCTGCCTATGTCGTCCACTGCCAGCTGTGGCAGGGCCGCCACTGAGGGGCTGCCGGCGGCGGCGTGCAGGTGCAGCGTCTGGCTGCCGCCGAGGGTCGCCATGGTCGGTGTGCCGTTGTTGCTCCGGGCCACGGCCCACCCGAAGGGGATTCCTGCCGGCAGCGCCTCCTCCATGTTCTCGCAGTAGGGCGTCGCCGCCGCGGCGGCAATCGATGCTTTGAGCCTCTGGCAGGTGGTGATGCCGCCCACGAAGGGCGTGAGGTATATGTCGTAACTGTTGCCTTGGGCAATATTCTGCAGTGTGTGGCTGTGCATACCGTCGGTGCCGCCGGTGCGCGCGGTGTCGCGCAGGCCTGTGTTGTCGCCCGGGGCGAAGCCTGCGGGGCCGTACTCGATGAGCACGCTGTCAACGCTGTGCCACGACCGCCACGCCACCTCGCCCGCCGCCGTCGCCGTGGCCTCGCCTATGGCGCTGGCTGTCACGGTCAGGTCGTCGATGAAGAGGGTGCCGCTTCCCTGCGGTGTGACGATGGTGATGTACTGTCCGTCACCAGTGTATGCGCCCATGTCGGCCACGAGGTGCTGCCAGCTGCCGAGGGCCGTGAGCCGCAGGGTGTCCACGGGCGTGAAGGTGCCTGCGCTGTCGGGGTTCGTCATCACGCCCACCACTATGGCCTCATCGGCCAGCAGGCTTTCGTGCATGCCGTAGATGTAGAAGCCCACCACCGCCGAGGCCACGCCGGCCATCGGGGGCAGGCTCAAGGTGCTGCCGCCGCTGCACTGCAGGCTGTGGCTGCCGCCGTGGCGGTTGCGGTCGGTGGCCGAAGCCGTGCCGCGGATGGTCCATGCCGTCGGCGTGCGCCCTGTAGGCAGTCCGTCGAAGTTGTTGCAGTAAGGCAAGCGGTATGTGCCGGGACGGGTATTGATGCCGATGGATGTGCTCCCGTGGTTGGCCGTGCTGCCGGTGGAGCCGTAGCCAGTGTAGTAGGCCGCGCCGTAGGTGCCGCAGCCGCAGAGGGCCTCGAAGGTGAGGGTGTAGCTGCGGTTGCTGTCCAGGCCCGTGATGGTGGCCGGCGACGTCAGCAGGGTGTCTGTGCGGCTGATGCCGCTACCCGTGACATGGCAGAGCAGCGCCAGGCTGTCGGTGGCGTCCCACCTCACCTTGACCGAGACACTGTCGAGGTCATAGACCCTGATGTTGTGGGCCACGCAAGGCTCCACACAGAGGTTTTCAAGGTATGCTGTCGCCGCCGCGCCGTCGGTGCTGAGCATCAGCGCCAGGTGCCCCGGCACGCTGTCGAGGTGCGCCATGTGGTGAAGCCAGCTGTCGGAACGGCTGAAGGCCATGGTGTCCACGGCCACGAAGGTGGAGGCATCGGTGACATCGGTGATGTAGCCTGTCAGCAGGCGTGCCGCCGTGTGGCCTGCCGTGCTGTTGGCCCAGAAGGCCACCGTGCGTGCCGGAAGGCAGTTGTCGGCGTCGGGCAGCACGGCCACCGTGGGCCGTCCTGCTTGGGCGCTGAAGAGCAGCGAGCGGCCGCCCGTGAGGTTGCGCTGGCTGCTGACGATGGGGTAGGTGCCCACCGCCGAAAGGCGCCGCCACCCGTTGGGGTAGGAGCCTGCCGCCAGGGCGTCGAAGGTCTGGCAGAAAGGCACCTCCAGCGGTGGTGCAAGGGTGGTGAAGGTCAGTGCTATGTAGCTGCATGCCGCCGCCTCGCCGCCATCGAGGGGGGAGAGGTGTACGCCGTAGCGCGTGTCGGGCTGCAGCCCGTCGAGGGTCATGGTGCTGTCGCTGGCCACCAGGGTTCCCGTGCCGGGGGTGAAGTCGCTGGCGCCGGGTGCCAGAGCAGCATACTCCACAGCCACACTGTCGCCGCTGTAGAGGCTCCATTCTATGCGTGCCGATGTCAGCTCTACGCCGCTGACAGCCGCCGTGCGCAGCGCCGCCGTGCGCAGGCTCAGCATATCGATGCTCCACACTGCCGAGGCGCTGAGGGTCAGACAGCTGCCTGCCGCGCCGACCACGGGCACCACATAGCGCCGCCAGGCGTTGTTGCCCGTCAGGGTGTCTGTGGGCGTCACGGGGTCGTAGGGCGTGGCCCGGCGCCCCACGACGAGGCTGCCGGTGCCTATGGCGTAGAACTCAAGCCAGCAGGTGTCGGGTGTGGCGTCGCCCAGCAGGGGCATCGTGGCGCTGCCTCCCGCCGCCAGGCGCAGGGCGCGGCTGCCGCGGTAGGAGTTGGTGCCCACGGTGGCGCCGCCGCCGTCCACCCACCCCTGGGGCAGCGCGGTGCCGCCCTCGAAGCCTTCGCAGTAGGGCGGCGCCACCTCGTGGGCGAAGGTGCGGAAGGTCAGCCTGTCGCAGGCCGCCGGCGCATCGCCGCAGGAGGGCCATACATACAGGTCGTAGGGGGTGTCGTTGTCGAGACCCGCCAGCGTCATGGGGCACGCCGTGGCCGTGAGGCGTGTGCCTGTGCCGGGGGTGAATCCTGCCGGGCCGTACTCCACGAGCACCGTGGCTCCGTCGGCCAGCAGCAGCGTGTCCCACGCCACCGTGGCCTCGCTCTCGGTGATATTGTATATGCGCTGGTTGTCGAGCATGCAGCGTGCCAGGCGCAGGTCGTCCACGGTCACCGTGCCGCTGCCTGTGGCCAGCAGGGCAGGGTAGGGGGCTGTGCCGCTGTAGGCATGCAGCGGCAGCAGCACGCGTCCGTCGGCCTGTGGCTCCAGGGTGTCGATGGGCGTGAAGGTGGCGGCCTCTTCGGGAAACTCCACGGCTCCCGCCACCAGGCGTGCCGTGCCTGTGGCGGTGAGGCTCATGGCGAGGGTCAGGTCGGCCAGCGCCGCCCCTGCGGGCAGGGGCATCACGGCCATGCTGCTGTCGCCCACCGAGGGCATCAGGCGCAGCACCCCGCCGCTGATCTGCGGCTGGTTGGGCGTGGGGCGGCGCCACCGGCGCGGCATCACGCTGTCCGTGCGGCTGAAGTCTTCGTAGTAGGCCAGCTCCATGCCGGCGCTCTCCATGGTGCGCACGCTGACGGTCTGCCGCTCGCCGCCGGCGCAGCCCACGCTGAAGGTGTAGAGGCTGTCGGGCGTGAGGCCGGTGAACGTCAGCGGCGCCTGGGCGGGGCGCACGGTGTCGACGCCGCAGGCCACCTCCACCACGCCGGCGCCGTAGGTCTCGAAGTGCAGCGTCAGCTGTGTGCTGCCCACGTGCGACACTGTCGGCTCCGAGGTGCCGCAGCTCTCAATGCGCACGTCGTCCACATACATCTCCGCCCCGTCGGGCTGCAGGGCGCGCTCCATGCGCAGCGCCAGCCGCCGTCCGTTGCCGCCGTAGGCCGAAAGGTCTATCACCGCCTCCTGCCAGCGCGCGCCCTGGTCGGCGTGCAGCGTGTCTATGGCCTCGAAAGCACGTGTGTAGCGCCCCGTGTCGGCGCAGAAACCCACCACCAGGCGTGCCGCCGTGGAGGGTGAGAGGAACCAGAAGCGCAGGAAGAGGCCGTCGAGCGAGGCCAGTCCCGCCAGCGGAGGGGCTATGACCATGCTGTAGTGGCTCTCGGCGCTGGTGCCGGGGTAGAGCACCAGCGACGCCGCACCGCCGTGGGCCCGCTGGGCCGAGAGGTGGGGCGGGTAGCCCATATCGTAGTTGCGCTGTGCCACCCAGCATGGCGGCATGTGCTCCACGCCGCTGCCGTAGCCCTCGAAACGCTCGCGCCACGGTGCCTCCACGGAGTCGCACACCGTCTGCCCCGCCGCGGCTCCGGCCACGGTAAGCAGCAACAGCACTATGAGCCGCTTTTTCAGCATGAACGCATATTTAAACGCGCAGGTGTGCGTGTTTATTGTGTGCGAGGGTAAAAAAACCACTCCGTGCACCCCTGCCGCATTTCCCCCAGCCCCCACCGGCCCTCCACCGGCATTTCTTCAGTAGATCTTCAGTAGTTCTTCAGTCAAACACTGAAGAACTACTGAAGAACTACTGAAGAAATGCCGTAGGGACTCCGTGGGGACGGCGTCGGCCGGTCGGGGTGCTGGGGACGGGGTTGGAGTGGTGGTGGAGAAAAAATTTGCCGTGGGTGGATTTTTATTTTGCCATGTTGTTTTTTTTATATATTTTTGCACGCGAAATATGACAAAGTACAACCCCAATATGACAGAGCATAAACTCTTCTTAAATATCAAGAGGAGAGATGTTTATGATTTCTGAACGTGGTTGAAATCCAGGCTGTGCGGCGGGTGAGAAAGGTGTTGGTGGCGGTGGTCTGGAATGTATTTTGTGCGTATTTTGGCATTAATTTTAAAAACAACAAAAAAAATATCACTATGGAACTACCATTTGCAGAAGCATGGAAAATCAAGATGGTTGAACCCATCAAGAAGAGCACTCGCGAGCAGCGCGAGAAATGGCTGAAAGAGGCCCACAACAACGTCTTTATGCTGAAGAGCGACTACGTCTACATCGACCTGCTGACCGACAGCGGTACGGGCGCCATGAGCGACCGCCAGTGGGCGGCCATGATGCAGGGCGACGAGAGCTACGGCGGAGCCCGCTCGTTCTACCACATGAAGGATACCATCACGGAGCTCACTGGCTTCGAGTACGTCATCCCCACCCACCAGGGCCGCGCTGCCGAGAACGTGCTGTTCAGCTACCTGGTGAAGCCCGGCATGGTGGTGCCCGGCAACGCCCACTTCGACACCACCAAGGGCCACATCGAGAGCCGCAAGGCTTTCGCCATCGACGTCACTGTGCCTGAGGCCTATGACACTCAGCTTGAGGTGCCTTTCAAGGGCAACGTTGACCTGGTCAAGCTGGAGAAGGTGCTGCAGGAGAACAAGGGCAATGTGCCCTTCATGGTTCTCACGGTGACCAACAACACCGTCGGCGGCCAGCCCGTGAGCATGCAGAACATCCGCGAGACCTGCGAGCTCTGCCATAAATACGGCGTGCCCGTCAACGTCGACAGCGCCCGCTTCATCGAGAACGCCTACTTCATCAAGACCCGCGAGAAAGGCTACGAGAACAAGACCCTGCGCGAGATCGCCCTGGAGATGTTCAGCTACGCCGACAGCATGACCATGAGCGCCAAGAAGGACGGCCTGGTGAACATGGGCGGCTTCATCGCCACCAACAAGAAGGACTGGTACGAGGGTGCCAAGCTCTTCTGCATCCCCTTCGAGGGCTTCCTCACCTACGGCGGCATGAACGGCCGCGACATGGACGCCTTGGCGGTGGGTTTGAAGGAAAACATTGAGTTTGAGATGGTCGAGACCCGCATCAAGCAGGTCCACTACCTGGCCAAGAAGCTCGATGAGTACGGCATACCCTACCAGCGCCCCGCCGGTGGCCACGCCATCTTCGTCGACGGCGACAAGGTGCTGAGCAACGTGCCCAAGGAGGAGTTCCCCGCCCAGACGCTGACTTGCGAGCTGTATCTCGAGGCCGGCATCCGCGCCTGCGAGATCGGCTACGTGCTGGCCGACCGCGACCCGGTGACCCGCAAGAACCGCTTCGGTGGCAACGACTTCGTGCGCCTCTGCATACCGCGCCGCGTGTACACCAACAACCACATGGATGTCATCGCCGCAGCCCTGAAGAACGTCTACGACCGCCGCGACACTATCAAACGCGGTCTGGAGATTACATGGGAGGCCGAGCTGATGCGCCACTTCACATGCCAGTTCAAACGCCTCGGCTGACAATAAGAAAGTCGGTCCGTAAGCGAATCGGATGACGGACGCCTTCCGGGGCGCCGCAAAAGAGCGACGCCCCGAAGACATCCCTCGCCGAGGGGAGACCGGATATTTAACAAAGTTTAACATTCTTCCTGCCCCCCCCCCTGCAATAAAAGCAGGGAGTTTACGTTGTTTTATTTTAAATTAACGTTATGCGCGCGATAAAGTATATCAAGATAATAATGGCTTTGACGGCGGTGGTGCTGACGTCGTGTGTCACACCGCGCCGGGTCAACTACCTGCAGGACATGACGCACGGCAGCCAGATAGAGCTCGAAGACCGCTTCGAGGCGCGCATAGCCCCCTACGACAATCTGAGCATCGTGGTCTCCACCGCGCAGCCCAGCCAGGACATGGCGCAGCCGTTCAACGTGGTGCGCGACGGCAAGGGCGGCTACCTGGTGGACATCGACGGCAACATCGACTTCCCTGTGCTGGGCAAGCTGCATGTGGCCGGCCTCACGAGGCTGCAGCTGCAGGACACCATCACGAGGCTGCTCGACAAGGGCGGCTATCTGGACGACCCCTTCGTGATGGCGCGCTTCAACGACTTCAAGATTTTCTTCATCGGCAACGGCACCGGCAAGGTCATCAACGTGAACAACGAGCGCTGCACCTTCCTGGAGGCGCTGGCGCTGAGCGGAGGCCTGGACAACTTCACGCGGAGGGACCGCATAGCGGTGATGCGCGAGGTGAACGGCACGATGGTGATGCGCTATCTGGACCCGCGGTCGTCGGACGTGTTCAACGACCCCTTCTTCATGCTGCACCAGAACGACTTTATCATCACCGACGGCATGAGCTCCGGCACGATGCGCGGAGAGATCAGCTACTGGACCGGCCTGGCTTCGACGCTGCTGTCCGTGGCGTCGCTCCTGACATCGATAGCACTCTACAGAGCATTGGCTAAACAATAGGCGTAAACTATGGCAGACAGCAAAGACAACAACAAGGATATGTCCTTCCTCAACGAGAAGAACACCAACAAGGTGCACGTGAAAGACGTGCTGTTCATCGTGTTGCGCAACCTTCACTGGTTGCTGCTGTGTGCTGCAGTGGGCGCTTTTGTGGCGGGCTACTCGGTGCGCCACCAGAACCATGTCTACCAGAGTTCGGCGAGGGTGCTCATCAAGGGTTCGACGACGGGCTCGTCGGAGAGCACGCTGCGCGAGGCTTCGATCAAGAGCATGTTCTCCACCAGGTCGCTGTACAACAGCTCCATCAACAACGAGATGATGATATTCTCGTCGAAGACGGCTATGATGGAGGTGGCGCGGACGTTGAACCTCAACGTGTTCTACACCTCGAAGACGAAGATTGTGAACCGTGTGAAGGACCTCTACGGCGAGACGCCGCTCAAGGTCTACTTCGTGGATAACGGCGAGGACGATCATGTGGCCTTCGACGCCGAGGTGACCAGCCTGACGGAATGCATCGTGCGGCAGCAGGGCTACGACGACATCAAGGTTGTGTTCGGCGACACGGTGGCCATGCCCTTCGGGCGCATAGTGATGGAGCCCACATGGTTCCTGACGGAGTCGTGGGTGGGCCAGACCCTGCATGTGGAGCACCGCAGCATGAACGCTGTGGCGGACTACTACAGGGCGGCCATGCAGGTGTACCGCGACGACGAGATGAACACCATCCTGAACATCGTGCTGCAGGATGCGTCGCCATTACGCGCCGCCGACGTCATCAACGAGGCCATAAGGGTGTACAACGACGACGCGGTGAAGGACAAGAAGCGCATCATAGCCTACACCTACGACTTCATCAACGAGCGCCTGAAGATGCTGCAGAGCGACCTCGGCGTGCAGGAGAACGCCCTGGCGAACTTCAAGCGAGAGAACAGGCTGCTGGACATCTCGTCCTACGGTCAGTCGTACCTCGCCACGAGCATACAGAGTTCGGAGGAGATAGAGCGCCTGAACAAACAGCTCACCATGGCGCGCTACCTCATACAGTCCAACGAGAACGAGGAGGCCCACTTGATACCCAACAACGTGGGGGTGGACGACGAGCACATCTCGCAGCTGATAGCTCAGCACAACGCCTTGGTGCTGGAGCTGAAGAAATACCAGAGCCAGAACAACCCCATAGTGAAGCAGAAGATGGTGGAGCTGCAAAGGCTGAATAGCGACATGAACACGCTGCTCGATGTCTTTGTGGGTGTGTTGCAGGAGCGCATGGCCGAGGCCAAGATGACGGCCGACGCGGCGACCACGAACATGAGCCGTGTTCCGCAGCAGCAGCTGTATCTGGAGAACATGGAGAGGGTGTCGAAAATCAAAGAAGACCTGTACCTGCACCTGCTGAGTCGCCGCGAGGAGCTGATGATAAGCCAGCCGTCGATAGAGCCCAACGGCAAGGTGCTCGACCCGGCGAGGGTCAACCGCAGGCCGGTGGCTCCCAACGAGACGCGCACCACCCTGATGGGCTTGCTGATAGGCCTGCTCATCCCGGTGGGAATCTTCTTCCTGCGACGTCTGTTCGACACGAAGGTGAAATACCACAACGATGTTATTGCCGGCACCTCGACGCCGTTCCTGTGCGAGATACCGGCGCGCGAGAAGGACGACGACCGCGACGTGGTGGTGGCCGACAACGGGCATGACGCCATGTGCGAGTCGTTCAGGCTGCTGCGCTCCAAGGTGGGCTTCCTCGGTACGAACAACGAGGAGGGACGGTCGCGTGTGTACCTGGTGACGTCGCTGCTCGCCGGCATGGGCAAGACCTTCATCTCCGCCAACCTTGCCGCCAGCCTCGGTGTCGCCGGCAAGAAGGTGCTGGTGATGGACCTCGACATGAGGCGTGGATCGCTGACGCGCCAGTTCTATTCACGTCGCCACGATGGTTTGTCGGGCTACCTGGCGGGCAAGAGTGACGATATTGACGGCTTGATAAAGCACGACCTTGTATGCAAAGGTGTGGACGCCATTTTCACGGGACATATACCGCCAAACCCCACGGAGTTGATGGGCAACGGCAGATTGGATGTGTTGATAGCGGAACTGCGCAAGAGATATGACTACATTATTCTCGACTCGGCGCCAACAGGTCTGGTGGTGGACACCGAAGTGATAAAACACTTGGTGGACAACACCTTGTTTGTCATACGTTATGGTAAGTTCGACAAGCGTATGCTGGCAAGCATCGAGGAACTGTATCAGGAGCACTCGTTCCCGAATATGGCGGTGCTGCTCAACGGTGTGCGCTACCGCAAGCTGACGCCCATAGAGCGCAAGTACGGCTATGGCTATGGCTACGGCTATGGTTACGGCTACGGTTACGGCTATGGTTACGGTTATGGCTATGGTTACGGCTACGGCTATGATGCTGACGATGCCGAGACAGAAAATACAAAAGACTCTAAGCTAAAGAAAACTATGAATAAAAACACAGAGGAGGGCACCAAATGAGCATGCCACTCCACGTTATGGGAATGAAAAAGAAACTATTGTTGGTAATGCTGCTGTTGCTCACAGCAGGTAGTCTGTCTGCGCAGACTTTCAGGCGCGGCTTCGCACTGGGCGCCGACCGTGATACGTTGCAGTACATCATTGCGTCGCCATTCGACAACTGGTACATGTCGCTGACGGGTGGCATACAGACATTCATCGGCAACGAGTTGCGTGCGACGGGACGAATGAACAAGGTGAACTTCAACGCCAAGGTTGAAGTCGGCAAGTGGGTGATACCCGATGTGGCGGTATCGCTGCGGGCGTATGTCTTCAATGTGGACGGTCAGACGCAGTACGGCTTGCATCCTTTTGTCAACTACAGTGAGGACCAGGTGGGTGAGAACGGGTATACGCCGTTCCACGCACACGCTGCCGCCATACTGGGGTTTGTGACCTTCGACTGGACGAACTTCCTTCTGGGTTACGAGACCGGAAAGAGGAACCGCTGGCACGTGTATATGCCAATAGGCCTTGGCATGTCCATGCTCTATGGCACGCAGCGCAATCCGAGAGGTGATTTTGAGCTGGGCAGTTTCCGCCGCAACCTGGAGCTTGCCTTCTCGTTGGGGGTCGGTGCAGAATACATTGTGTCGAAGCACATATCTCTGCATGGCAACCTTGAGCTGTTCGGGTCGGAGTCTACCTGGGACTGGACGCCGTATGATAATTCGTACTCAATATTCGATATAAACCCGAGTATCAATATCGGCATAAAGTTCAACCTGTTGAAGAATGTCACCAAGTATAATCCTTACACCAAGACGGCATCGCGCGAGAAGGTGAACCATGAGTTCCTGGCCTTCGGCACACGCAATACGGTGTCTACGCTCACAGGCCGTATAGAACGGTTGAACAACAAGATAGATTCGGTGCAGAACCTGTCGAACGAGAAGAGCGAGCGCGACTCTGTGGCGTTGAGGGAGATCAGCAAGGAGCGTGACAGCCTGCAGATGCAGCTGGAGAACATGAGCGCCAACGGCTATCCGGCGACCAACCTCATTGAGGATCTGCTCAATGCCAACGACATCCTTGGCTTGCCGGCGACGATAATATACTATCAGCTGGACAAGTATGATATTGACTACAACGGACGCAAGCGCTTGCAGAACTTTGCCAAGGAGCTGAACCAGCTTGAGGATACGCTTGAGTACTTTATCGTTGGCGGTGCTGACTCGTTGACTGGTACGGCACGTCACAACCAGTGGCTGTCGGAGCGCCGTTGCGAGGCTGCGTACAACATGCTCGTCAACCACTTCGGCGTCAGCGGTAACCAGCTCATACGAGTGCCGGTTGGTGGAATTATGGAGTATGAGCCTCAGGAGAACAACCGAATGGCGCTCATCATCCTGCGCACGGAAGAGACGGAGCGGATAGTGGACAAGTGGGAGAAACAGAAGATTAGATAAAAGAAAAGGAGCCCCGGCAGTTGTCGGGGCTCCTTTTTTTAGGGAGTAGTAACAGGTCAGTGTCTGACCTCTACGAGTACACGTTTGGCTATGTTTTTGGCCTGCTGCAGGCTGGCTTCAGCAACCCATTGCATGCCGAAGGGCATCCATCGTTGCGGGTGGGTGTTGATGAGCAGGCTATAGCGGTGGATGGCGTGATTGTGGTTGTGCAGAGCGTAGATGATATCATCGGTTCTGTGGAAGACAAGGCCTTGGGCGACCCACAAGTCCTGGTATTGTGGTACCTTGTCGCGCACGCTGACTCGGTGGCCATCCCAGCGGCGGCCTGTGTCGGTCAGGTAGAGGGTGCGACTGAAATCGGTGTCGAGCATTGGCTCATACGAGATGCCAAGAGCATGTATATCGTGCAGCTTCCAGATGTCTTGGCTGTTCCATGGCGACCGGGGGCTGCCGTGGGCACAGGCCGTCTCGACAGGCACAATCCTCCGCAGGCACTCAAGGTTCCGGCAAAAGTCGTTGTAGGCCGAATCGATGTCTCCATGGCACGTGGTAAGGCTTTCGTAGTGGTATCCTGCTCTGTGTCCCAGCGCCACGATGGCTTTTATGGTCTCGGCATGAGATGCAAAGTGCATGGAGCGAAAGTAGTAAGTGGCTGTCGCACCCATCGATGCTTCAACCTGTGCCAGCCGCAGCGAATATTCGGGCCTCAAGTCGACATCATGCCTGATACAATAGTTCTGGTGTTCCTTCAACGCCGTCAGCAGCACCTCGTATTTCTCAATTGTGAAGTCCATGGTCAAAGAGTAAGTGTCTTTATGACCTTTGCCGGCACTCCGGCGGCCAAGGTATTGGGAGGGACGTCTCTGGTCACCACGGCACCAGCAGCCACCACGGCACCATCGCCGACAGTCACGCCGGGGAGAATGGTTACGTTCACGCCTACCCAGGCGTTGCATCCTATGATGGTTGGTGCCACAAATGCATCCATGCAGTTCTTGTGGTATTCCATGGGGGTGCTGTGTGCCAGCACATAGTCGTTGCCGGCCAGCGAGGCGCCGTCCTTGATGACGACGAAGTAGGGGTAGGGATAGTCGAGAGTGCAGCCCGGGCCGATGTGAACGTTGTGACCAATCTGCACTCCACGCCAGCGTTGCAGTCTTATTCTCAATCCATTCCACGGGCAGTGCATGGCCCAATGGTTCAGTACATGATCTTTCCACCGCACGATGGCGAAACACAGACTGCAGCGGTAGCCGTGTACCCTTGCCGATTGGCGGATTGTAGACCATAGGCCTGTGCGTTTGTAGAAGGGCAGTGGTTGCCGTTTCAGTTCAAGATAGGCTTTCATAATGTTCTATAAAGTTGACGAAGAACTCGGTAGGGTCTATCATCTCGTTGAGCATTCTTTTCCGCTTGGCCTGCCATTCTTTCTTCAGTTCATCGGGGTTGCGTGCCAGCAGTTGCTCTATGTGGTGGTACATCTCATCGAACTGTGATGGTAGGTAGGCGTAGCAGAGACCGTACCGTTGCTCAAGCATGTTGGGTACGGAGAGACGACCGGCGAAGGTGTTGCATTTCAGTGCAGGCACTCCCAGCACCGCTGCCTCTGAGGTCATGGTCTGGCTGTCGCCGAGGAACAGGGAGCTGTAGGCCATCAGCGAGTGTATCTCTTCGGGCGGTACTGGCAGGCGGTAGGGTTCAAACTCGGAGGTTAGCGGCTTCTCGGAAGTGATGAGAATGCGCCCGTGGGGTTTCAGGAGTTCGATGAGTCTTCGTTGATTTTCAGGGGAGATGCCGTTCTCGCCTGTATCGTGGTAGGCGTTAAAGGCTACGAGGCGGAGTATGAAAAATCGTTCCCCCGTGGTGATATTGGCGTGTTGCAGTGCAGCCGGATCCGGCGCGAAGCGGTTGGGATGGAGGTAAGCCAACTCATGAGTTCCGTTGTAGAATACAGCGTGTTTTGAGCGTCGATGTTCCTTGAGCGCAGCTGGGGTGAGCCGAGCGTTGGAGAATGGATGGGAGTACTTGACAGACAGGGGTTGTACGTCGTCATCGTCGTCGTCCATATTGACGGATTTCATACGACAGAAGCGGGATACAATCGGGATGGTCATGGAGGTTCCTGTGGCGACGTCAATATGGTTGGCGACGGCGATGCGCCACAGCTTGAGGTCGAAGAGTATCTGACGAAGCATCTTTGAGTGTAAGGATTTCCCCTTGTGCCCCAAGACGATGTATTGGATGCCGTAGTGGTCGAGCAGGTGTCTGACGATGGGGATGTCTTTTGTGGTCACTGTGACGGTGTGTCCGTGAGCCTGGAGCTCCTTGATGGCATACTTCATCAGGTGCACATGGGCTGGGTGGCCAATATCTACGAGAATGTTCATCGGCGGTGTTTTAAAATGTGGAATGAGAGAAAGGGCAGAACGAGGGCGGGTTTGAGGTCGTGGAGATTCCATACGGCATGAACGGTTTCTCCCTGGAACGATGCAAGGTAGTCCTTGACGGACAGGTGCCCTTTGGCTATTGCTTTGGCTGAGTATGGTATGTCGGTCATAAGGTTGACCCATTTCACTCCGACCTTGTATTGGGACGGGAATGTCTGTCGTATGCCGTTGGCGAAGTTGTACATCATCAAGGCGAAGTCGCACCCACATCTCCGGGCCAACCCGACCCATAGCCATGTGCGGGGGTTTATCTCGATGAGTTTGTAATGACCATCCCGTTCGTCGAACATAAACTCAATCTCGCAGATTCCTGTGTAGGAGAGGGCGGATATGAGGGGTGTGGCTTCTGTGAGCAACTCGGGTATGAGAACGCTTTGGGCGAAAGTAGCTGTTCCGAAACGGAGAGGATGCTCACGGATTTTCGCCCCCATCCAATATGATTTAATGGAACCATCGACAGAGAAGCAGGAGAATGAGATTGCCTCATCATGCGAGTTTTGTATTTTCTCCTGGATAAGGAAATCAACCTGTGGAGGGATTCCCTTGACGGTGGTTGCCAGCTCTTCAGGTGTGTTGGCGATGATGGCCTTCTTGTGTAGTGTTTTATAGAATGAGAGACCGTTGCGACCCTTTATCAATACGGGAAACCGCATTTCCCTGGAGTCCTGGATGCTTGTACTGTCACACGAGGCAGGTACGTGAGTGCCTACTGATGCTGCGAGTGATGCCAGCGCTTGTTTGTCTACGATTTTGGTCAGGACGCAGTAGTCGGGCACGACCACTGAATAGTAGGGGGAGAGTTCCTGCTTGTGTTTTGACAACTGCTCAACTATGTGGTCGTTGCTGGCTAATATCAACCAGTTGGAGAAGTTCTCGGTTTGTCCCAAATGTACCAAAAAGGGTATGAATTCATCAGAGAGGAATGGTGGACAGCGAAAGGCTTTCGTGCAGTACTTGGAGTACTGCGCAATACAGCGGGTGCAGTCGGCAACGTATACGGGTATTCCCCTCTCGCCGAGAGCCCGGACGTTGGACAGACCCTGTATGTGGCCTTCTATGATTAGCGCACCGTTTGGCATCATTTTTTTTGACGTATGGCTTTGTATATCCTTTTGAGGCTTGTTCTCATATTATCCAGGATTCTGTATCGCGAAAAGACCATCATGGGCAGGAATGAGTACGAGGAGCCGTATTTCTTTTTGTATGAGGCAATTCCGCCGAGTATTAAGTCTCGGGAACCATGATTGTGAAGGATTCTCATCCCTTCCCATATCATGAGTTCGTTGGGACAGTATTTCATGTACTCCTCATTGCTGGCGCCGGAGAAGTAGGTGCTGACGGAGGGACCGATGCAGAAGACGGAGGAGGCCATTACCTGTTCCGTTCCGTTGTCGGTGGTTCCAAGCACCTGCAACATCAACACCCTGTTGGGGAAGAGGCTTTGGCATAGAGCCATGAGGTATTTCTTGCTGTGGTGGACGTGCCTTCTTTCGTGTTTGCGGCGCGAAACATCTTGTATGAGGGCGGAGAGTGTATCAACAAATTCTGGTATCTCTTCCCGTCGATCCACCACCTTTATGTGGAGCCCGAGTTTACGAGCCTTGTTGATACAGTATTTGCAGGATTTGTATTTGAGATTTGCCCACAGTTGCTCCTCCGGCAGGGATGTGTCTATGAACAGTGTGGAGCGTAGGTTCTGATGGAACTCCTTTGTCGTGGGGAAAGAAAACGTATAAGAGGGTTGTGGAATCCATTCGGTAGAATGTGATGACAGGCTCCAATCCGAGACCTGGATGTAGGAGGCCAGTCTGTTTTCAAAGACAAACGCAATGATGTCTTGGTAAATGGCCATCCTTTCGTCAGCTGATACTTCCTCTTTCATGCAAAGTCCCTGGACGTAGGTGCCGCTACCTCCGTCTGGAGAACCGATAAGTTTTATTCCAAAGTTTCTGATTGTGGCAACGAAAAATCCGATGCATGAGGTAGGGGTTGTGGTGGTTGAAATGGAGAGTATGAAATGATTCCGCCCGATTGTTGACAGGTAGTGGTCCCATTGACGGGTATGGAATACAGTACAGTCGGGACAGGATTCAATGTCGTCCCAATCTGCCTCGTGCGGTTCTATTTGGGCGATGAGGTATCTACTCATTGACAATGGTAAGTCGTTTGTTGTTGTGCATTAGAGGTATTTCGTCGACAACAGCTATGTTGACGGGGACGCCAAGTCTCTGCTGCCAAAAATCAATGGTCGTGCGTTCGACGTCAGAATTGTATTGCCGTTCGGCTACCAGGTTGATGGTTATGCTTCTGTCGCGATGGCGAACAATCTGGTAGGCTCCTACACCAACGACATCATGGGTAAAAAAACGGCTGAAGTTATGGACGGTGTATACAGTACCATTGGCTGGAATCAACGCATCGCTCTCTCGCCCCATGATACGTTGTATCTTGCCGCCTCTGACCTCTACCAGGTCCTGCGTGTCATAGCGTATAAAGGGATGCGCCAAGTTCCACAAGTCGGTGCTCACCACCCGGCCGATGCCGTCGCTGACGGGTCGACCGTCATTGTCAAGCACTTCGATGATGCCGTAGTAGCCGCATACACGATACCCGTCGTGTGCTGGGGTCTCGTAGGTGTTAGGTGTGCCCTCGCAGCTGTAGGAGTCTATAATGTCGCACCCGAAAGCCCTTTCTATCTCTTCTCTGTAGACGGCAGGCAGCGTTGAACCTGTGGTGAAGAGGCGCTTGGGGCAATAGCGGAAATCCGCTGGATGGCTGTTACGGTATTGCGCCAGCAGGTAGAGCGGTATGGGGTAGGCCCTGACAAACAGCGGCTTCTCCTGCTCTATGGCCTCCAGTATCGAGTGCAGGGCTTTGTCGTCCAGTGAGTAAAAAGGCACATATATGCAGTTGTTCACCTTGTCCTGCACAGTCTTGAGCCTGCCGTGACGCGCCCCGTTGGCAATCTTCATGTAACGGTCGCCGAGTCGGTATCCGGCTTGGTACCATGTGCGTAGCTTGGCAGCGGTGTTGACGGCGTCGGAGAGCGTAGTGGTGTAGAACGAGAAAGGCTCGCCAGTAGACCCGCTGGAGCGCGACGCTATTCGTTCCTTGACAGGGAACGGTGTCGCTGCAAAACGCTCGATGCCCTCCTGGCGCATTATTGCCTTGGACACTATGGGTAGTTGCCCTAATGTGGCAGTGGACGGCTCAATGCCGTGGTCGTGGAACCAGTCTTGGTAGAACGGCACTTCGCACGCCGCATAGGTCAGCAGTTGCCGCATCCGCTCCTTTTGGAAGTCGTGAATCTGCTCGTCGCTCCACGACTCGGCCTCGCGCAATTGCCGCAGGTATTTGTGTACCTCTTCGCCGCGCACAATGTCGCTCAACGGCAGTATGATGTGTTCATGCAGGAATGCCATAGGCGGTGTATAGTTGTTTCTTGATGTATTCCCAGCGATATTTGTACACCTGCGCGTGTGCATTTGCAACTATGTCATAGGGCTGGTGCGTTATTGCCCAAAGCATTCTCTCTGCCAGCTGGTCGGCGTTGTCGCTCTCGAAGAGCAATCCTGTCACCCCGTCCTCAATCATATACGGCACACCGCCGACACGCGACGAGATGACCAGCAGGCCGGCATTCATGGCCTCCAGCAGCGATACCGGCATGTTGTCCACCCTTGGGGCAGAGAGGAGAATATCGGCTTTGTCGAGCTGGCGGTATATCTCGCTGTTGTCCACCCGTCCGGTAAAGATGACGTTCCTAAGGTTCATATCCCGGGCCATTGCGACGAGGACTGCGTGCTGTGAGCCGTCGCCTACTAATGTCAGTGCAGCTTCCGGGTGCTTGACCTGCACCAACCGGAAGGCCCGCAGTATGCAGGGTATGTTGTACAGCGGCTCGTGGGCGCGAGTGCAGATGAAATGTGGCCGCAGCCTTTCGCGCCTGCGGAAGCCCTGCTCGTCCAGCTCGATGATGTTAGGGATGACGGCGTACGGCAGATCGTGTTTGTCAAACACCTTGGCCAGGAACCCCGAGAGGACGATGTTGGCATCAGTACGCGTCAAATAGTGTCTCACCAGCCTTGGGTAACGGTCGAAGAAGCGCTCGCCGCCGCCGCCATGATAGGTCAGCACCGTGCGTTTCTTCAGATGTCGGCCAATGGTGATACCGACCGTAGCCGGCATGAAGCCCCAGCCGGAGCAGCAGTGGACATGCAGCACGTCGTAGTGTTTGGCCTCGCGCCACAGCCTGCCGAGCATCCCAAGCCGCCAAAGGAGAGTCCCCTTGGTGGAGAAAATCTCGGCCGCATGCCCCTCCGCACACAGATGCATCTGTAGCAGCTCCACCTGCCCCGAGATGCCCCCGACGCCAGGCCTATAGTTGCATATCAATAGTACTTTCATGGTCAGAACAATCCACGTGAGCCAAGCTTGAAGAATGCCCATGCGACAGCCATCGCTGGCACCACCCAGTACCATGCCTTGATGAACCGGTAGTTCTTGGCGTTGAGCAACGTCACCCCGTAGGCCGCCATGATGAGAAGGCACGGCAAGCCCGGCAGCAGGAACCTCTCCGAGTTGGCAAAGCCGCTGGTGGATACGATGCCCAGATAGGCTATGACAAAGGATCCTATGAGTGAAAGGTTGCGCCAGTTCTTGGTGATGAAGATGGCGCTGAAGACCGCGATAAGCACAAAGCCGCCCAAGAAGTTGCGCACGTAGTTGCCTCCGCTGAGCATCTGCTGTGTGTACTGTTCGTCCACATCCACCATAGTTGGGAACGGCATGACGAACATCATGGGCGCCATCACTGTGCCGGTGGCATACTTGGCCCACTGGTTGCCTTTGCTGGTCTGATAGCTGCGTTTGGCATCCTGGTTGAAATCACGTTGTTCCCATAGGTTCTCCGACTCGTTCAGGATGGTACCTCCTGTCAGGGTTGTGGCTGCCAACACCCCCCATGCAATAAACATAATGCGTTTTCCTCTGCCGATGACTGAAGTGTTGGTGAAAACGACGGCGGTCACGAACGCGAAAATGGCGGCACCGCCAAGTACCGTCCGGAAAGAAAACAACGACAAGGCGAGCAGCACGGGCAATGCAATGTTCAACACATTGTAGTGCCGTGTGCGTATCAGATAGTCGGCACGCTCCAGATAGGCGACAGACAGGAATAGCATCATGGTCTCCTTAAGGTGCAGGCCGCAGTAGAAGATGAGGTTGGGCATAAAGCAGGCGAATATCGCAGCCATGCGCCCCCCCTCCTCGCCGATGTTGCGCTTGGCCAGTAGGTAGATGAGCAGCACGGTGGCGGCGCTGAAAATGCTGTTGACCAGGCGTGGGAAAATAATGTTGGTGCCGAATATCTTGGCCAGAAGGGTCATGTAAAGCACATACCCCGAATCCGAAACCGTGCGGCTTTCAACAAACAGGTAGTTCCAAATGTCCTTCCACTTGGTGTGGATGTTGCCAACCGACTCTTCGTAGTACCAAATGGAGTCGCCTGCCGAAAACTCAAACGGCATGCCTGTCTTGGCGATGTAGAAGACATAAGAGAAGAATACCCAGGCCACCCTCAACCCTAACGCGGTCAGAAAAAGGTATGTAATCAGTCTTTTCTGGGGTATCTCCAGCCACTTCTGGCTGCAATGCGACGACAGCAGGAAGAATCCCACAACCCACGCTATGCCCATGATTATGTAGGTCAGCGACATGGCGTGACTGAAAAACAGCAGGCTGACAACGGTCAGCGCACCGAGATACAGGTATATGGCTTTGGTTGCTATCTGTTTTGGAAGGAATGGTATCATGGGTGTTATGGTCTTTCTCTACGTAAATTTTCCAGCCCCCGCTTCATCTTGATGAGCCGTGTCATGTTCTTCTGTCCTATTGCTTTCAGCACCATCGCTTTCCATCCGCCGCTCTTCCCAGACCACGATGCGAGGCCCATGTGTTCGCAGTAGGTGTTTTCGGTGCGGATGTATTCGCCTGTGGTGTGCCGTGGCGAGAAGTAGTCAGCCGGAAAGACGTGCAGATCCTTATAGTCACGCTCTGTGCCGTCTTGGCGGAACCCGTTGGCAACCATGATGGCCGTGATGAACTGCACATTGGTGGTCAGGTCCAGGGAACCGTCGTCTTTCACAAAGTGGCGGTTTCGGTATGCCTCCAGCATCTCGCCGACCCACTCTCCGTGCGCTTCCGAGGCGCAAACCCCCATCATCACGGGCCGGTGTTTGCTCCCCTCTATGCCGGCAAAGGCCTTACGGCTCATCAGCGGCAGGAATGATCTGTACACCATGAAGTCAACGTCCATATACAGACCGCCCTCTGCCTGCAGCGCCCACAGGCGCACATAGTCGCTCACAAAAGCCATCTTCCCGGCTTCGTAGGCCTCCTTGGTGTATGGCGTACTATTGACGTCGAAGTTGTCCTCGTTCCAGAGCTTGTAGTCCCAGTCGGGCATGTGCTCGTGCCACGAGGCGATGCAGTCCTTCGCCAGCTGCGGCATTTCGCCCCGTCCAAACCAGCAGTAGTGTATTGTTTTGGGTATCATAGTCCTAATAGTTTCAGTGAGGCCTCGGGCGTGCCGTAACGCTGCCAGTAGTCATGTATGTTGGCCTCCAGTTGGCGACGGTAGCCAGGGTGTGCAAGCATGTACTTTATGTCGCCGGCCATTTCCTCCTGGGTGGCACCGGTGATATGGATGTGTTCGCCGTGAACCAGGGGGGCGGGCAGGTCGTTCGACAATGGCGTGGAGAGGACCGCCTTGCCGAGGGCCATGTATTCTCCCAGTTTCCAGCCGTGGCAGTCCCAGTAGGCGGGGGTGTTGAACACCAGGGTGGACTCTTTGGTCTTGCGCAGGCTCTCGCTGCCGGGCATACGTTCTGCTAGGCAGTCGGAGAAAAGGGCTGCGGAGCTGTTGCCGGGCGAGGCGGCGAGGCCTCCTTCGAAACGTATGCCAGGCTCCAGTGTACGGCAGGCGCGGATGAAGCAGGCGCGTCGCATGTTGACGCCCTCGTTGTTGCGGTTCCACTCATCGCTTTGCCACAGGGTGGAGAGGTGGAAGATGTAGCCGTCGTGTGCCTGTTGGGGAATATATTCTTCCAGCCGGGGGCGTTGCAGCATCCGCCGCCAGCAACCCAGGTATTTGCGCCTGGGGCGGCATGTCCTTGTCACCCCAGCGGCGGCGGACGCCCAGGCCTGCAAGGGATGGGTGTAGCGTATGGCGAACGACGGGCAGAGGGACACAAGCTTGCCCTGCATCGACTCTGGCGTCTTTGCTCTATTGGCATTGACGCTACCATAGACATCGCACCAGTCGTACAGCGTCTCGTTTATCCTGTAGCTGTCGTTGGTGTCTATGACGTAGCGCTTCTCCCTGCCGCCCTCTTTCGTGATGAACCGCATGGTGCGTGTGGCGCGCTCGGCATCGGGCAGCTCGCCGAAAGCATCCCGGCAGTAGACCACACCGGAGCGGCCGTAACGGTCGATGAGCCCCTTGACATAGAAACTCATGTATTGGATATCGTCTTCCGGGTCTATTAAGACTTTCATCGCTTGAGGTGTTGCTTTATGCACGAACCTGTTTTCAGCACATGCCTCCGAAGTTGCAGCATCCATACAGGTTGTCGGAACAATCTGCGTGTCTCGGCGGGTTGCCGGCTCCAGTCCACCTTGGCCAGCTCCGCGCGGGCGGCGCTGCGGTGGCGGCGGTCCAGCAGGTATCCCATCAGGCTGTAGCAGCGCAGATTGTCCACCAGCTGCTTGTAGTCGGGGCGGGTCGCCTCCAGCGGCGCGTATTCTCCCAGGTGCCACAGCATGTTCTTCTCCGGCGGGTGCAGGTGGTGGGTTCCGCGGTGGGCGATGTCCACATCCTGGTTGTAGTTGGCCAACTGTTTGTTGAGCAGCACCACCTTGTGCTTCAGCGCCACCCGCAGCCACAGCAGGAAATCCTCGCCCAGCCGCACATCGGTCGGGAAGCCCCCCGCCTCGTCGAACACCCTGCGGGGTATGCAGACCGTTATGGAAGTCAGCGGCATGCATAGCGTCCGGGCATACACTTGGCAGTAGTTGATCTCGCCTTCGGTGAAGCCCTCTTCCACTCCGATGGGTGCCAGTCGTTTGCGACCGTTCTTGACAATCCAGTAGCTTGTTCCGTAGATTCCTGCGTCAGGGTGGCGTTCAATCATACACGCCATTTCCTCGAGGAATGTCGGCTCCCACCAGTCGTCGGCGTCGAGGAAGCAGATATATGGTGAGGTGCTTTCTGCCACACCGCGGTTGCGGGCGGCTCCCACGCCGGCGTTCTCCTGCCGCACCAGCCGGATGCGCGGGTCGTCAATCGCGGTCACAATGTCGCCCCCGCCGTCGGTGCTCCCGTCGTCGACCACGATGAGCTCCCAGTCCCGACAAGTCTGTCCCACAACGCTCTCCACGCCCTTGCGGACATAGGGCACCTTGTTGTACAGAGGCATTATGACGGAGAACGTCGGCATGGCGGTATCAGTTGTACTGGGTGTTGACAGTGCCGATATAGCTCGAGGGCGAGGCTTCGTCTTTGCCGTCCCAGCAGAAACCATAGATATGCGCCTCGCAGCCTGTCCAAGACACGGGCAGGGTTATCACGGCTTCGCCCGTGCTGCGGAACACCGGCTCCGACAGCATGCAGTCGCGCTGTTGCGGCAGGTAGGCCGCAAGCATCACATAGTGCAGCCGGTTGGAGTGCGAACTGTCGCTGAAGGCTGCATGTATTGTGCGGCCGTCTTCGGACACCGGCTCGCCGAACGCGACCGTCTCCAAGGGGCCGTCGGCCACCTGCAGCCGGCTGTAGTCCACCACTGCCTCGCCATCCACCACGCTGATATGCCGGCGGTTGAGCCGCACGAAGATGTTCTTCTCGGTGGTGCTTTGGGCGGCGGCTACGCCGCGGAACCCAATCCGTACAATCGGCAGCATGCGCGCCCCGAGGCTCGACGCTTTGCCGAACACACGGCGGCTCTCCAGCTGCGCCGGTGTCTTCGGGTCCTTGGGCACCACCAACGCCCTGACGCACTGGCGCCCTTTCCATTTATAGCCCACTGTGGGCCCGAGCTTTCCGCTGTATCCCTCGGAATTGTTTCCTTTTATTCTTGCCATGTTCTGTTTTGGTATATTCTGCCACTGAACCTTTTGTGTGCGGTATGCGCCCTGTCGGGCCGCCGCCCTCCTTGGCCGCCTGCCGCATCCGCCACGCTCCCTCCTCGCCTTTGTGTGGTGTGGGTGTGGTGAGGATGTGACGTAGATGTGAGGAGGGTGTGAGGAGGGTTGCTTGGAAGTGCTTTGTATCAGACTTATAGCCGGGCGGCCGTCCTTGGTGCGGCACGGCCGTCAGCCGTAGGGGCTAATTCATTGAGTTTTGGCTGTGTACGACGGCGAAGCGGTTCTTCAGCCGCAGGAAAGGACTCTCGAAGTAGCGGTAGGACAGCCAGGCAATGAGTATGGTGGCGAGGGTGATGATGGCGTATATGAGTGCGGCGGCGAGGCTGTCTGGCAGGGTGATGCCCGTGTTGAGGTAGAGGCCTGACAGGAGGAATATCAGCAGCGGGTGTATGACATAGATGCCGTATGAGATCTTCCCGACGAGGTCGCAGAACCTGTTCTCAAGGCTGATGACGGGTCGGTGCAGCTGGCTCATGATGCATATCAGCGACAGGAGGGCGAGGACCTGTGTACGTATCGGCGCAGGGACGTAATTGGCCCATGGTTGCGAGAAGAACAGTGCCAACAGACAGACGAGCCCCAGCGCCCGGTTGCCGAGCACCCGGTTGAACCAGCCGCTCCGCGTGAAGTAGAGTGTCGCCCCGATGGCGCCGAGCATCATGCAGTCGAACCGTGTGACGGAGAAGAAGTGGTAGGCGGTGGTGGTGCCCCAGACGAGATAGATGCCCCATTTGCACAGGAGCCAGGCCGCGCACAGAGCCACGGCGGAGGCGAGCAGCCTGCGCGTCTTGCCGTGCGAGCCTTTGACCAGCCATGGCCAGAAGAGGTAGAACTGCTCCTCCACCCCTATGCTCCAGTAGTGGACGATGGGCCAGATGCCGGCCGAGAGGATGAAGGGTATGTTGGCGCCGAAGAAGAGGTAGTACCATATATTGGTGTCGTTCCATGTGGCGGTGACTGCCAGGGCGATGGCCATATAGACGTAGTAGATGGGCCATATTCTCAATATCCGTCGCATGTAGAATTTGGGTATGCTGACGGTGTGGCTCCGCTCATGCTCGTTGAGCAGGAGGTAGGTGATGAGGAAGCCGCTGATGACGAAGAACATGGTCACCCCGTCGGCCACCACTGGCAGTTGGAACCCTTTTGTGCCCCAGTCGCCAAAGGTTGTTTGGAAAGTGTGCCCCCACATGACGGAGAGGGCTGCTATCGCACGCAGGCCGTTGAGGCCGGGAAGGTGGATGCTTTTGCTCATTGTTCAGAGAATGGCATTGAGCCTCCTGAACAGTGCAGGAGATATCTTCATCGCCGTGTATTGCATGCGGTGGCGCGGCTTGGTGCGGCTCACGCGGCGGTAGCAACGCCAGTCGACCAATGGTAGCAGGTGGCGGTCCTCATCGCGTGTGTTGCCGGTAAAGGCCATCTGGTAGCATTGTGTCAGTGCCTGGTAAACGATGGTTTTGTCTATGCCCTGTTGGCGGTCGAAGTAGGCAGACAGTCCGTTGCCGATGCCGATGAGGCTTTCTTTGCTGCGCAGTCCGCGGGTGGTCATGATGCTGCCGGGGCGCACCCTGTAGTTGTAAAGCACATCCGGGATTACTCTGACGGACTTGGCCATGAGGCAGGCGCGTGGTGTGAACTCGTTGTCCTCATGCAGTATGCTTTCGCGGAAGCGAAGGCTGTTCTCCTCCAGGAACTCTCGCCGGTAGCAGCGTTGCCACACGCAGACGAAGGGCGTTTCCCGGCGCTCCAGCGCGTGTCTGTTGTAGTATGACCATCCGTCAGACTGTTCGGGCGCGGGGTTGTCGCAGGCGTTGCTGTCTGTGCGCCGGCAGGCGAAACAAACCATGTCGGCGCTGCCGGCTTCCTCTGCCAACCGGGCGAGCATGGTGGGTTCCACCCAGTCGTCGCTGTCCACAAAAAGCACATATTCACCTTGTGCGGCCTCAAGTCCGGTGTTGCGTGCCGCGCTGAGGCCGCCGTTCTTGCGGTCGATTACCCTTATCTGTGGTGATGCCGGCTCCCATTCCGCAAGTATTTTCCGGCTGCCGTCGGTGGAGCCGTCGTTGACACAAACCACCTCGTAGTCCGCAAAGTTTTGAACCAGCAGGCTTCGGAGGCATTCGTTCAAATATGCCTCGACATTGTATACTGGTAGAATGACGGAAAAAAACGGCATGGTCTTATGACTTTCTTCGGTACAGGCCGATGCGGCCACCAAAAGCCTCCATGTGGCCTGCCAGCTGGTATTGGCTCGCGAAGGATGTATCTTCTTGTGTCTTTGGGTTGCCATAGTCAGCGACTATCCATAGCGGAGGCGTGGGGAGCGAGAGAGGGTCGGCGTCGAAGTTTTCTTCCAGGGGGAATGTCATCCTGTTCATTTGCACGATACCATTATGTGCAAAAAATGCATAGTTGAAGTAGTTCCTGCAGGTCAGGAATTCTATGAGGTTGTAGTTCCACACGCTGTCGCGTTCCGAGGCGGGGATGAGCGATGCCAGTCGCTCCATGTCCTGCATGGATTGCTTTATCTCGGAGTCTTTTGCATGGAGGAAGTCGCCATAATCGTAAGTGTAGTCGCCGCCCAAAATCCTGGGTTGGTTGATGACGAGCGAGGCTGCTTTCTTGGGCAGGATACGGTAGTTATAGGCCACGGGCGTGAATGCAGCAAGGAGTATTCCAAGGAGCGATGCCTTGATGTTCCGTGACGAGAAAGCGGAGGCAAACACGATGGTGTAGATGGGCAGCAGGGAGATGTAGTAGTGGTAGTAGAGAGCACGCCCGAAAACGAGGGTTTCGGCTATGGCACACGGGATTATTGCCCATAGGGCATCTTTAAGGTGTGTGGTTGAGATTACAATGCAGGCGCACACCATCAGGGACATGATCAGCCAGATGCCTGAATCGGCGATAAATCCATGCAGCATTCCCGTGACCCCGTTGGTATAGGTCATGTTTACGCCCCACAGGCCATAGATGAGGTCTTTGAGGGCGTGGTTGGCGGCGAAGTATGTCAGGATGGGCACGGTTATAACCGCTGCACCTGTGGCGGCGCGTGCGGCAAAACGCCAGGCATCCTTGCCCCTATGCTTGTATAGGAAATAAAGGAACAGACCAAAGGCAGGTGCTCCGACCATCCCGGCGGCATCGTTGGGCCGGATGAAGAAACATGCGCCGAAGCAAAGGCCAAGGAGAAGGGCGTCTCTTGCCGGCAGTTGCTGTTTGGTGGCGAAAAACTTCAGGCATACGTATATTGCCATGCTGATGAAGGGGAGCATCCATTCTTCACATTGATTGCCTTCGAGGATGAAAACGGTGTAGCAGAACAAGGAAAGAATCAGCACGGCGGCGGCCTTTAACCCATCGGCGAACAGCTTGGCGATCTTGAACAGGTAGTGTAGAGCTGCGGTTTGGAACACTATTTGAAGTGTCAATATCCCTGAGGTGCCTCCCATGAGCATCCCTAAACCATTTATCCAGTACAATAAAGGGCCTTTGTTGTCGAAGATGTCACGATAGAGCACTTTCCCATGCGTGGTTGCGAGACCGATTTCCTGGAAGATGGCGCTGTCGCCCCCTTCAAAGGCGAACAGAGGCGAGGTGCTGATGGAAAACAACAGAAGAAAAAGTGCAGACACTGGCAGCAGCAGCAACCACGACCATCGACTTGCGACGATGCGATTTGCCAATGTGTGCGGTCTTGTTATTGTCTTTTGGATTTCCACTGTATTGCTTTCCGTGTAATGCGGGATGATTTGTCAAGTAGCATGGGCCAGTCAGTAAGGTTCATGATTATGGTGAGGAAGGCGGCCACGCTGATTGTCTGCGCCCTGTAGGTGAACCAGCAGTGAACGAGAGAATGATTGGAGAGTACAACATACCAGACGTATGGCATTATGGCGATTGTCAAAAGGATGGCGATGTTTTTGACGTTGTTTCTTTTGTGAAAGAAAACAGCAGGCAAAAAGAGCACCGCGGCAATCGCGGCAAGAAGGCTAAGCGGCAGTTTGCTTATATTGGCCGTTAGGACGTCAAAAAGATTGTAATGAGAAGTGTAGGGTATCTCCCCATGGACACGGTATGCTCCAACAGACAGAGCCTCGGCAAAAACATTGTTGCCAGTGAGCCAGGTTGCTATTAACCATTTCGACGACCATGTGACGGCATAGCCGATGAACCAGATAAATGCCAAAAGCACAATTGTTTTGATTAGTCTCGGCCAATCCATTCCGGCTGTGTTTCTGTCATTGCATGAAAACTATGTCAACAAGGGTATGCCCAAGGTTAGGAGTGGCACCGTCAGCAGGTCGAAAAAGGCTGTGAGGGAACCGAGTATATAAAGTGTGGTTTGGAGTCTTTGCGGATGATTTCGATATGTTATTGCCAAAATGGCGCCGACGGTTGCAAGCGTTAAGACCGGGAAGAATTGAATGGAGAACTGCAATACATAGCCTTTCAGCAGTATGAAGCTCAGCGTCAGTGCTACGGACAGGTTGAACAAGCTTTGCTTCCATGAAAGAAAAAGCAGAAATAACAGTAGTAATGATGTGGTGTAGTAGAAGAGAAGCCGTATGTTGGCATATCTCCCTATGCCGAACAGGAGAAACCGCATCAGGAACGTGCTTCCGTGCCAGTATCTGGCATAGGTCTGTACCGGTTGGGCATAGCCGGTGACGACGCTGTCTAAAGCCGCTACGCCTCGGATTTCCCCTCCTGCGCTTGGAACCAGCAGCACCGATTGGATAGGGCTCATGATATGTGAGGAGTAGGCCTGGTTGAGAATGAGGGCATCCGTACAATTGTCCATGCGGCACATCTCTTTGTTTACAATGGCTCTCGGGTAGTCTTCGCCAATATCGCCCATCTCTACGCTTTGTGTTATCGCCTTCCTGATTTGTTTGTCTGGCAAATACCATGATGCTAAGCCTACAAGTAAATATACGGCTATGAGTAACGCTGTAAGTATTGCGTATTTTAGTAGGTGCTTCATCGGGGGTTGGATTGATGATGTCAGGGTTGGATGGCTTCTATCCGGTTCAGGACTCGTCGTGAGGCGCCGCGTCGCAGTGGGCCTCCCCAGGATCTGGCAACGGTTTGGAATCCGAGTCCTTGGCAGATAGCGATGGTGTCATCGTTGTAGGCTCCATGGGGGAAGGAGAAGTGGCGTATGGGATGGCCGAGAAGTTGTTCAAGTTCATCCTTGGAGTTCTTTATTTCGGCTATCTGTTGCTCTACGCTGAGACTATCCAGTTTCAGGTGGTTTACGGTATGTGCGCCGATGGTGCAAAGAGAGTCGGTGTCAAGAGTTTTCAGTTCGTCAGTGCTCATTGCCAGCTGTTGGCCAGGGTACCACCACATCTCGTTGTGATTGTCCAGAAATCCAGTGCTGACATAAACGGCGAACGGTACATCAAGTTGTTTCAGCAAGGGGTAGGCGAGAGTATAGTTGTCGCGATAGCCATCGTCGAAGGTGATACAGACCCACTTACCTTTCTTCGGCAGGTTATCGATGGAGACGAACTTCCAGCCTTTTGCTCTATAGTCGTTGATTTTCTGCTCTAACCACGCTGGCGTTACCTCTAAGTCTCGTTGTCCCGGCTTTACGCTCCGTTGCTCCACCACGCGGTGCATCATCCACACCTCGCCAACCACAGGGTGGGTAAGGTTGTGCAGTTTCCGTTTGATGCGCTGGAATGTCATGCTTTCTTGAACAACAGGCTCTTGAGCAGGAAGCGGACTTCATAGCGGCAGTTGGTCTTTAGGGCTAAACCGCTGCCAAGGTAGCGCATATATCGGCCCAAGGAATAGCCATCCTTGAAATAGCGATTGTTGACGGTGTGATAGATGGCCTGTACCAAGTGTTTGTGTAGACGATGGCGCAGGGTGGCCTCGTCGAAATGCCCAACTTGGCGGTTTTTTTCTATAATCTTGTCTGCAAATGTCTTGCGTTCCGTAAGGTCCTGTTTTGAAACTATCTCATTTGCCATGAATGGACCAATGTAGTAGTTTTTCTCTGCCGTGGTGAAATCCGTGCTCAACCATTCCAGCATGTAGAGCCTCACCTCTGCCACCTTGCGTTCCTGTTCCTGTCGTCGAGCTGTGCATATTTGCGATGGATGCATGCGGTAGCGGAAAAGTGTTTCCTGTATGTTGTGTGCTTTTGCGATACGTAGACATTCTGCCCAAAATTGGTAATCTTCGGCAGGGAAGGCATCGGTACGGTAGCGTAGCTCACGGTCGCGGTATAGGCTCATGCGGAAGGTCGGCACAATAATGCTGCACTCGAATAACATGTTGGTCAGACAATCTTCGTGATGCTCGGGAAATCGTACAAGTGATTTGCAACTGCCAAACCGCTCAAATCCACCACCGCATATTCCTATATCAGGATGACTGTCGAGGATGCTCACTTCCCGCTCCAGCCATTGTGGTTCCGCTATATCGTCGCCATCCATACGTGACACATATTCTGTTGAAATGAGGCTGAGGCCACGGTTCAGGTTTTCCGCCAATCCAAGGTTCCTCTCGTTCTGTACTACCCGGATGCGAGGGTCGTTTATTTGACGTACAATCGCTACAGTATTGTCGGTAGAACAGTCGTCTATGACCAATAATTCAAAGTCTCGGTACGTCTGTAGCAGTACGCTCTCGATGGCTTCTTTTACATAAGGAGCCACATTATATGTCGGCATCAATACCGTTACCTTAGCCATGACTTTATGCGGTATAAAGAGTGAAAAAAAACTATTGCTTTGTGCCGTTGCATAAGTCGCTGGCGAACCTGCTTTTGTACCTCTGCGGAAAACTCATATTGTTTTTCGTACCGGGACCACATGCGAGCCCACCCTCGTGCATAATCACTTCTTTTCAGGCCACAATGCTCCACCATGTAATCCAGTACGTCCACCCCCTCAAGGAATGTCAACCCACGGCGCTCAGCATCGTTTGAGATATTGCTGCCATGCTGCCGATAGTAGCTCAGGGGTTCTTCCACCTCCACCACGCTACCCTGCTCGGCCAGCAGCACATAGAAAAGCCAGTCGCCACAAAGGCGCATGTGCTCATAACGATAGCTCTCTGACGGCCGGTAACAGTCGCGGCGGAAGATGCACTCGCTGACGTTGGCTATGGAATTGCAGGTGGCCTGTTTTTGCCGAATGAAGTCGCGACCGCTATATGTGTTGACCCTGTTATTATGTGGCGTTTCCCATAATGTGTTGCCTTGTTGGTCGACCCACCATGTGTCGGTGTAAGCCAGCACGCAGTCGGGTGTCTTCTGGACCTCTGCCATTAGCCGTCCGAGGAATGATGGTTCGGCATAGTCGTCGCTTTCGGCTATCCATATCCACTTGCCCTGTGCCAGCTCGATGCCTTTTTTCCATTGGCGGAAGGCACTGCCACTGTTGCTCTCGTTCTGGATTAAGTGTGATACGTGCGGATTGTTGCGGTAGTTTTCCAGAATGCCCCAGCTGCCGTCGGTTGAGCTGTCGTCCAGCAGGATAAGCTCGAAGTCCTGGAAGGTCTGCCCCAATATACTGTCAATACGCTGCCCGAGGAAGGACGCGTGGTTGTAGTTGGGCACTATGACCGAGACGGTGGGCATTGACTATTTGATAATTCGGTGCAGCATATTGACTGCCCATTTTCTTATGTCGAATGCAAGAAAACTACCCCAGCGTTTGTTGTAAAAATGGCGGTATTGGCATATTGCATAAAGCATGCGGAAGGGCCCCAGCGGCTGGCGTTTACGCCGCTCTCTGGTGGCAATGAAAGCAATACGTTCTTGTAGGGGAGTAGGAAGTGCCAGCTGGTTCCAGAAGAATGCGAGATTACTTGTCTCGCGGATGTCATCGCTGGCGGGATTATTCAATCTCTCTCCGAGTCCACACTCTTGGTCGGAATGAATCCTGTAGTTAATTAGTTTTTCGGAACAATAACCAAGTTGGCTATAGTATAGTGCGAGCATGGAAAGTAGCTCGTCATGGAGGAAGTGTGAGGGTTGGTAGTGGTTGAGGGTATGTAGAGGCTCGAACGTGCTTCGAACTGCCATTGTGGCACCGGTGGCTCTGCTTTCGCAAGCAAATAGTTCTATGCCGAAGCCGTCGTCAATTGCTTTTTGGGCGTTGGGTGTGATGCCGAGACTGTGCCAGAGGGAGCCAATGTTTTTTTCGCCATCCATCAGGTTTCCATCGGTAAAGACTACGTTAATTGTTGGGTGCGACGCAAAATAATTTATAATAGTCACTACTTTCTCGGGTATCCAAACATCATCTTGGTCGGACAGGAATATTATGTCGCCAGTACAGAGGTTGATAGCCTTTTGGAAATTCCGGGCAGGTCCTAGATTTGTTTCGTTGCGATGAATATGGATGGCGGTGTCGGTGGTGCCAGCGAGCCCCTCAATGATTGGCAGTGTGTTGTCGGTGCTGCCGTCGTCGCACACCACTATCTCGTCCACCTTCATTGTCTGGTTGAGAATGGACTCCATTTGCTCACGAATATATCGTTCGCCGTTGTATGTGCAGAGGACGACAGAAATCATTGTTTAGTCTTAAACCATGAAAATGGTCTCAATAATAACTTTCCAAGACGATAAGCATGCGAGGAACGAATTCTGTTTAGTTCATTCCTTAATGATATACACTCCCCAATGCTATCAGTATTGGCTTCTATCTTATTATGAAATACAATGATTTTATCGTGATATGGAGCATAAATCTCTGGATGATTTTTGCAAATCTGGATTAATGATTCTTTAACATGATACTTTGCCAATTCTGTAACCATAGATTTCTCCTTCGTCCTATAATGGAATAACACATCGTTTATACGATAAACGACATCCCCTTTCTTCAATAACGACAACCAAAAATCCCAGTCTTCATTCCCATGAACCATATTCACATTATAACCACGAGTTTTGTTATAGTCAGTACGACGAAACATGGCTGTGCAAAAGATGCAATTATTCCAAATGAACTTTTCATAATCAAACATTTCCAAGTCCCAATAACCATTTTCCTTTCCGAATTTGTCTGCTTTGCAATACACCAATTTAGTTTCAGGGAACTGAGAGAAATGACTTATTGCTTTCTCTACATAGGTAGGAGCAATAAGATCATCTGCATCCAATGGCAATACATATTCGCCATGTGAATTTAGAATACCCATATTTCTTGCAGCGGACAAACCTTTGTTCTCTTGCCAAACATATTTGAATCGGCCGTCTTGGGAAGCATAACCATTGACGATTTCCTTCGTATTGTCAGGTGAACCATCATTCACAATGATACATTCCCAGTTTGGATAGGTCTGAGCTAATACGGAATCCAATGTCTCAGAAAGATACTCTGCCTGTTTATAACAGGGTACTATGATTGAGACCTTTTCACTAGTTGTTTCACCCATTTGAATGGAATTAAAAGAAAACTACCCAATTGATATGCTTTTGTTTTTCTAGTATTACCTGAACCTTGTTGAAACGCACTATATCTAATATTGGGAATGGTTTGCTCTAAATTAGAGAAAGAATATTGGTCTATCGGCAATCTACGTCTTTTGCAAGCGGCACCTCTTGCAATTACATCCCATCCTATAACTTGAAACATTTTTTCATCACCCAAAGATGTGTTATTACCAGTGTTGGTTCTGTAATAATACAATGGCAAGGGAAGAAACAATGTTTTCCCTACTTCCTCTAATTTGAAATATAAATCGATATCTTCTGCCATTCTCAGCGAAGCCTCTATTCCTTCTGTTTTATTATAGAACTCTTTTTTAAATGTGGCAAAAGCTGATATCGCTCCCAACTTTTTGCATGTTAAGAAAGATTCTCCATCTGGAATCGCACACTGATGTTCAGATACAGAAATAATGTTTAATTTCTCGTTAGAATAGTAGAATTGGGAATAAATTAAGCTACATGCAGGATTTTTTACATGTGCATCAACCATTGTCTCCAACGCATTTTCAGCAATACAATCATCAGCATCTACAAAACCACATATTTCACCATGAGCCAATTCAATACATCTGCGTTTTGTGTACCCACACCCTCGATTCATATCATTTTGATAAACGTGTATTCGCGGGTCATTTAGTCCATTGAGAACACTCATCGAATTGTCAGAAGAACCATCATCCACGATTATTATTTCCCAGTTGGTATATGTTTGAGCCATTACACTTTCAATGGCTTCTGAAATATACCTGCCATCGTTATAATTGGCAATTAATACAGAAAACAGCGGATTTGATAACATTGTGATTAGAGGTTGTTTGTTTTTTGAGTTTCTACTTCCCAACGATGGGCAATGTCATCTTTTATTTTCTGAGGGACCTGTCCTTTATGTGCATACAGATACAATATATTTTTAATAAATCGCCCCAATAATCTTTTGTAACCACATTTAATAAGTGCCACAAAAGACGCAATCACAGCTTTCACGCCTTCTTTGCTTTTGTAACCAAATTCAATTCTGTCCACAAGAATCCAGAGATACTTAAAGAGTTGCAACATTTTATACGGTTCATCCAATCCTTGTAAGGCAACACGACTAATGTACAGCATATGATGTGCAGAGTGTTGTTTGCTCAAAGTGGACATAATGGAATTGCTGGTTTTATAGTAAAAATAGGTAGGTTCCCCTACAATGGCTATTTTGTCAAGTTTTTTAGCAAGTTGTAGCATCCAAAGCTCGTCCTCATGGATTAAGCCTTCTTTAAAAACAAAATGTTTTTTTTTCAGAAAATCCCTAAGGATTAACTTATTCCACGCCATAACAGGGAATTCCTTCCCTGCTTTAAAAAAATGGAATCTGATCCAATCATTCCCTACATAATAGCCAGGCTGCTGGTAGTAACTGAGATTAAAAAAATCGTCGTAAGGAATGGCTTTTATTCCGCCCTGTACTAATTCAACGCCAGGATAAAGTTCCGTTTGTTTTACAAGAAGATGAATACAATCGGTGGTAATCTCATCATCGCTATCCAAATAGTAAACATATTTCCCCGTTGCCGCGTCCGTCCCCGTATTCCTTGCAGCAGAAAGGCCTCGGTTGTGCTTATGATGCAGTATCTTGAACTCAATAGGACCGTCGTATTGGGCAATCACTCGTTCGCATTTCTCAATGCTGTCATCTGGCGTGCAGTCATCAACAATAATGCATTCCAAATCGGTGTATGTTTGCTCCATCACCGAGTTTAAGCAACGCTCCACATAATCCGAAACGTTATAGACCGGAATGATTATTGAAACTTTCATACTAACGAAATGTTTTCAAGGTCTTTCATCCACAAATCATAAACACCAGAACATTTATGGTAGGTGTTGTCAATCATATAGACCTTTTTGCCGAGGAGCCAGGCAAGGATGGCCGCATGGAGTCTTGTCGCGTATACCTCGCGATAAGGCATCAAAAACCGAATGCCATTACGTAGGTAAGCATCCTTGATTATATATCGATAATACAGGTCTGTTATCTTTAACTGAATTCTCTTCGGGATGTTCATGCGCTCAAGACGAAGCATTAGGTCGTTGTATTTGCGAACCCATTTTATATCATAATTCATGCACGGCCAATCTCCCTCTTTGTCATAATGAATATCAAGATTATTACCTGCAAATTCTTTGTCGTCTCTTTTAAAATAAAGCGTTCCTTCCCCCATCAATTTCGTTAGTCTATTTCTTCGCAAAACTGTATCAATATCCAGAGCCAAAACCAAATCGGGAAGCAGCAAGGGTTGCACATTGGAATAGTTTCTTTGGATGATATCATACGACTGCTGGTCTCGTGTGCAAATTGTTACATTCGCCCCATGATTTTTGTAGTATTGGATATCCTTTTTTAGGTTTTCTTCATCCTCGAACCACACACTTTGTGGCAACTGAACGATGGGATTGTTGGGGAAGTCCTCCATTACACGATGGCGAAAAGGCTGGTGTTTCTCCCATAAATCACCGAAATTGCCGCCGCCAGAAAAAAGAAGAATGACCTCTTGTCCAATATGGGGCTTTCTGTATGTATCTACACTGCATGAATATAAACAACAATGCTTAACCTTCTTGAGCAATTGCAACGTCGCTTCCCAAATCAGCACATCCCCAACATTGGAATAATAAGGTAAGTCCAAAAGCACATAGTCGTTTGTGATGAGTTTTTGTAGTGCGGATTGCAACAAAAGTCTATGGTCAAATGAATTCATTTGCCAAACAATCTAAATAGTCTGTTCTTTATGGGTTTTAACGTAGCTTTGTGATTGATATAAAACTTCTTGTACCAAGGATACTGCGGATTGTTTTCGTACAGTCGCTGGGATAAGAACGACATTATCTCAGGATAAAGCCAGTGCTCTCCATTAGGCATTGTTCGATCCCGTGTTGCCGCATATGTTGGACTTTCCTCTCCGGGAACAACACCTTGGGTCAACAATGCATGTCCATTATAGCAGTGGGACTCGGGGCAATGGATACCGATAGGTCTGTAGTGAATAGGTTCTTCCAAGTTTGAATAGATATTTTGGAAACTTGGTGTACCATAGCATTGTGAAAGTTCTCCACTTAACAAATCAAGGCACAAGAACCATTCCCCAGCATAGCAGAATTTTTTTATTGGACGACCGAAAATGCTTTCCTTGTAATCAAACATTACGCTGTCATATTTACCCCAAACCCGACGATATTCGTCTCTTGGCAAAGACGTAAGAATTGGTAAATGATCAAAGTGTTCGTTTCGGGCTACAGTAAAATGAGGAGCTGCTCCCATTTTTTTGCGACATAGTTCCACGGCCTCGTCGGCGAAAGGAATCAATTCATCACTGGGAGTTATTTCAATGACAAGAGAGACACCAGCATTGTGCAATTTGCAAACTTGGTCGAAAAAAGAATCAAGTAGACCAAGCCGCTTTAATTCAAGATAGTGGTAACTCGCTTTAACAAAAAGATGCTTCCGGAGGTTCTCTGGCAAAGCAATCAGTTCGTCAATTCGATTGCTCAACGTACAATTGCTTACAATAGAAATATAATGGCCTTCCAACAGCAATTGCTCAACGATATCAAC
Organism: Bacteroidales bacterium; assembly: GCA_017522105.1. Classification (GTDB taxonomy): domain Bacteria; phylum Bacteroidota; class Bacteroidia; order Bacteroidales; family P3; genus Colimorpha. The sequence continues at coordinate 23,667 of JAFXAA010000013.1, read as the reverse complement.
CAATCCGGGTAGCAATAGAGTTTCGCCATCTGCACAGAAATTCAAGTGGCAACAACCACCCAATCTTTCCTTGCTTAAAGCTTGACGGATAAATTCGGGGCTATGTTCCAGTTTGGGAATTGGATGGCCAAAGGTTTGGTGTAGGGTCACATAGCAATAATGACACCTTAAGGTGCAATTCGACATTGATACATGAACGTTAATAAACCTCTTTAGCTTATCCATAACAATGTTATTGTTCAATGCTCCATTGGTGATTTATCGCAAGACATCCTTGGTGTTGATCTGCAAGTTTCCCGGTGCCATAACAATTATCCTCAACAACTGTAAATACGAATCCCTTTTCTATTTGGTCGATGTATTTGCCATCTTTGTGGTAGAGAGCGAGATTCAGGTAATATCCGCCATATTGCAAGGGAAGGAAAGGGAATGAGCATTTATACTTGTTTACCCCTTTATGAACACGTTGTAATTGTTCCTGAGTAATGTTTGTGTTGGTATGGATGACAATGGTCTCATACTGGTTCCAGATGCTCAGTCCAATGTATGTATCTTCAATATCAATTTCGCTTTCAACGGTAATGGTAAATTCCGCCCCTTTCCCCATAGTAATGGAAGAGCAGGGAATACCGCCAAAAGTCATCAGTACCTCTACGATGTGTGCTTCCTGCGTTCCCTGCCTATTTACTTTGTTGCGTAGTTCTACGGTGCTTTCGTCAAGACGTGTTGTGAGGTAGTTGTCAATAGTATCTGCAATGAATCCCTGGAACTTTATTGAACCGTTCTCAAGCAATACACCGCGATTACATAGTTTGCGCACACTCGCCATATTATGACTCACAAACAACACCGTTCTTCCTTCTCCTCGGCTCACGTCTTGCATTTTGCCGATGGCTTTCTTTTGGAATTCGGCGTCGCCGACGGCAAGGACTTCGTCGACGACGAGAATCTCGGGGTCGAGGTGGGCGGCGACGGCGAAGCCGAGCCGCACCATCATACCGCTGCTGTAGCGTTTCACGGGGGTGTCGATATAACGCTCACAACCGCTGAAGTCGACTATCTCGTCCAATTTCTTGGTAATCTCGTCCTTGGTCATGCCTAGGATGGCACCATTCATGTAGATGTTTTCGCGGCCCGTCATTTCTGGGTGGAAGCCGGTACCGACCTCCAACAGCGATCCGATACGTCCGCGGGCACGGATGGTGCCGGTGGTGGGGGCGGTGACCTTGGAGAGTATCTTCAGCAGGGTGCTCTTGCCGGCGCCGTTCTTGCCGATGATACCCACCACGTCGCCCTGCTCTACCTTGAAGTCTATGTTTTTTAGTGCCCATACATATTCGCTATCACCCTTGCTGCTGCGGTCATTGGTCTCACCGATGGTGAGATAGGGGTCTTCTTTGCCGCGAACGTTCATGGTCCACCAACGCTTCAGGTCGTGTGCCAGAGTCCCAGTGCTGACAATTCCCAGGCGGTATAATTTGCTTATGTTGTTGAATTCTATCGCGGTCGCCATCGGTATTACATTTTGTGAAGTATGCTTTGGGGTTTTAGGCTGTGGGAGGTGATGCTTGCCAATAGCAGTTGTGCAGGTGTGTCGTTGTAGACCATCCGTCGCTTCCAACCTGTGGCTTGCCAGCGGCGTAGCTTCCAACCGAGCCTGGACAACCCATCGGCAGCGCCATCGGTGGTGTTTTTGCCGCCGTAAATCGTGTCATGTTCAACCGTTTTCCAATCGTTGAAATGTTGTATATTGAGGACGAATCTTCCCCCAAGCCGTGTCTCGCAAATGTGGCAAATGGCGGCGGCGAAGTCTTCCATGCCGTAAGTCTTTATGGTCTCGTGTGCCTGCTTCCAGTCGACTTTGTCCGCCAGCGCTCTACACGTTAGCATCCAGTCCACTAAGTCGCGCAGAGTGATGCGGCTTGCAGCGAAATGACAGGCCATGTGACGCAACAAGAAGAGCACTTCGAAGGTGGGTGACGGTGCCAGCTCTTTTAACAAACGTTCATATCTTCTGTTGCTGGGCGGGTAGTGTATGTTGAGAAAATCATAATGGCTTTCCACTGTTACTCCCTTGTAGTTGTATTTTGTGTGGTGGTGCGCATCATTGTTTATCTCTGCTTTTAGTGCCTTATGTACTATTATGTCCGCTTCATCGTGTTTGTCGTAAAAATACAAATCCAGATCCCCGAATTCCCGCCATTCTGCTATTGGGTAGTATTGTGCAGTATGTGTGCCTTTGAGCACAAGCGTCTCAATGTGGTGGCGTTGCAGTGTCTCCACGATTTCATCCTGTACTTTATGCTGGTATTTGTGCCACTCCATGCTTTTCTGTTGCTCGGCCATCCAAGGTACAAGCACGTCGCGTGGTGCGTTGGCTCTTGCCACCGCTGTCGCGCACATCGCGCCTACGTGATTGTGTTGCAGCAGTCGGAATAGCCCCCACCACTGGTTTGCACTCATTTTAGGCAAGTCGGGTGTCTCTCCTGTGATTGCCGTTCGCAACAACGTAAATATGATGTCGGGCTCTTTAACCATTGACCTTTGTCAGACAGTGTCCATAAACGTACGCTGCACCCTGTTGAAAATGATTATTCCAAGGGCGAGCAGCACAACCATGAAGACGAAACTGTAACCGAGCATTCCCCAGCTGAACTGTCCTTCTCCCAACATTCCGTACTTGAAGGCTTCTACAATGCCCGTCAGTGGGTTCAGGCTCATCACAAAGTGTAGTTTGCTATTGGTGATGGTGCTCAACGGATATATCACTGGGGTGGCATACATCCACAGGCTCACAAAATAGCTCAGCAATAGCGTCATGTCGCGATACTTTGTGGTCATGCTTGAAAAGAGTATGCCAAAGCCTAATGCCAGTCCGGCAAGCATTATAACCAGTATGGGTAGCAGCAGGGCATACCAGCTGGTATGGATTTGTCCGGGAATAATCCATATCTGATATATGGCATAGACTACAAAGAACAGCCCAAGTTGTATGCCGAAACGCAGCAGGTTGCTTATGACCGTGGATATGGGTACGATAAGCCGTGGAAAATATACCTTGCCGAAGATGCCTGCATTGGCTGTGAATGTAGAAGAGGTCTTGTTTAGGCATTCGCTGAAGTACTGCCAGAGGCAGATGCCGCCAAGGTAGAATAGTGGTTGCGGCAACCCATCGGTGGGAATTTTTGCTATGCCGCCAAAGACCACCATATACATCACCACCGTGATTATGGGTTGTATGATGTACCACAAAGGGCCCAAAACGGTCTGCTTGTATTGTGTAGTTATGTTGCGCCTCACAAACAGGCTGCAAAGATCACGGTATCTCCACAATTCACCGAAGTCTACATTCAGCAGTTTCTCCCGGGGCTTGATGACTGTAGTCCAGCCTTCGTCTATGGTTTTTTGTCTCATTTTGATCTTTTGCGTTTGAAGACTATGTTGCCTATAATGCCCCAGAAGTAGCGCCAGTCTGTGGCAAATGGTTTCTTGAGATATGCCTCCAGGTAACGCCGTTCGCTTTCTTGTACTTCGTCAAGGGTCTCGGGCGTTTTAGCTTCATAGTAGAATGGTGGTAGCATGCCTGGTTTTGTCTTTGTCCGCAGTTCCTGCATCTCAGGAGTATAGAGGTTGAAATACTGTCGGCTTAGCGGCCTCACTCCAACCAGTTTCATGTCTCCTCGCAACAGGTTCCACAGCATTGGCAGTTCGTCAAGCCATGTGCGCCTCAATAGACGCCCCCAGAGATTGACGCGGTAATCGTCTTTGAACTTTCCTCCTCGTTCCAGGCTCTGGTAGTGGTATATGTATGGCTGAACATACTCTGAGTAGGTGTACATCGTGCGGAACTTGTGCACAACTATCGTTTTCCCGCCAAGGCCTATGCGGCGCAGGTGTATTATCGGTGAACCCGTCGGTGCTTTGTCGTCCACCGGCTCTTTGGTCTTGCGTGCCGTCAGGAAGAACTCACCATCGTGGAAGTTCTCGTCTACCACCTCAAACCCCGCACGGTACATGCGTCCCAATATTTCCACACGACTCATTGTGCGAACATTGCCGTTGGTGAAGATAAAATATAGGCGGCGGGTGAGCCACAGTTTCGGAAAGACGCGGTTCCACAGGTAGTCTAACCCTGTCGCAATTTGGCCGATGCCCCAAGGGTATCGCTTAAGCATGAGCTTACGCTTCAGCAGCGCTGTCATCGAATGGCACCACACGTATGCCCCTTCTGGCAATTCCCAGTTTGCTACATAAAGGAACTCGTCGAGGCGCTCTATTGTGTGTAACGGACGCGAGATGCAGAGCAGTTTCGGATGAAGGCTTCCTAAGCGGTAGCTGATGGCCTCCGGTGTGCGGCATGTCAGTGGCAACACCATTGTTTCTCCTTTTGTGCCGCTATGCTGGCTCAACCATCTCATGGTGTCCTTGAACCCCATTTGGGTCAGCCGCTCAACGGTTTCTTTTATCGCAGGGTCTTCAATCTCGTTGACCGACAGTTTGGCTCCCTTGGCGCTGCCGCTTTCCGTATATGGTTGCGTCGGGTCAAGTTCATATTGCAGGTTGAACAGTGCCTTCTTCATCCTTCTGCTTTTCTCAGTAGGCTCGGGTGTATGTATGCTGTGGCCACAGCCACCACTCCGTTGATGCTCACTATCAGGCGCCGGTCTCGTTTGATGCGCTTTATGTACCCCTCTGCGCCCTTGAAGGGCCCGTCGGTCACCACTACGCGCTCTCCTACATGGTACTCCGGCCGGTCGTCGCCAAGCACCTCCAACCCATCGTGCCCTGCTGTCACTACGAAGCGGAAGACTTCCATCTCGCGGTCGGGTATTTCGGCCGCCTGCGTGCGCTCGCTGTTGTAGTAGACCCACACTTGTTTCCGATGGTTGACGACAAAACTTGCCATGGCACTTTTGTCACAGTGCAGAAAAAGCAGAGACTTGATTACTTCCACAGGAGCAAAATATTCCAGCCCGGACGCAATGCAGTCGGCTATCAGCGGCTGTATGCGGTTGTAGTATACTTTCAATGCGTACCAGTGGTTGTCCATTTTTTTGCAATCCTCACCCTCCTCCAGGCATTGGCCTGAAGTCCTTTGGGGTTTGCCGGTCTTTTATGTTCCGGCTCACGGGCTTTCCTGTCGCAGGAATGTTGCCGCAACCTTTTGACATACAGCACCTACGGGGTGTAAGCCACTTCCTGTCGTCTTTGCAAAGATACGTTTTTTTTATTTATATACAAAAAAAGTTTTCATGTGCACACAAAAAAGTGACGACACGCATGATAGTGCGTGTCGTCACTCGTTGTCTTTGCCTGATTTACAGGCCGAGCACCTTGGCTCCCTGTTTGTAGACTATGTCGCGCGGTATGTTCGCGTTGCGGATGGCATCGAGGTCGTTTTGGAGTTCCTCGCCGATTTTGCCGTTCTTGTCGCTGTAGGCCTTGGCGGCAGCCATGTCGCCTTCGCCCTCCATGGCAATGATGATGCTCGCCCAGCCGCGGGCGGCCTCGCGGGCTTTCTCAACGTCGATAACATACTTGCCCTGGCTGTTGCGCGTGAAGGCTCCGTGCTCTTTGAAGTAGTTGTAGCACATGATATTGGCCACGCCGTGTGCCTCTGTGGCACCGAAACGTACGCTGCGCAGGATGCCGGCGATGAATGTGATGTAGTTCTGGTTAACCGTGGTGTTGGTGATATCGCCGCGCTCAATGAGCTGCTCGGTGAGGAACAGGCCGCAGACATCAGCCTTGGCTTCCTCCCAGGCGCTGTACTGAGCTCCGAGGGCCTGACGGCAGGGTATGCCGGTGTTGACGGTGTTCTTGATGCCGAGGCCATGAGCCACCTCGTGGTAACATGTGTTGCCAAAGAAGGCGTTGAAGGTCACGCTGTCCACCTGTTCGTCACACACCATCAGCTTCGCTATGGGTACCATGATGTTGTCGAATTTGGCCTTCATGGCGTTCTTCAGTTGCAGACGGCGGCTGCCTTTGGCCAGCTGCACACGCTCGTCGTTGGGCAGGTTGATGGCTATGGTTTTGGACCCCGCATTGCAGTCGCCAGCGTAGTAGACGACATCGTACACGTTGATGTCACAGTCTGTGCCGGGCACCTCTTTCTTGTACTTCTCGTCGCAGGGCAGCAGCTTCTGCATCTCGGGCAGCAGGGCGGCAAACTTGCTCAAGTCGTTGCTCCACTGCTCGTCCTTGACAAGCACGAAGGCCTCGTGTGAGCATTTTAGGCCGTGCAGCGCATCATCGTAGTTCTCAATGGGGCCAACGACAAAGTCCAGTTTGCTGTCTTTCATGTCCATCCACACCATGTCGCTCTGGAAGTAGTCGTCGGTGCGGAAGGCTTCGCGGCGTGCTTCAAGGTATTTCTTCAGGCCTGCGTTGTCAGCCAGGGCGATAGCTTTTTCCATCAGGCTGTCCACCTTGGCCAGCTCTTTCTCGTAGGCCTTGTGGTAGGGCAGCACATAAAGTTTGCCCTCGGCATCGCGTCGGATGACGCTGTACTGGCTCTCTTTCAGCGGGTCGGCCAGACTTTCATATTCCTCGGGGGTCATGTCTACAGGGTAGAAGTTGGCTCCCAGCGGACGCTCTCCGTAACCCGGCACAAAGGGCTTCTCGCTGTCGAGGCGGTCCCATGCACCATACTGGATGCGGGCAAAAGCTTTCACGGCGGGATCGGCCAGGGTGTCGAGGCTGGCGCGGTTCTCGTAGCCGAAATACTCGTCCCAGTAGATTTCGTCCATCACATCGCCAATCTCGATGAAGAGTTTGACCAGCTCTTTCTCGTTGGCAGAGAGGGTCTGGATGAGGTCCGACGTCAGTTCAAACTCGGCGTACTCGTCCACTTTTTGTTGAATTTCCGATTTCGGCTCGGTCGCTTTCTTGCCTTTGCAACCTACCGCGGCAAGCATTGTTACTGCCATTGCACAAATCATTAACTTTTTCATTGTTAGTATATTTTGGTACTTTTCTTTCCCCAAATGATTTCGCAAAGATACATTTTTTTTGTCATATCCGAAAAAAGTAGTACTTTTGCAGCCGATTTCTTGAATGAAAATCATCCACGGAAAGGTGCTCGAGTGGTTGAAGAGGCCCGCCTGGAAAGCGAGTAAGCGTTAACAGCGCTTCAAGGGTTCGAATCCCTTCCTTTCCGCCAGACAAGAAAGGGGATGCCGTTGCGGTATCCCCTTTCTCCATTTGGTTTGTATGTCCCTTTACTTCTTCTTGACATCCACTTTGTTGTCGCTGTCGAGGTTGATGTTGCGGTTCACCTTGGCGTCAATGGTGTTGGCCCGCACGATGTCGGTCATGTTGACGCCCGTGGCGCTTTCTATGACATCGAAGCTCTGCTTGATGACCGCTGGCACGGCGCCGCTGATGCCCGCGGCATCGGCGCCGCTGGTGCCGTAGACGTTCATGTTCTTGATGGCGGAGATGGGCTCGCTGACGTGCTGAGCCACCTCCGGGATGATCTTCACCATCATGTCGAGGATGGCGGCCTGGCCGTAGCGTTCGTAGGCTTCGGCTTTCTTCTGCATGGCCTCGGCTTCGGCAAGACCTTTCTTCTCGATGGCTATAGCCTCGGCCTCGCCGGCTTTCTGTATCTTGTAGGCCTCGGCCTCGCCGTTGGCCTTGATACCCTCGGCTTCGAGCATCATGGCCTGCTTCTTGGCCTCGGCCAGGGCTATCTGGGCCCGGGCTTCCTGCTCGGCACGGTAGGCCTGGGCTTCGGCCTCGCGTTTGCTCTGCTCCAGGTCGGCGGCGGCCTTCAGTTCTATCTGGTATTTGTCGGCGTCGCTCTGCTTCATCACCTCCGCGGCCAGCTCGTTCTCGCGTATCTTCACGCGCTCGGCGGTGAGCACCTGCTCGCGCATGGTCTGTTCAATCTTGGCGTCTACAGTCTTGGTGTTGATGGTCTTCTGCTGCTCCTGGCGCTGTATCTCGTAGGCCGCGTCGGCGTCGGCTTTCTTGGTCTGTTCGATGATGGTCAGCTCGCTGCGCTTCACGGCCAGCTCGTTCTGGCGGATGGCTATCTGCGTCTGGCTGTCCACCTGGGCGTCGTTGGCCTCTTTCTGGGCTTGGGCTTCGGCCATGGCAATGTCGCGCTCGGCGTTGGCTTTGTTGATTTTGGCTTGCTTGCGGATGGTCCATGTGTTGTCGGCACCGAGGTCCTCGATGAGGTTCTTCTCGTCGGTGACATTCTGTATGTTGCACGAGATGATGCGCAGGCCGAGGGCCTCCATGTCCTTCTGTGCCTTGCTCATAATCTCATCGCTGAACTTGTCGCGGTTGATGTTGATGTCGCGCAGCGACAGCGACCCTATGACCTCGCGCATGTTGCCCTCCAGCGAGTCCTGCACCTGCTTCGAGATGTCGGCACCGCTCATGTTCAGGAAGTTCTTGGCCGCCAGGCGCACGCCCTCGATGTCGGGGATGACCTGTATCTTGGCCACGGCGTCCACGTTGACGTTGATGAAGTCGTTGGTGGGCACAGTGCGGCTCGTGCGTATGTCCGCCGTCACCTGGCCAAGGAACACCTTGTCCAGGCGTTCCAGCATAGGCACGCGCAGACCGCCCTTGCCGATGTAGATACGCGGCTTGCGGTTCAAGCCGGAGACGATGTAGGCCACCGATGGCGGAGCCTTGATGTAGCTCACGAGAATGACAAACAGGACCACTATGGCCACTACGATGATGGTGATTGCAATACTGCTCATGATTTTGTGTGTTTAATTGTTAATATGTTTTCTTGCTGTCTCTATCAGTTCGCTGTCACAGCCCAGGATGTCGGCTATGCGCAGTGCTTCGTGCGGCACCTCGCCGCTGGCGTCCTCGGTCAGCGAGTAGTCTATGAAGAGGTTGATGTTGCGTGGCGTCAGCGGCACATCGGCCATGCCCTCCACGAACCCCTTCACGCGCAGACGACGGCATTTGCCGCCCAGGTTGCCGTAGTGTGTGGTGATCAGGGTGGTCGACGGGGCTTGCTCCATGATGCCTGTCAGGGCCTGCACTATGGCCTTCCCCTCCACGGGGTTGGTGGTGCGTGCGGGTTCGTCTATGAGCACCAGCAGGCGCTCCGTGCGGCAGCGACGCACTATGTCGCTGATTTTTATTATCTCTGCGGCATAGCTGCTCAGGCCGTTCATCTCGTCTTGGTCGTCGCCTATCGAGGTGGCCACACCGTCGAAGAGCACTGTCTCCGTCGACTCGGCGGGGGCGAAGAAGCCGCACTGCACCATGGTCTGGGCTGTGCCTATGCTCTTCAGCAGCACCGTCTTGCCCGCCATGTTGGCTCCTGTGACGAGGGTCACACCGGCTCCCAGCGCAATGTCCACTGGTTGGTAGCGCAGGTGCGTGGCCTCGTTGCGGTGCTTCAGGCGTGGGTTGACCAGCGCACGGTATTCAATCCGGCTGCCTATCGTTGGTTTCGTCAGGTTCCACGCTATGGCGAGTTCGGCTTTGGCAAATAGTATGTCGGCGTAGGCCATCTGCTCCAGTGTCTTGCCGAGGGCGTCGTGGTGGGCGTGCAGCGCGTCGGTGAGGCGCAGGCACACGGCGGCCTGTATCTCGCTCTGCTCGGCGAGCAGCTGCGCTATGCGCCCGGCGTCGCCGTCGTGCTCCTGCAGAGCCTTGAGCTCGCGGCGCAGCGGCGCCAGCCGCGGGTCGTAGCTGTCGTAGATGTAGAAGTTGGCTATGCCGGTGCCGTCTGGGTCGAGCAGCGCGAAGGCCTCGTCGGTGTCGGGCAGCGGCAGCATTGTCGCCATGCCAAGCCCTGCGATGGCCTCGGCGGCTGTGCGGCGCAGCTGCGCCAGGTTCTTCAGCTCGAACAGCTCCACCTCGTTCAGCGGTGTGCGGCAGGCCAACGACGACAGGGTGCCGCGCAGGTCGTGCAGCTGCATCAGGCAGTGCCGCAGTTCTATGTATGGCTTTTTGTATTTGTATTCATGCACAGCCTCTATGGCCGTGCCCAGGCGCCGCCACTCGGCCTCCAGCCATTCGGCGTCGCCGCTGAACGTCGTCTCCAGCAGTGCCCTCCGTCCAGCGGCCGACATCAGCTCCAGGCTGTCAACGACATACTGGAACCCGGCATCCTGTTTTATCAGCTCCTTTATCTTCATTGTCTCCTTCTGTCAATATCCATCGGTTTTCGATAACCAATAACCTATAACCAATAACCTTTAAATTTTCATCACGTCGTACACCGGCGTCTGCAGTGCCTCGCTGAGGGCGTCGCAGGCAGCGCGGCTGTCGAGCAGGAAGCCCTGCGGCGATGTGGGGTTGAGCGTCACAGCCACCAGCCTCGACCGCTGTAGCACCAACAGGCGGTTGCCCTTGCGGGTGAACTCGTTGTAGGCTTCAGGCGTGATGAACAGCTTGGTGAAGTCGCGCGCCACCAGCGTGATGTCCTTGCCCAGGGGCGTCAGGGTCTTCAGCAGGCGGTCGCTCACGGCCCCCGAGGCGAAGAGTGTGTGCCCGAAGCGCAGAAGGTCGGCGCCGCTGTTGCCGATGAGGAACACCGACGCTATGCCAAGGTCGTGCGGCTCGCCCTCTTTGTCCACGCCCCACAGGCCGCTGCCCACTGGGCTCAGGGCGGCGCGCAGGGTGGGGGAGACTTCGTCGAGGCTTATCAGGCTGTGCACAAAGCGTGTCTTGGCCACGAGCTGCTTCAGGTTGGCCGATACGGCGGCCCCCGTGGCCAGCACCATGCAGTCTGTCACCGTGGGCGACGCCAGGCTCAGCCTCGACAGGGCGCCGTCCACTATGGCCAGGCGGCAGCCCGCGTCCAGCAGCTGGCTTATGTGGCTGCGCAGCACCCCCGTGGTGGCTGCGCCGCTGAGCAGCACCTTGCCGCGCACCAGCACGCGCGCTGTCACCAGCGGCCCCAAGGCCGTGCGGCGGCTGTCCACGTGCTCCAGCACAGACACCGTCTGCCGCTTCAGGTAGTGCTGCTCCGAGGTGATGAACCGCGACCCCTCATACAGCGTCACCTCCGGCTTGGCGGTGGTGAACACACTGTCCACCTGCTCGCCGTCCACGCCTATCGACGTAACGCCAACAGCCACTTGCTTCTCGTTCAGCCGTCGCAGGATGTAGTTCAGGCACACCGTCTTGCCGGTGTTCTTCTCCAGCCCCACGATGGAGAGGCTGCGGTGCTTCAGTATTTCGTCCACAAAAGGCATTGCCGCGCCGCTATTCTGTCAGTCCTCCGTAGGTCTCGGCACTGGCTTTCAGGGCCTCTTCTGTGGCGAAAGCCTCCCATTGGCGGCAACCGGTGACTGCCGTCTGGCTCGAACAGCGCTCGCCGTCCACGCGCACCACGGCCCACCCCTTGTCCTCGTCGGCAAAGGCGTTGCCCGTCAGGGCCAGGCTTCCGTCGGACAGGCGTGTGGCTTGGTATGTGATGCCGCCTATGTTGCCAGCTCCAGTGCGCGGCACCTCGGCGCTGTACACACGCACCCTTGGCGTCCCGCCCTCGGTGGTCTGCTGCAGCATGTACAGGCGCAGTCCTTCGTTGCGTCCCAGGGCCGACACCTTGACGTCCGTGAGCAGCGCCGCCGAACCGCCGGCTTCGCCCAGGCGCTGGCGCACCGTGGGCAGCGTGCCGTCGCTCACGGGCATGCCTGGCAGCAGCAGCGTGGCTCCGGCGTTGACACCCTGGCGTGGCGTGAAGACCACGGGCAGGGCGCTTGCCAGCTTGCAGAAGCGTCCGTAGCTGTTCTTGCCGTCGCCGAACATCGGAGCGGCAACTTTCAGCGCACCCCACAGCGCCGTGGTGTGTTTCATGCGCTGCCGCGCCACGAACTGGCCGCGGCTGTTGCTGCGCGGCTGGCGGCTCGTGGACGACCGCATCACGGTCTTCCCGTTCTTCGTGTAGAGGGTCACTCCAGCTGTCCTCACGCTGCCGTTCACCAGCAGCCCTGTCATCTTTTCCTTTGCCGTAATCTTTACCTTTTGGTGTTGATGTTTTATATGTTTATTTTTTTGTGCTTTCCACTTTCCACTCTCCACTTTCCGCTTTCCACTATCCACTATCCACTATCCGCTTTCCATTTTCCACCCCTACAGCTGTTCTACGGTTGTTTAACGGTTTAAACCGTAGAACAACCGTTAAACAACAGTAGAACAGTCGTGCCGGATGCGGCGGAATGCACTGCGCATCACCCGCTTAGGGTGCAGCGCAGTTCTTTCGCGCTTCTTGCAAATATACAAAAAAAAGCAATACACAAGCGGAACAGTGCTTTTTTTATTGCCTGTTCGCGCAACCATCCGTTGCAGATGGGCTATTTATATAATAGGTGACGGTCAGGGCACGGGGTCGTAGCCCGAACCGCCGAATGGGTGGCAGCGCAGGATGCGCCGCAGGGCCAGCCAGCCGCCGCGGAAGGGGCCATATTTCTTGATGGCTTCCTGGGCATACTGCGAGCAGGTGGGCGTGTAGCGGCAGGCAGGGGGCGTAAAGGGGGAGATGCAGGTGCGATAGAAGGCTATCAGCGCCAACATGGCCTTGGCCAGCACTTCTTTCACTATGTGCCACAGCTGCTTCACGGCTCAAGGCTTTTAAGGATGTCTTTCTGCAACGCCTCGACGAGTTTGTCGGCCTTGTGGCAGAGCGTGTCGTAGGACATGATGTCGTTGGCCACGTAGACCAGCGAGAGGGCTATGTGCATGTTGCGCTGCTTCAGGAAGGTGTAGAGGGCGTCTTTGCGTTGGCGCCAGCATTCGCGCGTGAGGCGTCGCACCCGGTTGCGGTCCACGGCGTGGCGGAAGCGGCGCTTGGGGGCCACTATCATCACCTGGCACTCCTGCGGCCCTTCAACGGCAATCCACTTCACACTGTAGGGGAACGCCATGAGGCGGTGCCCCTCGGCGTGGAGCCTGTCGATGAGCTTCTGGCTGCACAGGCGCTCCTCTTTGCCGAAGGTGCAGGGCATCACTTTTTCTTTGCCGGAGCCTTGGCTGCCGCTGTTTTTGCAGGGGTCTTGGCCGCTGTCTTGGTGGTTGTTTTGGCCGGAGCCTTGGCTGCGGTCTTTGCCGGTGCCTTGGGGGCACTCTTCGTGGTGCTCTTCGTGGTGCTCTTGGCGGCTGTCGTGGTGGGGGTTTTTGCGGCGGTCTTCGCCGGAACCTTGGCGGCGCTCTTGGCAGGAGCTTTGGCAGCGGTCTTGGCCGGCGCTTTTGACGGAGTCTTGGCGGCCTTGTCGGCTGCTTCGGCCACTTTCTTGTCGGCGGCCTCCTTGGCGGCTCTCTCGGCGGCGCGGGCGGCGCGGCGCGCGGCGGCCTGGGCCTTCTTCTCTTCCATGCGCTGCTTGTACACCTCCTTGTTGGCTATGACGGGCTTGCTCTTTTTGGCGGGGGTGTTGATGGTGTTGCGCACCCCGCGTCGGCTCATGTCGCCCTTGGTGACCACTACGCTCTCCGGTGTCTTGCCCATGATGTAGTTCTCTATGGCCATGGCCATGGAGGGCGCCGACTGCGTGGGGGCGGCGATGTTGAGCTTGATGCCGTTTTCCTTGAGGGCGGCATGGGTGGAGGTGCCGAAGGCGGCTATCAGCACGTTGTGCTCCTTGATGTCGGGAAAGTTCTTGACGAGGCTGCGCACGCCCACGGGCGAGAAGAGCGCTATGGCGTCGAAACTGTCTATGTCAAACTGCTTGAGGTTGCGCGGCTGCGATGTGTACATCGGCGCTTTGGTGTACTTGAACTTGGCTTTGTCCAGGGCTTTGGTGTACTCGGTCTGCTTCTCGTCGGAGCAGGGGAAGAGGAACTTCTCGTCGCGGTGCTTGCCCATGACCTCCAGGAGGTCTGAAAAATACTGGTTGCCGAAGAAGACTTTGCGCTTGCGGTACTGTATGAAGTTCTGCAGGTAGAGGGCTATGGCCTCGGTGGAGCAAAAGTACTTCATGTTTTCGCTGACGTTCTCGCGGAGTTCCTTGACCATGCGGAAGAAGTGTTCTATGGAGTTCTTGCTGTTGAAGATGATGGCAGTGTAGTCGCCTATGTGTATGCGGGTCTTGCGGAAGTCGGAGGCGGATATGCCTACTACCTCGAAAAACTTGTAGAAGGTGATGTCGACATTGTACTTGCGCACCAGATTTCTGTAGGGGGATTTCTCCAAATCGGCGGGAGCCGGTTGCGAAATGAGGATTTTTTTAATCTTTGTGCTCATTGCTTATGATATCTCAACTGTCTGTCTTATTGTGCAAAAAACCACTTTATCAATACCAAAAACGGTATCGTTTCGACGATGCAAAGATAGTAAAAAAGATAGAAACTGCGGCTTCGCGAAAGTGTTAAAAAAAGTTTCAGCCCCCTGAAGAGGCGCGTCACGAGGCACAACGCAGTGAGGCCTGCAACGGCGTAGAAGAAGGCTTCGCCGCCTCCGGGCGTGTAGGCCTGGAAGAGAAGCAGGGGGGCGGTGGCCGTGGCGAGGAGCATGTGGTAGAGGTAGTTGCTGCCGATATAGGCCGAGGTGGCGTCGCTGTCCTCAAAGACGTTGCCCAGGAAGGCTATGATGCCGTTGCGCAGTAGGTAGGCCACGGTGAGGCCAGCCACGAGGAGCAGCCAGCCTATGATGCCCGTGTGCCCCATGGCCATGAGGAAGATGCTCGTGCCAAGGGAGGCTATGGTCAGGAGCCCCATCGGGACAAGGCTCATGGAAGAGAGGTTGTTGCCGCGCAACAGGCGCTCCATGGCGCGCCGGTCGGTGGCTCCGCGCAGCAGGTCTATGATGCGCAGCTTGTGGCTTTTGTAGTAGATGATGATACTTGCGCAGATGAGCACAAGAATGGCAAAGAGCCATGGGGCGGGAGTGTCGTCTTTGCGCGCCTGGAGGCCGTCGTGGGTCACCGGCAGGGTGGTGTGGGTGAAGAGGGAGCGGCGCACCACTGGGGGCTGCACCTCGCGGGGCGGGAAGATGGAGTCCAGGGGGATGCCCGTGTTCACCTCGCTCTCTGCAGGAAGCTGGTAGACGGTGTCCCACATGTAGAAGGGCTGTGCTGTCTGTATGGTGTCGGCGGTAGGCATGGCGGTGTCAGTGTTGTATTATCAGTTTGCGGTGTTCTATACCCCTGGTGCCGTGCAGCAGCAGGAGGTATACGCCTGTGGGTATGTCTTTGGTGTCCAGCTTTGCGGAGCCGCTGGCGTCGAGGCGCCAGGTGGCCACGCGTCGGCCGTAGAGGTCGGCGAGCTCTGCCGTGGCGGGGCCGGTGGCTTCAACGGTGACGGCCTCGTCGGCGGGGTTGGGATACAGCAGTACGGCGCTTGCTGCAGGGCGCGGCTCTATCCATTGTGTGGTGCTCCCGGGGCATCCGTGGGGCTCGTCCCACAGCGCCAAGGGCAGCCGCAGGCCGTCAATCCAGGCACAGTCCTGCCCGCCGTCGTTGTTGTCGTCTTTGCGGTAGTGCCACCGCAGGGTGTGCCTGCCTGCCGTCAGGGCTACGGCATAGCGCCGCCAGGCGTATTCGCCCCACAGCCAGCATTTCCTCACGCCGTCCACCTCGAAGCTCAACCAGTCGTACTCTACCTCTGTGCTGGCTTTGGCCCAGAAGACGACGCTGTCGGCCTGTGGCATCAGCACGTCGATCATCAGGTCGCTCTGCTGGCGGTAGTCTATGTCGCCTGAGCGCAGCGTGGCGGTGCCGTCGTGTGTGGTGGTGCTGTCGGTGCTCCACGGCATTGCTCCTTCGTGCCGCCAGGGGTAGCAGCCGAGCACTTCGTCCGACCGGGGTGTGCGAGGCCCTGCCTCAAGGTAGTGGGTGTAGCGCCGCACGTAGTTGCCGTGACGTGCCGTGGCCTCGATGTGCAGGTGGGTCAGGGTGTCGGGGGTGACGAGGGTCAGTGTGGCTATGGAGAGGTCGGTGCTGAGGGTGGCGATGGTGTCGTTGTGGGGCAGGGCGGTGACGCAGATGCTCATGCTGTCGCACGGCCCTGCGGCGGTGGCGGTGAGGTGGTAGGTTGAACGTGGCTCTATGGAGCCTATGCTGCGGCCGTCTGTGGTGGCGGTGGCAAAGGCAAGCGAGGGCAGGGTGTCTGACATCCAGTGGGTCACCGTGCTGCGGCACAGCGTGTCGCCTATGCGCCCGTCCACCACGGCCAGGGTGCCGCCCCACCAGCGGTGCCAGCGGCACACCGCCACCGTCATGGCGAGGCTCGCGGTGGCCTGCGGTGCCAGGGTGTCGATGAGCAGGGTGTCGGTGCTGAAGGAGGCTCCCGTGCCGTCCGGCGTCAGGCTCACGCCGAGGGCATAGAGGGTGTCGGTGCCGTTGTTGGTGAGGCTGAAGGCCAGGGTGCTGTCCGTGGCTTCCACGCCGTGCAGCACGGCCACCCTTCCTTGTGGCAGCGTGAAGTATACGGTGTCCGTGAGGGGTATCATCTGCGGCCCCGAGGCGGTGACCACCAGCGGCGTGGTGTCGGCGGTGGCCTCTATGGCGACGAGCATGCTGCTGTCGCTGTTGTCATAACGTGCCGTGCCCAGCAGGCGTTTGCCCTGTATGACGGCCACCGTGGTCCCCGGGGTGCTGCTGACGCGCATCTCTGTGGTGCCTGGCGCCACGCTGTCCGGTGCCCACAGCGTCAGGGGGCGCGGGGTGCCGAGGCGCGGCACGAGGGTGGGGTCGCCCAGCAGACAGTATATCTCCCAGTAGAAGCGGCTGTAGAGGGTGCCGGAAGCCATGACGGCCATGTTGCCGGCCTGCAGCAGCCCGCCTGCCGTGCGCACGTCGCCGCTGTCGAGCAGGCGGTCGAAGGCTCCCGGGCGCAGGCTGTCGCGCCGGGGCGTCAGCGACAGGGGGTAGCTGCCACCTACGGCCCAGTAGTAGTCTTCCTCCCACAGGGTCTCGTTGGTGGCCCCTATGACGGCTATGGCGCCGCCGCCTTCCTTGCGCAGCAGCTGCTCGCCGAAGCAGGTGCCGCTGAAGTCGTTGCTGCGGCAGCAGTTGTTGACGTATATCATGGGCTGTGCAGAGGTGAGGGTGTCTATGGAGCCGAAGGTCACCGACGGCGAAGCCCATCCGCCCACGGTGCAGTGGGCTGTGTAGTTGAGCATCCCCGCCCCGCCGTCGATGGCGGCCAGTATGGCGGAGGTCTGTGTGCCCGAAGCAGGGTTGTGGAAGCAGAGGGTGTCCATCTCCGGCAAGCGGCTCTTCAGCGCGCTGCTCACATAGTTCACCTGTCCGTTGGTGGTCGTCGGTGCAGGGTTGCGGCTCTCGCTGCCTGCCACCAGCACGGCGCGGCGCAGGGCTGCGGTGTCCATGTCGCGGCACTGCTCGTAGCGCAGCGTCTTGCGCACCACGGCGCCCAGCTCGGCGGTGTCGTTCACCGGCCACCGTCCTATGGCGGCGTCGGGCAGCCAGTCGCCCGTGTATTCGGCATAGTAGAGGTCTGTGCTGTGCGTCGTCAGGCCTCCCGGGCGCGATGTGCCGACAAAGGCCTGTATCTGTGCGGCGTCGCCCACCAGCAGAATGTATTGTGGCGCCGGCCGCAGCGGCGTGGCGTTGTCGAAGTAGGGGCGCATCAGGGCCTTGATGCTGTCGCGCTTGTTGGTGTCCACATACAGCTCCTCCACATCGTAGCCTTCCTGCCGTTTCCACTGTATGAAGTCCTGCAGCCCTTGGCGGAAACCCCTGCGCGCCACCACCAGCAGCCGCGGTGCCGCGTTGCCTCTGCCGTCCTTGGCAGGCCGGGCGCCTTTGACGGCCAGGGTTGCCGTGTGGTGTGTGCTCATCAGGTAGGCGTTGCCCTCGGGGTCATAGGCTGCGGGGTGCACCGTCAGGCGGAACAACTGCCTGTCGCCCATCACGCCCAGCGGTTCCACCTCCACCGGGGCGCCGTTGCGCCACATCATGGCCTTGCCGTAGGCGCTGCGGTCGAGGCTCGCGGCTTTGCGCTCCGTCTCCTTGGGGTTGGCGCCCTGCCATGCGGCAGGCTCCACGCCTTCGCCCAGGGGCATGCGCCTCATGTGGCCTTTGTCGTAGTCCTTCACCGTCAGCTCGGCGCCGCGCGGCAGGGCTATGAGCCTCGACACCTGCGGCAGCTCCAGCAGGCCCGCCCGGGGGGCACCCCCCGTCAGGCCCTCGGCCCGCAGGGTGGCTTGGCCGCCGTCGGCGGCAACGGCACATCTGTCCATGACGAACTCCACGCGCATAGCCGTGTCGCCCAGCCATGTGAGTTTCAGGCAGCTCTCTGCGCCACCTTGTGCACGCGCGCCCACGCATAACAATATGCACAGCGTCAGTGTTATATGCTTGATGCGAGACATTTGCCCCCTATGCTTTTCGCGCTGCAAAATTACACATTTTTCCCTTAATGTTGCGAAAAAGTTGTATCTTTGCACCGCAAAAACATCACATCCATGACAGCAGCAAAGAAGACCATCGTCCTGCTCCTCGCTGCCCTCTCGGTGGCAGCCACGGCACAGGTGCGCATCCCCAAAGGGGCCAACCTCTTCACCTACCACCAGATAGAGTACGGCGAGCAGAACGACACGTCTGTGATAACGGTGTACCGCGAGGGCGACGTCATCACCATCGTCACTCCGCAACCCGAGGGCAGGCTCATCCCCGGCTATGCCCAGACCGTCACCGAGGTGGACTATGCGCAGGACAGCATCAGGGTCAGCGCCTACTATGACGACAGCGTCTACTTCTACCGCACGGGGTTCTCGCGCAGCGACATCGAGTGGCGCCGCGACGGCAACCGCCACATCTGCTCCGTCAACAGCAACACGCTGGAGTTCGAGATGGACGAAAACGCACCCGTCAATGTCAACCCGCTGCCCTACTACGGGCTGAACAAGGGCGTGCTGCGCTCCTTCACCCGCAACGGGCAGAAACGCCTCGTGCTGGCCAAGGCGGAAAAAGTGGAGAGTGGAAAGTGGAAAACGGAAAGTAAGAGTGTCGCACCATCACTTTCCGCTTCCCGCTTTCCGCTTCCCGCTCGCCGCGTCTCGCCCCGCGAGCTGGACCGCATCATGAAGGAACGCCTCGTTGTCACCACCCGCATCTTCGACAACGTACAGCTGCACTGGGGTGCGGAAAATGCCCACATCGAAGGCAGCATCTGGAAAGTGCCCTTCGACTCGGTGTTGCACTTTGCAGGCGGCACCGTGGTGCTGAAGCGCGTCAGGTTGCCGCAGCTGCCGTCCCACTATCAGCATTTCGTCGAGCTGCACCAGCAGAGCAACGGCGACGCCTACGACCGCACAGGGTCGGTGTTCGTCATGCCGATGTCAAGTGGTGCCGCGCTGAAGGGTTTCTTCCGCGGCATCAACGAGCACCCCGACTCGCTGCCCACCTTCACCGGACGCGACGGCCAGCGCTATCAGGGTATGATGGCGACAGACGAATACATGCCTGCAACGGAATGGGTACGCTTCTTCACCCCCTTCGGCGTGGGCCACTTCAACGACCGCATGGCCGGCTACGGCATCGACTGGCGCGACGAGACCTATTACCGACAGGAGATTAGCGATGTGTACTTCGGCGGCGACGTCATCGTCGGCGCCTGGATCGGCAACTACGACGGCGGCGGCCACCTGCTGACGATGGACATCAAGTCATACCCCAACAGCTACACAGACCCGGAATTCGAGGTGGAAGGGCCTGCCGATGCCGAGGTCGTGCCCCTCTTCAACACCTGCAACGTGCTGGAGATGGCCGGACAGAACTACGGCAAGCTCTTCGCCACCGACTCGCTGACGGTGACCTTCACCATCCCGCAGGATGCGGCGAGCGCCCGCCTGCGCTACATCAGCACCGGCCACGGCGGCTGGGGCGAGGGCGACGAGTTCGTGCCCAAGCAGAACACCATCCTCATCGACGGCAAGCCCGCCTTCACCCACACCCCCTGGCGGCAGGACTGCGGCTGCTACCGCGACCTCAACCCCGTCAGCGGCAACTTCTGGAACGGCCTCAGCAGCTCCGACTTCTCGCGCTCCGGCTGGTGCCCCGGCACGGCCACGCAGCCCGTCTACTTCGACCTCTCGCCCTGGGCCGACGGCCGCGAGCACACCCTCACCGTGGCCATCCCGCAGGGCAAGCCCGTCGAGGGCATGTTCTCCCATTGGGCCGTCAGCGGCGCGCTCGTCATCGAATATTGAACACCATGCCATCGACATGGAACCCCGCCGGGGTTCATGTTGTTGCGGTGTCTTTCCGTTTTGCTATTGAGATGGAACCTCGCCGGGGTTCATGTTGTTGCGCATGGTCGTTGCGATGCTATTGACATGGAACCCCGCCGGGGTTCGCACCTTGCGGGGCCGCCGGTGCATGGGTGAAACGCCGTAGGCGTTGCATGTCAATAGCTAATGTCCCACCTAAACGCCTGTCACAGAACCCCGTCGGGGTTCCATGCCGTCGTGCCGTCCGCTCCGACCCCCGACGGACCCTCTACGGACCCGGTACGGCCGTTCTTCAGTAGTTCTTCAGTAGTTCTTCAGTGCCGCACTGAAATACTACTGAAGAACTACTGAAGAACGGCCGTAGGGACTCCGTAGGGGAGGCGAGGGGAGGGTGTGGATGAGAGGGTGGGGTGTGCGGCGCGGGAATGGGGTGACAGGCGCGTCGAACGAAAAAAAAATTATAGAAATAATGTTAAAAATTTGGAAAAGTCGAAAATGATGTGTATATTTGCACCTGTCAAACGTAATGAGAGAGTTGGCTCGACGCTTTGATACACTGCCATTTGCCGCCTCCGGGCCCCGCTGCCCCTGTTACCATCCGCCGACGGCGCACTGAACGAAGAACGATGATTATTAACAATTTTTAAGTTTAACCGAAATCCTAACACTATGAAAAGAATGTTACGAATTCTGCTCCTTGCGGTGCTGATGGTGCCGATAGGAGCCAAAGTGAACGCCCAGTGCAGCGGCACAATGTGTTCGGTGACCATCCAGATGATGGACGGATACGGCGACGGATGGTATGACTACGACAGCGAGCCGTTCTACGTCAAGGTCTACCAGGGCACCACGCTGCGCGGCCAGGCCACTCTCGGCGCTGGCGCCAGCGGCACGCAGACCATCGCCGTGTGCAGCAGCGACTCTGTCCGCTTCGTCTTCGACGGCGAAGACTCCTACGAGGAGTCCTCCTTCACCATCCTCAACGGCGACGGCACCACCATCATCGCCAGCGCCAGCTGCAGCGACTACATCAGCGGCCAGACCATCACCACCGCCGAGGTGGTGTGCCCCAGCTGCATTGCCCCGTTTAACCTGTCGGTTGACGCCTCCGACGCGGAGAACGTGGTCGTCAGCTGGATTGGCTCGGCCAGCGGCTACGAAGTCGTCGTGCTTCCCGCCACGGCGGCTTTCGACAGCAGCGTTGCCGTGTCGGTCACCGACACCGTGGTTGCGCTCGACACCCTTACATCCGGCACGGCCTACAGTGTGTGGGTACGCACTGACTGCGGGAGCGAATACAGCACATGGGCAGGCCCCGTTTCGTTTGCCCCCGGTCTCTACACCATGACCGCCAACAGCAGCGACACGCTGCACGCCTGCGGCATCACCATCGTTGACGACGGCGGCCTCGGCGGCGACTACGCCCCCAACCAGAACACCACCCTCTACCTCTATCCCTCCGACGCGACACAGATGCTGGTGCTCAGCGGCAGCTCGCACAGCGAGAGCACTTACGACTATGTCACCATCTACAGCGGCATAGGCACCAGTGGCGAAGTCCTCTTCACCGACAACGGCATCGATGTTCTGACCACTATCGACACCATATACAGCGAGAGCCCTGTGACCATCGTCTTCATCTCCGACTACAGCAACCAGTACGACGGCTTCCAGATCAATGTATCGTGCATCGATGCCCCCGACTGCCGCCGCGTGGAGAACTTCGCTTGCGTCAACAGCATGACGACGGCCCACACCGCCACCTTCACCTGGCAGAGCGATGCCAGCAGCTTCCAGATTGAGTACAAGAAAGCCGAGGACACCACGTGGACCGATGAGACAGCCAACGACACCGCCTACACGCTGACCGGCCTCGACGCCACCACCACCTACAATGTCAGGGTCAAGGCCCTCTGCGGCAGCGATGAGAGCCTCTACAGCGCCGTGCTCAACGTCACTACCACCGTGGCATGTCCCGCCCCCACGGGCCTCCGCGCCGTGCTCACCCCCGGCGACGGCACCGTGGCCACGCTCACCTGGAGCGACCCCACGGGCAGCGCTTGGCAGATATGCCTCAACGGCGATACCAATAACTACATTGACGTCACCGACACCGCCTACGAGATGACCGACCTCACACCAGAGCAGGCCATCACCGCCAAGGTGCGCCGCGACTGCTCGGAAGAGGAGGAGGGCTACAGCGAATGGACCGCCACCATCACCTTCACCCCGACCGACGCCTACACCATCACTGTCAACGACGGCACCAACACCAACAACTACGTGCCTATCTACGGCTATTATGTCGACAACCACATCCACACCCAGTTCATCGTCCCGGCCGCCGACCTCAGCGCCATGGCCTTCGGCATCGTCAACAAGTTGACCTTCTACGCCAGCAATGCCAGTGTCAACTGGGGCTCTGCCAGCTTCGAGGTCTACCTGACCGAGACCGACGCCACCGGCGTCAACAGCCTCAACTCCGTGGCCGACATGGAGGAAGTCTACAGCGGCAGCCTCGGCATCAGCGGCAACCAGATGGTTGTCACCTTCACCACTCCTTATCAGTACATGGGCGGCAACCTGCTGGTGGCCTTCGAACAGCCCACCTCCGGCAGCTACGTCAGCTGCACGTGGTACGGCGTCAGCGCCACGGGCGCCTCGATGGGCGGCTACGGCAGCTCCTCTGTCTATCAGCAGAACTTCCTGCCCAAGATGACCATCGACTACACGCCCGGCGAGGAGCCCTCGTGCTTGCCCGTCAGCGGCCTTGCCGTCAGTGGTATCACCGGCCATGCCGCCACCTTGACGTGGTCGGGCGATGCAGGCAGCTATAACGTCTATACCATCAGCAACGGTGACACCACAAGCTATGCCACCGTCAGCGACACCACCGTCGACCTCACGGGCCTCAGCGGCGAGACGCAGTACACCTTCGGCGTGCGCGCCGCCTGCGGCAGCGACGAGAGCACGATACGCATCGTGAACTTCACCACGCTGGTCTCCTGCCCGGCGCCCACAGGCCTGAGGGCCACCCTCACCCCCGGCGACGGCACCGTGGCCACCCTCAGCTGGCATGAGGCCGGCGAGGCCGCTGCCTGGCAGATATGCCTCAACGACGACATGGATAACCTCATCGACGTCACCGACACCGCCTACGAGATGACCGACCTCACACCCGAGCAGGCCATCACCGCCAAGGTGCGCGCCGTCTGCGGCGAAGACGACACCAGCGCCTGGAGCTCCACCATCACCTTCACCCCGACCGATGCCTTCAGCATCACCGTCAACGACGGCACCACCACCAACGAGTATGTGCCTGTCTACGGATGGATGGCTGACAACGGAATCAAGAGCCAGTTCGTCATCCCCGCCGCCGACCTCAGCGCCATACAGTGGGGCAGCGTGACCAAGCTGACCTTCTATGCCAGCGATGCCAGCGCCAGCCTCGGTTCGGATGTCTTCAAGGTGTACCTGACCGAAACCAACGCCACCGGCGTCAGCAGCCTAAGCCCCGTGTCCGACATGGAAGAGGTGTACAGCGG